>NZ_JAOQNX010000081.1 GCF_025961575.1 Rhodoblastus acidophilus | reverse complement strand
ATACTAACGGCCCTCATGTCTGACCCACATGCGCCCAGTCGCGCATTCCGATTGAGGTGATGACGTCTGGCAGATCGGTGAGCTTGTTCCAGGCGTCGCAGGCGGCTTCGATGATGTCGTCGTAGGTCTCGAACACCCTGTTCGACAGCCAGTTGGCGCGCAAATATTGCCAGACGTTCTCGACTGGGTTCAGCTCTGGCGCGCGCGAGGGCAGGAAGATCATGGTCACGTTCTTTGGGACATCGAGCTTGTCGGTGGTGTGCCAGCCGGCGCGGTCGAGCAGCAAGACGGCGTGAGCGCCGCGGGCGACGCGGGTGGAGATTTCGTCGAGGTGCGCCTGCATCGCCTCGGTGTCGGCATAGGGCATGGCCAAGGCGGCGCCGACGCCGCGCGCCGGGCAGATCGCGCCGAACAGATAGGCGTTCTCGTAACGCTGGTCGGCGGGCTGGCGGGGCCGCGACCCGCGCTTGGCCCATTGGCGAACCTGGCCGTTCTTCTGGCCGATGCGCGCCTCGTCCTGGAACCAGATTTCAATGGGCTTGCGCGCGGGGACATGGGCGAGATGCGCCTTCAGCGTCTCCGAGAAGTTTTTTTGAACGCCGCGATCGTCTCGGCTTTCTGGCCAGGATGGCGCGGCCGGGCGCTGATATGCGAGAAGCCGAGCATCTTGAGGATCTTGCCGATCGTGCGTTCGTGATAGACGACGCCAAAGCGCTCCTCGACGACGCGCTTCAGGTCGATCCGCCGCCAGCGTACGACGCCGTCCTTTTCGCGATCCGGCCCGGTTTCGACAATCTCCGCCAAGGCGGACAGTTGCTCGGGCGACAAACGCGGCGGATGGCCCTTGGAATGAATATCCTTGAGGCCGTCCGGACCTTGCGCGTTGAACCGGTGAACCCAGTCGCGCAGCGTCTGGCGGTCCATGCCGCCGATCCGCGCCGCATCCTCGCGGCTCATGCCATCCAGGGCCGCCGCCAGCGACAATAGCCGCCGGCTCTGGTTGGCGTCCTTTGAACCGGCAGCAAGACGCCGCAGCTCTGAAGCGGAAAAGTCGGACCTGATCTTCAGCATGCCCGCCATGGCGCGAATCCTCCCCGCGCCATCGAATCAGATCAGGTACAGCTTGTGAATCGGCCGCGAGTCAGACTGGAAGGCCTTTGGTAT
>NZ_JAOQNX010000080.1 GCF_025961575.1 Rhodoblastus acidophilus | reverse complement strand
GGATTTACAGTCCCCCCCCTTTGCCGCTCGGGACACTCTCCCATCGTGGTGTAACTTACTGTTTCACCTGGGTTTTGTGCCTTGGTTCACCTGTTGACTGTTACCTTTGTTAAGGCACATTTGGCTCACCGGCGGCACAGCGTGGGGATATAGGTCCCCACCGGTATTGTCAACACCCTCGCCATCATTTTGTAATGCGGCGGCGGCTGTCCACAGGTTATCCGGGAGGAGCTTGGCGTAGCGCAGGGTGGTCTTCACATCCTGATGCCCCATCCACACCTGGATACGCCTGATGTCCACCCCTCGTATCGCCATCCACGAAGCACAAGTGTGGCGCAGGGTGTGAGGAACGATCTCCTCCTCATCGAGCCCAGCCTTGCGCTTAGCGGCGGTGAACGCTTGGTGGAACGAGTCGTAGTCAATGGTTGACCACGGCCCTGGTGCTTCTGTGTCCCCATAGGTTTCCACGGCTTCCTTAGCCTTATCGACCAAAGGGATGGTCCGGGTTTTCTTGCCCTTGGTAAGTGTCCACCTGAAGGTAACACTTGAACCTCGAATGTCTACCCAAGGTAGGGCTGTGGCCTCACCTATGCGAGCACCAGTGTACAGTAGGAATGTAGCAAATGCTCTGAACTTAGGGCTCAGGAAGTAGAACAAGAGGTCAACCTCATCGTTAGTGAGGAAACGCTCCCTGCCCTCCCCCTCGTGCTCCTTCTTAGGGAACCGAGGTACCTCATCGAGTGCTCCACGGTCTTTGCCGTGTTCAAGTAGGGCCTTGAGGTAGACCATCTTGCGATTGATCCGAGCACCAGAGTTACCCTTTTGGATTAACCCCATCTTCAGGTCTTGCACCTTGGCGGCGTCGATTGATGATAGTGGAGTGTTCTCCCCTAGGCGTTCAATCAGTTCTTCCACGATGCCATACACGTTCCTTGCGTTCCTAGTGCGTCTCCATCTCAGCTCATACCCATGTCGGAAGATAGGTCCCACCGTGGGCTTGGTTGTTTCAACGAGTGGGTTAGCCTCGAATGCCTTGGCCTCCCTCTCAGTTTGAAAGGTCTTACGAAACCGTCTCCCATCAGGGAGGGTCACGTCAGCTAACCAACTGTTTCCCCGCAATCTGGGCATGTCGTTTACTCCTCAGTTGCTCATAGAACTTCTTACCCTCAGGGGTCAGCCTCAGGAGTTTTGAGCGGCGATCCCTAGGGTCCTCAGTGCTCTCTACGTATCCAATGCCCTCCTTGTTGAACTTCTTGAAATCTCTCCAAAAGGCTAC
>NZ_JAOQNX010000079.1 GCF_025961575.1 Rhodoblastus acidophilus | reverse complement strand
CATCGTCACCTCCATCCACGGCGAAATCGCCGCAATCATCTGGCGCGTCGCTCCCGAAGGGAGTTGATCAGACAGCGCTCTTCGGCAACGGGCAGATAGCCGCCGTCGAAGCCGTGTTCGTCGCGCAGCCGCTGGAAAATCCGCTTGGCCGTGTGCCGCTGCTTGGCCGGCGCCGTCCTGTCGGCCTCCAGGATCGCGTCGATCACCGGGATCAGCGGGCCGAGCTTCGGCCGCGGCGGCTCCTTGGTGCGCACATAGCCCGGAGGCGCCGAAAACCGGCACATCTTGGCGATCGTGTCCCGGCTCAGGCCAAACGCCCGCGCCGCCTCCCGCTGGCTCTTTCCCTCAATGAAAACAAACTGCCGAACCGCTGCGTAAATCTCCACGGCGAACATCCGCCCTCAACCAAACTTTCAATTGGGGTCGATCTTGAAAGTCGCCGGTTTTTAAACCGCCACGCGCCGGCACAACGCCGCCGCTCCGTGGCCGACTATTGCGCCGCCGCGTACACCTGGGCGCGCTTCATCTTCTCGATGGCAGCCTTGGCCCAGCTGGCGGGAGTCCACGCGACATGGATGCGACATGTTGCGTCGTTATTTGGTGCTGTTCACGGCCCGGCTTTCGGTCGGTTGCCGCTCTTGGCCGAGAGTATGTCCGACCAGACACACAAAACCCGCCCCAGCGGTAGCAACGCTGAAGCGGGCCTCGACTACCGGCGCGAGGATGCCGCCGGTGTTATCATAACGCCGCGCTTGCGAATAAGGTTCCGCGGCACACAAGAAAAGCCAGACGCCGAAGCGCCTCAGCGGAAACAGGATTTCCGGCGCCGCCACGCAGGCCGCCAATAATGTCCAGACCGTCGCTTCCGCCTCAGAGGAACTGACTGCCTCGGTGCGGGAAATCACCGCGCAGGTCAACCATTCCGCAGAGATCGCCGACACCGCCTATCAGGAAGCGCAAGCCTCCAACAGCCGCATTGGCGCCCTGTCCAACGCCGCCGCCACCATTGGGCGATGTCATCAGTCTGATCAAGGGCATATCTGGCGCTCGTCGAAATTGTGAAGGTCTTCTTCTATCGCAGGATGGCCGCGCGTTCGCGCTTGCGCGCCCGCCAGAGCGCGTTCGGTTGAGCACATGCGGCGCTCGGGGCGCGTCATAGGTAGAATCCGATCCTGCTCCAGCGCTTAACTGCCCGTTGCCGAAGAGCGCTGTCTGATCAACTCCCTTCGGGAGCGACGCGCCAGATGATTGCGGCGATTTCGCCGTGGATGGAGGTGA
>NZ_JAOQNX010000078.1 GCF_025961575.1 Rhodoblastus acidophilus | reverse complement strand
CCAACCGCAAATGGAAGAACTGCTTCTCGCCGTTCCTCTATCGCAACCGCAACGCCATCGAACGCATGTTCTGCCGCCTGAAAGACTTCCGGCGTATGGCCACGCGATATGACCGAAACGCCGTCAATTACCTCGCAACCGTCTGCCTCGCCGCGACCGTCAGCTACTGGTTATGAGTCCGGAACCTAAGTGAATTTCTGGCGGGTTGTGCTGAACGCGGGGCTTGGGCGATTTTGCCGCGGCGTCGGGAGGGCGTAGCCTGACCAGAGCTGCGGCAAAATCGCTGGCGGCGATCATGCGGCCGCCGCCAAAGCTGGCCGGTCGAAGTAAGCTTCATATGGCCACGTCGACCACCGCCGCGAGCCTTACGGCAATTGCAAGCAATTGCCTGTCGGCCAAGGGGTAGACGAACCCTCGCCGCATCGGGATGTCGGTGATGTCCATGGCCCAGACGTGATTCGGCCGCTCGACCTTCACCCCGCGCAGCAGGTAGGGGTAGATCTTGTGTCCAGGCGTGGGCGTGTTGGTGTTCGGGCGACGATAGATCGCCTCGATCCCCATGCGCTTTATCAGGGTCGAGACGCGGCGGCGGCCGATCGCGACGCCCTCGCGCCGCAGCAGCAAGGCCAGCATCCGCGCGCCCGCAAAAGGATAGTCGAGATGCAACTCGTCGAGCCGACGCATCAGCCCCAACGTCTCGGCGCAGACCGGTCGAGGCTGGTAATAGACCGTGCTGCGCGCCAGGTTCAAAACCTTCGCCTGGCGCGCGACCGGCAGATCGTGGCCGCGGTCGATCATTTTTTTGCGCTCAGCAGGCCCGTCTTGCTGAGCGCGCCGGACAAAAATCATTCTCCAGAGCCAGTTCACCGATCTTGGCGTGCAGAGCCTTCAGATCGACCGTCGGTTCGGACGGTCCCGCCCTGTCCTGACCGAACACGCCGGCGGCGCCCTCCAGCAACTGGCTCCTCCACGTCGTGATCTGGTTGGGATGCACGTCGAACTGCTGCGCCATCGAGCGCCGCAGGAATAGGGGTTCGATTTTGGGACTATCCACAGGCGACGGATAAGATCAGATTTTTTTTGCAGAATGCAGTTGACCGCGACGGAGCTTAGCATCTATAAGCCACCCATCGACGGCGTCGCTGCCGGTCACTGGCGGCGGACGCTGACGCGTCTTCAACTGAACCTTCGTGGGTTTGGCCGGCTAGGTCGCCGGGGATGACGTGTCGCTGAAGGATCGGGTTGACACCTTAGGGTGTGAGGCTTAAATTCTTTGGCCCTGCTGTTT
>NZ_JAOQNX010000077.1 GCF_025961575.1 Rhodoblastus acidophilus | reverse complement strand
AAGGGATGCGGCTATGTATAGACTGATGTCTGAAGAGACTGGTGTGCATCAATCGTTCATCGAGAACTTTATAAACAAGGGCGAAGCTCTTTCCGGTAAGAGAGATGTTAGATCGTTTCCTTACCAATAGGAACAAAGGAGTAAATGAACTATAACACGAATGTGACGTACAATGGAGACGGGCTTACCACTGATTTTCCCATTCCGTTTACCTATGATAATCAATCGGAGATTGTGGTAACTCGTAAGTTCGGTGATACGTCGTGGACGCTTACTAGTCCCAATGTTCTCAAATTGCCTGCCCCCCTGGCATCCGGTGACACATTAAATATCCGTAGGGTCACCAACCTCTCTAACCCGAGTGTGCTGTTCCAGCCGGGGAACGGAGTTACGAACACCTCGCTAAACAAAGCGATCAAACAACTCCTCAAAGGTGTTCAAGAAGAAAACGATCTGACTAACGCACTCCGTCTTGATCCGGTCCTCACTAATACTCCCCTTACGCTCCCTAATGGCAAGACCGTTACGATCTATGAGAAGCTTAGGCGAGAGATCAATGTTCTAGACTTTGGCGCTAAGGGTGACGGTAGCCACGACGATACGGATGCTATCCAAGCGGCAATCGATGTCCTCCGAGCAATGCCCCAGGGTACTAAGCCTGTGCTTGTGTTCGGTAGTGACTGGATTGGTGGCAGAGAGTTCGTAGTCACTAAGCCGCTGAACTTCACTGGAATGCGCAACCTGTCGTGTATCGTTGACTTCCGTAGCAGTGTGCTCATCGGCAAGACCACGAATGAGCCTGTTATCGATGCGTTGGATAGCGAAGGCTTGGTGTTCTACAATGGTTGCATCTATGGTGATACCACTTCTACTCCGAAAATCGGCATACAGCTCGGTAGAGCCATTGCTACCAGTTCGGAACCCTATGGTCGTGGTGCTGCTAACAATGCGATGCAGTACATGCGCTTCGTTGGTAACTTTACCCAAGCGTGTCTACTGAATAGTCAATCAGAGGTTTTCAGAGCCGATAAGTGTTTGTTCTGGAATGGTAGCACTGTAGCCGGTGCCGCCTGTCTTGTTCAGGACGGTCGGAGAAAGATCGCCACCTATTCCCGCTACTTGACTATTACCGCAGCAGCTAACACCCCTGGCTCACACAATGATAACCTGTACACGAACTGTTGCTTTGAACAGATTAGTGGCTCGGGTAGTTCCAACAAGTCAGCGATTACGTTCATTGGTCCTAGCAACTCGTGTCACTTTGTGAACTGCTATGGTCAATGTGAATATGGATGGCTGGTCTATGCGGAACTGGGGCCGTTCGTTAACTCAGTGTTTGACATCCACGGTG
>NZ_JAOQNX010000076.1 GCF_025961575.1 Rhodoblastus acidophilus | reverse complement strand
AGAGCTGGTCCCGGTTGTCTGAACAGTTTCCCGCGACCGATAAGTGCTTTTCTGCCGGGTTCTTTCGTCAGAGGGCGCCGGGGTGTTGGGTGTGACGCAGGGAGGGCGTAGCCCGACCGTAGTCGCATCCAATACCCCGGCGGCGGAAAAATTCAGGCCGCCGCCAGACAGGGCGTCGGGTCAAAGTAGGCCTCGTCCGGCGTGCGTCGGTCAAGGGATGAATGCGGGCGCCGCCGATTGTAAAAGTCGAGATACCGGCCGATCGAGGCGCGCGCCACGCCGACGCTGTCGTAGGCGTGCAGATAGACCTCTTCGTACTTGACCGATTTCCAGATGCGCTCGACGAAGACATTGTCGCGCCAGGCGCCCTTGCCGTCCATGCTGATCTTGATCTCGTTGGCGATCAGCACGCCGGTGAACGCCTCGCTGGTGAACTGGCTGCCCTGGTCCGTGTTGAATATGCCCGGCTTGCCATGCTTGGCCAGCGCCTCCTCCAGCGCCTCGACGCAGAAGTCGGCCTCCATCGTGATCGACACGCGATGGCTGAGCACGCGCCGGCTGAACCAGTCGACCACTGCGGCGAGATAGACGAAGCCGCGCGCCATCGGGATGTAGGTTATATCCATCGCCCACACCTGGTTGGGCCGGTCGACCTTCACGCCGCGCAGAAGATACGGATAAATCTTGTGACCCGGCGCGGGTTTGGACGTGTTGGGCCGGCGATAGATCGCCTCGATGCCCATGCGCTTCATCAGCGTGGCGACATGACGGCGACCGACGGCGAGGCCTTCGCGGTCCAAAAAATCGCGCAACATTCGGCTGCCCGCGAAGGGGAACTCCAGATGCAGTTCGTCGATGCGCCGCATCAGCGCGAGATCCTCGGGCGACGTCGGACGCGGCTGGTAATAGACGCTGCCGCGACTGATTTTGAGGATCTTGGCCTGACGGACGATCGGAAGATTGTGATTGCGGTCGATCATCGCTTTGCGCTCAGCATGCCGGCCTTGATGAGCGCGCCTTCCAAAAAATCATTCTCCAGCGCTAACTCGCCGATCTTGGCGTGGAGCGCCTTCAAATCCACGGGCGGGGCTTGCGCCGTCGAGGCGTCGGCGCCGAAAACCCCGGCCGCGCCCTCCAGCAATTGCGTCTTCCAGTCCCGGATTTGGTTGGGGTGGACTTCGAAGTCCTGAGCCAACTCCGTCAGCGTCTTTTCGCCCTTCAGGGCGGCCAGAGCCACCTTCGCCTTGAAGGCCGGTGTGTGGTTCCGGCGCGGTCGCTTGGTCATGATCTCTCCTGATGCGCGGCGATCATCGCCGCTGTCAGGCACAAAAGCCACTTATCGTCCTGTCCAGATTCTCCGGGCCAGCTCT
>NZ_JAOQNX010000075.1 GCF_025961575.1 Rhodoblastus acidophilus | reverse complement strand
CAGCCCGTTGACGAAGTCGGCTGGCGCTGATTCCCATGGGTCACGTAAACTCGACGGGGTCTATGGCGATGGCGATGAGACGGGACGCTGGCGTTCAAGAAGATCTCATCGCCGTCTGGTCGGAGATCCCGCGCTCTCCCGGTCACGCTTTTTACGACCGGTTACAAAAGCTTTTGCGCGACGCCGGCTTCGACGCCTTCGTCGAGGACTTATGCAAACCCTATTACGCCGCGAAGATGGGCGCGCCGTCGCTGCCGCCGGGGCGATATTTTCGCATGCACATGGTCGGCTATTTCGAGGGGATCGATTCCGAGCGCGGCATCGCCTGGCGCTGCGCGGATTCGTTCTCACTGCGTGATTTCCTGCGTTTGTCGAGCCGCGAGAAGGTTCCCGACCATTCCTAGATGTCGAAGACGCGGACGCGTTTGCCGCGCGAGGCGCATGAGCAGGTCTTCGACTGGGTGCTGAAGCTGGTGGCCGAGCGCGGCCTCGTCAAAGGCGAACGGATCGGCGTCGACGGTTCGACGATGGAAGCCAACGCGGCGCTGCGGACGATCGTGCGCCGCGACAATGGCGAGACCTACAAGAAGATGCTGACGCGCATGGCGAAGGAGAGCGGCATTGAGACGCCGAGCGCGGAGGACTTGGCGCGGCTCGATCGCAAGCGCAAGGGCAAGAAGCTGTCCAACGAGGACTGGGAAAGTCCGGTCGATCCCGACGCGAAGATCGCGCGGATGAAGGATGGGACGACGCATCTGGCGTACAAGCCCGAACACGCGGTCGACCTCGACACCGGCGCCATCGTGGCGGCACCGATCCATGAAGCCGACCACGGCGACACATCCAGCCTGCCCGACACGCTGAAAGCCGCGGCGGCGAATCTGGAAAAGATCGGGCTTGGTCCGACCAACGAGGAGCCGTGCGAACTGATCGCCGACAAAGGCTATCACTCGCGCGAGGGGCTGAAGGACCTCGAAGGCGGTGCCTGGAAAACGCGGATCGCCGAACCCAAACCGGCCAAGGGCTATCTGCGTTGGCACGGCGACGAGGCGGCGCAATCCGCCGTCTACGGCAACCGGGCGCGGTTGAAATCCGGCGTCGGGCGCAAGGCCATGCGGCGACGCGGCGAACTGGTCGAGCGCAGCTTCGCGCATATTCTCGATCGCGGCGGCATGCGCCGCGCCTGGCTGCGCGGGCGCGAGAACGTGCATAAACGTTACCTGATCCACGTCGCGGGCTTCAACCTCGGCTTGCTGATGCGCGCTATCCACGGCGCCGGAACGCCGAAGGAGGCTTCCGACGAAAAGACCGCGCTGATTTTCGCCTATCAGGCCAGCGACGTTCTCCTCGTCGCCATCGTCGCCGCCATCCACGGC
>NZ_JAOQNX010000074.1 GCF_025961575.1 Rhodoblastus acidophilus | reverse complement strand
CTTCTCCCGCAAGGCTACGGCATTCACGAAAGTGATTCCCTTTTTGTCAGAGACCTGATTCCCTGAGCTTGGCTTTCATTGATGGAGGCTGAGCATGTCTTTGAGATATCATGGCGACATTCGGATTCCCCGGCGCGGAGCCGAGATCTTGGCCGGAATGGTCAGCCACCGGTCTGTCGTGGTTCGCACTTTTGCGGCAAATCGCGCCGACGAGGTTGCGACGCACCGTTTTTTTGGATCGCGGGCCGTGACGCCCGAGGCGATCTTGTCGGATATGGCCCGGCTCACCGCGCGGGCCTGCCGCGGCCGCAGGATTGTCGCCGCGCAAGACACCACGGAAATCAACTTTTCGGGCGCCGATCGCAAACGCCGAGGACTTGGCCTCGCCGGAGACGGAAAAAGCCTGGGCTTCTTCATCCATCCGGTTGTGGCCGTCGATGCGGACGACGAGGTCTTGCTGGGCGTTGTCGGCGCGCGGATTTGGACGCGCGGCATGGAAAAGGTCGGGCCGCGTCAGAAGCGATTGCTGGAGGAGAAGGAGTCGCATCGCTGGCTGGACGGCGCCCGGACGGCCGCGCGCGTTCTCAGCGACGCCAGCGTCATTGTGGTCGGCGACCGCGAGAGCGATATCTACGAAGTGTTCGCCGGCAAGACGCAAGACGTTGATCTGCAGAAGGTTGATCTGGTCGTGCGGGCGCGCGCCAATCGCCGGATCGTTGGCGGGGGCATGCTGTATGAGACCGGCGACGCTTTCGCGCCGGTTTGCGAAATGGACGTCAAAGTCGCCCCACGAGGCCCCGGCGACAAGGGCCGCATCGCGCGCGTGGCGGTTGCGTTCGGGCGGGTGAGCGTCGCGCGGCCGAAGACCTTGCGCGCGGATCAGGCTCCAAAACAGTTGGACCTCACGCTCATCGTCGCGCGCGAATGTGAGGCGACCGCGTCAAAGACCCCACTGCTGTGGCGGTTGCTGACCACAATGGCGGTGACGACGGCCGATGAGGCGCGCGACGCGATCAACTTCTACCGCTTGCGCTGGCGCATCGAACAAGTGTTTCGCATGCTGAAGACGGACGGGCTTGGGTTGGAGAAAAGCCAGATTTGCGAAGCTTCGCGCCTGTTCAATCTGGCTGCGATGGCGCTTGGCGCCGCCGCGCGGATCATCCAGCTCACAGATGCGCGCGACGGCGGGCCACGACCAGCGAGCGACATTCTCGACGATCAATGGATTGCTCCCGCCAAGGACATTGGCGCATCGCTGGAAGGCAAGACCGCGCGCCAGAAAAACCCGCATGACGTGGGATCATTGCCATGGCTCGCGTGGATCGTCGCGCGTTTGGGAGGGTGGCATTGCTATTACAAGCCACCCGGGTCCAAAACCATGGCCCAGGGCATGCGAAGGCTCATGGACATGCTCCAGGGCTACGAGATTGCAAAATGCAAATCACTTGCGTGAATCCCGTAGCCCGCAAGCGGAGAAGGAAG
>NZ_JAOQNX010000073.1 GCF_025961575.1 Rhodoblastus acidophilus | reverse complement strand
GCAGTTGTCATGAGCGAACTTTTTGATGACCTTGCCAATGTCGATCCGACCAAGCCCGCCGCGAAAGGCCGCGTGCGGCTGCGGGAGCCTTCGCGCGATCAGATCACCCTGCAAGTCTGCGACCTCGATGCTCTGATCGGCGACGATCATCCCGCCCGGATCATCTGGGCTTACGCCGAAAAAGTTGACCTGTCGGCTCTCGAGGCGGAAGTGAAATCGCGTGAGGGCGCGCCAGGCATGCCGCAGACCTCGCTGCATCTTTTGCTCGCCTTGTGGCTTTATGCGACCACGCGCGGCATCGGCAGCGCGCGGGCGCTGGCGCAGATGTGCGAGAGCGACGCCGCCTTTCGCTGGCTGTGCGGCGGCGTGAGCGTCAACCATCGGCTTCTCTCGGAGTTTCGCAGCCAGCGCGGCGACCTGATCGGCCGGTTGCTCGCCGAGCATGTCGCCAGCCTTTCGGTCGCCGGCGTGATCAGTCTCGACGAAATCGCGCAGGATGGCGTGCGGTTGCGCGCCAGCGCCGGCGCCGCCTCGTTCCGCCGCCGCAAGACGCTGGAGCTTGAATTGGCGAAGGCCAAGGCGCTGGTTGAGCGTCTGTCCAAGGACGAGGACGACGATCCCGGCGCTTCGGGCAAACGCCAGCAGGCGGCGCGCGACCGGGCCGCCCGGGAGCGGCAGGCGAAGGTCGAAGCGGCGTTGGCGGCGCTGGGCGAAGCCGAGAAGCTGCGCGAGAAGCGGGCGAAGACCAACAAGAAGGAAACGCAAAAGCAGAAGGAGCCGCGCGCCTCGACCACCGATCCGCAGGCTCGGGTGATGAAAATGGCCGATGGCGGCTTTCGTCCGGCCTATAATGTGCAGTTCGCCAGCCTGCCCGAGAGCGGGGTGATCGTGTCGGTGTCGTGCGAAACGGTGGGGTCGGATCACGGCCTGGCCGAACCGATGGCGCAAAGGATCGAAACGACCTACGGGCGGCGCGCCAAGACTTATCTGGTCGACGGCGGCTATCTCGCGACAGAGGACATTTGTGCGGCGGCGCGGGCCGGGACAGCGCTGTATTGTCCGCCGCCGAAGGCGAAACCAGGGCAAGAGCGGAGCCAACCCAAGCATGAACCGCACGCAGTGACGGCGTGGCGCGTCCGCATGGCGAGCGAAGAGGGCCAACGCGCCTACCAACGACGCGCGCGTTGTGAGCTTGTCCACGCCAAACTGCGCAACCTCGGCCTCGACCGCCTGCTGCTGCGCGGCAAAGAGAAGATCGAGACCTTGATGCGCTGGTTCAGCCTGGCGTCCAACATCCTGACGGAAGCGAGGCTGCGGGCCGCCTGAGCAAGCCGCCTGAAAGGGCCAACAAGCGATTGACACGGCAAGCCCAGTTGCTTGCGCGCTGCAGGCCGTTCTGCCGCCTGACAAGAGGGACCCCGCAAGCACGCTGGTTGTCCCCACACCCAACTCATCAGACAAGCGAAGGGACAGAGATTAAGTCACAGCCTCTGAGGAG
>NZ_JAOQNX010000072.1 GCF_025961575.1 Rhodoblastus acidophilus | reverse complement strand
ACGTTGGCCACCGCCACCAGCCTCGGCGCGCTCTCGACCACCGCAGCCACTGCTTCCGACTGGGTTGGGAACGCCGCGCCGAATGATTATTACCAATTCACCCTGTCCGCCCTGTCCAATGTCACGCTGAAGCTGAGCGGATTGGCCAACGCCAACGGCTACCTTTATCTGCTCAACAGCTCCGGCGGTCAGATCACCTCGACTTATTATGGCTACACCAACGGGGCGCTGACCGCGAATCTGGCGGCGGGCACTTATTACATCAACGTCAACGACACGTACGACACCGCCTACACGCTCTCGGCTTCCGCGACGGCCCTGCCCAATGCGGCGGGGGCGACGCTTGCGACGGCGACCAGCGTCGGCGCCCTCGGCGCGACCGCCATCGTCAAGTCCGACTGGATCGGAAGCGCCGCTTCGACTGATTACTATGCGTTTTCCGTCTCGGCCTCGACCCTCGTCAGCCTCAAGCTGGCGACCGCCAATGGCGTGAACGGGACGATCTACCTCCTCAACAGCTCCGGCGGCCAGATCGCTTCGTCTTATTACGGCGCGGGCGGCCTGACCTCGATCGTCAGCACTCTGGCGGCGGGAACCTATTACGCCGAAGTCGCCTCGAGCAGCGACAGCAGCTACAGCCTGACGTTTTCGACCGGAACCGCTGCGGTGGGAAGCTCGGCGACCGACGGCGCCGGCAACACGCTCGCCGCCGCCAAGGCCATTGGCGCGCTGGCCTCGACCGCCAAGACCTACGCCGACTGGGTCGGCGCCACGGACGCCACGGATGTCTACCAGTTCACCCTGTCGTCGCTCTCAAGCGTCACCCTGCAGCTCTCCGGCCTCGCCTCCGGCGCGTTCGACACGTTCACACTCTATGACGCCAATGGCGCCCAGCTCGATTACACTTACGCCGCCTCGAACTACAACGGCCTGATCAGCGACAACCTCGCGGCGGGGACCTATTACGCCGTGATCGCCTCGTCCGGCGGGTCCGACACCGGCTACAATTTCTCGGCTTCGGCCACGGCGCTGCCCAATGCGACCGGGACGACGCTGGCGAGCGCGACCAGCCTGGGCGCGCTGGGGACGACGGCGGTCGTCAAGTCGGATTGGATCGGCCAGGTCGCGCCGAACGATTATTATTCCTTTACGCTCGGCGCGCTGGCCACGGTGTCCTTCACCTTCACCGGCGCCTGGAACGGTTCTTCGACGCTCGCCCTGCTTGACAGCGCCGGCAATCAGATCACCAGCGCTTATCCCTATAATGTGTCGACCCAATACGCCCTGAGCGCCACGCTCGCGGCGGGGACCTATTATCTGCGCCTGTCCGACAGTTACGACACGGCTTACACCCTGACCGCCGTGTCGAGCGCGGCGGCGGGAACCGCGCCGGCGCTGACCGCCGGGCGCTCGCTCGCGGGCGCTGCGTCGCTGGGCGCCTTGAGCGCCACGGCGGTCGCCAAGACTGACTGGGTCGGCGACGCCGCGCCGGACGAATGGTTCAAGTTCACGGTCGGCGCGCC
>NZ_JAOQNX010000071.1 GCF_025961575.1 Rhodoblastus acidophilus | reverse complement strand
GATCTCATTGCCCGAGGCGTCGTAGAGAGAGAGCAGCGGGTTGCCGCTCACCCCCGAAAGGGACAGCGCCACCGTCGTCGGGCCGGTGACGGAGATCTTGTAATAATCATCGGTGTCGGAGGTCCCGACCCAACCGACCACGGTCTTGGCGGCGGCGGTCAGCGCGCCGAGCGCGGTGGCGTTGGCTCCAGCAATGTCGTTGCCCGCGTTGTCGGTCGTCGACGAGCTTCCGATCGTGGGCGCGCCGGTCCAATAGGACAGGGTATAGGCGTTGTCGTAGGAACTATTGACCTTGACGTAATAGGTCCCGGCGGCCAGCGCGTTGGAAAGCAGCGGATAGCCTGCGCCGGGAGAAGCCGAGGCGATCTGCACGCCATTGGCGTCGTAAAGCGTGAGCGAATCCAGGGTCGAGCCGACCTTGAAATTGACGGTCGCCGCGCTCGCCAGCGTGAACTTGTAAAAATCGTTCGGGGCGGCGGCGCCGACCCAGTCGGACACGCTGGCGACCGTCGCCGTGGGCGCCGCCAAGGCGGTGGCGGCGGCGAAACTTTGCCCGGTCGCATTCGGCAGCGCCGTCGCCGAAGCGGTCAGCGTGAAAGGCGTGTCGTTGGTCGAATTGACGTGGAGGTAATAGATCCCGGCGGCGAGATCGGAGAAAAACAGCGCCGGATTGGACGAAGACGCGGAATAGGAGCCGATCTGATTGCCGTTGGCGTCGAGAAGCGAAATCGACGCCGAATCCAGCAACCCCGCCAATTGCAGCGACACGTTCGACAGCGACCCGACGCTGAACTTGTACCAATCGTCCGGAACCGCCTGACCGACGAAATCAGAAACCACCGTCGCCGTCGAAGTGAGCGTCCCAAGCGAAGCGGCCGTTGAAAGCGCCCTGCCGGACGAAATGGTCGGCGCCGTTCCCGCCGCCGTGTTGGACACAGCCGTCAGCGTATAGGCGGTGTCGGAATTGTCGTTGATGCGAATGTAATAGGTTCCGGCGGCCAGCGTGGCGTTCAGGGTGATGGGCTGCGCCAGGTCATTGCTCGGGTAGTTATTACCAACCTGGGCGCCCGAGCTGTCGAGGAGGTAGAGATAGGCGCCGTTGTTGGTCACGCCCGAGAATTTCAAATTGACGGTCGACCGCGCGCTCAGGGTGAAGCTGTAATAATCGTTCGCCGCCGCCGCTCCGATCCAGTCCGATTTGGTGACGACGCCGGTTCCCAGCGCGCCAAGGCTGGTCGCCGTTGCGAGCGTTGCGCCGCCCGCATTGGCCAGGGTCGCAGCCGAAGCCGCGAGCGTGTACGCGGTGTCGGTCGTGTCGTTGACGCGGACGTAATAGGTCCCCGCTCCCAAGTTGGCCGTCAGCGCGCCGCCGAAGTAATAATAGTAACTCGACGTGATCTGATCGCCGGAGCTGTTGAGCAGATAGAGATAGCCGCTGGTGTTGGCCAATCCGCTCAGCTTCAACGAAACCGAGGACAGGCTCGCGAGCGTGAAGCTGTAGTAATCGTCAGGCGCAGCGGCGCCGACCCAGTCGGATTTGGTGACGGCGGTCGAGGAGAGCGCGCCGAGGCTGGTCGCAATGGCCAGCGTCGTTCCGGCCGCGTTGGGCAG
>NZ_JAOQNX010000070.1 GCF_025961575.1 Rhodoblastus acidophilus | reverse complement strand
TCGCTGAACCTCTCCGGCCTGTCCAACACCAGCGGCTACCTCTATCTGCTCAACAGCTCGGGCGGGCAGATCGCCTCCAGCTATTATTATTACAATTCGGACGCCATAGCCGCCAATCTGGCCGCCGGAACCTATTACGTCCATCTCTACGACACGTCCGACACCGCCTACACGCTCTCGGCTTCCGCAACGGCGCTCCCCAATGCGGCCGGGGCGACGTTGGCCACCGCCACCAGCCTCGGCGCGCTCTCGACCACCGCAGCCACTGCTTCCGACTGGGTTGGGAACGCCGCGCCGAATGATTATTACCAGTTCACCCTGTCCGCCCTGTCCAATGTCACGCTGAAGCTGAGCGGATTGGCCAACGCCAACGGCACACTCTCTCTGCTCGACAGCTCCGGCAATCAGTACGGCTACAGCTATGCCAGCGGCAGTGACGGCTTCCTGGTCGCCAATCTGGCTGCAGGAACCTATTACGTTAACGTCCACGACAGCTACGACACCACCTACACGCTCTCGGCCTCTGCCGCGGCGCTGCCCAATGCTGCGGGGTCAAGCTTGGCGACGGCGCTGAACGTCGGCGCGCTCGGCGCCACGGCGATTGTCGAGTCGGACTGGATCGGAAACGCGGCCTCGACCGACTATTATACATTCTCCCTCTCGGCCTCGAAGGTGGTCAATTTAACTTTCGCTAGCTCCAACGGCTCCAGCGGCTCCATCTTCCTGCTCGACAGCTCGGGCGGCATGATCGGCTCTTCCACTTACAACGGCTTGGGCGGCTTGACCTCTGTCGTCGCCACACTTGCGAAGGGGACCTATTTCGCCGAAGTCGCCGACGGCATCGACACCAATTACAGCCTTACCTTCTCGACAGGCGCGCCAGCGGTGGGAACCTCGGCGACCGACGGCGCGGACAACAGTCTCGCCGCCGCCAAGGCGATCGGCGCGCTGTCGGCCACAGCCAAGACCTATGCCGACTGGGTCGGCGCGACGGACGCCAAGGATGTCTACCAGTTCACCCTGTCGTCGCTCTCGACCGTCACCCTGCAACTCGCCGGTCTCGCCTCCGGGGCGTCCGACACGCTCGCTCTCTATGACGCCAATGGCGCCCAGGTCGCCTACACCTACGCGGGCTCGAGCTATAACGGCCTGATCAGCGACAACCTCTCGGCGGGAACCTATTACGCCGTCATCACGGGCGGCGGTTCGGACTCGGGTTACAATTTCTCCGCCTCGGCCGCGGCGCTGCCCAGTGCCATCGGGACCACGCTCGCCATGTCGACGAGCCTCGGGGCTTTGGGAACCACGGCGGTCACCAAGTCGGACTGGATCGGCGCGGCGGCGCCCGACGATTACTATTCCTTCACGCTCGGCGCACTCGCGACCGTGTCCTTCACCTTCTCGGGCGGCGACTTTGCGACGTTGACACTGCTTGACAACGCGGGTAACCGGCTCGCCAGCGCGAACTCCTACTATTATAATGGCCATGGCGACTCCCCTATCGCGGGGTTGAGCGCGACGCTCGCGGCGGGAACCTATTACCTCCATCTGTCCGACAGCTTGGACACCGCCTATAAGCTCACGGCCGTGTCGAGCGTCGCGGCGGGAATCGCGCCGGCGCTGACCGCCGGGCGCTCGCTGGCTGCGGCCACCTCGCTGGGCGCCTTGAGCGCCACGGCGGTCGCCAAGACTGACTGGGTCGGCGACGCCGCGCCGGACGAATGGTTCAAGTTCACGGTCGGCGCGCC
>NZ_JAOQNX010000069.1 GCF_025961575.1 Rhodoblastus acidophilus | reverse complement strand
TTACGTGAAGCCACGGCGTTACTCACACGCAGCTCCAACTCAATGTCTTTTTGGTTGCACAACCCTCGCCGGGCGATGTAGAGGAACGTCAGCATGGTGGACACCTGCATGAACGGGTCTACGTCGGCAAAAGCTTCAGCCCCTAATGCGACTTCGTTGACATCCATTTTTGTTAATCCTCCGTGGTGGGCGGAAGGATACCCCAGAGCGAAAAAAATTGCTAGATAGGATGTTGCGCAAGGGTATCCTTATGCGGCCAAGGGGCGGTTTAGCTCCTCGACAATGGGGAACAGCTTCTTCTCCAGGTTGTGGAACCGGCGAGATTGACTCATCCAGTGGACGACATCCGTGTAGTCCCGGTCATCCACGGCCTTACCGGCCTTTCGAAGCGTCTCATTGGCACACTCGCTGAGCGCGGCCATGATAGTGTTGAAGTCCTGCTCGGTGAGGTTCAGGGTAACGTCAGCGTTCACTTCTAGGTTCTCCATAGGTTAGCAGTAAGCGGGCGAACGAGATGCCACCCACTCAGCATTGTCTTTCTTGAAGGCGCATTGCCAGTTACCCCTGACTATATCCTGGCTCGGCACCTTGTATTTCTTGAGGATACCACCTTTCTCCCTCAGGTCTTTCCTGAAGTACTTACTCTTACACCAGCGTTTATATTGCGCTAGGGTAAGGAACCCAAAATAGTAATGGTGAGAGGACGCCGTGTTGAACGCCTTATATAGCTCGGTTCCTGCCTCACGCGCATCATATGGACCAGGAGGCAATACAGGGTCGCAATCATGCTTATCGTAGTTGCTTCCATTGTATTTCGCATCATACATCAACCCTGATTGGAACGCCCCCTTGTCATTACGCTCCAACCTCCACACGTACCTATGTTTTGCCATTGATGATAGTGATTAGTGTTGAACCTTAGCGGATCACCGAGGCAATCCACACTGATGAAGCCTTGAGGAGCACACAGCCCCCCAAAGCGATTAGCCAAGGTATTACCCGCGCACCCATTTGATGATCTCCCGTATGAGGGTGTAGGCGACCAGTGCATAAATCAGGTAATCAATCATTCCCATATCCAGAGAAGGTTAGTGGCGACTGATCCAACAAGGAACACATGCTCAAGCCCAGGTGCCCACAAAGGAGCCACAGCAGTAACAACAACACCAAGGCTGATGATGATTTGATACTTGCGGTGACGAGGCATGGGTTACACCTCCAGGCTACCATTGACGGCGTAACCGATGACCATCACGAAGCAGAGCACACCGGCCACCACCGCGTACACGTCGTGCGCGCCAAAGGCGGCAGCAGCGAAGTATACCAAGTGGGAGCCGTGGGCAGTGTGAGAGCAAACCTTGGCGATCTTATCCTTGCTGATCATAATCTCAGACCCATAGTGAGAGAACAGTAACGATGAACACAATCCAGAACACATTGTTCAGCATCTGGACTTCTTTGAATGCCCACTCAGCGCGGACATAGGCTTCAAACTCAGGGTCTGCCCGTTGACGTTTGTTGAACATGCTTACTCCCAATAAAGAGTGTACGTGTACCCAACATCTAAGGTTCTATCAGGGTTGAACTTCTTGACGAACTTGATGCGATACCCTGATGCGCCATGTTCTCTCACCGCCTTCTTAGCCATCTGTTTAGCGGTGGTTTTGCTGATGTACACTTGTGTTAACCCTCCTATTTTCATTCACCGAGAAACGGTTCATAACCTTCGACGACACGTGAATACTCAGGGATGAGTGCAGCAGCCTTCTCAGCCTCTTGGTAATCCGTGTACTCACCACCGACGACCACCCACTCGCCTTCATCATT
>NZ_JAOQNX010000068.1 GCF_025961575.1 Rhodoblastus acidophilus | reverse complement strand
GACATGCGGGAAAAGCTCCTCGAAAGAACTAAAGAGTTCTCAGCGATCCTCAAGCCGTTAGATACCTCCAAGATCATCTACCTAGGTACTCCCCAGACCGAAGACTCCATTTACAACAAGCTGCCGGATACCTTTGAAATACGGGTGTGGCCTGCTGAGGTTCCGGCTGATCCTGACACCTATGGAAGCAATCTGGCCCCCTATGTAGCCAAGTTGCTGAAACGCCTGCCAGCGGGCTCCCCAACCGATCCTATGCGGTTCTCTGCGATGGACCTTGCTGAGCGAAAGGCCGAATATGGCCGAGCCGGCTACGCTTTGCAGTTCATGTTGTCCACCCAGCTCTCCGACATGGATAGGTTCCCCTTGAAGATCAGGGACCTCATCGTGATGGACACCCAGGTGGAAAAGGCCCCGATGAAGGTGGAGTGGCTACCTGACCTCAAACGAGAATGGAAGCAACTGCCTAACCTCGCTATGCAAGGGGATCGCTTCTATGGTCCTGCTGCCCACTCGGATGAGTTCAAGGAATACACTGGGTCCGTCATGGCTATTGACCCCTCTGGTCGAGGCAAGGATGAAACCGGCTACTGTGTGATCAAGATGCTCAATGGGTTCCTCTATGTCCGTAGAGCAGGAGGTTTACCCGGTGGTTACGATACAGCAACACTTACCCGACTAGCGACGATCGCCAAAGAGGAACAAGTGAACCACATTGTGGTGGAAGCCAACTTTGGTGACGGCATGTATACGGAGCTGCTGAAGCCGATCATGGCGAGAATCCATCCTTGTATCATCGAGGAGGTCAAACACTCGGTCCAGAAAGAGAGGCGTATCATCGATACCCTTGAACCTGTGATGAACAGGCATAAGCTGGTGTTTGAACGATCAGTTATCGAGGATGACTACAAGAGTGCTCAGGCATATGATGCTGACAACAAGTACACTAAGACCTTGGTATACCAGTTGTCTCGCATATCGTATGACAAGGGTGCCTTGAAGCATGACGATAGGTTGGATGCCTTGGCTATCGGTGTGAGCTACTGGGTGGAAAAGATCGGCCAGGATGCTGACCGGGGCATTGCCTCTGAGAAACAAAGGCTACTCGATGAGGCCCTACGGGGGTTCATGGACAATGCTTTTCAGGTGGGAACCCCTCGGAAAGACCGTTGGTTCACCTTGAAAGGAAGATAAATAAAAACAATAGGTTATAATTTCCACCCACACTAGAAGGGGGAGGGGGGTTCAACACTATTATACCCCTGGGTTTTACCTCCTTATACAAGGTTATACCTAGGTTCAAAATCCCTGTGTTACCTTCCCTCTCTCCTATGTTCAGTCACTATGTTCCTTCACATAGGAGGTATACCTAGGTTCAATATCCTAGTTGTTATACCTTAGTGTATTGCCTATGGTCATTATCTATATATGATTATCCATGGTGCTTCAAAAATGGTGGAAAAATGTGAAAGGGTAGCGTAGAAACGGGGGTGGCGAGGTTCCCCCCTGGTGGGGGTCCGATGGCTCTAAGAAGGCTCACCGAGGGGTCTGCGATATATCGGAAGGCTCAACCCAGGGCACACATTCGGCTAAGCCACTGTTTTTCCTAGGCAATCAAGGGATATGTAATCCCATAGGCAGCACACGATGCAAGACCTAGGCCAAGCCTCTTTGATCTAAATCAATGTCTGTCTTTGTTCTACTATTTTTGTCAATTAAGCAAAACCCTAGACTAACCATGCTATTCCACTAGGCTAGCCAAAGGTCTAAGCTCAACCAAGGGCTTGCTAGGCTCAACACTGGCACAGCTCTTGCTAAACATACGGATAAACCACGCGCACGCTTATCCGCTCACTCACCGCTCACCAGGGCCACAAAACACCCGAGCAAATCACTCAACCCTTACCCAATAACCCCATGATTTCACACTGGCTTCGCCGAGCTACGCAGTAGCGATAGCAGCTAAACCCAGGTCGATGAACATTGTTCACAAGGCCAAAACCCAAATATCCGCATTCACCGATACGTTTTTTTCTCTTAGCAAAACCAATGGCTTAGCCTAAATTACATCCCCGAGCGCAATTTTTTTT
>NZ_JAOQNX010000067.1 GCF_025961575.1 Rhodoblastus acidophilus | reverse complement strand
GGCTGTACCTTGTGTGCTGCCTTGGGCGTTAGGTCATAATAGCCAAGAGTATTACACATGACTAGGATAACGATAGCTATTCACTGGTTGTGCTCTCGGGCTCCTATGGATCACGAGGCGTATATCAGTGCAGGCCAATTCGCTTACAAGGTGGTTACCCTTTGGTGACCTTCTCTTAAAAGAGGGTATGAAATGTATCGGGTAATGCTTTGCTCGCAAGGGCGAGAGGATGCCATGGGGAAACCTGAGGGTTACGCCACGCTTCAAGAGGCAAGGGAATATGCGTGCAAGTGTCGGCATTGGTTCCCTGAGTTGAGTATCATCGTTAAATTCATCGTTTGAGTACCAGTGTATAGCCGTGGTTGACCACGGCGTTAGATCGGTTATGATCACTAAGTTACATACACACATAGGAGTGAAACAATGACTAAGAAAACCCTCATCGAAGAACTCCGGGAAGCGGGGGCGGTGGGTGATGCTCCGGTTACCACTGAGGCTATCCCTGAGGTTTCCACTGAGATCAAGGTGGAAAAGGGTATCGCCATCCCGGAGAGCCGGGGCGGTGGTGGTAAGTCGAAGTATCCCTGGGCAAGCCTTGGGGTTGGCGACTCGTTCTTTGTGGGAGGTGGTAAGATCGAAACCTTCTACACCTTGTGTTCCTCAGCCTCCAAGAAACATGGTGGAAAATACATCGTGAAGAAGTGGACTGAGAAGGGTGTCGAGGGCGTTCGGGTCTGGAAGCAACAGTGATAACCATAACGAGCACCTAGGGCTAAGCCCTGGGTGTTCCCATAGGAGTGTAAAACATGGTGCGTGGTGACTTTGTTCAATTCAACTGTGACATCCTGGGTACGCATGGTACTGAGGGTAAATATGGTGTGATCCTTGGGGTTCTGCCTCAGGAGGATTACGAGTGTTACGATTGCATCACTGCCTCAGGTATTGTCTACATCGTTGTGCCTGAGGAATGCACTGTGATCGATCTGTGACCAAAGGTTACGCAAGGGTTGTAGATACGTAATGGAGGAGTGCTGCAAATGCTCCAAGCAATCGTAACTAAACACATTGGCCCCACTAACAGTAAGCCTGCTCGTATCAGTGTGAAGGCGGCTGCTGGCAGGATCATGGTACCGTGGAACCACGGCCTATCCAACGAGGGTAACCACACGTGCGCGGCTATGCAGTTAGCTGTTAAGTTGGGTTGGACTGGTGTCTACCATGGTGGTGGTACACCTGACGCCAACGGGTTCGTCTATGTGTGCGAGACAGGAGACATCCGAGACAAGTTCACCCTTAAGTGACCATATGCTTACCCACGGGTATGTAATCCTTGTCATCAAAGGTTACTCGTGGGTAAGCATATGTTCAACACATAGGTGCGACAATGTACAAACCCAAGATGTTCTCGATGGATAACCCTAAGGCGCTCAAGGCCAAGGGGTACGGATACCTCAACGCTATCCACTACATGGCTCCTTATACACTCGGAGGGGCAGGGAACCTGTGTCCCAACGCTACACCTGGGTGTGTGGCCTTGTGTCTCGGGCGGAACTCCGGTCAAGCGGGGATGGTGGCTTGGCCTGCTGATATGAACTCAGTGCGCCAGTCAAGGGTGTACAAAGCTCGGATGTTCATGACTAACCGCAAGCTCTACATGGAGTGGCTAGCCTTGGGTATCGAGAGTGCGTTGCGTAAGGCTGAGCGTGAAGGCTTAACCCTTGTGGTTAGGCTCAATGGTGCCTCTGATATAGCCTGGGAACACATGAAGAATGAGCGTGGTTCCACCTTGTTCGACATATTCCCGGATGTTCAATTCGTGGACTACACCAAGAGCTTCAAAAGGATGATGCGTTGGTGTGAGGGTGCAATGCCTAAGAACTACCACCTGACATTCTCACGGACTGAGGACAACGAACAGTACTGTGAATACGTGCTCGCCCTGGGTGGCACGGTTGCGGCTGTGTTCGCTGATGGTCTGCCTGAGGAATACATGGGGTATCCGGTGGTTGACGGGGATCAACATGACCTGATCCACTTGCAACAACGTGGCACTATCATCGGGCTCAAGCCTAAGGGTAAAACCGCTAAGGCTGACACCACAGGTTTCGTTATCCGTAACTATTAGTTACTCAAGGGAGGACATTGCTATGAAGGAACGGGTTGTGTTTGCTGAATGGATGCTCACCTACATGATTGAAGGCAGGTACTCGGTGACTTTCCATAGGCACAAAGAACAGGCGCAAGAGCGTATGCGAATATTGAGCAAGTTCTTCGATGTGCAGTACGCCTACGTCAGCCATGTGGAACACGCTTATTACAAGGAAGAAGCCCAATGAAGTGGCATGTTGAAAAGTGGGTTGCTCCTCAGGCTCCCAATGATGAAGGCGAGTGGGTGGTCGTCGGTGGTGAGTACACGGATTACCAAGAGGCTGAGAAGGCTGCTGCACTCATCCCTGAGTATTCACGTGT
>NZ_JAOQNX010000066.1 GCF_025961575.1 Rhodoblastus acidophilus | reverse complement strand
ATCGCTTGGCCTGAGCGGCGGGTTATGATTCAGGGCTTCCGAAAGGAAGCGCGGATGAATCGAGATCAGTTCTGGCTCACGGACGAGCAGTTTTCCAAGATCCAACCTCATCTTCCGACCGACACGCGCGGCAAGGAGCGGGCTGACGATCTCCGCGTGATCAGCGGTATCGTGCATGTGCTGAAAACTGGCGGGCGCTGGGTGGACGCGCCGCCGGATTACGGTCCTCGGGAGACGCTCTACAACCGTTTCGTCCGGTGGGCGGCGAAAGGCGTCTGGGCGACGCTTTTCGAAGAGTTGGCGCGGGCCGGCGGACCAGCTGCGGAAGTCCTGATCGACAGTTGCGCCGTGAAAGCTCACCGCTGCGCGGCGGGCGGAAACGTATGGCCCGCCCCGTCAGCAAGCAGTTTTTGTCTATGGCCTGAACGATCTGCGAAAACGTATCCGGCTTTCAGCTGATGCTGTCGCCAAGATGGAGATCCGCGCGTCCTGATCCTCATAAGGGGGCCGGCGTCGAGCGCCATTTTCCGCCAAGGATTTCAGGACGCCGGTCAATCGTTAGGCCATCTTCCTCTCACCGCCCGCAGACAACAGGACCGTCGCGCGCAACGGCCAATCGAATAACCTCAGGTTGGCTGGATCTGAGCGTCGAAATCACGCCCATGACGCAGCAACGCCCAAACGATGCGAGCCATCTTGGCGGCCAGCGCCACAACGACGACGTTGCCGTGCGCGCGTCCGGAAAGCCCTCTCAACCAGGCGCCAAGCCGCGTCTGAGCTCTTACAAGCGTCGGCAACGCTGAACGGGCCCCTTGGATCAGCATTTTTCGGAGATATTTGCTGCCGCGCTTGGTGATGCCAAGCAGCCGCGGCTTGCCGCCAGTGGTGGCTTGGCGTGGGACAAGTCCAAGCCAAGCCGCCAGATCCCGGCCGCGGCCAAAGGTGCGCGCATCACCGATCGCCGCCACCAGCGCCGTAGCGTTCAGCGCGCCGATACCAGGGATCGTGACCAAGCGGCTCGCCAACTCGTCGGCCCGCGCGTGTTCGGTGAATTCCTTGTTGAATTGAGCGATTTGCCGATCAAGGCTTTCCAGCCGATCCTGCATTTCTTTGAGAAGATCATGGATGCGTGGCCTCAATGCTGCCGGATCGGCGAGAAGCTCAACGAGGCGGGTCGCCAGCTTTGCTCTCCCCTGCGCCACGACATGCCCGCGCTCAAGCAGGAGACTTCGGATCTGATTCATTAGGGACGTGCGCTCCGCGACAAGCTGGTCGCGCACCCGGTGAAGGGTCTGCATATCGAGCTGCTCTTCCGTTTTCAGCTCGACAAATCGCATCGTCGGCCGCGTCGCCGCCTCCGCGATCGCCTCGGCGTCGCGATTGTCGTTCTTCTGCGCTTTGACATAAGGGCGCACATATTCAGGCGACATCAGACGCACGGAATGACCTTGAGCCGCCAAGACGCGGCCCATGTGGTGAGCGCCGCAGCACGCCTCCATCGCGACAACGCACGCGGGCAAACTGGCACAGAATTTTATGACGGTCTCCCGCCGCATTCGCCGACGGACCGCGACAAGGCCGGCAGGGTCGAAGCCGACCAGGCTGCAACTATTCTTTCCAAGATCGATGCCAAGCACAGAGATTTCCATGGCTTTTTCCTCGGTGGTGAGCGCCGTCAGTGTAGCAGCGCTCTCTCAGGAGGGGCGGGCCATCCATAAGGGGGGAGAAAAGTCAGGCCATCGGCCGCTCGCGCGGTGGGCGCACGACGAAAATCCACGCCCTGACCGATGCGCAATGCCGGCCTTTGGCCTTCATGCTCACGGGCGGGAACATCGCGGATTGCACCGCTGGCGCGACATTGCTGGAGAGGCTGCCTGACTGCGACATCCTGCATGCAGACAAGGGCTACGACGCCACCAAGCTTCGCCGACAGGTCGAGGACAAAGGCGTCATGCCGAACATTCCACCCAAGGCCAACCGCAAATGGAAGAACTGCTTCTCGCCGTTCCTCTATCGCAACCGCAACGCCATCGAACGCATGTTCTGCCGGTTAAAGGATTTCCGTCGCGTAGCCACGCGATACGACCGAAACGCCGTCAATTACCTCGCAACCGTCTGCCTCGCCGCCACCGTCAGCTATTGGTTATGAGTCCGGAGCCTAGTCTTGACGGGACGCGCGCACCAGCAAACCGCTTGGATCAAGCTATGCGTGGGGGCAATGCGGCCTTTGAAGGACTGTTCCCGAGTAAATACCGGTCAAAAGTTGAACGGAGACTGCCAAAATTCTTCTTCTGTTCGCCGAAAGCTGCGACAGCTTTCCGTGCAATCCTTCTTAAGCTGGCCACTTCGCCATTGGTCCGCTTTCCGGTCGCAGACCGGGCTTTGCCGCCTTAAGCGCTCGATCTCCCCATTCGGCCATTCCGGAAACGGAAAGATGAAGGCGATCAATCTGGACGATCAATATCGCGACGCCGGACACACAAGCTGAAGTTTCAGCCTGATGATTTGTCGGCCAATGAGATTTTTTGCAGCATGAAGATGAGCGACCGCCGGTGACGAATTTGAGCTTCCCCGCGGAACCCGAGCGCGAGCATGGCGTTGTGGGCAGGAGCGCGTCCTGCAAAGGCCCTGTCGCATGCCCGCAGACCCAATCCCAACCGCAGCCGGCGCCGCGAGCGGTTCGGCTGCCGCCGGCGCCGTCGGAGGCTTAGGTCATGAACTCATAAACGGGATTCCCGAATCGCGGCCGCTCTGATTCAGTTTCCCCGATCTGGGGGCATGAGAATGGCTCGTTTTGATTTGA
>NZ_JAOQNX010000065.1 GCF_025961575.1 Rhodoblastus acidophilus | reverse complement strand
CCGTCCGGGTCGGCCTTGCTGGCGGGCATTTTTCGGAATACGAAAAATTATTCGGACGTGATTTTTGGGTACTCCTCCCAAATAAGTCCGTCAATCAAAAACTGCGAAAAAATGCGCGACCCAGAACATCCCATTGTAATTATTTGTATTTTTAGAAAACACGCGCAAAAAACGCGCGAAAATCCAGGGATTTCCGCGCGTGCGTGGCGAAGGGGCGCGGCGACATTCCGCCGCGCGGCATGCGTCAGGGCGACAGGTCTTCGAGGGCGCGGCCGGTGGTTTCAGGCGCCCAGCGCCACACAATGATCCCCGCCGCGATGGCGACGCCCGAGAAGATCAGAAACACCGGCGCCACCGACCCGCCGGAGAGCACGAGGCCGATGACCCACGGCCCCGAGGCCGAACCGAGTCGCAGACAGGCGCTGCCGAGCCCCGCGCCGAGGGAGCGCAATCGGGTCGGATAAAGCTCCGCCGAATAGAGATACAGCGAATAGGTGACGGTCTGGATCGCGGCATAGGCGATGGTGGCGAGGCCGAACACCTCCCAAGCCGAACGCGCGCCGAGCAGGCCAAGCGTCAGCAGCGGCGCGGTGGCTGTGAAGAAGGCGCCGACATACCAGCGGCGCCGACCGACCGTGTCGATCTTGAGCGCGCAAACCAGCGCCGCGCAGGCGGCTATGCCGGTCATGGCGAAGCCGAAGGCGATGGCGCGGTCGACCGGCACATCGAATCTTGTTCGATAGAGGGTCGGCAGCCAGGTCACCAGGCCGTTGTTGACGAGATAGGCGCAAAACCAGAGCGCCCACAGCAGCGCGGTGCGCGGGCCGTAGAATTTGCCAAAAATCTCGCGCCAGCCCTTGGACGCCTTTGCCGGTGACAGAGTGATCCCCGAGAGGTCAGGCTGTTCGAGGGGCAAGCCCTTGGCGCGCGCATGGGCTTCGAAACGCGAGATGGTCTTGTCGGCTTCCGCGAATCGGCCCTTGCTGATCAGCCAGCGCGGGCTTTCGAACAGGAAGAACATGATCGGCGCGATCAGAATCACCGGCGCGACGCCGACGATGAACATCGCCTTCCACCCCACGGTCGGAACCAGCGCATAGCCGATCATGCCCGCGAAAACCAGGCCGATCAGGAACAGCAGTTCATAAAGCAGGAAGAAGCGGCCGCGCCTGCGGGCGCCGCTCATCTCGTTGACATAGGCGCTGGCCACCGGCACTTCCCCGCCGGTGCCGATCCCCTGGCAGAAGCGGAACAGCATCAGGGACTGCGCGTCCCAGGCGAAAACGCAGGCGAAGGCCATCAAGCCGAAAATGCAGGTGGTCACGATCAGAACAGGCAGGCGGCCGACGCGCTCGGCCAGCCAACCGAAGAAAATGGCGCCGACGAGCTGGCCGAAATAGCCGGCCGAAATGATCGCGGCGGTGGTCGTCGGGGTCAGACTCCAGGTCTTCGCGAGCACGGGCATGGCATAGGCGATCGACAGCGTTTCATAACCGTCGAAGAAGGTCGCCATGCCGACCACGCCGCGCGCCCAGAGCACGGGCCGCGTGATCGGCAGGCGTTCGAGACGCGCGATCAGCGCGGCGCCATCCTGCGCGCCATCTGTCCTGGCTGCGGCAAGCGGCGGGTTTTCGACTCTGACCATGCTCACATCATCCTCCCTTTTGGGTTTTCCCACATTCTCTTTTTCGTTCGGTCTTCCGCGGTCTTCCGATGCTTTTTCTCCCGCGGGCCCGTGTTCGCTTCCGTTGAAACCGCGCTAATCGCGTCCCGCCCCGTCAAGCGCCGCGGCGATGTCGCGAGCGGCCTGTCGCGCCTGCGCCAGCAGCTCGGGGTCGAGCTGGTCGGCGTCTTCCCTGACGATGGGCGTGGTGATGCTGATGGCTCCGATGGGCGCGCCGTTCGCGTCGAGGACGGGCAGCGCCAGAACGCGTATGCCGTCGGCGAGGGTCGAGGCGCTGAAAACATATCCCTGCGCCCGGATGCGCGGCAGCGCGGCGAACATGGCGCGCGGCGAACTCTTGTCGCGATAGCTGTGAACGGCGTTTTCGCTTAACGCGACATAGCGCTCGAGCGCCTCGGGGGACAGGAAGGCGAGTATGCTCTGGCCGATCACGCTGACATGCGCCGGCATGGTCGTGCCGATATGGATGTCCACGCCGAAGCGGACGAGGCCCGCGCGAATGCGTTCGATGAACAGAAGATCGGCGCCGGCGAGCACCGCGAAATTCGCGACCTCGCCCGCGTGATGCACCAATCGCCGCAAGGCGGGACGCGCGATGGCGCGCAGCTGGCGCCGCCCGATGGCGCGAAAGCCAAGCTCGACGGCCTTGTGCGTCAGCGAAAACTGCTTTGTCGCCTCGTCGCGACGCAAATAGCCAAGTTCGACCAGCGTGTTCAAAAGCCGGAACGCCGTGCCGACATCCAGTCCGGCGTGGCCGGCGATTCCACTGATCGTGAGATCCGTGTGATCTTCGGAAAAGACTTCGAGAACGCGAAAACCCTTGGCGAGCGAAAGCACCGCGCTCTTGGCGCCATTGACGCCGGCTTTCGTGGAAACCTTGGCGGTCATGGTCCGTCTCCCATTGAGGTCACGGCGAGAGACTCGCGGCGGCGTCTTTTGGACGCCGCCGCTTGTTTGCCAACGCAGCGGGGGAGGCGCGGCGCTGGCGGCTTGGGTGTGGGGCTCAGGCGGCGAGGGCGAAGCCCTGGGGCTTGCCGAGGCCGGCGGCGCGCATGGCGTCGGCGATTTCCTTGTCGGCGCCTTCGGCCAGCGGCAGCAGCGGGGTGCGCACCGTGGCGTGGTCGAGGATGCCGCGCGC
>NZ_JAOQNX010000064.1 GCF_025961575.1 Rhodoblastus acidophilus | reverse complement strand
TTCGCTTGTAAAACAAAAGGTTAACACAGTGAGCTTCTGGGCTAAGATAGCACAACTAGGTGAATGCCAGGAACTTCCGATAGTTGATCAGATTGGGGTCTTGATGGACCTCCGAGAGGCGTGCCTTCTGGAAATGTACCGGATGGGCCAGGAACTCCTTCCGATGCTTCCGGCTACCCACCTACCTGAACCAAAGAGAACACGGCTGGCTGGCCTCCTCAGGCCCCTGGTGAAGGGTTTTCTCCTGGGGGTGCTGCTCTTTCTAGCCTTGTTTCAGCCTCCCCTTCTCGACCTCAATGGAGACGGGCTTGTGACCTGGGAAGATTTCTGTTTGAAATCAGGCGGTTAAATTTCCACCCACACTAGCAGAGCGCGCCTCCCGGGTTGAACATCTTAGTGTTTAACCTAGTGTATAACCTCAGGTGTAACAGAGGTATGTAATAGATGTTGGATAACATCCAGTATGAAATTGAGTGTAGAATGGCTGAGGAGGCTCAGTCCAGGCAGAACAAGGATAACCAGAACTCTACAGCAAGAGGTGAATGGGCTGACTCAAAGGCTGGTAAACGATATGTATCAGCCATTGTTAACGGCCAGGGTGAAGCCTCTATGTTGGAGATGGTCACAGACTTTGTTGACCTGTCTAACAAGAAGGGTGCTGGTCGTAATCGCTTAGCGTCTGTCCTGTTAAACAAGACTGGGCTTGAACCTAGGGTTATAACCATCCTTGCTACCAAGGCAGCCATCAACTGTATCTCGATCTTTTCTAAACACTATGGGCAAGGCATCAAGAGGTCTAGCATGTGTCGCTTTGTTGCTGACGCAGTGCATGACCAATGGCGTGTCGAGATGTTCCAGAACACTGAATCCCGCAAGAAGTTGGTCAAGAAGCTACTCAGGGACTTCGACAAGAGGTCATACCCTAAGCTCTGGCGTAAGCGGACAATTCAGAACTACTTCGATGCTGAACAGGTGGATTGGCAGGGTTGGTCACCGGCTGAGAAGCTGTCGATTGGTTACGCTCTGGTATGTATGTTCAGGAATGCAACGGGGTTCATTGAGTTCTCCGATTGTGGGACCTGGGTTAGACCTACGGATGCCTATGTTGAACACGTCAGGCAACTCACTGGTAAACAAGTCCTGCAATACATGCTGTATCGCCCTATGGTTATCCCTCCTAAGCGATGGGATGCTAACACTAATCTTCTCAAGGGTGGCTACTACTCGGATAAGGTTAGGCGTTACGCTATCATCAAGGGCGCCGGTAAGCGTGACATAAAGCGCATGATGGAAATGGATTGGTCTAAGGTTCTACCGGCGATCAATGCACTCCAGGAGACACCTTGGGTAGTCAACAAGCGTATGCTTGATGCTGTTCGTTGGTCATTCTTTGAGTTGAACCAACGGTTAGGCCACCATCGGGGTATCGGTAAGCTTCCACACTGTGACGAAGAACCGTTGCCACCCCTTCCTTGGGACTATGAGACTAACGAGGAGGTCAAGAAGACGCATAACCGTGAGGTATTCCTCGTGCGTGACCGGAGGCGTGAAGCCAAAGGTAGACGCATATCTGCACACATGGTGTTGGCAATTGCTGACGAGATGAAGCAGTACGAGCGTATATACTTCCCGCACAACCTAGATAGCCGGGGTAGGGCTTACCCTGTTCCAGCCTTCCTCAACCCTCAAGGTCCTGACTATGTGAAGGCACTCCTTGAGTTCGCTGAGGGTCAACCCTTGGACACGCCAGAGGCTGTCGAGTGGATCGCCATTGCCGGGGCAAATGCTTACGGTAAGGATAAGATTTCCCTTGCAGAACGAGTGCAGTGGGTCAGGGACAATGAGGAGATGATCCTCAGTATCGCAAAGGACTACAAGCATGATTTACGATGGCTCGACGCTGGTGAACCATTCCAGTTTCTCCGCTTCTGTATCGAATGGAGTGACTACCGTGCGCTCGGTGACCAACATCTCTCGCATATGGTCGTACCTGTCGATGCTACGTGCTCGGGGCTTCAGCATTACGCTGCTATGCTCAGGGACGAAGTTGGAGGACGAAGCGTCAATCTTGTACCGGGACTCAGTAGGCAAGACATTTACGGTGACGTTGCCGCAGAAACATGCCGTCTCCTTGCTGAGGATGGATCACCAATTGCTCTCGATTGGCTTGCCTTCGGCATAGACCGTAAGATCACTAAGCGCCAAGTCATGGTTGTCCCTTATGCCGGAAAGTTCTCTAGCTGCATGGGTTACACTCGTGAAGCCGTGGATGAAAAGCTGGCACTTGGTGTGAAACCTAACTGGGACATTCACAACCAAGAGGATCACCAAGCACGACTGGTGCTACTAGCTAAGTACATCTGGGCGAGCATCGATAAGATCGTGGTAAAGGGTAAGGAAGCTATGAATTGGCTATCAAAGGTGGCCAGTGAGTACTCCAAATCGCTTAACCTCACCGATCTTCCGGTGTACGACCGACGTATGACGTGGACAACACCCGATGGTTTTGAGGTTGTTCACTTCCGTGAAGACGAGAAGATGCACCGCGTTGAGACTGTGTTTGAGGGTAGGGTACGCCTGAGCTACTATGGTGGTACAGGGCAGCTCTCACCGAAAGACATGGCTCTAGCCGTTGCTCCTAACTTCGTTCACGCCCTCGACGCTAACCATTTGCGTAGCACTATCATCAAGGCGCTAGATCAAGGTATCAGCAACTTCGGTATGGTGCATGACTCCTTTGGTGTACACGCTCGGTTGATGCCTAAGTTCCTCAGGGAATGCGTTAAACCTGCGTTTGTCGAGATGTATCAGAACGATGTCTTGGCTAAGTTTGCTGATCGGTTCCGACCGTTCTGCGCCATTCCTGACCTTCCTGAACCGGGAAAGCTGGACCTCCAGGGCGTCTTGCGTAGCGAGTTCTTCTTTTCTTAGATCGTTACGCAAGCGCAGAAATCGCCGAAAACGAATTTCCACCCACACTAGCAATAACCGAGAAAGGCTGACATG
>NZ_JAOQNX010000063.1 GCF_025961575.1 Rhodoblastus acidophilus | reverse complement strand
ATCCCGAACTCGGCCGTCAAACGCTTCCGCGCCAATGGTACTTTGTCTCAAGACACGGGAGAGTAGGTCGCCGCCAGGCCTGCAAAAGACATTTAACCTCATCACAATGAACCAACTCGAACAGCGGCCCTAAAGGCCGCTGTTTGCGTATACACCGGATAACGCGGGGTGGAGCAGCCCGGTAGCTCGTCAGGCTCATAACCTGAAGGTCACAGGTTCAAATCCTGTCCCCGCAACCACCGACGCCACAGCCCCCGATCCCGCCGGACCGGGGGCTGTCTGCGTTTCCGGGCCCGAAATCACCCCCGCCGCCTCAAGCAACCGCCTGCATGATCGCGGCCGGGTCCTTGTAGGCGTATTTGGTCCGGATCGTCACGATCAACCGGAAGCGCGCCCGCACGACGTCGAGCCGAATGCTTTCCTCCTGGCCTATCTTGACCCGCTCCTTGCCCTCGAACCCCGGCGGGACTTCGGGCTCCAGAACCACCTCGACCCGCTCCAGATGCGAAGGAAACCGCGGCTTGTCGCTGGGCGCCTTGCGAGGCTTGGGAGGCGCTTGTGCGGTCAGCCTGGCGTCAATCGCCGCGAGCCCGGTCTCGACCTCCTCGAAGACGAAGCTCTGCTGCTCGGCTTCGTCGGCGCCGAGCTTTTCGGAGCGTTTGCCGAAGCGGTCGCGGCGGAGCGTCTTGATGATCGAGGTCAGCCGATCGATCTCGGCTTTCGCCGCCGCGTTGGTCTGCGTGAGGTCCTCGACCTTCGCGGTCAGGTTCAACGTCTGGGACATGGCGCCGAGCGCCAGCGCCTTCAGTTGATCAACATCGTCAGGGAGTTCGCCGAAGCCCTCGATCATGCTGCGCAGGTTACCATCTGCAAGGCTGAAAGTCCTGCTTTTTCTAATCGTTCCGGCGTTTCCAGCGCGCCGCTCTCGCGTCAGCCGGCGCTCTGTGGCGCCCGCACGTCCACCGCGCGAACCCGCTTCCAATCCAGCCCCTCGACCAGCGTCATGACTTGCGCGTAGCTGAGGCGGATCTCGTGGCTTCCCGCCGTCGGCCAGCAGAAATGCGAACGTTCAAGGCGCTTCGCGAAAAGGCAAAGACCCGAGCCATCCCACCAGACAATTTTTATCCTGTCGGCCCGTTTCGCCCGGAAAACATACAGAGAGCCATCGAACGGATCGGCGCCGGCGTCGCGAACCAGAGAAACAAGTCCTTCCGGGCCCTTGCGGAAATCCACGGCCGCCGCCCGCAACAGCACCCGCGCGCCCTGCGGGATCATGCCTCGCGCACCGCGCGCAGAAGACGGCGAAGGTCGGCTTCCTCAATGTCGGCGCTGACCCGCAACACCGCCCCGCCAATCTCGATCTCCACTCGCCGCGTTCTTGCGGCGCGCGCCTCCACCGGCGCCTGGCGCTCCACCTTCTTCGCCTGCACGGCGGCGATGCGCCGCCACCCGAACAGTTGCGACGGCGTGATGTCCAGCGTGCGCGCCAGCGCCGAGATATTCACGCCGGGCTCCAGGGACGCCGCGATCGCTCGGTCCTTGAAATCGTCGGACCAGCGCCGGCGTTCCGCCACCGGCGCTCCGTCGAGACATTCGGCGCGGACCTCAATTTCAGAGCGAGAGTTGCGGCGGCGGAGCAGGCGTTCGCGACAGCGCGCGCGCTAAAGTCCAGTCAACTTCGTCTCGCAACACCGCCACAAGCCGCCGGTGGAACTCCCCATCCCCGGAGAAAGCGAACTTAGTCGCGAGATCACCGAATCACGCGAAGCACGCCGATGCGGTCGCCGGCGTCGAGCGTCGACGCGGGGCGACCATTGATCCCGAGCGCCGACTTGGAGGCCCGCTGCAACTCGACCGCAGCCAGTCGGGCTGTCCTGACAGTCTCCTTGTCGGCTCCGGCATTGTCGGCGACCCAGTTGCTGAACAGCTCACCCGCGCTGAATCGCTCGCGCACTGCGGCATGGGCCCAGAGATCGCGAACCGGGCCCGGCTCATTCAATTGCTTTTCGCTCGGCATCATTAGCAGGCGCCCACCCTCTGCCTCATGGCGACCAATTCGCTGCACACGCAAGATAGAAATTCGCGCGCCGGCCGGCCCGCACGCATCGTGCTGAGCGAATGTTGCGTTTGCGCCAACTCCGCGTCGGTCAATTTGGTCTTGCCCAATGCGTTGAGGCGCTTCATCGTCTCGAAAATCTCGGGATCGAGCAGGTCCGTGAGCGGCTCGCGTCTTGCGAGCGCGGCGGGATCATTCAGCTGCGCCGTCGGGTCCGGCCCCAGCAGAAAGATCACGAATCCGTCGATGACACCTTGGAGGCGCAGGGCCGCCAAGCCCATCACGAAATATTTGACCTCGGGCGCCACGATATCGCGATCGAGGTGATCAAAGACGAGCCAAGGTTTTTTGGGCCAGCTTGCCGACGCGGTTTGTATCCGGCCCGCGAGTTCGCCAAGACAGCGCTCGCTTTGCGTAATGCTGGACGTCGCGAGCAAGGTGGGTGTGTCACCAGGCGGGAGCGCAAGCAAGCTGACGAGATATTTGAAGAGTTGAAGGAGGTTCTGGCCCGATGTGATCGGTCCGATCAGATCGATCAGAACAGGTTTTGTGCCTGGGAGCGCGTTGGCCACATAGCGGATGAGATTCCAGGAGTGGCTCCTCCCAAGCCCGCGTGCGCCCTCGACGACAATGACTGGGACGTCCTGTCCCGACATGATTTCGCCCAGATACGCCCGCAACACGTTGCGGTTGACCACGGGCATCCCACACGCCAGAACCCGCTCATTGGGAGCGCCCTGCGACGCCTCCATACACTGAGCCTCGCCCAGCCGGTGCGCGGCCGCGTCAAGCACGCCGGTCGAGGGATGGGCGGGAAATTCTTCGGCCAACTTCTTCAGGAGTTTCGGCGCGTACTGAATGTTCCTTTCAATCCAGCCGACGCATTCAACAGAGCTGGTCCCGGTTGTCTGAACAGTTTCCCGCGACCGATAAGTGCTTTTCTGCCGGGTTCTTTCGTCAGAGGGCGCCGGGGTGTTGGGTG
>NZ_JAOQNX010000062.1 GCF_025961575.1 Rhodoblastus acidophilus | reverse complement strand
TCACTTTGTGAACTGCTATGGTCAATGTGAATATGGATGGCTGGTCTATGCGGAACTGGGGCCGTTCGTTAACTCAGTGTTTGACATCCACGGTGGAGCACTCAACCTGAAGAACTACCTTGCGGTCAATACGACGGCTGGTAATTCGGAGTTCGTTGACTGTAAATTCACCGAGTACTTCATGTTTACCACTGGTCCGCTGATCACTACGTTTGGCGGTCCTGGCACGTTGTCATTCACGAGCTGTGAGTTGTCTGTATCCAATGCGCTCACTAATCAGCCCCTGTTCTTCCCTAATGGAACGTCTGTCCACTACCATGGTGTCATCAAGCTCGGTGATGCAGCCAGTGCCGGAACGTATAACCTCTCGGCGCTAACCTCCTTGACGGGGGATGTGTTCGTTAAGGGAACGCTCAGTTCGGTTACTGGTCCTACTACTGGCGCCTATCGTATCATCTCAGCATATGACAAAGGTATCCAACACGTTGGTAACATCTATGCAAAGATTGGTATCAAAGAAGGTAATGGAACTAACATCACAGCAGCCTCTACCATTAACATTCCACAGGATGGTAGCTTCTTCAGTGTGATGGGTACGACAGCAGTGTCGAAGATCAACGTGGGTTCCTGGGATGAAGGCAGGACGATCACCCTTCGTGCAAACGATGGTTTCACACTCACGAACAGCTATGCGAACAACCTGATCTTGGCCAGTACCTTTAACATGGCTGCGAACAATACGATCACACTCAGGTGTTCGGCTGGTAAGTGGTGGGAAGTGTGCCGCTGTGCGAATGCGTTGACCTAAGGATGGGAAGCGAAGACCACAACATCCACCTCATGCTCGGTAGACTGGACGGCAAAATGGACATGATCCTGGCCCACCAGTCTACCCAAACTAATCGACTCGATAAACACGAGCTTCGCATTAATGAGCTTGAGGGTAAGACCACCAGTCTAGAGCAGAGTGGTCAAGCAAAAAAGGAATATCTTACCACAATCCTTAGTGTTGGATCACTTGGGGTATCCATATTGGCGTACCTCAAGGATCACCTACAAGGGTTGTTCCACTAAGGAAAGGAGTGAATGACTTTAAATAAAACCTCGATGGATCGCCTTCAAGGGGTCCATCCTGATCTAGTTAAGGTGGTGCTTAAGGCTGCTGAGATTACTGATCAACCTTTTATTGTGACTGAGGGTGTCCGCACTGTTGAACGGGAGCGGAGCCTCATTGCGAAGGGCCTATCTTCCCTGAAGAGTCCGTTCTCGTGTCGTCATGTGCCGACCAATGGGTTTGGCCATGCGGTTGACCTCGCTCCGGTAGTCAATGGGGTGATCCCTTGGAAGGACTGGAGCAAGTTCGCCAGTGTTGCACGAGCAATGAAGGCGGCGGCTTCTCAGGTCCACGTGTCGATTACCTGGGGTGGCGACTGGAAGACCTTCAAGGATGGTCCTCACTTTGAACTCCCCAAGAACCTCTATCCGTAAATCATTTAAAGGAGAACCTATGAAATATATCACTAAAGGCACTGTAGCCTCTGTTCTGTCGATTGTCTCCCTTGGTGTGTCCATCTCGGGCAACCATGAGCTTGCTACTTGGCTCGGTAGTCAGGACACGGCGACCAACGTGTTTGCGCTCCTGTCCGCTTTCCTTGCCCTCTACGCGGGTGCAGCCCAGGGCATCAAGAGTGTCCATGCGACTCCGAGTCAGGAACACTAAGAATGAATCGAGGGAAAGAATTTAGCGTTACGTCTGCAACGACCCTGTTCTCTGAGGAGGTGCGTGCGGGTGATTGCATTGCATCCGTGCAGATCGTAAACGCTGGCACTACGTGTACCGTGACCTATGAGATGTCTAACAATGGCACAGACTGGGTTGCGGTCACGGGTAATGCCATTGGTGTCGGTGGTGCTTCGGCTGGTCCTACGACCGCTGCTGGCATCTATGTGTTCATGATCCAGGCCCGCTTCTTCCGAGCACGAGTGTCAACTTATACGTCTGGTACTGTGTCGGGTGTTGTAGTGTTTGGCGAGGGTTGGACTAAGTAAATATGTCGTATATCAATCAAGCTAACCCGGTGCTTACCGGGGCTGGCACCTGTTTCGATTTGAAGATCAATGGTCTTGGTGCTCTGACCTTCAACCTCACCGATAACGGTAGTAACTCCACGCTCACGCTAGAAGTGTCTACTGATTACTCCTCGTGGGCTGCGGTGGGAACTCGCCTATACCTCATGAGTGCGAATAACACCCTTATTCCTGTCAGTGGTACCTCTATCGTGACAAAAGGTAAGTACGTGCTTGACGCTAAAGCGTTGCTAGATGCCTACTCTGGTCTGCCAGTTTGGGTGAGACTGAGGGTTGCGACCTATGTCTCGGGTACGGTTGTTACCACTCTTGAGGATTCGCCTGCAACATTACAACGACTTACGTCAGGACTGGTAACCGGATTGAACGCGGCTGGCACTAACCAGATTAATGCTATGCCGATATTGGCGACCTTCAACTCCTTCTCGGCTGTCAACGCTGGTGCAGGTTCGGTTCTCCCTGGGCTTGTCCCTCTGGGTAACGAAGTGGTCGTGAAAAATACCGGTGCCAACGCTCTACTTGTTTACCCTCCGATTGGTGGAAGGATCAATTCCCTGGCGTTGAACGCCGCATTGTCTGTGGCAGCAAGCACGGTAACCCGGTTTATCTCTGATGGTACCGGGAACTTCTGGACGTTCTAATAAATGACGATTGCAAACCCTATCTTAACTGCGGCTGGTACCTGTCTTGACATTAAGTCGAGCGGCCTTGGCTGCATTGATTTCTTCGTGGATGACTCTGGTGGTGGTTCTACCATTACCTTTGAGTCCTCCTCTGATGATGCCACTTGGACGGCCCTTACGACTGGTGTGTATACCCTGAGTAATGGCAACCTTGTTTCACTTGGTGGTTCCACGACGACCTCCACTGGTCGATACATCATTGATGCGAGTGTCGCTAACTTCGTGCGCGCTCGTGTTTCCACTTACGTTTCCGGCTCGGTTGTCACTCGGTATGACGAGTCTGCTTGGCCGTTGAATAGGATCATTAATATGCTTGCTACGGGTCTTGTTGCCCAGGGTACCACCCAGGGTAGCGCCCTGCCTATCCAGGCCACCTACAACGTCTTTGCCACGGTTGCTACCTCCTCGGGCGCGGTTCTTCCCTCGGGTGTCTCCCGTAATGGTGAGGTTGTCGTAAAGAATGGTGGTGCGAATGCGCTCGCCGTGTATCCCCCGGTCGGCAACTCGATCAACAACGGTTCTACCAACGCTTCCGTCTCGGTTGCGGCTGGTGCTGCCACTCGGTTCATCTCGGACGGTACCGGCAGCTTCTATACGTTCTAAACCGCGTGTAATGCCCCCGGCTACCCAGTAAGCACTCTGGTGGCCGGGGGTTCTTTAATCCCATTAGACGGCCTTCTCTGGCCCGTTAAACGCTATTCTAGGAGCATAAATGGCAAGAGCAAATGAAGATACTCTCGCAGAACTCCATGAGGCGGTCGCCCAGGACTTGCTAAACAAGCTTAAGTCTGGTGAAGCCACTGCTCAAGAACTGAGTGCTGCTATAAAGTTCCTTAAGGACAACAACATTACTACCATCATCGACAGAGAGAATACCACTGGGAAACTCCTTCAGTTTCTCCCTAAGTTCGACGATGAGGATGAAGATCAGGCTGCGTAACCAGTGAATGCAGCAAGTAAGAAATATGGTAGTGGGGGTGAGTTAGATAGGGTACTGAGTGATTTTCGAGTGTTTCTATACCTAGTGTGGAAACACATCAATCTACCTGATCCGACACCCCTACAGTATGACATAGCGCATTACCTAGCGAATGGCCCCAGGAAGTGCTGCATCGAGGCGTTCCGTGGTGTTGGTAAATCCTTTGTGACCTCTGCTTACGTCCTGTGGGAACTCCTCCGTGATCCCCAGAAGAAAATCTTTGTGGTTTCAGCTTCTAAGCAGCGGGCGGACTCCTTTACAACCTTTACCCTTAGGCTTATCGAGGAAATGCCTATCCTGAGCCATTTAAGGCCCAAGGAGAACCAGAGGAGTTCCCGAATTGAGTTTGATGTCGGACCTGCTATCGCTGACCAGTCTCCCTCTGTTCGTAGCGTCGGTATCACTGGCCAGCTCACTGGTTCTCGTGCTGACATCATCATTGCTGACGACGTTGAAGTCCTCAATAACTCGGCGACGGCAGACATGCGGGAAAAGCTCCTCGAAAGAACTAAAGAGTTCTCAGCGATCCTCAAGCCGTTAGATACCTCCAAGATCATCTACCTAGGTACTCCCCA
>NZ_JAOQNX010000061.1 GCF_025961575.1 Rhodoblastus acidophilus | reverse complement strand
TCACACCCAACACCCCGGCGCCCTCTGACGAAAGAACCCGGCAGAAAAGCACTTATCGGTCGCGGGAAACTGTTCAGACAACCGGGACCAGCTCTATCTCCGCGACCAGTTCGACATAATCGCCGGGCTTGGATTCGCCATCGACAATGGCGAGTTTGCCATCGGGCTCGACCGGAACGTTCATGAAGAAATTGATGTTGGGGACGACATCGCGCTTGCTCATGCCGTATTTGCTGACTTCGAGCACGAAATTCTCGCGGCAGGCGTGCTGGTATTTGACGTGATGGCCGAAGCGCACGGTGTTGCTCTCGCAGGAGCAGGCGCCCGCCGACGTGTCATGCGCGCCGCCGGTGTTGGCGACGATGCGCGCCATCACGCGCCCCTCGTTGGAGACGAGTTTCGTGCCCATGACCACATAGGCCGAACCCTGCTCGCGCAACGTGTCATTGGCGGAATAGCGCTCGGAAAAATCGGCGGCGTTGTAGAACAAAGTGTCCACCGCCTGCTGGCCGCGGCTGTCTACGATGCGCAACGTCTGCCCTTTGCGCACAAGGGCCGACCACGGCTTTTTCGCGGGAATGTCAAAAGTTTGCGCCGCCTTGGCGGGGTCGAGCTTCGAGGGCGCGCAGATGATCACACTCATGTCTTCCTCCCTCAAGCGAACGTGTTTTCGAAGGCGCGCACGCTTTCGGCGCTGCCGGAGCGACAGAAATCATCCGCCGCCACCGGCAGACGATAACGGATCAGGTCGAGCGGTCCCGGCGCATAGTCGGGCGCGGGGTCGAAGGGATGCGGACAATTGGAAATGGCGACCAACACATCCTGTTCGGCGCGCAGATCAACAAAATCATTTTTCGCGCGCTTGGCTTCGTTCCAGACGAACTTGCCGTCCGCATCGGTTTCGACCGGGGCGAAGAAGGTCACGGGCAGCGGAATGTCGGCGCGTGTGAGGCCCAGCTTGGTGGCCGCGAGAATGAAATTGTCGCGGGTGTTGCGGAAGTCGCCGCCATATTTGCGCGCGTTGCTCGCGGCATTGGAGCCGCCGACCAGCGCGTCATGGGCGCCGGACGTGTCCTGGGTGATGGAAAAAATCACCTTGCCCATGTCGGAGAGGATGACGCGTCCCGCGCGCAGCGCCGCGCTCCATTGCACCTTCACCGTATCGGCGTGGTTGATGCGCTCGGACACGTCCTGCGCGTTCCAGGCGATCACCGAAGCCGAGGACCGTCCGTCAGCGTTCAACAGACGCAGGGTTTCCCCTCTCAAAACCTTGCCGTACCAATACCAGCCGCCTGGAATGGTCTCGCGCGCCAAAACATCCGACGGCGAGAGCGCAGCGCCGTCCCTCGGCGTCAGCGCCGGCAGCGCGCGCGGCGAAACGCCTTGCCCGGCGGTTTTGAGTTTTTCGTAATTGGCGCGATTGACGGCGATTTCGGCTTTTTGTTCGTCGGTCAGGCTCATGACTGCCTCGCTAAATCCGGGCCGTCCCGGCATTGCCCATCAAGGACCGGGTCGTCCCGGCCAGAGCGGTTTAGTTCTTCGGCGCGCCGGCGATGCGGCGCGGCCAGATCGGAATGTCCTGCGCAATGGTCGCGCCGTAGCGCTCCTTTTCTTCCGGCCGATCGCGCCGGCGCTCGAAGGCGAGAATGCGCGTGCCCAGCCGAAAGGCTTCGGAGAGGTCATGCGTGACCATCACCACGGTGAGCGGGCTCTCGTGCCAGATTTTCTGCATCAAGGCCTGGATGTCGCCACGAATGCCGGGATCCAGCGCGCCAAAGGGTTCGTCGAGCAGCAAGACTTTGGGGCGCCGCATCAGCGCCTGCGCCAGCGCCAGGCGCTGCTGCATGCCGCCCGACATTTCCGCCGGATATTTGTCCTGCGCCCGCTCAAGCCCCACTTGCGCCAGCAGCGCGCGCGCTTCCTCGCGCACGGCTTTTTTCCGCGCGCCAAAGATTTTTCCCAGCCAGGGCGATTCCGAAAATTCGGCGCCGAGCATGACATTGCCAAGCGCGGTCAGGTGCGGAAAGACGGAATAGCGCTGGAACACGATGCCGCGCTGGGCGTCGGGCTCGGCGGGCAAAGGCTCGCCATCCAGCAGGATTCTTCCACGCGTCGGCGCGGTCTCGCCGAGCAGCATGCGCAAAAACGTGGTCTTGCCGCAGCCGGACGGGCCGACCAGCATGAGAAAATCACGCGACGCGATCTCGAAGGAAATATCCTCGAGCACGATCTGGTCGCCGATTTCCTTCCAGACTTTTTCGACCTTGATCGCGCTCATGACGCCCTCGCCGCGGCAAACCAGGGGAAGGCGCGCGCCTGCACAAAACGCAGGGCGGCGTCGGAGAGGAAGGCGAGCAATGTGATCCAGGCGACATAGGGCAGGATCACATCCATGGCGAGATAGCGGCGCACCAAAAAAATGCGGTAGCCGAGGCCGGAATCGGAGGCGATGGCCTCCGCCGCGATCAGGAACAGCCAGGCCGGCCCGAGCGACAGCCGCAGCGAATCGATCAGGCGCGGCAGCATCTGCGGCAGCACCACGCGCAGCGCGATCAGCCAGGTGCTGGCGCCCAGCGTTTGCGCCTTCAAAAATTGCTCGCGCGGCAATTCGCTCACGCGCAGCGCGAGGTCGCGGATCATCACCGGCGCGCAGCCGATCACGATCAAAGCGATTTTGGCGGTTTCACCCAGGCCGAGCGCGATGAACAGAATGGGCAGCAAGGCGAGCGGCGGCGCCATCGACACCACGGCGACGAAATCGTCGAGCAGCGCCCGCATGAATGGCAACATGCCGATGGCGACGCCGACAACGAGCGCGATCGCCGTGGCGATGCCCAAAGCGCCGAACAGCCGGTGCAGGCTGGCGAACGTGTCGTCCCAGAAGATATAGGCGCCGGTGCGCGGATCCGCATGAAAGGCGAGGGTCTTGATCGCCTCGAACATGGCGAGCGGCGAGGGCAGCAATTTGTCATTGGGGTTTTCCGCGAGGCGAAGCGCGGAAAACAAGAGATAGGCGGCCGCCGTCAGCAGGAACGGCAAGGCGATCAGCACGATCTCCTGCCCCCGGTTCGGCTTTTTGTTGAGCAGACGCATGGATGTTTTCCTGGACGGCGGCGCGGAGAACTCAGAGCTTGCCTTCGGCGGCGAGCTTCATGAAGGTCGCGTCGAAGCGGAATTTCACGTTCTTGGCGTCGCCCAGCACTTTTTTGTCGGCGAGTTCGATGCCCACGGCGTCGGCGCTCTTGGCGTCCTTGCCGAGCAGCGATTTTTCGAACAGGAAGCCGCGCACGTGGTCCATGGTTTTGCCGACATCCTTGCTGGTGACAAAGGCGACGGCGTCCGCGGGCTTGGCGAATAGTTTTGTTGAGGCGAGCTGCGCCTCGAATCCGGCGAGATCGGTTCCCGAGGCCTTGGCCATGGCCTCCTTGGCCGCCTTGGCCTCGGCGCCGGTCATCTTGTCCATGGTCTCGTACCAGATGCCGACAAGCGCCTTGCCGAAATCCGGATTGTCCTTGATCACCTGGGTGTTGGCGACCAGCAGATCCATGATCTCGCCGGGGATCTGCGAGGAATCAAAAACCTTTTTCGCATCCTTGTTGGCGAGGATTTCGCTGACGATCGGGTTCCAGGTGACCACCGCGGTGACGTCGGCGGTCTTGTAGGCGGCGGCCATGTCGGCGTCGGACGTGTTGACGACCTTCACGTCCTTTTCCGCAAGCTTGATGCTTTCGAGCGCGCGGGCCAGCAGATAGTGCGAGACCGAGAACTCGACCAGATTGACCTTCTGGCCCTTGATCGCGGCGAGTTTGTCTTTTCCCTTGAGGATGACCGCGTCATTGCCGTTGGAGAAATCGCCGACGATCACGGCGGTGGTGTCGACGCCGCCGGCCGACGGCGTCGACAGCGTGTCCATATTGGTGATGGTCACGGCGTCATAGGCGCCGGCGGTATATTGGTTGATCGATTCGACGTAATCGTTGAACTGCTTGACGTCGATGGTGATACCGTATTTGTCGGCCCATTTCTTGACGATGCCGGCGTCCGCCGCATAGCCCCAAGGCATCCAGCCCACATAGATCGACCAGGCGACCTTGAAAGTCTTCTTGGGTTCGGCTGTCGCGCCGGCGAGGCTCAGCGCCAGCGCGGAGCCGGCGAGCAGAAGGGTGCGGAGGAGGTGTTTCGTGCGCATTTTGCCATCCCTCAAATCTGGTCACGCAGATTTTGAACATGATGAGGGATCGGCATGGACCACGTATCGCCAATCCCTTGGCTTACGAGGTCTCCCGGGCTTTTGTCCCGCCGTGCCTCCGAAGGATGTCTCCCTTCGGGCGGCGGCTCTCGGACCAGCATCTCCACAGCGAGATCGGAACCCTAGGCCGTGTGGACGAATTTGACCAAGCATAGTCCTGCGGCGAAAGCGATGATTGAGCGGAAGTTGCGCGCTGTCTTTTCGCATCGCAATGCG
>NZ_JAOQNX010000060.1 GCF_025961575.1 Rhodoblastus acidophilus | reverse complement strand
AGCCGCGCCTCCAGGCTCCGGACCAGGACGTAGAACACCGGTGTGAGGAACAGGCCGAACAGGGTCACGCCCAGCATGCCGAAGAACACCGCCACGCCCATGGCGTGGCGCATTTCCGCGCCGGCGCCGGAGGACAGGACCAAGGGGACCACGCCCATGATGAAGGCCATAGACGTCATCAGGATCGGGCGCAGGCGCAGGCGCGCCGCTTCGACCGCGGCCGCGACGGTGGCGCGCCCCTGAATCTCCAGTTCGCGCGCGAATTCCACGATCAGGATCGCGTTCTTGCAGGCCAGCCCGATCAGCACGAAGAAGCTGATCTGCGTGAACAGATTGTTCTCGCCGCCGGTGAGCCACACCCCGGCCAAGGCCGCCAGCAGCGACATGGGCACGATCAGGATGATGGCGAAGGGCAGGAACAGGCTCTCATATTGCGCCGCCAGCACGAGGAAGACCAGCAGCACGCAAATCGGGAACACCAGCAGCGCGGTATTGCCGGACAGGATTTCCTGATAGGTCAGTTCGGTCCATTCATAATCCATGCCCTTCGGCAGCGTTTCCCCGAGAATCCTGGCGATTGCGGCCTGCGCCTGTCCGGTCGAAAAACCCGGCGCGGGCGCGCCGTTGAGGTCGGCGGAGCGGAAGGCGTTGTAACGCATGGCGTTGTCCGGACCTGTGGTCTCGCTGACCCGCACCACGGCGCCGAGCGGAACCATTTCGCCGTCAACATTCTTCGTCTTCAGCTTGAGAATGTCCTCGGGCCGCGAGCGATATTGCCGGTCGGCCTGCGCCGTCACCTGGTAGGTGCGGCCGAATTTGTTGAAGTCGTTCACATAGAGTGAGCCGAGATAAATCTGCATGGCGTCGAAGGCGTCCTGCGCGTCCACGCCCAATTGCATCGCTCTGGTGCGATCAAGGTCGGCGAACAGTTGCGGCGTGCTGATATTGTAGCTCGAGAACACGCGCGACAGCGCCGGCTCTTTCGCGCTTTTCGCCAGCACGGATTGCAGCGCCGCATTAAGCGCTTCATAGCCCTGGTCGGTGCGGTCCTCGATCTGCAATTTGAACCCGGCGATCGTGCCCAAGCCCTGCACCGGCGGCGGCGGGAAAATCGCGATCATAGCGTCGGAAACGCCGGCGTATTTCGCCTGCAGTTTTTGCGCGACCGCGAAGCCGGACAGCGCAGCGGACTTGCGCGCCTCGAAGGGTTTGAGCGTGACGAAGACAATGCCTTCGGATGGGCTGTTGATGAAACCGTTGATCGACAGGCCGGGGAAAGCCACGGCGCTCTCGACGCCCGGCTCCTTCAGCGCGATCTCCGACATGTCGCGGATGACCTTTTCCGTGCGCTCCAGCGTCGCGCCGTCGGGCAGTTTGGCGAAGCTCACCAGATATTGCTTGTCCTGCAAGGGCACGAAGCCGTGGGGGACGCGGTCAAAAATCAGCGCGGTCGAGCCGAGCAGCAGGGCGTAGACCAGCAGCGCCGCCGATTTGTGGCCGAGCAGGCCGCGCACGCCCTGGCCATAGCTCTGCGAGCCCGCGTAAAAAACCTTGTTGAAACGGGTGAAGAACCAGCCGAATGCGCCATCCATCGCCCGCGTCAGCCCGTCCTTGGGCGCGTCATGGCCGCGCAGCAGGACAGCGGACAGCGCTGGGGAGAGGGTCAGCGAATTGAAGGCCGAGATGAGGGTGGAGAAGACAATGGTCAGGGCGAACTGCCGGTAGAACTCGCCCGTCAAACCGCTGATGAAGGCGATGGGAATGAACACCGCGCACAGCACCAGGGCGATGGCGATGATGGGGCCGGTGACCTCCGACATGGCCTTGAGCGTCGCCTCGCGCGGCGACAGCCCGGTCTCGATGTTGCGCTCGACATTCTCGACCACGACGATGGCGTCGTCGACGACAATGCCGATGGCGAGCACCAGGCCGAACAGCGACAAGGCGTTGATGGAAAAGCCCGCCGCCAGCATGATGGCGAATGTGCCGACGATCGAGACGGGCACGGCGAGCAAGGGAATAATGGAGGCGCGCCAGGTCTGCAGGAACAGGATCACCACCAGCACCACCAGCGCCACCGCCTCCAGCAGCGTATGCACCACCGCCTCGATCGAGCCGCGCACGAAAATGGTGGGATCGTAGACGATGCTGTAATCAAGCCCTTCGGGAAAATTCTTCTTGAGCTGCTCCATGGTGGCGCGGACGCGGTCGGAAATTTCGATGGCGTTCGAGCCCGGCGACTGGAACACGGGAATGGCGACGGCGGGCTGGTTGTCGAGCAGCGAGCGCAAGCCATATTCCGAAGCGTCGATCTCGACCCGCGCCACGTCGCGCAGACGCGTCACCACGCCGCCCTCACGCTTGATGATGATGTCAGCGAACGCCTCCTCGCTGGTCAGGCGCCCCTGCGCGTTGACCGGCAATTGCACCTCCACGCCCTTGCCATAGGGCGGACCGCCGATCACGCCCGCGGCGACCTGGACGTTCTGGCGGCGGATGGCGGCGACCACCTCGTTGGCGGTCATGCCGCGCTCGGCCACCTTGTCCGGGTTGAGCCAGATCCGCATGGCGTAATCGCCCGAGCCGAACAGCTGCACGCTGCCGATGCCGGGGATTTTCGCCAGCTGGTCTTTCACGTTGAGCCGGGCGTAATTGCGCAGATAGAGCATGTCATAGCGCGCGTCCGGCGATTTCAGATGCACGACCATGGTGAGATCGGGCGAGCTCTTGGTCGTGGTCACGCCGAGCTGCCGCGTCACCTCCGGCAGGCGCGGCAAAGCCTGATTGACGCGGTTCTGCACGAGCTGCGTGGCGAGGTCGGGATTGGAGCCGAGCCGGAAGGTGATGGTGAGCGTCAGCGTCCCGTCGCTTGCGGCCTGCGAGAACATGTAAAGCATGTTCTCGACGCCATTGATCTGTTCTTCCAAAGGCATGGCCACGGTCTCGGCGATCACCTTGGGATTGGCGCCGGGAAATTGCGCCTTCACCACCACCGAGGGCGGCACGACCTCGGGATATTCCGAGATCGGCAGCCGCACCATGGCGATCAGCCCCGCGAGGAAGATCACCACGGAGATGACGCCGGCGAAAACGGGCCGATCGACGAAGAACCGGGACAGGGACATGGACGCTCTCTCCAAACAGCTCAGTGGACGGCGGCTTCGCGGGTGTGGACGCGCGTGTCGGGGCGCACATGCTGCAAACCATCGACGATCACGCGGTCGCCGGGCGCGAGGCCGGCGCGCACGATGCGGCGGCCGTCGTCGACCTGCGGACCCAGGCTGACTTCGCGATAGGCGACCTTGTCGTCCGCGCCGACCACGTAGACGAATTTCTTGCTCTGGTCGTTGCCGACGGCGCGCTCGGAGACCAGCACGGCGCGCTGCTCCGCGCCGCCGCCCAGGCGCACCGAGACGAACATGCCGGGGACGAGCGCGCCGTCACCGTTGGCGAAGCGGGCGCGGGCGCGGATCGCGCCGGTTCCCGTGTTGATGCGATTGTCGAAGCTGGAGAGCAGGCCGGCGATGGGATGACCCTCGTCGCCCTGAAGGGAGACTTCTACGGGGATCGCCTTTTCCGTCTCCGCGCTTTTCGCCGAGGCGCGGATGATTTTCAGATAGGTCTGCTCGTCCACGTCGAAATCGACATAGACGCCGTTCTGCGACACAACCGACGTGAGCAGCGGCGCATTGGCGCCGGACTGCACGAGATTGCCGAGGGTGATTTCCGCGCGGCTGATGCGGCCCGAAATCGGCGCCTTGACATAAGCGCGGTCGAGGTCGATCCGCGCCTGCCGCAACGCCGCTTCCGCCGCCTTGATGTCGGCCTCCGCGACCCGCAGGGCGTTGGCGCGCGCATCGAAATCGCGCTGCGTCAGGGTCTGGGCGCCGATCAGGCTTTTCGCCCGCTCCAGATCCTTGCGGCTGTATTCCGCCCTTGCGGTCGCCGAGGCGAGATTGGCCTCGGCGCGCGCCGCCGCCGCCTCATAGGGCTGCGGATCGATCACCATCAGCACCTGCCCCGCCTGAACCATCTGGCCGTCGGTGAAGCGGATGTCGACGATCTTGCCGCTGACCTCCGGGCGGATTTCGGCGAAATCGACGGCGCGGGCGCGGCCGGAGAACGACGACCAGACGCGGATGTCGCGTGCGGCCAGCGTCTCCACGCTCACTGGAACGGCGGCCGGCGGCGGCTTGACGTCGGCGCGCGGCGCTTGCGTCCCAAGCGCCAGCGGGCCGAGGGCGCCCGCGCCGGCCAGCGCCGCAATGATGAGAAGCTTGTGTGTCGAAAGGGGCATGGCGCGTCTTCCAAAGGGGGCGGCGGCTCAGCGCAGGCCGCCGGTGACGTGAAGGGTTTCGCCGGTGACGTAAGCCGACGCGTCGGAGGCGAGGAACAGCACCGGACGGGCGATTTCCTCGACTTTTCCGACACGGCCCATCGGCGTGACGGATTCGATCCAGCCGCGCATGTCGCCCTGGTCGAAGCCGGCGGTCTTGACGCCTTCGGTGACGATCATGCCGGGGTTGACGGCGTTGACGCGGATGTTGCGCGACGCCAGCTCCTTGGCCAGCACCGCGGTGACGGCGTCCACCGAAGCTTTGGTCGCGGAATAAACCGCCGAGTTCGGGGGCAGGATGGTCGAGACGCCCGAACTGATGTTGACGACGCTGCCGCCCTCGGGACGGAAATGCCGCGCCGCCTCCTGGGTGGTCAGCAGCAGGCCGAGCACATTGAGGTTGAACTGCTTGTGGAAATGGTCGGGCGTGATCTGGTCGAGCGGCGCGAATTCGTAGACGCCGGCATTGTTGACGAGAATGTCGATGGCGCCGAACGCCTCGACCGCCAGGGTGACGAGCTTCTTCGCCCCTTCGGGCGCGCCGAGGTCGGCCTGGACGGCGGCCGCCTTGCCGCCGCCGGCGACGATGTCGGCCACCACCTTTTCGGCCCCGGCGCGATCGGAGCTGTAGTTCACCGTGACGCTTGCGCCCTGCGCCGCGAGGGTGCGGGCGATTTCGGCCCCAATGCCTTTTGAGGCGCCGGTGACAATGGCGTGCTTGCCTGCGAGCGTAAGGGTCATGTGCGGCTCCATTGAATGAGTTGACCGGTCAGTCTAGTCTTAAGTCCGAAAAAAGCCGCGTGAAAGCGACTTTTGCTGTTCGGCG
>NZ_JAOQNX010000058.1 GCF_025961575.1 Rhodoblastus acidophilus | reverse complement strand
GCCCTCGTCCCGCCTCATCGCCATCGCCAAAAACCCCGTCGAGTTTACGTGACTCAAGGGAATCAGCGCCAGCCGACTTCGTCAACGGGCAGTTAGTCCGAAACTCGTTTCGAAGCTCATCGTCGCGATGGAGGGAGATCGTCGCAGGCTCGCTCTGCCTGGGTTTTCACGGCTCCTAGGCTCGTTTGCTGGGCAGAATGTCGCCCAAGTCAGTTGGGGCAGCGACGCGATCTGCACCTCAGCAGAAAGAATCGGCGCGCTACTTCCGCATTGGGGTGACGACGTCCGCGTCGACGCCGCGTGGGCGAGAACAACCGCGCTGTGCAAGCGGAATTATGCAGGGCCGCTCAAGAAGGCGTTGTTGGGCCACAGGCCAGACGTCGTCGCTTCCGCGATCGAGTCGTGGCGGGCCGCTGCGCGGTTTGGGTTGCCATCCGCGACGGCTGCGTTACCGGAGGTGCTCGACGTACTGTCCAGCGATCGGCTTCCTGAAAACTATTATGATCCGGATTGGCCGGGTTCGCGAGGTCCAAAACCGATCGTAGCAATCGCGCACGGGCTGGACATCATGGAAAAAGGGTCAGTAGCCATTGCGCAACTCAAGGCCGCTGGAAGGGGCGCGCGGGCAGACGAACTGGCGCGCATGCTCGTAAATGCCAACTGGCAGTAATTTCAGACAGAACGTCTCAACGTAGGATCAATCCTGCGAGAAAGGCGGCAACCGCGGACGGGCCTTCAAGCACGAGACCATGCCAGATTGGAAGCAGAGCCGTGGTCATTTCGCCGATTTCTGCGGCAATGGCGGAAAACTGGTTACAAGCCGACCTTGCTGAACGCGTCTGCGTTGGTCGCCTTCCCGCCGATGGCGCCCGTCCGACCTTCATCAAACTTGGCTTCGGCCGTCGGAGATCAAGATCAGGAGGGCGGTTCAGCGCCGTCGGCGCATTTTAGCGAATAAGACTGGCGCCGCTGCACGCTGACGTAGGCGGATAAAATCGCGGCGAGCGGAATTCTGGGCGCGGCGGCCACACCTGCGGGGTGGCGCCCGGACGCAGCCAAAATCGCCTCGATCTCGTCGCTGAGGTCGATGAGACACAGAGCGCGCTCGCGCGTCGACAGCGCGGTAAAGGCCGCCGATCGTGACGGATCGCGCCGCGCCGGCAGGTTCAAAATGAATTTGCGAGCGGCGGCGTTATCGGCGGTCAGGCCAAGGCCGAATTCGGCAAAGCTTTGCGCGCTCCGACGGACCAAGGCGTGAACCGTCGGCGTCGCGGCGCGACGCAGATCAAAGAGGCAATGCGCGCAAAAATGCTGGGGCGCCAACGCCGCCTGATCGAATGGGACCAAGGCTTGTCCGCACGCCGGACATCGATCGATCAGCCGCCTGACGTGGCGCATGCAGAAAATCGTCGTCGCCAGCCGCCAAGCCCGACGAAAATACGGATATTGGTCTTCTGCAAGGCAACGGGGACAGGCTTGCAGCCAGGTCGCGCGCCAGCGATCCTTGCTGCGCGGCGAAACTCTCGTCCGCAACGGCAGCAGCATTTCTCTTGCGGCGAAATCACGGAACGACAACGCGGCAATCGCCTCGGCGGCAAGCCCGGTTCGCCGCGCCAGCAGATCGAGCAGTGCGGCGGGCGGCGCCAGATCCAACCGGCCCGACCAGGCGCGGCCGCCCAATCCGAGCGCTGATCCGAAAGCGCGGGGCGGCAAGCCATGCGCGAGCGCCAGTCGATTGAGCCAACTCGACAGCAGTTCGTCCGTTTGGGGTTGGACCGGCGCCGGCCAGCGCTCCGGCGCGCGCGCGGCGCGGCGTGATTGAATTTCAATCGCATACAGCGCGCCAGCGATCGGCGCGCTCATAGCAGAGCGTCGCGTTGCGGCGCGCCCTTTCGGCGCGACAGCGGCACGTAGCGTAAATCCGCGATCATCGTCGCCGTGATCTGCTCGGCGCCATTGCGTAACGCCAAAATCGCAGCCTGGGTGACGATGGCGACGATCTCGCCTATCAGCCCGTCCGACAGCGCAAAAATCGCCCGCGCGGTTGGCTCGTTGGAAAGTCTTGACGCCGCACCGAGTGGAAACGCCGCTTCAAGACTGTCGAGCAGCGCGAAAAACTCCTCGGCGTAGGTCCAGCGCGGCACGGCGGCGAGACCGAACCGACTGGCCATTTCTTGGGTCAAGGCGACATGGTCGTAAACCGACACGTCGCCAACAAGCACTGGAGAAATGTCATAGTCGCGTCCGAGGCGGCGCAACACCGCGAAAATCGCCTCGACGTCTCGGCTGCGGCCACGCAGGCAATTGTGGAATTCGTCGAAAATCAGGAGGCGTGGCCGCATCTGCCGAAATAGGCAATCGAGCTGTTCGGCCTTGGCGAGCGTGTCGCGCGACCTCGTCTGCGGAGCCTGCAAGGCCGACAAGATCCCGCCATAGAAATTGAGAAGGCCGGCGCCTTCGCGCGTCTGCACGACCCAAACTCTTGGCTGTTCGTTGTTCGCATCGGCCTGCTTCAAATGGTCGAGCGCGAAGCGCTCGACGATCATGCTCTTGCCGTTGGCGGCGGGGCCGAGCAGCATCAGGCCGACCGTTCGTAGCGACGGTGGCCGCGCCAGCAGATCGTCAAAGCTGCGATGTGCGGCGAGCGCCCGCTCATAGGCGATCCAGCGGGCGGCGCGAATGAAGGCGATCCGCTCGCCGGACGTCCGCGCCAGCCACGGCCGGACATGGTCGAAAAGATGCTGGCCGTTCACCATTCCTCCACCGGCAGGGCGCGTTTTTCGCGCAGAGGATGCTCTGGCGCCGGCGGCGCGTCCGGCGCCATCGCTCGATAAGGTTTGTCGGCGCTCTCGGCATGGGCGGAGCGTGCGGCCGCGCGCAGGACGGATTTCGTTGTCGGCGCCTTGCCCAAAACTTTGGCCGGTCGTTGCGCGGCGCCGGCGATCTCGCTGATCGCGCGCCGCAGCGCCACTTTCATCTCAGGCGTCTGGCCGCCGGCCGCGCGTCGCGCCGCGCGGTTGCGCTTGTGTTCCCAAAGCGTGATCGGCTCCATCCTGCCGTCACGCCGCGGTGCCGGCAGGAACAGTCCGGTGTGGGGATGGCGCACATAAATGTGGCTCACGTCGCGCGGATCGCCGCGCACCTCGAGCATGCCGATCCGGTCGCGCTCCGGAACCAATTCGCCGAGCCAGGGGGCGTAGTAATCGAGCGCCTCGAAGCTGACGCCTTGCGGCGTCAAGCGGCGCTCGCCGCCTGGCAGGAATTCAATCAGCACTTGCAACGCATTGTCATCGCGCCGGGGCAGTTCGGCGGCATGCGCCGTCCATTCGGCGAAAGGTGCGTTCAGCGTCTTTTCGTTCTGACGTAAGTTATGATCGAGGACAGCCAAGGCGACGCAACGTTCAAGATCGGAAAAGGTCAGCCGCGCTTTCTCCTCCGAGGGATAGCCATCGCGATTGGCGACTGATCGGCCGGTGCGTCCGGGCAGAGCGCCAATGACGCCGTTGAGAGCGCCCAGCAAGCGTTCGACCACGCTGCCCTGATGGACGTTGCCGCGATGCCGCGGGCGGATGGCGATCCCATACTCCTTGCATCCGCGAGCAAAGGCGCCGCCCTTGAACTCTTTGCCGCCGTCGACCACGAGGGTTTTCGGGCGGCCGAACATCGGCCAGGGGTAATCCGCCAAGCCGCGCGCGGCGAGCCACACGTCCTTTGGGCAGAGCGCCTGCGCCATGCAAAGCGCAACCGAAAGCGATTTCGGTCTCTCCAGCGTCAGGCAAAAGCCAAGGATTGCTCGCGAAAACACATCGACGACCACCGTGAGGTAGGCCCGCCCGACGAAAGTGCCGACCTCGTCGATGACCTCGACGAACTGAATGTCGGTCGGCGTATGGTCGATCTGGCAGACGGCCAGCGGCCGCGCCGCCGAAATATAACCTGGCCTAGCCTTGAGCCTGCGAACGTGCCTGGCGTTGGAAGTTCGCTCCTTGGCGATCGCCAGATCGTCGAACAGCAGGGCGACACGCTGCTGCACGGAAATATAGCACGGCGGCCTTTCGCCGATAGCTGCGCAGCGCGCCCTGATTTCATCGACGATCGGCGCGAGCGGCGGCGCTTCTTTGATCATCCATTTTTCTGCAAGCGTCGTCTCGATGATCGCTTCGACGCCGGCGCTCAGACGCTTCGTCCGCAGTCCGCCCCGCCGCGACTGCAGGGATGTTGCCGTGCGCGTGCTGGCGTAGCGCTTGAGCAGATTATAGACTTGGCGCGTCGTCAGATTGAGTTCGGCGGCGGCTCTCGCGATCAGAGCCCGCCGCAGGCCCGATCCCTCCAAAACCTTGTCGAGCTCCCGCGCTTGTCGCCTGGCCTCGGCCCAAACGTCGTCATCGACCGCCGCCGTACGGCCGCGCAGAGCTCCTTTGCGGATTGAACCGATTGCCAAAAGTCGTCCGCCTGAATTGAAATTTATAGCCAAAAAACAAGCGAACGATATCGGCCAAACCCCACAGATTGATGACGTTTCGTGCGATTGAAATGAGGAAATAAAAGCGACAGCTGTCTGTCGCTTTCCGTTAGCGATTTCAGCAGTGAAGCGCTTAGCGGAAAATCCGCGCCAAATTTTCTGCTAAGGATTTCAGGAGCGATCGGACAGCATGTTGAAAAATAAGTGCAAACCACTCCGGATCGGCGGCGCGCTGGGAAAACCGTCATGAACGATGATCGCCTCGCCAGGTCGGCCGCTCGATGCCCTTGTTGAGCCTCAATTTTCTTGACTCCCTGCCGTGGCGCGCGCTCGCGGGGCCGCTGGCGCGCGCCGAAGACGCGCTTGCCCGCCTCGACGAGCGGCTGCGCGCCAGCCCGATCCGCCACGGCTGGATCGAACGCACGCATTTCGCCGACGCCTGCGCCTCGCTCTGGATCGAGGGCGAACTCGCCCATCTCGAAGATCTCGTCCTCCACGACGCCCATATGGACGCCCGCGCTCCGACCCCGGAGTTGCTCCGCGCCGCCCGGGTGCTGGCGGCGCGCCGGCAGATTTTCGCCGCCGCGCCGGGCTGGGCGCTGTTGCCGGCCGGGGTCGCCGCCCTGCGCGCCGGCGGGTTTTTGCCGGAAGGGGAGGGTAGGGCCGAGACGGCCGGCGTGCGTGACGACGACGAAGGGGAGGGGGCTTTCGCGGCCTCAGCCGCGGGCGATCCGGCGGAAGACGACCCGCTCGCCGCCGAACTCGCGGCGCTCGACGCCGCGCTGGCGCGGACAAACCTCGCGCTCGAACGCAAACCCGTCGTCGCGCGCGAGGACCGCGATCCGCTCGTCTACGATCTCGACTGGGACGAGGACGAGAGGCTCGACCAATGGCGCGACGGCGTCGCCGCGACCGCCGATCTGCCGCCGGTGGTTGCGGCCGCAATCGCCGCAGTCCTTTGGGACGACATCGAACCGCTGCAGCATCTGGATTGGCTTGGCCGCCTGCTCTCCGTCGCGCTGTTGCGCCAGCGCGGCAAGACCTCGAGCCATCTGATGTGCGTCAACTGCGGCGCGCGAGCGGTGGGCCGCCTCCGGCGCAAGCATGGCGATCTCGAAACCAAGATCCTGTTCTGGCTCGCCGCGATCCTGGCCGCCGCCGAACAGGGCCTGAAGGATCACGACCGCTGGCTGCTGGCGCGCGCCTCGCGCGAGGGCAGGTTGAGGGGCAGGCGGGGCACGTCGCGTCTGCCGCAAGCGCTCGACCTCGCCCTGGAGAAGCCGATCGTCACCCCCGAATTGGTGGCCAAGGCGCTGAACGTTTCCGCGCGCGCCGGGCAAGACCTCATCGCCGGACTTGGATTGCGCGAACTGACCGGCCGCAGGCGGTATAGGGCGTGGGGGATCTTGTGAGCGCGCCGCCATCCTCGTGACGACCAGCCACACACGGCTTCAACGCCCCAGAAGTTTGGCCACGGTCAAGCTGCTACGGGCCCCATCGGCTCAAACGGGTCATTAGAGCGGATTCGGCTTAATCCGGGTCATATCCTGCGGCGGCGAAGAAGTTGGCGCACTCTTGCGGAGTGAACGCTGACAGGAGGGCGCCTATCG
>NZ_JAOQNX010000057.1 GCF_025961575.1 Rhodoblastus acidophilus | reverse complement strand
GGGATTCCTCCTCGAAATCACGCGGGAAGAATCGCATCGTTCAAGCCAATTGGGAATCCCCTATCGAATCGGAACTCGCCGAACGCGCTCTAGAGCTTTTCGCGCGATGGCCAAAGAAACGTGGTTAGCGGACTTCCTGGCTTAAAGCTAAATTCGTATTCGTGACTGATAACTGGGCGTTGGCCGCGGAATCGTCGACAATTGATCCGGCGCAGTTCATTCTGCTTCGGGATGGGGTTCCGACCTTGACGGGCACGGGAAGTGATCATTTTTTTGTCGAGGACGGGCGTTTTTGCTGTTCGCGGAGGTTCGCTTCACCGAGACAATGTTAAGAAAAGGCCCGCGGCAGCAAACTACGTCCAGCTCGCCACGGCACCCATCACCATGGGCCTGAAGGCGCAGTGATTCTTCACGACTCCGCTCCTTCCCATCTTGGCGATCAAACCATCCTGCTGATCGAGTGCCGCGCCAAACCAGCGCGGTGCAAGCCTCGTCGCCAATATTGACCTTGTCGGAGCCATTCTCCCGGCGCTGACACAACTTAATCACTTTCGTCCGCCGGCTCTCGCTCGCGGGCGCTTTTCGTCGCCGTTGGAGCCCGCAAGCACTTTGCAGGGGAATCGTGTAAATCGCAGAAACGGTAAATCAAATTCTACGTACATCCCGCAACTACGAGCGGAGTCTAAGTTTAAGCCTCAGTCAAGCATCAATCTAGATGGTTGTAGGGCAAAAAAGACCAGCGAACCTGCGGCCAAAGCCCGCCCTTTGGGAGACTGACCATGAATGCCTGGCGCGACCTGAAAATCGGCGCGAAGATCATCGCGGCGCTCTCCGCATTGCTGCTGGTGGCGGCCGTCATTGGCGGCGCGGCTTTCCTGCAAATGGGAGAAATGAACGGCAAGGCGGCCGATATTCGCGACAATTGGCTGCCCTCGGTCGCCAGGCTCTCGGACCTTCGCGTCGGCATCGCGCGCCTTTATCGCGCGCAATCCGATGTGCTGCTCGCCGCCGCCATTCTGGAGGGCCAAGCCGAGGCGTCGGGCACGCTCGACAAGACGATGAAAGAGGTCGAACAGGCGTACGATGCCTACAAGCCGTTGATCACGGCGAACACCGACGATGAAGTCCTGATGAAGCAATTCGCGCAGGTTTGGGCAGACGTCCGCACCAAGCAGCAGCGCATGCTTGAGATCGCCAAAAACGGCGACGCTATGGGCGCCGTCAAGGCCTATCGGGAAGACCTGCTGCCGCTGCGCTTGAAAATGCAGGACATTCTCACCAAGGACACGGCTTTCAACGAAAATGAAGGCAAGAAATCCGCGACCGCGGGCGAAGCCGCCTATGACTCGGCCAAACTGATCCTCACGGTCGTTCTCCTGCTCGGCGCAGGCCTTGGCGCGCTTGCCGCCTTCACCCTCATTTCCGGGGTTTCACGCCCGCTTGGCAAGGCGACGGAAGCCGTCGAAGCGCTCGCGCGCGGCGACCTCAACGTTCAAGTCGTGGATGACTGCCGCAAGGACGAGGTCGGCTCCTTGCTGAAGGCCTTGGCCGTGTTCAAGGCCAATATGGAGCAGACCCGCAAACTCGAAGCGGACGCCGCCGCCAGCCAGGCACGCGCGCGGGAGACGCGGCGCGCTGAAGCCTTGACCATGGCCAATGAATTCGACCGCAGCGTCAACGCCATTGTCGCCGAAGTCGCCAAGGCCGCCGCCGAATTCCAGGGAGCGGCGCGCATCCTCAGCGATTCCGCCGTCGAGACCGCCAGCCAAGCGAAGGTGGTCGCTGAAGCCTCGGAGAATTCGTCGTCCAACATCGGTTCGGTGGCCTCTGCAACGGAGCAGCTCACCTATTCGGTGCAGGAGATCAACGGCCAAGTAGACCAATCCCGCCAGATCGCCGGCGAGTCCGCGGCGCAGGCGGAGAAGACCGACGCGCAAATGCGCGAACTCGCAGCCGCCGCCGAAAAAATCGGCGGCATCGTCAGCCTGATCTCCGACATTGCCGCGCAAACCAACATGCTCGCCCTCAACGCCACCATCGAGGCGGCGCGCGCGGGCGAGGCTGGACGTGGGTTTAATGTGGTGGCTCAGGAAGTGAAATCGCTCGCCGAGCAGACCACCAAGGCAACGGCCGAGATCGCCGGCCAGATCGGCGACATCCAGGCCACGGCGCAGCGGGCGGCGCAGAACATTTCGGCGATCGTGCGCACGACGGAAGAAACCAACCGCGTGGCGCAAACCATTGCGGCGGCCGTGTCGCAACAGGGCGAGGCGACCTCCGAAATCGCCCGCAACGTCCAGCAGGCGTCGAAGGGGGCGCAAGCCGTGACCGAGAATATCGGCGGCGTTCTGTCGGCCGCGCAGCATTCCTCCGCCGCCTCGACGCAAATGCTGGCTTCGGCGCAGACGCTGTCGCAGCAATCGGATCGGCTGCGCCAGGAGGTGGACTCCTTCCTTGCTTCCGTGCGCGCCGCGTAACGGCCGAGCTAGCTGCGCCCTTGAGAGGGCGCAGCGCTTGGTTGGGCGGCGCGCCGGCAAAGTCAGCAAGGCGCCTACGCGCAAGGAAACCAATTTTCGATGAGGCAGGAACGGGTCACCATCATGTTATCCGCCTGGTGGGACGTGCTCGACGTTGGTCGAAGCAAGCCGGAAACCGAAATCATCCGAAAGCACTCTGAGCCGAGTTTTTGCCATCCGTAGATGGATTTCCAAAAGGAACAAATATGCGTCTGACAATAAAACTCAAACTTGCGCTCGCCTTCGCATTTCTGGTTGCTCTGATCGGCGGCATGGGCATGCTGGCGATCTCCAATCTCTCGGGCCTGCAGGGCGCGATCACCAATCTTGTGGAAGGCCCAGCGGCCGACCTCAACAATGTGCGCGGCCTGGGCACCTCGTTTCTGATCAGCGCGCGCTACGAAAAGAACATCATCCTGGCCACCGATCCCGAGGAAATAACCAAATACGGGAAGATCGAGGCCAAATCGACGCAGAACGCGATCGAATATTCCGCCAAGTTGAAGACTTCCAGCAATCCAGACGTCGTCAAGAGCGCGCGTGAAATCGACGCGGTGCTTGAGCAACTCCTGCCGCTCCGCAAGAAAATCGTTGAACTCGGCACCGAGAACACCACCGAGTCCAACGCCAAGGCCGCCGAATTGAGCCTCAAAACGGCCGCCGAGCCCAACAAGAAAATCACCGACCTGATCGCGCAACTGTCCGACAAAATCATCGCCAATATGGCGGCGACCACCGAGGCGACCGGTCGCCAGTACGAGACCTCGCGCACGGTGCTTTTGTCCTTCATCGCCGTCGCCACCCTGTTCGCCATCGCCGTCGCGGTGTGGATGTCGCTCGGCATCGGGCGCGGCCTGCGCCGCGGCATCGAGACCGCGGAAGCCGTCGCCATCGGCGACCTGAACGCCAATGTCAGCTACAAGGCCAATGATGAGATCGGCGACCTCATGACCGCGCTCGGCCGCATGACCTCCAACCTGCGCGCCACCGCCGGCGTCGCTGAAAAAATCGCCGACGGCGACCTGATGGTCTCGCCCAAGCCGCTTTCCGACAAGGACACGCTCGGCCTGTCGCTGACCCGGATGGTGGAGCGCCTGCGCGCCGTGGTCACCGACGCCCTGCTGGCCTCCAGCAATGTGTCGTCTGGCAGCGAGCAATTGTCCTCGGCCTCCGAGCAGATCGCCCAGGGCGCGACCGAACAGGCCTCCGCCGCCGAGGAAGCCTCCTCCACGATGGAGCAGATGGCCGCCAACATCAAGCAGAACGCCGACAATGCTGCGCAGACCGAAAAGATCGCGCGCCAGTCGTCCAAGGACGCCGAACTCTCCGGCGAGGCCGTGGTCCGCGCCGTGGAGGCGATGAGCACGATCGCGCAAAAGATCACCATCGTCCAGGAAATCGCCCGCCAGACGGACCTGCTCGCCCTCAACGCCGCGGTCGAAGCGGCCCGCGCCGGCGAGCACGGCAAGGGTTTTGCGGTTGTCGCCTCGGAAGTGCGCAAGCTCGCGGAACGGTCGCAGGCCGCCGCCGCTGAGATCTCGGACATGTCCGGCGACACCGTGAAATCGGCGCAGGAAGCCGGCGAAATGCTGAACCGCCTGGTGCCCGACATCCGCAAGACCGCCGAACTGATTTCGGAAATCTCTGCCGCCTGCCGCGAACAGGACATTGGAGCCTCGCAGATCAACCAGGCGATCCAACAACTCGACCAAGTCACCCAGCAGAACGCCGGGGCGTCGGAAGAAATGTCGGCGACCTCCGTGGAGCTGGCCTCGCAGGCGGAGGAACTGAAGATCTCGATCGCCTTCTTCAAAGTGGAGGCCGACGGCGAACGCCGCGCCGGCAAGGCCAAGGCCGGAGCCCGGAAGACGCCGCAGCTGCCCCGCGCCGCTGTGGCCAAACAGGCCGCGGCGCAGTCGGTTCACGTCCAGCTGGAGCGTGCGAAAGGTTTTGCCCTCAACCTGTCAATGGGAGGTCGAGACGAGCACGACGGCGAATTCCGCGAAAGCGCTTGAGCCTGACCGCTCAAGATGACCTCCAGCTGGCGACCTCGCACGCGCCCGGCAACGCTTCGCGCTAGGTCCACCGACGGACTCGTCGCTTGATCTTGTAATGCAGTCATTCGACGAAAGCCCGCTTTCCGCCGGATGGCGCCCGTCCGACCTTCATCAAACTTGGCTTCGGCCGTCGGAGATCAAGATCAGGAGGGCGGTTCAGCGCCGTTGGCGCATTTTAGCGAATAAGACTGGCGCCGCTGGACTCTGGCGTAGGCGGATAAAATCGCGGCGCGCGGAAATCTGGGCGCGGCGGCCACACCTGCAGGGTGGCGCCCGGCCGCAGCCAGTATCGCCTCGATCTCGTCGCTGAGGTCGATGAGACAAACTCCACAGATTGACGACGTTTCGCGCGATTGAAATGAGGAAATAAAAGCGACAGTTGGCGCGCGCCGAAGACGCGCTCGCCCGGCTCGACGAGCGGCTGCGCGCCAGTCCGATCCGCCACGGCTGGATCAAACGCACCCATTTTGCCGACGCCTGCGCCTCGCTCTGGATCGAGGGCGAACTCGCCCATCTCGAAGACCTCGTCCTCCACGACGCCCGCATGGACGCCCGAACTCTTGCGCGCCGCCCGCGTGCTGGCGGCGCGGCGCCAGATTATCGCCGCCGCGCCGGGCTGGGCGTTGTCGCCGGCCGGCCTCGCCGCTCTGCGCGGCGGCGGGTTTTTGCCGGAAGGGGAGGGAAGGGCGGAGACGGCCGTTGCGGATGAAGACGAAGAAGGGGCGAGGGCTCTGTTCGCTGACGCTGACGATCCGGCGAGCGACGATCCGCTCGCCGCCGAACTTGCGGCCCTTGACGCCGCGCTGGCGCGGACAAACCTCGCGCTCGAACGCAAACCTGCTGTCGCGCGCGAGGACCGCGACCCGCTGGTCTATGATCTCGACTGGGACGAGGACGAGCGGCTCGACCAATGGCGCGACGGCGTCGCCGCGACCGCCGATCTGCCGCCGGCGCTCGCGGCGGCGATCGCCGCCGTCCTTTGGGACGACCTCGAACCGCTGCAGCATCTGGATTGGCTCGGCCGCCTGCTCGCCGTCGCGCTGTTGCGCCAGCGCGGCAAGACCTCGAGCCATCTGATGTGCGTGAATTGCGGCGCGCGGGCGGCGGGCCGCCTCTGGCGCAAACATGGCGATCTTGAAGCCAAAATCCTGTTCTGGCTCGCCGCGATCCTGGTCGCCGCCGAACAGGGCCTGAAGGATCACGACCGCTGGCTGCTGGCGCGCGCCTCGCGCGAGGGGCGCTTGAAGGGCAGGCGGGGCACGTCGCGTCTGCCGCAAGCGCTCGACCTCGCCCTGGCAAAGCCGATCGTCACCCCCGAATTGCTGGCCAAGGCGCTGAACGTTTCGGCGCGCGCCGGGCAAGACCTCATCGCCGGACTCGGATTGCGCGAGCTGACCGGCCGCAGGCGGTATCGGGCGTGGGGAATATTGTAGATTCCGACTGAACGACACCTGCGACAAGGCCCGACACCCGTCCGATTGGACGCGTTGTCTTTGCTTCATGGTGCGCACGAGACGTCGGGCTTGACCGTTTGTCCTAGCGGAGCTTCTCGCGCACAATCAAAAGCCGTTCCGAACCCGTAACGGGCTTTCATGCTTGGCCAAGCGTGGCTGGGTTAATGGCGATTTCAGATCGATCTCCGACGACATTTCGACTGAGCTCAAGAAATCTGGACTGCCGTTTGCTTCTCCGTTCGGCGCGGTCGAAGCCTACCTCGCGCGGTTGGAGCAACTTGGCTTCTTGCAGTCGGCGCCGTCCGAAATTTGGCGGCCAACGAGTTCTATTTTGCAGTTGGTTGACGCAGCAAGACAGTTGCGAGCACGTCCAGCAAAGCGGCGTGGAGAGATCCGTGAGATTGTCTCCCAGCAGCTTAAGGGTCTTCCGGAGGACGAAGTTGCTTCGTTCGTATTCGAAACGTGGATCGAATCTCCATTGCCTTGCCGTACTCTTTCGATTGCCGATGCGCTCCACAGCGAGGAAGATGTCTGGCAAGAGATTTGTCATGCTATATCAAATATTCGGACGCTCATTCGGTTTTCGTCCAGACGAGATTTGGATCTGGCTGGCCTGCCATTGTCTCACGAGTTAGAACGAGTGATCGAACGAAAGCGCCAGGAAGCCGAAGAGTGGGATCGCCAGAGACGCGAAGCTGAAAAAGCCGCGGTGGAGGCGAGGATGCAACATTTCCGAGATCGCGCCCGAGCTGAAATTGGCGCCTGTGCTCTCGTATGGCTGATCGCGCCAGTCGACACATTGAACGGGCTGTCACCTTTGGATGCCGCAGCAACTCCAGAAGGGGCCACTGCCGCCGCCCGTTTGCTCAGCCAAAAAGCTCGGGAACTCGATCAGGAGCAAAGTGCGCAACGGGCCAAAGAAAAAGCCATAGCGGAACTGGAGAAGCTCGCCCAGGACCGATATTACGACTCTGCGCGTGCGGCACTGTGGATGCGGAGCTCGCGGCCCGAGCTCAGGGGGAAATCACCTGCCGACTTTGCCGTTGATGAGGAAACGCGGAAACAGTGCGAGTGCTATTTGCCGAAGAAACGTTCTCATCGGTGAGTTCAGGAGCGGGGCAGGGGCCGGCGAACTTGACAATAACATTCGCGTGGCATGGTCAGGCCTGAGTTCCGACTCGAAGTGCAACACCCCCTGCCGATTTGGTATCGGCTGGCTTGTTCAGGACCAATGAGGGTGTTGCCATGCGATCCTATTCG
>NZ_JAOQNX010000056.1 GCF_025961575.1 Rhodoblastus acidophilus | reverse complement strand
CCTACAGAACCCCATTCCAGGCCATACTTGCCGAACTCGGGAAGGACGTCCAAATTCGCTTCGCTTAAACGTTGCGCTTCACGCTGGAATCCAGGCAGGCCAGCTAGCGAACGCGTCAAATCCTTCAGTCGGTACCAGGGACTTGCGCAATTGTCTTTGGCGGGATGACGATTTCGCTTCGGAAACTGACAAACATCGCAAATGCGGGGAAGGCTTTTCCCTGCCCCTTTATCCCGGGTGTTTGAGACCATAACTCTCGGCAGGAATTTCTCCCACTCTCGTATTGCGGCAACAAAAATCCCAATCGGCGGATCATTGACTCCCAATCCGCCGAGGCAGATAATCCCAATCTGCGAGGCATTGAAAATCGACATGTTCGGACGATTTGTGGAGCGACGGGCGGAAGAGGCCCTTTCGGACACCCCGGTGGTCCTGATCGTAGGGCCGCGTCGAGCCGGCAAGACGACGCTCGTTCGAAAGATGGGCGAAGGTGGCCGAGCCTATGTAACACTGGATGATTACACAGTTCTCGCGGCGGCGCAGTCCGATCCGGCCGGCTTCATCCGCGGTCTAGATCAAGCTATCATCGACGAGATTCAGCGTGCGCCCGATCTGCTGCTCGCGATCAAAAAATCCATCGACGAAGACTATCGACCAGGGCGGTTCCTGCTGACGGGATCGGCAAACGTGCTGACCTTGCCACGAGTGGCCGACAGTCTGGCCGGCCGGATGGAAACGATTCAGATGTTCCCGCTCGCAAAGGCCGAGATCGAAGGCCGAAAGCCCACATTCTTGGAGCGCGTTTTCGAGGGGAGGCTCCAAAGTCAGCAGAATGCCATCGTCGGTGATGATTTGGTTGAGCTTGTACTGCTTGGAGGGTTTCCCGAGGCAATTAGCCGCAATAACGAACGGCGACGGCAGGATTGGTTGCGGTCATATCTCACGTCGATTTTGACACGCGATCTGCGCGACATCGCCGATGTCGAGAAATTGACCGAGCTTCCCAAGTTCGTGCGGCTGCTTGCTGAGCACTCCGGACAGTTGGTGAATTATTCGCAGTTCGCCGCTGGCATTAATGTGACCCACAAGACTGGACAGCGCTATGTTGCGTTGCTCGAACAGGTGTTCCTGATCGCAACCGTGCAACCTTGGTTCACCAATGCGCTGAATCGCATCATCAAGACGCCCAAGCTGCATTTCCTCGACTCTGGCCTGCTTGCAACCGTGCGCGGCCTCACCTTCGATAGAGTGAAAGCCGATCGCGGAACATTTGGGGCGCTCCTGGAGAGCTTTGTATTCTCGGAGGTGTTGAAGCTTATGAGCGCCTCGGATCTGCGGCTGTTACCGCATCATTTTCGGGATCGGGACACGCGCGAGGTGGACATCGTGTTGGAGCGCGACGACGGCAAGATCGTCGGGATCGAGGTGAAAGCGAACGCCACTGCGAAGGCCCGTGATTTCGCCGGTCTTCGAGCCCTGGCCGAGGCGTGCGGGGATCGCTTCGCTTTCGGCGTCGTCCTCTATGACAGCACGGATTTCGTACCGTTCGGCGAGCGGCTGGCGGCTGCGCCATTGTCATGCTTGTGGAATTGAGAGGAGGCGCGGTTTCCGTCAATATCCTCGCAACTATATTGGAGGTGATACATGGCTAGGAAAGTGTTTTTTAGCTTTCATTATAAACGCGACGTTCGTCGCATTGTGCAGGTCAGAAATTCTTGGGTCGTTCGCGCCAAGGGCGAGACTCAGCCATTTTACGACGCGGCGGAGTTTGAGGAGGTGAAAAAGCGCGCTGGCGGTATCGAAAAGTGGATTGAAGAGCAGCTGAAGGGTACGTCGGTTACGGTGGTGCTCTTCGGGGCGGAGACTTATGATCGGGAGTGGGTCCGCCACGAGATCAAGCGGAGCTACGAGCTAAAAAAGGGCCTTCTTGCCATTGATATTCACAAGGTCAAGGATCCGCAACTCGGGGCTGATGTTCAGGGCAGGAACCCGCTCGAGTACTGGCATGTAGACCAGAACGGCACGAAGGTGCCACTCAGCAAGCTTTACAAGACTTACGACTGGTGCGACGACAACGGCTACAACAATATTTCGGACTGGATCGAAGCTGCCGCCAAGGCTGTCGGCCGCTGAGACGCCCATGAGCATCTACGAACTCGCGATTCTAGGAAGTGCGACGGAGGACGAGCGGCAGAGGCTGACCATGGCGCTGCGCGGCCTTACCGAAGACTTCGGGCTCGTTCTTGGTGACGACGTTCTCGTGCACGACGGGGCTACGGTTTCGGCTCGTGACAAACGAGCGGCGTTCGCGGCCGCTTACTTCGGCGGCGTTGACTGCACCGATCTCAATCCTGCGCTCTCGCTCGTGCGAGCTAGCGCCCCTGTGATACCTACCGTGGCCGCCGATGGTGACTTTGGTTCACAAATCCCAGAATTCCTTCAGGCCGCTAACGGCCTGAAGCGGCGCGTTGATGATCCAGACATGACCGAGCTTGCGGCTGCGATGCTTGAATGCGTTGGCTTGCTTCGGCGTCAGCGCCGCGTGTTCGTCAGCTACCGCCGGGTGGAATCCCGCTCCGCCGCCCTGCAATTACATGACCTGCTTGCCGCCCGAGGCTTCGACGTGTTCTTGGACACGCACGACATTCGGCCTGGCGATCCCTTCCAAGACGTGCTCTGGCATCGGTTGGTCGGCTCGGACGTGATGGTCATGCTTGACACGCCAGGCTACTTTGACAGCCGGTGGACTCGACAGGAGATCGGGCGCGCGCGGGCCAAGGACATCCAAGTGCTCAGGGTCATCTGGCCCAAACATACGCCGAGCAAGCTCACTGACATGGCCGAGACGGTATATCTCGATGCGGCAGAGCTCGACGGCCCGGACGGCCCGCTGGCGTCCGCCGTGGCAGACAGTATCGTTCTCCAAGTCGAGCGCCTGAGAAGTCGCAGCATCGCCGCCCGGTACCTGTCTATCACTGGCAAGCTTCGAGCTGATGTCGAGAAGATCGGCGCGGCGGTTGAAGCCGTTGGCGCTCATCGAGCCATCGCAGTCCGGCTGCTCGATGACCGTAAGATTTGGGCCTACCCGATTGTCGGCATACCGACAGCCGAGATCTTGAACGATGTTGCTGAGAAGGCGAGGCGAGCGGACCAGCGAGAGGTGCCCGTGCTTGTCTACGATCATGTCGGCATACGCGATGCTTGGAGCGCTCATCTGCGTTGGCTCGATGAGCAAATCCGCGCGGTTCGGGCGATTAAGGTCTCAGAGGCGGGCTGGACGCTCGCTGCTTGGGAGGGCTGAACATGGCCGACGCCATTTTTCTCTCGGCTGGCGTGCCCGATCCGCGGCGAGGACCGCAGTATGCTGCCAACGCCGACTCGGTGGCGATCGGCGCCGCCGTGTCCGCCCTGGTCCACGTAACCCTCGGGCGCCGTCTGCTGGTGTGGGGCGGGCAGCCAGCGATCACGCCCATGATCTGGGTCATCGCTCAAGATGTCGGGGTTGAGTACGGGCAGTGGGTCCGCCTTTATCAGTCTCTTCATTTCAAGGATGAGTTCCCAGAAGACAATGAGCGTTTTCAAAACGTCACCTTCACGGAAGATGTAGAGGGTGATCGCGAGAAGAGCCTGTTGCTAATGCGCGAACGCATGTTTTCTGAAAATGTATTTAAGGCCGCAGTGTTTATTGGCGGGATGGGAGGCATCGTCCAGGAGTACGAACTGTTCGGGCGCCTGCAGCCCGAAGCCAAAGTGGTGCCGGTCTTCTCAACGGGGGGCGCGACGCTGGAGGTTGCTGCACGTTCGGGAGCGTTGTCCACCGATTTGGCGGATGATCTGGACTATGTGGCTTTGTTCCATCGCCATCTCGACATTTCGGTCAGGGAGGAGCGCTTCAGGACCCCGGGCGATCAGCCCGTCGCCATAGACAAGCGATTCTGGCAGCCTCGCCGAGACGCTAAGGGGCACTCGTGACGTTCCTTCGGGAGTCCGAAGTGCGCGCACGGGCGCGGCAGCGGGCAGACGCAGAAGGTGTCAGTATCAATGAAGCGCTGAGACGGACGGCGCGAAAGCGTTTGCCGAGGTACGATATCTTTTTGTCTCAGACGATCCGCGACGCCGCGATCGTCCTAGGCGTCTACGACCTGCTAACCTCTTTAAATTTCGCTGTATTTTGCGACTGGATCGACGTGCCGGAAGCGAATCGGGCCGAGGTCACGCCTGCTAATGCAGGTTTTATTCGGGCGACGATGGGCGTCAGCGACTCGCTTCTGTTCCTCGACACGCAGGGTGCTGACCAGTCGCTATGGATGTGTTGGGAGATGGGGTGGTTCGACGGTGCATGCGGCCCCGTGGCGGTTCTGCCGGTATTGGCTGAAGGCGAGAGGCACTATCGCGGACGCGAGTTTCTCGGCCTGTACCCGTACGTCGAGCTAGACGAGCACGGCCAATTGAAGGTCGTACGTCCGGTCGTAGCGGACTCCAATGGTATAATGATTTTTGAGGCCCCAAATTCGCGGTCATTCAACTCGTGGCGATCCGATCCGCGAGATTTCATGCGACCTAGGGTCATAAGCGATTGGGATTGTTAATGGCGGTCGGGCGTCGAGTTGCCTCGCGGTTGGCATGCGGCCGGGATTCAGGTTTTGGGTGGCTGCGCAGCTGCTGGATCGTCGACGTTGAATTCGCCCACGGATCGCCAGCTTCGGCAGTCAGCTTCGGAAATGGCGCGCGATTAAAATGAGAACGGAAGCGGGAACATTCTGATCCAAAGCGAGGTGAACGCGCTTCCTCCTTCCGGACATGAGGGCATCGAGCCCCAACCTTCCCACGCCGCAATCGCCGCCGTGACCGGCGGGACGCAATAGGGGACATTTCGCCACCCCGGCGTGCTGGAGGAGATGCACAGGTAAACTTTGCAGCCTTCCGTATCCGCGCGCGCCGACTTCATCCCGCCGGCCGCAAGCGCGCCCAGAAGCAGCGCGCCCAGGGTCAAAGTCCTTTTCATCGAAACGCCTCCAAGAAAATGTGTCACCAGCTATAACGCGGCGTCTGAAAAAATGACAATAACTTATATAACGCGCTCCGCCAGCGGCTCCCTGTGTGCTGTGAGGCGGCGTCCAAACGCCTGTGCGGGCGCCGTCACAAAAATGTCCAGGCCGACGCTGGCGACGAGGGTTGCGATCAGGCCGACCGTCAAAGATAGGGCAGGGGAGGCAGGCGCCCACGCGTGCGCCGCGAACAACAGCGGCATGTGAACCAGATAAATCGAGAACGACAGCTGGCCGACTCCGCGGAGGACGCGGCCCAGCGGCGTCGCCGCTTCGTCCGCCTGTAGGCGCCCGACAATCACAAACCCCATGATCGTCGCGATCAGCGTCAGGCCGACGCCGCCTGGACCCGACGCGAAGATCCGTCCGAGCACCGCCGCAACCACCACCCAGTGGACCGCCACGCCGATGGAGAGGCGTGAGGCGCGCGCAAGCCAGGGGGCGTTGCGCGCGGCTTCGCCGGCCAGCCAGAAGCCGATCAGCAACCCGTCCACCCGCAGCGCCCACCAGAATCCGCCCCATGGCCGAGCCGTCGCCGTCAACATGCAAACGGTTGCGCCAATGAGGACGGTCGCCACAGGTCGCGGCAGGGCGGCAAGCAATGGTGCGACTGCGTAAAACTGCATTTCGAGCGCGAGGCTCCAGAAATGCGAAGTCGCCAGGGCCGCGCCGCACGAGCGGGCTCCCTCGAAACACCGGCCCCAATAAATGTCGCCGTAAAATCCCGCGGCCGCGGCCAGGTCGCCCATCGTCGCTGGAGCCGATCCATACGCCAGCTCCGCGACGCCAACAGCCGTCACGACCGCCCAAGCGGGCAGGGCGATTCTGAAAAGCCGGCGCAGCCAGAACGACCGCGCCGCCGGCCAGAAATTCGCCGCAGGCATCCTCGCCAAATTTCTGGAAATCACAAAGCCGGAAATCACGAAGAACAGATCGACGCCAACCCCAAGCGCAACCTGGTTGAGCGCGTCCGCCCAGGGCGCGCCGCTCCAAATGAGGGCGATATGGCACAACAGAACGAAAATGATCGCTACGCCGCGCAACTCATCGAGCACCACCAGCCGCGGCATGATTTCTCCTTGCGCGAGTCCTTTCGACGAGGCGCGGCACTTCCCAGCGCCCAAAGCGCGCATTGGTTTCCGCCTGCCAACGGCACCGCGCCAAGGAACACCCTGTCTCACAAATTGACAATAACTTTTATTTTCTTAAACGTCGCCTTTCCCGCCGATTGCGCGGGCGGTTGTCTTGACGCTGTCGCGACGGGTTCCGGCACTTGGCGTTCAAGGAACTGATTTTGCCAAATGAATTCGGAGAAAGAAGCGATGCGCACCACCAACCTCTTGATCGTCCGCGCTTTCGTCGGCGCCGCTCCCAAGGTGTTCGGCAAAACCGTCAAGGTCTCGGTTTGCACCAATCGCTCGGTCAAGAACAAGGACGGCGAGTGGGAGGAGAAGAGCGACTGGCTCACCCTCACGGTTCTGTCCGAGAAGCGCGCCGCCTGGATCGCCGAGAACGTCAAAAAGGGTGATTACATTTATGCCGAGGCCCGCGTCGCGGAGTCGTCCTACAAGAAGGGCGATGAAACGATCTACACCGTGGACGTCATCGCCGACGAGTTCGACGTGATGACCCCTAAGAAGGACTGAAGCCTTCGCCAGGCGGGGGTGCGCTCATGGACCGTTCGCTCGCTTGGCTTTTTCATCCCTGCGGCTGTCTTTTGCCCATTTCACCAACAATGTTGTATTTTGCCTTCGCCCTTGATACAACAATGTTGTAATTGTTGTGCAAGGAGGCTGCTGGCATGACGACGTTCCCATCGTCCGATTGGACCCGAAAATCCGGCGATATTTTTGAAGCGGCCCGACGTGGCCCGGTCACGATCACGCAACGCAAGCGCCCGGCGTTCGTCGTCATGACCGTGGATGAATTTGAGCGCCTGAAGGCTCGCGACACGCGGCGGCACTATACGATCGACAGCCTGCCGGACGAATTTTTTGCCAAGGCGGAAGCTGAGATCGAGCGCATGAAGCGCGAGGGCGACGAATGACGCGCGACAGCCTCACCAGCGGGGTTGTCATTCGCTTTCCATTTCTTTGGGGTTCAGAGGCGCAGCGGGGTGAAACCGAAGGACGCAAGCCCCGTCCGACAGTCGTCGGCTTTCGGCTCGACGACGACGTGCTGCTCCTGTTCCCCATCACGACCAAAGTGCCGAGCAAGGATCGGTTTTTCCGGGAAGTGCCCGAGACGGAAAAGCGACGCGGCGGGTTGGACGCAGACCGCCGCATGTGGATCATTCTCGACGAAGTGAACGTCGATTCTGTCGGGAAATCCCACTATCTCGAGCCCGACTGCGAGATCGGCCGCTTCAGCCGCGCCTTCGTCTTGCAAGTGTTCGAGGCGTGGGCGCGAGAACGTCGGTCTCGACGCGTGCAGGTCACCAAGCGTCAGGACTGATCGTCCGCGCGTCTCTTGGTCTGAGCCGGGAAGCGCGTCGCGGCAGGGCCCCCGAGGCTGCTTCACTGCCCATGTCTCCGCCGAGCGCCGAGGAAGCGGTCAGCCGCCCAACCATTTTGCGCCGATGACCGCCCCAATCATCATCAACGCGGCGCCGAGCGCCATCCCCGCGACCAACCACTGAAGCATCTGCCGCCGCGCGGCATCGCGCGCGACCGCTTGTGCGGCGGTCGCGATGGCGCGCGCCAAGTCTGCGTGCGCTTTCTGCGCGCTCTCTTGGATCACCGCGTCGGCGGCTTTCCGCGTCTCGACGAGGATTTTGGTCGCCTCGCCTGCGATCGCCTTGGGATACTGGCGATAAAGGCTGTCGAAATATTGCAGGGCGAACAGCACCGACCACAGCGCGTCATTCTTTTGCAACTCGAGCGCGTCGCCGATTTTCCGCAATTGCTCCCGTTCCGTCTCCGTCGCGCTTCGCCCGAGCAGTTTTTCAAAAGGCGGCCAGGCGTCGCCGTCAGCCATGAACCATGACCGGCACAAACACCTTTGACACTTCCTCCAGCCAGCGGCGCAGCTCCGCCCGGTTTCCGATCGGCATTGTCTTCCAGGCTTTGGCGATGCTCATCCGATTGCTGTAAATGTCGTCGCTGACCCGATCCGCCATGTCGGGGAACATCAGGGATTTGCCGCCCTTGGCCTCGACCGCCTTTTTCAGGTCAGAGCCGTTATAGAGCTCAAACTTGTTGTCGGCGCCGAAATAGCCGTTCTTAAAGACATGCACAGTCGAATTCGGGATGGCGTCGAGGTAGTCCTGCAGCAGCTCAAGGCTATCCCGCTGGCGGTTGACGACCCAGAACGTCACAAGCTGCCGGTCCAGTTCATCAAGAGATTGGCTCAGGGTCCGCCCATAGGCCGCGACGCCCGTGTTGTTGCGCGCGGCCGTGTTCACGACGATGACGCTGTCCTTGTATTCGTCGCAAATGTTGACGAACCGGATCCAGCCGTCGGCTTCATCCAGGTTCACCAGCTCTGAAACGACTTCATTTTGGTAGCATTTCCAGACGTCGGGATTGGAGGTGTCGGCGTCGATCACAAACACGTCCTCACCGACCTCGGTCAGCGCGTGAATAAGCGCCATGGTGACCAGCGATTTGCCGACGCCGCCTTTGCTGCCGCCGACGATGTAAATGGGCTTCGTCATTAGAAGAACTCCTATATTTTTTCGCGGTCAGGTCTGACTGAAAATGATGAGGCTCGCGGCGCGCCGCTTTCCTTCGCGCCCGCCTCGGCGGAGGTCTCGGGCGGTCTTTTCCATATCGAAGAGGGCATCGGCGGGACGCCCCGCTCCGGCGGCGCGCTCGGGGAGGGCGATTTGGGCGCCGGCATTGCAGGCGGATCGGCGCGGCGCGCCTCCCGCTTTTGCGTCGTCCCTTTTTCGAGGCTGGCTTTTCGCGCCGCGCGGATCCCCCTGAGGTAACGGCCCAGGGATTCAAGCGGCACGTCGACGCCCTGGGCGGCCAACCACTCGCGCAGTTGGCGCATATCCCAGTTCTTTTCGATCATGGCGGCGATCAATTGCTCGCGCATTTGCAGGATGGCGGCACGGACGCTCTTCGCGTCCGCTTTTGGAGCCTCAATCAATTTAGCGCAGACGCCGGCAATCAATTCATGGGGAATTTTCATGCCGGAAAGATAAAAGTCATTAGCAATTTCGACAAGCTCTTTCGTCCGGTTCCGTGGCGTTTTCCATCCTCCTTACGTCCGTTTTCAGGGCCGGCTTATCCGGTTTTGCTCTGGTTCTCATCTGTTCGATGCCCGGTTGTTGCCCGGGGCCGATCCTGTTTTCTCCTGAGCCGATCCGATACGCATCCGCTTTTGCGATGATCGCAATCTTGTTGGCATCCGGCTTTCGTCCGGAGCCTATCCTGTTATCTCCGGTAGCAATCCGGTGCGCATCCGCTCTCGTGCCTGTCGTAATCCTGTTGGCGTCTGGTTTTCGTCCAGATCCGATCCCGTTGTGTCCGTTGGTTATCCTGTAGTCATCCTGTAATCATCAGATTTAATTCCGCGTATAATCCCATTTGTGTTAGATCGGTATCTTGTTTCTATCCTGTTTGAAGAGGAAATCGGAATTTTATAGGTAACGGTTATTGGCAGGATACCGCGTTTGTGATACAAACTGCTTATGTGCCCTGCCGGGCGGGCTGTCGGGTCTGGCAGTTTGCTTTTGGCAAACCAGCCCCTCTTGCGACGCGCCTTTCATGACGGACGAACCAAGCGACCCGACGCGGAAGGCAATCGTTCGCCACGTGCGTCTCACCGCACAGGAGGACGTTCTGTTCGCGGGGTTCTGCCAAGACGCCGGCATCACTGTGTCCGAAGGGTTCCGCCGACTGGCCCGCTCCGCGTCTCTCCTTGGGCCGACTTTTTCGGGCGAGGCGCGCGCCGAAGTCGTCGCGCTGACGCGCCAGGTCCGCGCCATCGGCGTCAATCTCAATCAGGCGGTGCACCACATGAACGCCGGCCATGTCGTCAGGGGCGAGGATGTGAGTGAGTGGCTTGGGGACGCCTACCAAGCCATCGTCGAGCTCGACGCGCTCTATCGGTCCCTGTGCTCCCGGTCGCGCCGTCGCGCTATTGAAGCCGTCGAGGCCCCGGCGCCGTGATCGACCTCGCCGATCTCCAAATCTCGGGTGTGTTGCGGCGCCTGAAGCGTGCGCGCACGTTTCACGATTGGCAGGCGCGGCAAGAAATCATCGCCGCGGAAGAGTGGGCGTCCGGGCAGGGGTCCCGCGTCGGTCGGCCCGAGCCTGCCCGTGAGCCGGCGGGGTCTTTCGTTCCAGCGTCACCGGCGCCGCGCTCGATGACGGCCGCGCCGGCCCATGACCGGATTGAAGAAGACGACCCGCTGCGCGTGCGCCGCGCGGCGTCAGCAGGCGGCGGGGCTGGGATGGTCAAGCTGAACGGCGCAACGGGCGCCGCGTCGCGTTCCGTCTCTGTCGCGGCTGCGGCGTCTTCTGTTCGTGTCGCCGCCGTTGCGCGCTCGGCCGCCGTCGTGAACGCCGGGCTGGCGAGGGGTTCACAAGCCGCCGTCGTGAAACTGGCGTCCTATGGTTCTGGCCCGGGGCGCGCTGGCGCGCTGCTTTCCTATCAGAGCGACAAGGGCCAGTTGGCGCTGGAACGCGAGGACGGTTCGTTCGTAGTCGGCAAGGAAGCCGTCGCCGGCCTGGCCGCGCAATGGGCCGCCGAATCCTCGGCGCGGGCGCCCTCGAACGATTCTTTCGCCTTCACCCTGAAATTCGATGGGCGGGTGTCCGAGGACGAGGCGCAAGCCGCCCTCGCAATCGCGCTCAAGGGCCATGCCGTGGATGGCGGCGACGATGGCGACGAGGAGAACGTCGCTGGCCTGATAGGCGAAAATCAGCGCGGTCTTTTCGTCGGAAGCCTCCTTCGGCG
>NZ_JAOQNX010000055.1 GCF_025961575.1 Rhodoblastus acidophilus | reverse complement strand
GCAACTCGTTACGACAAGCGAGCCGACAACTTTCTCGCAGGCGTCAAGCTCGCTGCGTTTCGCATATGGTGCCGGTTTAATGAGTCGATGACCTAGACTGGGATAGCCCAAGACGAATTGCGGAAATGCGGTACCCAACCCGCGGATAAGAGCATGATCAACCGTCGTCTTCAGATGCCGTAATGGCCCCGGCCTGAGCCTCTGGTTTAGGACGGTGGCTGTCCCCCGTATGATGAGGAACGGGGTCCTGGTTAGCGCCGGCCCCAGGCATCGGACGGAGGACAGCCATGGAATATTATGCCGGAATCGACGTTTCTTTGGAACTGTCGAGCGTCTGCATTGTCGACGCCAAAGGCAAGATTGTGAAGGAAACCAAGGTCGAAAGCGCCCCAGACTCCCTGATCGCCTTTCTGCGGGGGCTCGTCATGCCGATTGATCGTATCGGCCTTGAGGCCGGGCCGTTGTCGCAATGGCTGTATGCCGGATTGACGAAATCCGGCTTCGAGACGGTTCTTTTGGAGACGCGGCATGTGAAGGCTGCGCTCTCGGCGATGACGGTGAAGACCGACCGCAGGGATGCGCGTGGCATCGCCCAATTGCTCCGGATGGGTTGGTTTCGGCCGGTTCATTGCAAATCGATTGGCTCGCAGGAAGTCCGGGCGCTGCTTGTCGCGCGCAAACTCCTGCTCGGCAAATTGCTCGACGTGGAAATCAGCATCCGCGGAATTTTGCGCGGGTTCGGCCTGAAGATGGGCTTGGTGACGCGAAAAAGCTTCGAATCGCGGGTGCGCGAACTGTGCGCCGGCCAGATGATGCTGGAACAGATTTGCTCGGCGATGCTGGCGGCGCGCTCGTCGCTGCTGGCGGAGTACAGCAAGCTCCACAAGGAAATGTTGTCGATCGTCCGCAAGGACGAAGTTTGTCGACGTCTGATGACGACGCCGGGCGTTGGGCCGCTGGTGGCGATCACGTTCAAAACAGCAGTCGACGATCCAGAGCGGATCAGCAAATCCAAAGCTATCGGTCCCTTGTTCGGGCTAACGCCAAAGAAATATCAATCCGGGGAGACCGATGTGACCGGCGGCATCTCTCGCGTCGGCGACGGAATGGTGCGCACCGCGCTCTATGAGGCGGCCAATGTCCTTCTATCGCGCGTGACGCAATTCTCAGCGCTCAAACGGTGGGGAATGGATCTCGTCAAACGGCGCGGGGCGAAACGTGCCAAGGTCGCCTTGGCGCGCAAGATCGGCGTGATCCTGCATCGTATGTGGATCGATGGGACGAACTTCCGCTGGACCAAAGAGGCTCCAAAGACTCTGCAACTCGCCCGCGCCTGAGCCGATTGAAAATGGAATTCGAAACGAGCTGAACGAAGCCCGTTTCGTCCGAAGTCCCGTCGCTGGGACGATGGAGCCGGTGAAGCCGCGGGACGGGCAGTGGCCGACAAATCGTCGGATCACGCGTTATCAGATTGGCTCGCCGTTTCCTCGGATGGCATGATGTGGCGGCCTGCGTGTCGACCACGGACGGAAGGAAGAGACCGGCGGCGTCGACAACGGAAACAGCCAACACGCGCCGCGTTCGCTACGGCGCGATGATAAGCGCGCTCACGCGGCGCGCCAAGAATTGAAGAGGTTCATAGGAGGGACTTGACACCGAGGGGGCCATTACGGAAGGCCCGTCCCGTCTCCTCGCTGTCGAACGATTGAACCTGCGCGAAGGCGCCGGCGTGGACCGTTTGACCCGGGTGCTTGACCACGGTCATAAGAGTGGATTGACTCCAACGCTTGGAACCCTCTGTTCCGTGCGGCGATGATGGCGTCGGGATCGGCCCGCCAGACGAATGGCTTTGGCATGTGGTTGTGTTCGTCGATAAGCGGTTGATGGCCGCCTGAAGATCGACGACCGAGCGAAAGACGCCATATTGCAATCGGCGACGCGTGAGGATGGCGAAGAAGCCCTCGACGGCGTTCAGCCATGAACTCGATGTTGGCGTGAAGTGGAACGTCCAACGTGGGTGACGATTCAACCAGGCCCGAACTTTTTCATGCTTGTGGGCGGCATAGTTGTCGAGAATGACATGAACGATCTTCCCGGCAGGGATGTCGCGCTCAAGGGCGTTGAGGAAGCGGATGAACTCCTGATGCCGGTGGCGCTGCATGTTCCGCCCGAACACTTCGCCGGTCAGCACCTCGAGGGCCGCGAACAGGGTGGTCGTGCCGTTGCGCTTGTAATCGTGCGTCAGGGTGGCGCCGCGTCCTTTCTTCAGCGGCAGCCCGGGCTGTGTTCGATCAAGGGCCTGGATCTGCGATTTCTCGTCGATGCTGATGACCAGAGCGTGCGCCGGCATGGCCACAACCATCGAGGTCTTGTCATCGGCGATGGGCGGTCTCCCAGGCGGTCGAGTCTTGTCGCGCAACAATCCGTCGACGCCTTCGTTCATGAAGCGCGCCTGCCACCGCCACACGGTCGTCTTCGCCGTCTCGGTCGCCGCCATGATGGCGGACGTTCCTGCGCCGTCCGCGCTCATCAAAACAATACGGGCTCGCCAAACGTGTTTCTGCGGCGTATTGCGATCAGCAACCAGGGCTTCGAGACGACGCCGATCGGTCTCGGCGAGAGTGATGAAAATTCCAGTGCGCATGGCCCATACTCGCAAAAGCCTGAGCCTCGGGGAATCCTCTCGCGGACTCTTCCGTTTCGGTCAATCCACTAGGAGCGTGTCCAGATAGTCGTTTTGCCGGCTGCCGTTTTGCGGTTGGCCGCTCAACTCGCCTTTGCGAGCTTGGTGATGTTGTGGGCGGTGCAGATGAGCGCCCATTCGGCCTTCACCGCGTGGAGGCCGCGCAGCAGGAATTGTCGAAAGCCGCGCGCTTGCTTGATCTGCCCAAACACGGGTTCGACGATCTGCTTTCTCAAGCGATACCGACTGCGATGGCCCGCGCGTTTGAGTTTCTGCCGCATTTTCTGCGTGAGCGCGCCGCCTATCCGTCTTGTGACTTCAGCTGGGCGCTTGGCTCGGCCGGTCGCGACATAAGCCTCGACCTTGCGCTCGGCGAGCGCCGCGAGATTGGCTTCGCTGCAATAGCCGGCATCAGCTGAAACTTCTCGCGGCTTGCGCCCGAAATTGGCGATCGCCTGGTCGACGAGAGGAACCAACTGCGGGCAGTCACTCATGCTCTGTGTCAGCCCGTGCGCCACGATAATTTGCGCTGCGCCATCGACCGCCGCCTGCGCATTGTAGCCTTGAATGAAGCCGTCCTTGGTCAGGAGCACGCGGCTGTCGGGGTCCGTGAAGTTGCGCTGCGCCTTGGGGGCGGGCTCGTTCGATGGTGGGCTGGGCCGCGGCGCCGAGCGCTTGCGGTTCTCGGCCTGGCGTTTCTCTTCCGCCGCGCGCTCTGCTTCGGCCTTCGCCGCTGCGACGGCGGCAGCTTCTTCTTCGAGCGCTTGCTTGGCCTCTCGGATTTTGGCCAGGCGTTTCTGCTTGTCGGCGATCCAATCGGGCGTCTCGTCGCCGCGCCGGCTGGCGCCATGGAGCTTGTCCTCATCAGCGTCAGCCGCTTCGGCGGCCGCAAGCCAGCCATCGACCTCGGCCTGCAACTCCGCCTCGCGCGCCTTCATGCGCTCGTAGCTCATCGCCTTGTGCTTGGAGGCGTTCGCCTTGATCTTGGTTCCGTCGAGCGCGACATGCCCGAGCTTGGCCAGCCCGGCCTTCTGAGCCAGCTTCAGCACCTGCAAGAACAGGTTCGCCAGCGCCGTCAAATGCCGTTTGCGGAAATCGGCGATGGTGCGGAAATCGGGCCCGTCGTGCGCGACGATCATCATGAAATCAACGCGCTCGACGCAGGCCTTGGCGATGCGCCGCGAGGAGTAAAGTCCGGAACAATAGGCGTAAAGCAGAAGCGCGGTCATCAGGCGGGGATCGAACGGCGGCTGGCCGAGCGCGCTCTTGTAGGCGCCGACGATCTCCGACAGATCGAGGCTCTCGCGCACCAGCGCGACCACGAAATGGGCCAGGTGATCCGCCGGCACGTAATCCGAAACCGCCGCCGGCAGCAGTTGAGTTTGATCAATCTTCCAAGGCCGAAACGTCTTGCTCATGCCGATTAAGGAATCAGATTCGGTCAAAAAGCGCCACGACTACTCGGACACGCTCCTAGGCGCTGCTCGCCGGTGCGTCCGTCAGGCCGCACCGGCGTCGCGATGCTGGAGAACGCCATGCCAACAATCGCGGCGATCTCGAACCGGTTCAGCGCGCGATATCAGACCGGGCTGACGGCGCGGCGGGCTTCGGCGAGCAATTGGACAATGGCGCTTTCATTGCGCGCGTATTCCCCCTCGCCGAAATGGCGGCTGCGAATGCGGCCTTGCGCATCGACGAAATAAAAGGCCGGCCAATATTGATTGCCGTAGGCGCGCCAGATCGCGTAATCATTATCGAGCGCTACCGGGTAGGAGATGCCGAATTTCGCCACGGCGCGCCTTTCAACTCTACGCCTGCGCCATCGTCGCCGCCCTGGCCGAACGCAATGCGATTGATCCGTCGCGCGTCGTCGCATGGGCGCGCTTCTTCGCCGAACAGGTCGCCGCGAATAAGACGCATGACGAGCATGAACAAGTCGCAGCCGCCGTGCAGGCATTCGCGGATGGACTGGAAAGTGTGTGCACCATTCCGTCAGGGACTGGCCGGGCGTGACGCCCGCGCACGTGGCGCCGCTAACAGTACGGCAGATTGTCGTTTTCCGCCCAAGCATGCGATGACGCCGGAGAAAGCCGGCGAGCTATGGTCATGGCCTCTTGAACATCGCTGTCATGGCAGAAAAGAACGTCGAAACTGCCGGCGTCCGCAATATTTTCAATGGCCCCAGCCCAAACGACGCGGCAATTTTCGACGGCCACAAACTCGCCAGGAGTTCCGTGGGGAGACGTTTTGACTTGAACGTGCGTCATGGTGTTGAGCCTTTCGTTATGAATTTCGAATTGCTCAAATCACGTCACCATGTCTTTCTTAAGTCTCACCCCCAGCCCCGCTGCGGGAATTGGCTCTGAAAACCGCCGTGCGATCAATTTACCTCAGCCAAGCAGACGCCAGCGCCGCGCCCGTTCTCGGATTCGATAAAGACAACGCCCTGAGCTTCAAGGGCAGACTGGATTGCCGCCAGATTGCTTGCTGTGGGAGTACGCCGGCCTTTCTCAAAATCGACAATTACATTGCGAGATACGTTGGCCTGCTCGGCCAAAGCAGCCTGATCGAGTTCAACGAGCGCCCGAGCGGCTCGAGATTGAGCCGGCGAAATCGGCGTTACTCTGCGCATTGTGTTCACCGCTGCCCTTAAGAATGAGCATGCTGCCTAAATGAGACTGACGAACACTCTAAACGCTCTCCATTCCATTTTGTTGATAATGCCGATAGGCCGAAGGAAGAACAGGCGATAACTTCCAGACGCGTCACGGATAGATAAGCCTTCCTGGATCGCGCGGCGCTGGCGCCCGCCATGCGCTCCAAATGGAAAACGCCCGCCAGTGGGCTGACGGGCGTCCCGTTTTATTCCGTCGAGTAAGCGAGTGACCACCTCGACGGAATAATCGTCGCAGGCGAGGCTTGCGCGAGGCTCGCAGTGTCAGAAACGCAAAAAAGCCCCGCCAGCCGAAGCCAGCGGGGCCCGTTCCCCTTCGTCCGCGCTTGCGTGAGCCCCGGGAGGATGGAGGCGGCGCGAACCTATGAACGGGCGACAGGCCCGAAGCTGTTTCTCGGCGATGCGGTCGGTTCGCCCGCCAAGCTTTGATGAGGACGCCTCGACGCGATCTTCGACACCGTCTATGCGACTCGATAAACGCGCCATCGCCGCCAATTCGAGACGTGGAACAAAATGCTGAGTAGCATGCAATTTGAATGCCGCTAGATCGGCCGCGACCGTCTCGGCGCTCCGGTAACGCCACGTTCGCACTGGATCAGGCCGCCCTTGCCCTTTTAGCTGTTGCTCGTTTGTGGGTGCGGATGTTTTTTAGAGCGCGCTCTATGTGCTCAAAGGACCTCAGTAGCGCGGCGGCGTCAGAAATCCCAGCCTGCAACTCGGCTCTGGCGTAGAGCAGATTAATTTCAGCAAGATCAATGTACTTATCGCGCGCATCAGTTTCCATTAAGTGCTCTCCCGACGCAGGCTTATGCAGTGTTTTTAACCGTTCTTGCCTGCCTTGATTCGACCATGGAGAACTATGGATATACCATCCCAAATTACGCAAAAACTAAACTTAAGTACCTATGAATTCTTGGCTAATTCTGCATATGCATTTCCAAAAATTAGGCGTCCAGGTCATAATCACAAACGGTTTAAGCCATTGGCTTTCCTCAACCTCATGCCCGCCCCGCCGGCGTTCTCGGGGATGAAGACGGCGCCGGCCTATTGAACAATGCCTTTCTTGAGGCGCACGCCTGCACCGCTTCCGTTTGCCGGAATGAACTCGACGCCAGCGGCTTCGAGGGCACGCTGCATCGCCTCCATGGTGGCGTTCCTCGGTGTTGCGGCGGCACTCTCAAATTGGCGAACCGTCACGACGCCGACGCGCGCAGCTTCGGCTAGGTTCTTTTGCGACCAATCGAGAAGGCCACGTGCGGCGCGGCATTGTGCTGGGGTCATCATGCCGCTTGATAGCATGACACATTCTTTTTCGCCAGAACCATCTAAAAAAGATTGAAACACCTTTTGCATCGTTTAAGGTCGCAAGCGTCGAAAACCGACAGCTTACGATGAAGGGTGAACGATCCGTTCGCCTCGGCGTCGATTAACCCTCTGAATTGCCTCATTCCTCAAATCTGAGGAATGCCTCAGTTTTAGTTCAACCAACGAGTACGACCATGACCAACGCCTCTCCGGCGAACGATACCGCTTTGCCTAAAGACACCCCTGTCACGGCAGAATTCGCCGCAGCCCTGGAATTTGAGCCCTGGGATGATCCGGAGAACGGCTGGTGCCCGCCGACAAATGCCCAACGGAATGAAATCGGCAAATGGCTTCTGCCCAACGTCCGGGCCGCTTGGTTCATGATGTTCAAAACGAACGCCGAACTCGTCGAAATGGTTGAAGCCTTGGAGCGCGATGAAATCCTAATTGAAACGATGGATAGGTTTCTCGAAGCAGAAGAAACGGTGAATGGATTACAGCAAGTCTTGCGCGCCGCCAGCGGTCGCGTGGCCTGCGCTTGCGCCATCATTGAGCTGAGGGACGGCAAAACGGTAGGGGGCGACGATGACCAACGGTGAAAAAGATGCCCGGAAAAGGCGCCTAAACCAAATCGATCGGCTCATCGGGGTTTCGTCCGAGATGCTCGACATCGAGCCGGCGATTCACGCCCTGCCTTGCCGGGAAACCGGCCTGAAGCAGGTTCTCACCGGCCAGATTTTTTTCGCGACGCAAAATCTGCTGGCCGTCATCAACGAGATGATCGCAGAAGCTCGCGCCAGCAAACTGGAGACGACCAATGCAAGATAACCGCGGCCCGCGCATTCGCTTTTTCGATGATCTCGGCGACATTCAGCGTTCGGCCTATATTGCCGACGCCCTCGTCAGCGAGGGACTTGATGTCTCCCGCGCCGTCAACATCGACGGCGAGACATACACGTTCCATTTCCAGAAGGATGGAATTGAGGCGCTGCTTTTTGCCGTGCGCGATCTTTATGACCGCGCTTACAGGCTTGCCAACGCGGCTTCTCCGTCGCCTTCCTCACCGCCGCGAGCCTCGCCCGCCAGTTGATGGAAGCCCGCGACGAGCGCCGGCTCGGCCGGCTTCAGGCCCAGCTCGCCGCGGTCCAAATTGCTGATCGTCGACGAACTCGGCTATGTGCCGCTCTCTCAAACCGGCGCCGAGCTGCTGTTCGAAACCTTCAGCCAGCGTCATGAGCGCGGCTCGACCATCGTCACCTCGAACCTGCCGTTCGAGGAATGGACCAGCATCTTTGGCAAACCAAGCATTACACGCTGCCCCTATTGCCGACGGGCTTATATCTCACGTCACGATCACGAACCGGCGGCACGGCCTCGCGGGCCAACGTCTTGAGGTTGTTTCGCTGCATTCCCGGCGTGGTCGGACATTTGTGGTGGTTCGGTTGTCTGACGGACGCCAGCGTTCCATTCTGCGCTCGTCGACGGACCTGGCAAACGTCTCTCCGCCGGGACTGACTGCATCGAACCCGCTGGCGCGGGTCAGCGTGCGCACGCTGCTCACATTGCTGCGCCATTTGAACTGCACCGTGGCCTCCCGGATCGAGGAGGTGATTCGTGATGAACATTCGGCCGAATCTGAACCGCGTTGCGTTGGGGGAGACAGCCACCAAGACTACGGGTCCGGCCGGAGCGAGGCCGCAGCGCCTCTGGACCAGCCTGCCGGTGGAGACGCAAAGGCAGTTGGCGCAGAGCGTCGCGCGACTGCTGCTGGCGATGCGATCGGCGCCTGGGCTGGTCGGGGCGGATCGACATGCTGACCGCGCCCAATGATGCGGAGGGGCGCATCACGGTCGAGCATCGCGGCAAGCTCGCCTACATCTATGTCCGCCAGTCTTCCGTGAACCAGGTGAGGCATCATCAGGAAAGCACGGAATTGCAGTATCGTCTGGTCGACCGCGCCATCGCCCTCGGCTGGCCTCGCGAGCGCGTGCACGTTATCGACGAGGACCTCGGCAAGTCTGGCTCGGGCGCCGTCGAGCGTGACGGCTTCAAGAAGCTGATCGCCGAGATCGGGCTGGGAAACGCGGGGCTGGTCATCAGCCTCGACGCCTCTCGCCTTGCCCGCAACAACCGTGATTGGCATCAACTGCTCGATTTGTGCTCGCTCTTTGGCGTCATCATCGCCGACGGCGAACGGCTCTTTGATCCCTGCGCCTATCATGACCGCCTGCTGCTCGGACTGTCCGGCATCATGAGCGAAGCCGAGTTGCATCAGATCAAGCAGCGCCTCCACCAAGGCGAGCGCCAGAAGGCGGCGCGCGGCGAACTGCGCTTGAGCCTGCCCGCCGGGCTGGCCTATGATCGCTCGGGCCGGATCACCCTCAATCCCGATGAGGAGGTGCAGGCCAGGCTTGGCCTGGTGTTCGCCAAGTTCCGCGAGCTTGGGACGGCGCGAGCGGTCATGCGCTATCTGCGCGAGCAAGACCTCATGTTGCCACTGCGCCCGCTTGTCGGACCGGCGCCGCAGGATGTGGCATGGCAGGAGGCGACCAATCCGCGGGTCCTCAGCATTCTCCACAATCCCGGTTATGCTGGAGCCTATGTCTATGGTCAGCGCCGTCAGGAGGGCGGCCGGGTCCGCCACGGTGTTCATCACCCGCGAACGGCCAAGGTCGCGATCGCGGACTGGGAGGTCTGCCTCAAGGCCGCCCATCCCGGCTACATTGACTGGCAGGAGTTCGCGGAGAACCAGAGGCGATTGATGAACAACGCCAGCCGCTACGAAGCCGGTCATTGCGGCGCGCCACGCAAGGGATCGGCGTTGCTGCAAGGCATTGCGGTCTGCGGGCGCTGCGGTCGGCGCATGAACCTGCGCTACAGCGGCCCTGCGGGCGACCATCCCGTCTATCCTTGCCGCGCCGACCGCGTCCAGGATGGAGGGCCGGTGTGCCAGGAAGTGCGCGCGTTGACCGTCGACGCGGAGGTCGAACGCCTCCTGCTCGATGCCCTGACGCCGAACAGCATAGCGATCGCCATCGCCGCCCTCGGCGAGATCGAGCAAGAAGCCCGTCAACTTGAGCGCCAATGGGCGTTGCGGCGCGAACGGGCGCGCTATGAGGCGGAACGGGCGCGGCGGCAATATGATGCTGTCGAACCGGAAAACCGCCTGGTGGCCCGTTCGCTGGAGCGCTGTTGGGAAGAGAAACTTCGGGCCTGCGAGGCGATCGAGCAGGATTACGAACGCTGGCGGCAGAACGAACCATTGGTCCTGAGCGAGGCTGACCGTCAGGGTCTGCTGTCGTTGGGCCAGAACCTGCCAGGGCTCTGGCATGCTCCCTCGACCGCCGCGGCCGAGCGCAAGACGATTTTGCGCCTCATCATCGACGAGGTCATCCTCGACCAGAAGCGCCTACCCGGGCAGGTCTGGATGAAAATCGTCTGGCAAACCGGAGCGACCAGCGAACACCGACTGCAAAGGCGCGTTCGCTCCTACGGCGACTACATCGACATCGACACGCTGAGAGAGCGCGTGACGAAACTCAACGCCGCGGGCAAGATGGACCAGGAAATCGCCGCAACGCTAAATGCGGAAGGCTTCATCGGCGCCAGCAACCGCCCTTTCAAAGGCGGCAACATCTGGATGTTGCGCCAGCGCTGGGACATTCCGACCGTCAAAATCAACGGCGCCGGGGTCAATCCAGACCGATGGCCTGACGGCGCCCATTCTGTCCAGGGCGCCGCCACCGCGCTCGGCGTCACGTCGCAAACCGTCTTCAAATACCTGGCCCGCGGCCTGCTCAAAGGCCGGCAATCGACCAAGTGGCAGCCGTGGCAGATCGAACTTACGGACGAACAGATCGAAGCCCTGCGCGCTCGCGCGCAACGCAACAGGCGATCGAGGAGAAAGGCATCATGACATCATTGGTGATCAGGGCCTGACCGGCGCTCTGCTCGACCGCCTCACCCATCACGTCCATATTCTCGAAATGAACGGCGAGAGCTATCGCCTGCGCCAATCGAAAGCGCGTCAGCGCCGCAAGCCCCAGCCGTCAGAGCCCGCGCCCCTCGCCGAACCTGACGCAAACACCGGCGCCTGACATCATCGCGCCGCGCCTCCTGGAGACGGAGTCCGCCCCCCTGCGCAACCTGACCAGCTCCGGCGGGCGGACGCCTCGCATCCTTCGCTCGCCCCGCACCCGAATGGCCGACTTTTACTCCGCCCCGCTGGCCGGTTTTTGCTCCGCCGTTGACATCGCAGCGTCGAAAAAGTGAGCGCGCGGAGCTTCGACTGTCGAAAGGACGCATAGCGCTTTCCCTTGTCATCGATGATGAGATGGCCGTGCTCGTCGCGGAAGTGCTTGTCAACGGACTCGTTAAGCGGCGAGGCCAAGCGCCAGGCTGACATGGGTCTTGCCCGCGCCGCTGGTGCCAAGAGCGATGATGTTCTCGCGCGCCACGACATATTCGCAGCGGGCAAGGTCCAGCGCCAGCGGCTTATTGAGGGATGGAATGGCGGCGAACTCGAACGTGTCGAAGCTTTTGACCGCCGGGAATTTGGCGGCGCGGATGCGGCGCTCGACCATGCGCCGTTCGCGGTCGATCAGTTCGAGTTCGGCTAGGCGCAGCAGATAGCGGGGATGGTCGAGGCCCTCGCGCGCGGCTTGAGCGGCGACATGATCGTATTTGCGCAGGAACGTCGGCAATTTGAGCTGGCGCAGGTGATGCGCGAGCAGAACCTGGGGCGGCGCGGGATTGGGCGCGGAGGAAGCGGTCATGCCGTTCCCCCGGAAACGAGCGCGGCGTAATCGGCGGCCGATGTCGTTTTGACCGTCGGCGCCGGCAGATAGGGGTGGACGGACAGATCGAGACGGGCCGGCCGGCGCTCGACTTTGGCGACAGCGAGCTGCTTGACCGCGTCGAAGCTGACGGCGCCGAGCCTGATGGCGTCGGTCGCAGCGGCGGCCACGATCGCTTCGGGGAAAACCTCGATCAACCGCAAGGCCTGGATGAACTCGCGCTTGCCGCGATTGCCCATGCGCGCCTCCAGAATGCGGCAGGTCGAAACAGAAGATGTGCAGCTTCATGCGAACGCCGCCGATGACGCCCCAGCTTTCGCCGAAATCGACCTGGGCGTGGCCGGGCGGATGCGCCAGGGGAATGAAAACCTCGCGCGAACGCGCCCGCTTCAGCCGCACGTAATCCTTGACCACCGTATAGCTGCCCGTTGACGAAGTCGGCTGGCGCTGATTCCCTTGAGTCACGTAAACTCGACGGGGTTTTTGGCGATGGCGATGAGGCGGGACGAGGGCGTT
>NZ_JAOQNX010000054.1 GCF_025961575.1 Rhodoblastus acidophilus | reverse complement strand
CGCCGAAGGAGGCTTCCGACGAAAAGACCGCGCTGATTTTCGCCTATCAGGCCAGCGACGTTCTCCTCGTCGCCATCGTCGCCGCCATCCACGGCGAGATCGCAGCGATCATGTGGCGCGTCGCTCCTGAAGGCAGTCGATCAGAAAACACACTTTGGCAACGGGCAGATATGTCCAAACAGCTGTTCATATGTGCGGGATTTGCCGAGAAAGCCCATTGACCAGCCCGGGAAAATCCGCACGTCTATTAGTTCGACCGAAAGCATCTGGATATCTATGTGACGGCTATCCTTCTGAATGCGCTTAAAGAGCTCCTCGACGTCTTCACGCCTTCCTTCAAGACATTGTGCGAAACAGCCCGAATTGAAGAGCAGCGCTCCGGTGATGTGTCTTTGTAGATTGTTTCGTCGGCTCGCGGTCAGAATCTGAAAAATTTGCTCAACAACGTCACTTCTGTCCCCTTTGATAAGGTTACGACTGAAATAGACCAAACGTATGCGCTGCTGTTTCATGTTCCAGCCGCAAATCTCAAGGGGCGTGGCTGACGACTTGATCGACGGCTTCCATCAATTTGTCGAACCCAAGCGATTTCTCGACAAAGTCGTGCGCGCCAAGGCGCAACGCCGCCAACTTCAGGTCGGAACCACCCTCGGAACTCATGAGAATCGCCCGCGACGCCGTGTTCATGGCATTCAGCCGCCCCAGCAACTCCAATCCCGTCATCCCCGGCATGTACATGTCGATCAGTAAGCAGGCGAAGGCGTCGCGCGCGCCCATTTCCATGAAATCATTGGCCGAGGCAAAAGCCAGTATGTCATAGCCGTAGGATTGCAGCAGAGAGGTCAAGGCTTCGCGGATCGACACGTCGTCGTCGATCACCGCGATCCGAATGGCTGTGTCGGTCGATTTCACACCTTTTGTCCCCGGCGTCGCTGACCTTCATCGCGGCGTCTTTCAGGAAAGGTAACGGCCAGCACCCGGCTTCGTCCAACGATAACTGCCTTAACTAATTGTTTTAGTAGTATATAAACACCTATACCGTCGTATAGGGGGCTGAACGCAACGCTAGGCTTTCATTGACAATTTGTCGGCCATGCGCACCAGATCGGCCAGCGTCTTCGCTCCCATTTTCCTCATCATCTGCCCGCGATGCACCTTCACCGTGATCTCGGAAACGCCGAGGTCGCCCGCGATCTGCTTGTTCAAGAGGCCGGCGGCGACGAGCGGCATGATCTGCCGCTCGCGCGCGGTCAGAGTCGCCAGCCTGTCCTGCAAGTCCTTCAGCGCGGTTTCCGCGTCCAGCCTTTCACGGTTGCGCGCCAGGGCGAGTTGGATAGCGTCCAGCAGATCCTGGTCGCGGAACGGTTTTTCCAGGAACTCGACCGCGCCTGCCTTCATGGCGCGCACCGTCATGGGCACATCGGCGTGGCCGGTGATAAAAATCACGGGAACGTGGAGGCCTTTTCGCGACAACTGCTCCTGGAAATCGAGACCGCTCTGACCGGGCAGGCGCACGTCGAGAACGAGACAGGAAGCGCAATCCGCAGTCCGGTCGTTGAGGAAGTCCTGGACCGAGGCATAGGCGGCTACGCCCATCCCCACCGAGCGCAACAGGCTGTCGAGCGACTCGCGCATCGAGGGATCGTCGTCGATGACGATCACGGTCGAAGTTGGCATCAGTCGTCCTCCTTGGCGAAGGGAAGGGTCAGACGGAGGATGGCGCCATCCCCTGAGTCCGCCCACAACCGACCGCCATGGGCTTCGGCAATGCGGCGGGATATGGCTAGGCCTAGCCCGGAACCGCCGGCCTTGGTGGTGAAGAAACGGTCGAATATGCGGGCTTCCAGGCCTTTCTGAAATCCGCAGCCATTGTCCTTCACTTCCAGAAGCGCCTCGCCTGGACTGAAAAAATCCGTCGTCACCCTCAAGTGGCGTGGTCGGTCCGAGACGCTCTCCAGGGCGTCGATGGCGTTGAACACAAGGTTGAAGACGATCTGCTGGACCTGGACGCGGTCACCCCAGACAGGGGGCAACGTCGCGGCGTGGAAATGAAGCGTGACATCCGCCTTGGAGCGGCGGTCGGCTGTGAGCTGGAGGACTTCCCGAACAGCGTTGTTGAGGTCGAAGCGCGCAAAGCCGCTGTCCCCGGATACGTATATGGCGCGAGTCTTCTTGATCACCTCGTTGGCCCGGCGCGCGTCCCTGACGATGCGCGTCAAGGCGGCGCGCGCCTCGCCGATTTCGGCCGGATCGCGCGCTAGCCATCGTTGCGCCGCCTCCGCATTGAGTTCGCAGGCGGCGATCGGCTGATTGATCTCGTGGGCCAGGGCTGCGGCGAACTCGCCCATGAAGGAAATGCGCGACACGCGCAGCAACTCCGCCTGGGTCTGGCGCGCTTTCTCTTCCGCCTGCTTGCGCGCCTGCTCCAGCTTTTCCAGCCGAAGCCGTTCTTCTTCATTTGAGATCGCAAATGCGATTTCGTCGGCGAGTTGGCAGAACAGGTTCAGTTCCTTGGGGCCGAAAGCATTGGGTTCGCACGCATAGACGATCAAGGAGCCGATGATGACGCCAGTCTTGCGGATGGCGACTGTCACCGTCGAGCGCAGCCCAAAACGAAGGCCCTTTTCGCGCCATTTCGCGTAAAGCGGATCGGTCGACGTGTCGCGGACGAGGCAGGGAACGCCGCTGCGCAAGGTATGCCCGCTCGGCCCTCGACCTTCGGGGACATCCATCGATGCCGACAGGGCGAGACCGTCGAGATAGCCGATGGCGGAGCCCGAGGACGCGAGAAAATCGAGCCAGCCATCCTCCCGCAGCAAGCCGACACAGGCCAGCACATAGACAGGCTGCTCGACGATGGCTTCGCAGATGCGCGCCGTCAGCTCCGGCGCGCCGCTCGCGCGCGTCAAAGCCGAGGAAGAGCGGGCGTAAGCCGACAAGGCCCAGTTCTGCCGGCGCAATTGCGCGCCAAGCCCGCGACTTTCCGGTTCGATGAATCGGCAATGCCAATGGGCGTTCGTCGGCGATCTGCGCGCTTTCAAATGAACGCCATGGGTCGAGCCATTGCGCTGTGTGATGGTCGTCGCCAACGAGTCCAAGGCTTTGCGACGGTGACCTTCAGCCTCGACAAAAGCGGCGACGCTGGCGCCATCGAGCACATCGGCCGGCTTACGCAGCAGCAGGTCCGCGCTCGCATAGCCGAAGAAGGCTTCCGCGGCCGGATTGGCCGCAATGATCCGGTCCATGCCCACATCCAAGTCAAGCCACGGGACCGTGGAATAGCGCCGTGACCCTTGTGAGTTTGGCTTGGGCAATTGACGGACCTGAAGGGGCGAGCAAAGGAAATTTCAGCGTAAAGACTAAGCTAGTGGCAGTTCGTTTGGCTGGCAACCATGGCTTGCGGCGGGTCCAGCAGGCTGTTTCCGGGGCCACCCTAAACCTAGGTATAGGGTGATCGGCGCCTTTGCGCAGGGCGGGCTCATTCAAGGTGCAATTGTTTGCAACGGCTCAGTTTCTTACCTGAAAGCCACTGTATTGGCGCCGTCGCCCCCTGGGGCAAAGGTAGTCGCCGCCTTCAATGAGAACAAAAATGGACGAAACCGCCAGAATCTCCGTTCAGCTTGCACAGATCGAATTGGCCTATGCAGAACTTGAACTCATGCATTTGGCCGCCCTGACGCCTGAACTGCGACGCACGTTGGAGCATATCGCCTCGGCGAAGCGCCACTTGTGCGAGACAACCGACGGTTACGGCTGGGCGGAGACGAGGCGGGCGGCCACAGATGGCGCTGATCTCGGCGCCCACAGCGCGGAACCTTGAGCTGCATCGGGAGCGGACGCAGCGATGGCAAGGGCGACAGCGTCAGATGCGCATTCCGAGCGGACGCTCAGCGAAATCAGGGCGCAGCTCGCCCGGATCCTTCGGACCGCCGCATTCCTGCGAAACCGCAGCGCGTCCAGGTTCCTGGAATATGTGGTCGAAGAATCGTTGGCGGGCCGAGGCGCGAACCTCAAGGCCTTTACCATTGGCATCGCCGTGTTCGAACGCGGCGAGCGCTTCGATCCCCAAAACAACTCGATTGTTCGCGTCCAGGCGGCCCGTCTGCGACAACTGCTTGCTCGTTACTATGACGGCGCTGGCGCGAATGATCCGATGCGCATAGACATCCCGCTCGGCGGCTACAGGCCGACGTTCCTGAAGCGCGAATGGCTCGCGCAGGTTGCAGAAGACGTGGAGGAGGACGCCAAACTTTCTCACGCTCCGGAATTCGCGGAGACGCTTACAACCCAGACCCGCCAACCCAAGCCGGACCAGCGTTACGCTATCCGGGGGGTCGTCACCGTCGCCTTGGTCGCTCTGGCGCTGCTGGCTTCTGCCGCGCTTGGCCTCGGGCAAACCAAGCTGCCGCCTCAAACCCCGCTGCGGAATATCTCACCTATTGTCGCGGTCAAGTTTGAAGGGCATGGACTGGCGTACACACTGGTTCAATCAGAACTACGCGCGTCTCACGCCTTCAACAAGGCAGAACGCAGCGTCACGGAACGCTTGCCGTGACTGCGCGACGCCCAGGCGCCGCTCGGCCGGCGAACGGCATCAGGTCGCCATCCGAGGCAGCCGGCTAGCTTTAGAATGGCTGAAATGGCCGTGCGTTGTCACCTCGGCCGGCCAGCGTCGAGCGCGTCGGAGGATGAAAGTCTTCCGGCGGCGAAAGCCAGCGTAGCCGCTGCGATCAGCGCCGTGCCATGCGCCTGTTCCTGCGCCAACCGGGCCAACAGCAAGGCCTTTTCCGCCTCTATTACGGCCGGAAGGGCGCCAGCGCCGCTCTGGTAGGCGGCAAAGGCTGCATCCGCCGTGGTTTTCGACGCCGAGACCAGCACGCCCGCCGCCTGATAGGCCGCGAGGCTGCTGCGCAGTGCGTCATCCGCCGTCACGATTTCCGACGCCGCATTTTGCTGCAGACGTTGCAGCACCGCTTGGGCGGCGTCGCTGCGCGATTGCGCGTCGCGCAGCCGCGCGTCGCGAATGCCGCCATCGTAGATTGGAATCGTCACCCCGCCGAGCACGGCCGCATTGCTCGCGTTGAACGACGACCCCGCCGAGACGGGGACGGATGGCGAGCCCATGGCGCCGAGGTTGAGGCTTGGCGTCGAGGTGATGTTGAGGCCGCCGGTGACATAGTTTCCTGAGACCGTCAGGAAGACTTTCGGCATGAATTCGGCCTGCGCCGCCGCGATGCCGGCATGAGCGGCCTTCGCCGCGGCATAGCTCGCCTGAACGTCGGCGCGGCGCGCGATTGCGGCGGCTATCAGCTTGTCGACAGGAATCATCGCGGCCGTAGAAAGCGGCCGGCCGGACACATCGGCGATGCGAAGACGGGCTTGGGGCGAAATGCCGATCGCCGCGATCAGGGCGTGGTAAAAGTCGCGTTCGGCGCCGCGCGCCTGCACGAGGTTGAAATCGGCCTGGGCGAGCAATTGCCGAGCCTGCGCGGTCTCGACCACCGTGCCGACGCCGTTCTTGAATTTTTCTGTGGCGACGTCGAGCAGGCGCGCGCTTTCCTGCCGGGTTTTTTCGGAGATGTTTACGCGCTGACGCGCCGATGTGTATTCGTAAAAATTTCGGCTGACGTCATAAATGATCTTCTGATGGGCGCCGTTGAACAGGAGGTTGCTGGCCAGCGACAGGTTGACAGCGGCCTCCTTGTACGCGTCGCGCTGGCCGAAATCGAACAGCAGCCATTGCAGGGCGACGCCCGACACCGTGCCGTTGGCGTTGCCGCTTCCCGGATTCGACAGCACCCCGGCGACCTGGTTCGAGCCCGAGGTGTGCTGATAGCCGCCGATCGCCGTGGCGCTCATCATCGGAAGATAAAAGGCTTTAACGACGCCGACCGCGAGCGCCGCCTGGCGCGCCCTTTCCCAGGTGGCCCGCGTCTCGGGATTGCTGGTCTGCGCCAGATCGATCAGCTCGGCGAGCGAATAGACATGCCCGGCGTCGAGACCGGCGGGGCCGGTGTCGAACTGCAGGTCCGGCAGCGGCTCCAATCCGAAATCGCGGGCGCCCGTCGGCGTGAATTTCGACGCGGCGGGGGCAGGCGCTTCGGCGCCAACGGTCGAGGCCTCCGGCTTGTAGGGGACATCGGGCGCTTCCGGCGCGAGCGATAGCGACGATGGCGCGCAGCCCGCCAAGCCGCCGGCAAGCATCGCCAGCGCAAGCAATCTCGCCAGCCTTCGGATCGCGCCGGTCCGCGCCTGCTCACTCATAGGCGCCGGCCTTCGGCTGGAGAAGCCGGCGATAATGGAAAAGGGTCAGCTGAACCTGGTTCAATCGGGTCATTAGGGCTTCGAGCGCGCCGATCTGCGGCGCGTGCGCGCCGTCCGGGGCGAGCGGCGGCGTCATTTCAGCCGCGACCTCGACGAAAGCAACGTCGGAAGGCGCCGCGAGACCGGCGCGGAGCTTCCGCAGCCGCGAGTCGGCCTGCGCATAGAGATGGCGGAGCGCCTCGGGGTTTTCCACGTCGCCGCCAGCCGGCGGCGGAAAGGCGGCGACGACGCCGACAGCGCGGACGAGATTTTTCAGCGCTCTTGTCGCAAGCCGGTTGGCCCTCCCCAGCATGAGATTATTCCCCGACCTTATCATTTCATAGCCATAGGCCGCGAGAGCGCCGGAGACCGCTTCGAGCGTCGCAAAGGCGCGGCCGACCTCCTCGGTCGCCCCAATGGCGGGAGCGAAGGCGGTTTTCGTCTTGAGGACCTCGCGACATTGTTCGAGTAGGCGATCCAGATCGAGCCGCAACTGGCCCAGGGTCGAAACCGGGAAAACGCGCGTAAAAATGACGTAGACGACGAGGTCGCCCAACACGATCCCGATGGTGCGATCCTGGGCGACGCTGAGATCGAACTTGGGTTCCGCGCCTTGCAGAACGCACATGAAGAACGCCAGGGCCAGCTGGAAGCCGATATAGGAAACCGTGGGCTTTCCGACACCGATCCAGGCGGCGGGAAACGTCACCAGCCCGACGAGAACGACCAGCGAGGTGATCGAGGTCGTCCCCGGCAGGATGTAAACCATCGACAAGGTTCCGATCACGGCGCCGGCGAGGCAACCGGAAATGCGCAGAAACAGCTTTTGCACGGTCTCGCCGACGGTCGTTAGCGAGACTATGAAGCAGGTCAGCATGGCCGTGTGGATGCCCGGCCAGTCGAGCAGCGTATAGGTCAGATAGCAGATCATCGCCGCCGCCGCGCCTTTGAGCGCGAAACGGGCATAGACGGGATTTGAGAAGGCGTCGGCGACGAAAAAGCCGGACTTTTCCTTTTTGCCCTCGGGTTCCGCCGTCTCCAGCCCGACCGGCCCGCCCGCCACGATGGTCTCCATCCGCGAGGTCAGCGCCTCGATCTGGTCCAGGAGATTCTTCGGCGGCGCGGCCCCTGTCTCCTCGATGTCGCAAGGCTGGATCACGCGGGGCAGACGCTCGATCCGGTGGGCCAAAACCTCCAGCCGAGCGGAAAGCGCGTCCGGCGTGGCCGGTGGCAGCTTGAGGGTCCTGGCGGCCACAACCGTCATCACCAGCCCATAGGACAGGCCTGAGAGTGCGCCGAGGCGCTCGATCGTCGCCGATGGCAACCGACGCCAGAGCTTGACCATCCTGAGCCGTTCTTCCCTCTCGGCGTCGCCTGTCTCCAGTTCGGCCCGCAGCGCGGCGAGAGCGGCTTCCTCCCCCTCCTGCAAGACGCGTCCGGCCAGCCGCAGCCGCGCCGCGACCGCCCGCCGCGCCAGAGTTTCGGGATGGCGACCGAAAAACACATTGTGGACGATGAAAACCAGCATCGGCATGACCGCGAACAGCCAGGCGTAAAGCAGGCCGCGCAACGCGATTTCGCCCAGCGGAGCGCTTCCCAGGAGATCGAGCACATAGGCGATGACCAGCCCGATGGTGCTGGCGAGCGGCGCGAGCTTGCTGCTGGCGCCGAGGAAAAACGACACGAAGGCGACGCAGGCGAGAACGACGACGCGTGCTTCGGGGGCATTGATCGTCAGGATCGCCAGCCCGATGGCCAGGGCCACGACCAGGGTGACCACGACGATCAGCGCCAGGCTCATGACGATATTGAGACCGGAATTCTCCTTGGCGACAAAGAAGATCAGATAGACGCTGATCGCCGGCTCCGGAATCCGGTACGCCATGGACACGATCGTCACCAGCATCACGACGAAGGCGATCTCGGCGGCGCGCGCGAGCCGTCCATCGAAGGGCGCCAGCATATCCGCGATCAAGGCCGGTCCGAACATCAGCAGCGCCCCGCAGGCCGGATTCGCACCGAGGCGGAAGCGCCCGCGCGCATCAGCTCGGGCGGCGGATCGATCAGCCGCACCCGCACCGGAAAGCGCTGTTCGACCCGCACCCAATTGACCGATTTGGCGACCAGGGGCAATCCGCGCGGCAGGTTGATCCGATCCTGGTCGGCGACGCCCCAGCCGATGCTTTCGACCTTGCCCTGAATGGGTACGCGGCGATCGATCAGCGAAAAGGCGGTGGCGCAGGCCTCATCGGCAATGAGCGGAAGCTCGGTCTCGCGGAAATTGGCGACAACAAACCATTCATCCGTCACCACCAGCGTGAACAGGGTCTGGCCGAGGATGACATATTCCCCGGTCTTGACGTTGAGGCCGGTGACGCGGCCATCGTGCGGCGCGCGCACCAAAGTGTTGCGCAAATCCCTTTCCGCCAACGCCAGCGCCGTGCGCCGCGCCTCCACCGCGGCGGCGGCGCCCTCGGTGGTTCCAATCGCCCCGCGCGTCGCCGCCGCCTGTTCGACAGCTTGCGTATAAGCGGTTTCCGCCTTCTTCTTCGCGGTGCGGGCGTCGTCGAACACTTGCGCCGAGACATAGCCTTTTCCGGCGAGCGGCTGTAACCGGCTGACTGTATTACTCGCCAACTGAAGGCTTGCGCCGGCTTGCGCCACCTGCTCGCGCGCGATGGCGGCCGTTGCTGTCTCGGTGGCGACCGTCCTGCCCTGCGTCGCCAGCAAGGCCTCGGCCCCCTTCAGTTCGGCGGCGGCCAGTTCGACATGCAGCCGATAGGGTTCGGGGTCGATTTCGAACAGCGCGTCTCCCACCTTGACCGCCTGGTTTTCATGGACACGCAACTGCACGATCCGGCCGGTAACAGAGGGGGCGATGTGAACGACCTCGGCGTCGATGCTGGCGTCGTCAGAAGAAGGCTCGGCTTCGCGATTGCGCAGGAAAAAAAGCACGCCGGCGGCTGCGGTCAGCAGGATCGCCGCGGCGAAGACTTTCGCGCCTGCCTCTCGCCAATTTCGCCAAGCGGCCATATCGGCTCTCTCCGAATAAGGCGAGCCAGAGCCACAGGGTCACGCCAACGGCGAAAGCAGTGTAGACCAGCAGCTTGAATGGCACGGCTTCCTCGAAATCGGCGGCGATCAGCACGGTGCGCAACAGGATCGAAGCGAGGAGTCCCAATCCGGCGCAGAGGAGCCAGGCGGGGAAGAAAGCGCCGAAAAGACTGTAGGAGGGGGCGCCACGCAAGGCGCAGCCCGCGAGCCCTGCCGAAATGAGGACGACACAGCCTAATTTTGTCGCCATGAGCGGCGCTCTGATCCTGAAAGAGCGTTGTCCTGACGGCATGCGCACCCTTTTTCAGCCCGAATCCTAGATTCGCGAAAAATATACTAAATAAATCATTTTCGAGATCTAGCTTTCGTTTGCCCATTTCCCCGGTGGGAAGCCGTCGCACCCACCTTGGAGATGATAGAACATACGCTCGTGACTAAGAGGTGGGAGTTTCATAAGAGGTACAGCGCCGTGATATCCAACGCTCGATATCGATCCGGCGCGCGGCCATAGATGACGTTTTACGCCGTTCCGACAAACCGAGCAGGAGCAGAAGACGTGCGCCGACAACGCAGAGCAAAGATCGTCGCGACGGTGGGGCCGGCGAGCGCCTCTCCAGACATGCTGGAAGCGCTGTTCGTCGCCGGCGCGGACACATTCCGCCTGAACTTCAGCCATGGCTCGCACGAAGATCACGCACGCGTCCACACCGCGATCCGCGACCTCGAAGCCCGCGTGCGGCGCCCGATCGGCATCCTACAAGACCTGCAAGGGCCGAAGATCCGCATCGGCGCCATCGCCGGCGGCAAGATCGCGATTGCGCCAGGCCAAAAGCTTCGGTTCGTGCTGTCGAAGGACCCGGGCGGCGTGGACACCATTCCCCTGCCCCATCCGGAAATCTTCGCCGCAGTTATGCCGGGACAGGACCTCCTGATCGACGACGGACGGGTTCGCGTCCGCGTTATCAGGCCCGGGCGGGAGGAGATCGAAGCCGAGGTTGTCACCGGCGCCGTCCTGTCCGACCGCAAGGGCGTCAATATCCCTGGCGCGGTGCTCGACCTTTCGCCCCTGACCCCCAAGGACCGCGCCGATCTGGCGTTCGGCCTCGAACTCAACGTCGACTGGATCGCGCTGTCATTCGTACAGAGGCCGGGAGATCTGATCGAGGCGCGCGGGCTGATCGGCGATCGTGCGGGTCTCGTCGCCAAGATCGAAAAACCGTCGGCGGTGGAAAAATTCGACGACATCGTCCGTCTCGCTGACGCCGTGATGGTGGCGCGCGGCGATCTTGGTGTCGAGATTCCCCATGAAGAGGTCCCCGGTCGGCAGAAGGAGATCGTGCGCGCCTGCCGCCTCGCCGCAAAGCCGGTGATCGTCGCCACGCAGATGCTAGAATCAATGACCAGCGCGCCGACGCCGACGCGCGCCGAGGCCTCGGACGTCGCCACCGCAATCTACGATGGCGCCGACGCCGTGATGCTTTCGGCGGAATCCGCATCGGGCGCCTATCCGCGCGAGGCGGTCGAAATGATGAACCGCATCATCAGCAGCACGGAACGGCACAAGCTCTATCGTTCGATCGTGAACGCCGCCGATCCCGGCGAAGAGCAATCCGCCCCGCATGCCGTTGCCGCCGCCGCTGCGGACCTCGCCGAGGCGATCGGCGCTCCGGTGATCGTCGCCTTCACCTCAGGTGGGACCACGGCGGCGCGCATCACGCGCAAACGGCCCTCGCTTCCCATTTTGGCCATTACGCCGGAAGCGGCCACGGCGCGGCGGCTCAGCCTCACTTGGGGCGTGCACGCCTGCCTGTCGGAGGACGTCCACAGCTACGAAGAAATGGTGGATCGCGCGACGGCAATGGCCCTGAGCGAAGAGTTCGCGCAAAGGGGGCAAGCGATCGTCGTCGTTGCGGGCGTGCCGTTCGGAGCGTCGGGAACGACCAACAACCTACGCGTCGTCCAGATCGCATGAACCCGGCGCGGACGAACTCTTCGGCTCGGCTTGCCCTATTCTCGACGACCGTTCCGGTCGGCGAATTGCAGATTCTCTGCCCAATGCGGCGACCGGGAGAGATAATAATGGAGATGGTTTTCATATCGAGTATGATCCGGTCGATAGGACGCAACTTGCAATTCCCCTCAGCGAAGCAGGGCTTCGGCGAAGCGACCGCACTATGCTATTGCAGAAGTGCATCGCGAGGAGCGTCGCGCCCACCAAAATCTCTTTGACTTACTCCTCCCCCCTCCTCCTCCCAATATGTGGGATCAGAAGCAGGTTTATCCTTAAATTACAATTATCTACCTTGTCAGCAATCCGAGCCGGAATTCCCGCGTTCAACGGCAGAACAAACTTGGGGGAACTGGACGCCGGATCGCCGGCCAAGCGACCCGGCCGCCGCGGCTCTCATGCCGCTTCTGATTCTGCCTCGACCTCGCTCGCCGAGGTGTCGTCATAGCCAATCACCCGTCGCAGCATCTCGTCCACGTCGCGGAACTGATCAATCGCCCACGAAATGGTCTCGGCGTCTCCGGCGGCGATGATCCCGTCTTTCGCCGCCTGCAATTTGGCGGCGGTTATTCCCGCCAGTTCCAATCCTTTGCGCACCATCCGAAGCTCCATATAGAATGCAAGGAGGCCTATACCCGCGATCTTGCGCCAAGCGTTTTGTCGGAGATCAATTCTCGATTGCGGGTTGTACGCAGGAACGCGAACGTTGCGGCGACGCACATGGAGTTTTCGCAGGCTTGGCCGACGCGCAGGAAGCGCCGCACTGGGAGATGCTGGTCGGATTGGTCGAGCGTGTCACCTTCCTCAACGAGGACAACGGCTTCGCCGTCCTGAAGGTGAAGGCGTGCGGCCATCGATATCTCGTTCCCGTCGTTGGCCATGCGGCCTCGATTTCCGCCGGCGAGTTCATCCACGTCGTCGGCGTCTGGTTCGGTCTTCGCGTCCGTGGACAAGAACATGCAGACGGAAAACGACTACGACCGCGAAGTCTTCAACGGCGACCTCGGACGCGTCGTCCGCATCGACCGGGAGGAAGGCGCCCTCGTCTCCAGCTTCGACGGTCGCGAGGTGACATATTCCTTCGGCTGGACGCGGTCATTCCCACCTACGCGACCACGATCCACAAGTCGCAGGGGTCCGAATATGCCGCCGTCTTGATCACGCTGGCGACACAGCGCTACACGATGCTAGCGCGCAACTTCGTTTACACGGCGGTCACCCGCGGGAAGCGGCTTGTTGTGATCGTTGGACAGAAGTGGGCCCTCGCCATCGCTATCATGAACGCGCGGACAAACAGGCGCTGGACGAGACTGAGGGAGTGGTTGGCGCGGTATCCAGCGAGAAGTCGTGGCTCTTAACGGCGGTAAGCGGACCGACGTGGAAGTGGCCGACAATGGAATCGCTCTTGGAAAAGCGGACATAATGGCCGCCGGTCCGCGGGATTTTGGAAACCGCATGACATTTTCGACGAGGAAGTGGCGCCATTTCTTGCCGGCTTCTCCTTGCCGGAGGCCGCCAGCTATTTCACCGGCAGCACCCGCCCCTCCTGCACCGTGCCCCAGACGGCGATGTCCTTGATCCCCGCCGCATCGACCGTCAACGGATTGTCGCCGAGGATGGTGAGATTGGCGAGCTTTCCGGGAACGATGCTGCCGATTTCATTTTCCAGCCGCAGTGAATGGGCTGCGTCGAGCGTGACGCCCTTCAGCGCGCCCAGCCGGCTGACGCGCTGCTCCGGCGCGGCGACGCGTCCCGACGCCGTCGTGCGGTTGACCGCGCAATGCATCAGGAACAGCGGCTGCCCCGGTGCCATCGGCATGTCGGAATGGAGCGAGAAGGACACGCCGGCGCGCTCCACGTCGCCGAGGCGCACCATGGCGTCGGCGCGTTCGCGCCCCAGACCCTGCGCGCCGTAAGCATCGGCCAGCGCGCCGACATAATAGGGATTGCCGCTGACGATCACGCCGAGCCGCCGGATGCGTTCGACCTGATCCTTGCGCGAGACGGCGAGGTGGATGGCGACCGTCCGGTGGTCGTAGCGCGGATGGCGCCGCAGATTGGCTTCGACGTTGTCAAGAACCATGTCGAGCCCAGCGTCGCCGTTCACATGCACATGGATCTGATAGTCCGCCTCCCAATAAACCTTGAAGGCGCGCGCAAAAAAATCCGGCTCCATGATCCATTCGCCATGATGGCCGTCGAGATAGGGCTCGCGCACCTGCATGAGCAGGGAATAGATGGCGCCGTCGGCGAACAGCTTGATCGCGCCGGGCATCATCGCCGTCATGCCCTCGCCCCAGCCGAGCACGTTCTGCGTTTCGCTGATCGTGCTGTCCGGGAAAGCCGCGCTGATCGATTTGCCGTCGGGGATGAAATAGAAGCGGAAAGGGCTGTCGGGACGCGACAGCACCGCGTTCTGGGCGTCCTGCAGCTGTTTGGAAAACAAGCCGCCGGGCTCGCAGCCCAGCGTCACGCCATTGGCGTGGAAATAGCGCGTGACGAATTCCAGGCCGCGCCGCAACCTTTCGGGCGTGGCGAGGGCCGGAAGCAGCTTGGGGATGACGGCGAACATGCCGCCCTCCCAAAAATGGCCCGCATCGAGATTAGACTGGTTGCGCGCGGCTTCCGGCAGCGCGGCGACAAAGGCGGCGTCGATCCCGTAAGCCTTGAGCGCCTTGCTGTTGAGGATGAATTCGTGGGCGGACCGGTGCCAGACGACGATCGGCCGCACAGTGCTGATCCGATCGAGATCGGCGCGGGTCAGCGGGCCGTGAAACAGCTGATGATAGCCCCAGGTCACCAGCAGTTCGCCGGGGTCCCTCAGCTTCGCATGGGCCTGCATGAGCCGCTCGCGATAGGCCTGCGGGCTCTTGGCGGCGGGAACGACGCCCGACGGCAGCGCCCAGTCCTCGATGGCGATGATCTCCGACACCATGGTCAGGCCGGTCAGCAAGGGATGATCGTGCTGGGCGATCAGGCCGGGGACGATCACCTTGTCGGCAAAGGTTTCGTCGACGACATAGGGCTGGCCGCCGGCGGCGGCCTGCAATTCCTCGACCGAGCCGACCGCCAGGATGCGATCGCCCAGCACGGCGACGGCGGTGGCCGACGGTTTGTCTGGGTCGAGCGTGACAATGTCTTTTGCGCGAAAGATGGTGACTCGCGGGAATGTGTTGGGCGCGAACCGGCTGGCCACATCCTGGAGCGAACCTTCCTGCGCCAGCGCCGGCGCCGAATCAGCCGCCTCGCAGACGAACGCGCCAGCCGCCGCCGCCTTCAGCATCTGGCGCCGCGACGGAAAGGTGAAAGTGCGGAAGGCTTCGGCAAAGGCGGGATTGCACATGACGCACATGGGCGATGGCTCCAGATTCGTGGGCGCAATCGGTGATACGCGTGACCCACCGAGCCGAGAAAAACGGCCCAGCTTACGGCACGATAACGATATTTGCCGCACTGCCAAGAGCGGCCGGAGAGAAACGAAAATTCGGCCAAATTTCTCGGCAGGAAGTCGGCTGATTATCCGGACGCGACGGAAACCCTGCGCGGCGCCTCCGAGCCGAGGGTGCTGCTGCTGACGATCACGGCGCCGGTCATGTTTGGGCGGCTGCACATTAATGCCTTTGGTCAAGGATTTCTTGCGCGCTCACTGCTAGCTGCCCGTTGCCGAAGAGCGCTGTCTGATCAACTCCCTTCGGGAGCGACGCGCCAGATGATTGCGGCGATTTCGCCGTGGATGGAGGTGACG
>NZ_JAOQNX010000053.1 GCF_025961575.1 Rhodoblastus acidophilus | reverse complement strand
GGCATGCGAAGGCTCATGGACATGCTCCAGGGCTACGAGATTGCAAAATGCAAATCACTTGCGTGAATCCCGTAGCCCGCAAGCGGAGAAGGAAGCGCGTCCTCAATAGCAGACGCGGCGGACGACGATTTCGCCCCAATCATTGACATAGCGCTTGAGGAAGCAGCCACCGTACACGCCGCCATAGACGAAGCGCGGCCCGTAGCCCCAGCGATGCCCCCAACCGCCGTGGTGCCAACCGCCATGATGGCCCCAGCCGCCATGGCCGCCCCAATGGCCGCCGCCATGCGGGCCCCAGGCCAGGGCGCCGGTCGGCGAAAGCACGGCGCCGGCGGCGAAAAGCGACAGGCCGGCGGCGAGGACGATATTGCGAAGATTGGACATGACGCGCTCCTTCAGCTGGCTGCCGGAGGAGGAAGGCTCCCCGGCGTTCCGGCTCATTCGCCCAGAACGTCCAGGGGTCGCGGCGTCGCGGAAAAAGGTTCGACGTTTTTTCGCGCGCCCGAAAGAAAATCAGCCGTTCAATTCGCGCAGCGCGCCGAGCGCCTCGGCCAGCGCCTCCTGCAACTGGCGCGAATCCATGGCGCGAAACAGGCCGGCGCGGGCGCTGTGCTCGTAGTTTTCGGCCGCCTTGGCCACGGCGAAGGCGCCCACAGCCCGCGCCGAGCCCTTCAATTTATGGGCGAGATCGGCGCGCACGACATGGTCGGCGCCCGCCTCCAGCGACACGAGCTTGCCGCCGATATGGCTCGCCTGACGCTCGAACAGGGCCAGAACCTCGTGCTCGAGCTCGCGGTCTCCCATGGTCTGGCGCGACAGATGCACGAGATCGAAGGGGTGGACCGTCCGGTTCTGTTCATCCTGCGCGAGACTCATTGCCGTAACCGCCATGTGTTAACTCCGAAACAACGCGAAATCGGCGCCAGCGCGCCTCAGACCACACCAAGTCCTTGTTCGCGAACCATCCATCAAGTGCGATCCACAAGTTTTCATCATGCTTAACGTGACGACTAAAAGCTGACGGACCCCTTATTTTCCCCGCTGCGCCGGGCCTTTTGAAAATCATGGTGAATGATCCGTTAACGACGTTTGCAATTCGCGGTACGGCTCAGGTTTTCAAGGCTCGTGCGCGAGGGTAGAGTGCGTCTTGGTTAACTGCCGCGATCCGCGCGTCTTTACCGTCGCGCGGCCCAGGGGGGCGGCGGATTCAAAAAGGTTAGTTTCATGTCCAATTCCAGCACGGCCCAAGATCCGGCGGCGGCGGCCTTGACGGCCATAGAGGACGCCCTCAAGCTGCAGCCTGAACCGGAGGGCAAGCCCGAAGGCAAATCGGCTACGGCCGAAGCCGGCGCGCTGGAATTCGGACTGCCCCCGGCCAAGGGGCTGGAAATGCCCCGCGCCCCCGAACTCGGCCTGGAAGAGCCCGCGCCCCCGCGCCGCGATCCCCTGTCCCCCGGCGGCGCCCCCGCCAATGACGACCGCGAATCCGTGGGTCATCTGCTGCAAAGCATGCAGGTCAAGGCCGACTCGACCTCGATGACCGTCGCCGTTCTGACCGCCGCTTTGTGGTCCGGCCTGTGGATCGGCTACGCCATCTTCACCCGCGCCGAGGCCTTCACCGGCAATATCTTCAATCCCGCCGCCGCCATGGCTTTGTTCGCGCTGATTGGCCCGGTGATTTTCTTCATCGCCATGGGCCTGGTGCTGCGCCGCTCGCAGGAAATGCGCCTCACCGCCCGCTCGATGGCGGAAGCGGCGATCCGCCTCGCCGAGCCCGAAACCTTTGCGACCGAACATGTGGTGACCCTCAGCCAGGCGATCCGCCGCGAGGTCGCCTCAATGGGCGACGGCATCGAGCGGGCGCTGGCCCGCGCCAGCGAGCTCGAGGCCATGGTGCGCGCCGAGGTCGCCTCTCTCGAGCGCACCTATGGCGAAAACGAGCGCCGCATCCGCGTGCTGCTCAATGAATTGTCGAGCGAGCGCGAATCCATCGTCGTCAACGCCGACCGCGTCTCCTCCGCCCTGACCTCGGCGCAATCGGCCCTGACCGGCGAATTGGAGGCGGCGACCTCCAGCCTGACCGAATTGCTCGACCAGACCGGCGAGCGCATCGCCACCGCGCTGGAAACGCGCGGCAACGAGGTGCAGGCCGCCTTCGCCCAGTCGAGCGAGAGCCTGATGGCCGAGCTGGAGAGCCGCGCCACCGCCTTGCTCGAAAAATTCCAGCATCACGGCGCCGAGACCACCGACGCCATCGACGCGCGCGCGGTCGAGACCGACGCCGCGCTGCGCAAACTCGCCGAAGACTTCCTCGGCCGCATCCATGACAAGACCGGCCAGCTCGCCCAGGAGCTCAACGCCCATGGCGACAAGCTCGCCGAACTGGTCGAGGCCCGCGGCGGCGAATTCGCGGCGGCGAGCCAGGCGGCGCTCGCCGAACTGACCGCCCGCGTCGAAGCCCTGCACGCCATGGTCGGCGAAACCGCCCAACGCACGGTGGAAGATTTCGGCCAGCACGTCGAGACGCTCGGCCAGACCTATGCGTCCATCAGCCAGCAGACGGTCGAGGGCGTGGTCGGCCACACCCAGTCGCTGCGCGACAATTTCGTCGTCGCCGCGGAAGAAACCCTGGCCGCCTTCTCCGGCCAGACCCGCGCCTTCAACGAGACGTTTGCGCGCACCGCCGGCGAAACCATCGAAGCCGTCGCCGGCCAGACCGACGCGCTGCGCGAAGCCGTCGAGGGAACGACGCGCAACGCCGTCGAAACCCTCTCCGCCCGCACCGGCGACCTGGTCGCGGCGGTGGACGGCTCCACCCGCGAGGCCGCCGACACCATCGCCGCCCGCGCCGAAGCCCTGCGCGCAGCCGTCGACGTGTCGACCCGCGAGGCCGCCGAAATCCTCGCCGCCCGCACCGAGACCCTGATCGTCACCGTCGACGGCTCCACCCGCGACGCCGCCGAAACGCTCGCCGCCAAGACCGAGGCGCTGCGCCACGCCGTCACCGCCTCGACCCGCGAAGCGTCGGAAACCCTGTCCGCCAGCGCCGGCCAGCTGACCGACCATTTCACCCGCCTGTCCGGCTCGACGGTCGAAACGCTTTCGGCGCAGACCACGCGCCTCGAGCAGGCCTTCCACGACCACGCGGAAAAGATCGAAAACAGCGTCGGCGCCGCCGCGACCGAAACGCTGGCCGCCTTCACCGAACAGACCAACGCCTTCCACGAGCAGTTCGGCGCCGCCGCCGGCGAGACCCTGGCCGCCTTCGCCGGCCATGCCGACGCCTTCCATGAGCAGTTCGGCGCCACCGCGCAGAACGCCATCGAAACCATCGCCGGGCACGGCGAACGGCTCGAACATATGGTCGCCGCCGCCACCCAGGACCAGCTCTCCGCGCTGGCTGGTCACACCCAGGCGTTCCAGACCAATTTCACCAGCACGGCCGAACAGGCGATCGACACCATCGTCGGCCAGGGCGCCCGGTTCGAGACCACGGTCGGCGACGCCGCCCGCCAGGCGGTCGAGGCCATCGCCAGCCACGGCGAAAACTTGGAAGCCACCGTCAACGCCGCGGCGCAGACCCATCTGGCGGCGCTTGCCGGCCACGCCGAATCCTTCCACGACAAGGCCGCCGCCGCCGCGCAGCAGACCGCGGAGGCCATCGCCCGGCACGGCGCGCAACTGGAAACCACCGTCGCCACGGTCACGCAGGGCCATCTCGAGGCGCTCACCGGCCATACCGAAGCCTTCAACGAACGCTTCACCACCGCCGCCCAGCAGACGGTGGAGGCGCTCGCCCGGCACGGCGAGCATCTGGAAACCACCGTCGCCACGGTCACGCAGGGCCATCTTGAGGCGCTCACCGGCCATACCGACGCCTTCAACGAACGCTTCACCACCGCCGCCCAGCAGACAGTGGAGGCGCTCGCCCGGCACGGCGAGCATCTGGAAACCACCGTGGCTACGGTCACGCAGGGCCATCTCGAGGCGCTCACCGGCCACACCGACGCCTTCAACGAACGCTTCACCACCGCCGCCCAGCAGACGGTGGAGGCGCTCGCCCAGCACGGCGAGCATCTGGAGGCCACGGTCGCCTCCATCGCCCAGACCCAGGCCGCCGCGCTCTCCGGCCAGTCCGAGGCGTTCGAGGAGAAACTCGGCGCCGCCGCCCAGCAGACCGCGGACGCCATCGCCGAGCACGGCGGACGTCTGGAGGCCCTGATCGCCGCCGTCGCCCAGTCGCAGATCGTGGCGCTTTCGGGCCACACCGAGGCGTTCGAGGAAAAACTCGGCTCGGTCGCCCAGCAGACGGTGGACGCCATCGCCCAGCGCGGCGACCATCTGGAGGCCACCGTCGCCGCGGTCACGCAGACCCATCTGGCGGCGCTCGCCGGCCATACCGACGCCTTCCAGGAGAAATTCACCGCCGCCGCCCAGCAGACGGTGGAGACGCTCGCCCAGCGCGGCGACCATCTGGAGACCGCCGTCGCGGCGGTCACCCAGAACCATCTGGCGGCGCTTGTCGGCCATACCGAAGCCTTCCACGAGAAATTCACCGCCGCCGCCCAGCAGACGGTCGACGCCATCGCCCAGCATGGCGAGCAGATCGAAACCACCGTCGGCGCCGTCGCCCAGGGCCAGATCGCGGCGCTGTCCGGCCATGCCGAGGCCTTCGAGCAAAAGCTCGGCGCGGTCGCGCAGCAGGCCGTCGACGCCATCGCCCAGCGCGGCGACCATCTGGAGATCACCGTCGCCGCCGTCACTCAGGATCATCTGGCGACGCTCACCGGCCATACCGCGGCCTTCGAGGAGCGCTTCACCGCCGCCGCCCGGCAGACGGTCGAAACCATCGCCAGCCAAGGCGAACAGCTGGAATCCGCCGTCGGCGAGGTCGCGCAGAAAACGCTCGCCGCGCTCGCCGGCCACACCGAGTCCTTCCAGGACAAGTTCACCACGACCGCGCAGCAGACGGTGGAGGCCATCGCCGGCCACAGCGAACATCTGGAAACCGCCGTCGCCAATGTCACTCAGACCCATCTCGCGGCGCTCGCCGGCCATACCGAAGCGTTCCAGACCCAGTTCGCCCAGGCGACGGGCGGCGTGATCGCCGACGCCGAGCAGCGCGCCGCGCATCTGCGCGACGCCCTGGAGACGACCGTGAAGACCGTCGCCGACACGCTCGGCGAGACCACGGCCGCCGCCCAGACGCATTTCGAGACCACCGCCGAAAGCACGCTCAACGCGCTGCTGTCGCAGACCCAGGCGCTCGACGGCGCCTTCTCGGCCAATGCCGCGCAGGCGGCGGAAGCCATCGCCGAACGGCTCGGCGACGCGCAGGCGCGCTTCACCCAGACCGCCAGCGAGGCGGTGGCCGCCATCGGCGTCCACGGCGATCGCGTCAACGAGACCCTGGCCGAACGCCTCGACGTCTTCGAGCGCACCCTTGCGCGCGGCGGGGATGAAGCGGCGAACAGCATCGGCCAGCACGCCAAACGCCTGTCGCGCGAGATCGCGGCGAGCCTGCAAAGCTTCGAAACCAAGGTGGAGACCGGCGTCACCGAGGCGCACACCCGCCTCGGCCAGCACGCCGAACGTCTCAACGCCGATTTCGTCGCCCAGCTCGCGGCGCTGGAAAATCTTCTCCGCGACGGCGGCGAAAGCTCGGCCGACCATATCCGCGCGCAGACGGAAGTGCTGCGCGACGCGCTCGCGGAAAACCTGCGCGCCTTCGAGGCGGCTTTGGTCGAGCACGGCGGCGGCGCGGTGGAGCGCATCGGCGCCCAGTCGCAGCAGATCGGCGCGGTGATCGCGGAACGCCTCGCCTTGGTCGAGACCACCATCGGCGAACATGGCGCGGCGCTCGACGCGCGCCTGGGCGAACGCGCCCAGGCCACGGCGGCGCTGCTCGCCGCGCAGCTCGAACGGTTCGAGGCCACGACCTGGGACAAGACCCAACAGGTCGTGCAGAGCATGGACGCCCTGCTCGAAAAGGCCGACAATGGCCTGGACGCGCGCTCGCGCCAGCTCAACGACACGCTCGCCGGCCGCGCCATCGACATCGCCAAGGTGCTGGGCGAAGGCGGCCGCGAGGTCGGCCGCGCGCTCGACACCAAGGCGCGCGAGCTCGACGAGATCATCCTCAGCCGCTCCACGGCGCTCACCGACAATCTCGCCGCCAAGGCGGAAGAGATCAACGCCACGCTCGGCGCGCGCGCGGAGCAGATCGCCTCGCATCTCGGCGGCCATATCGGCCAGTTCGAGGACAAGGTGGTCAACCGTCTCGCCGTGGTCGGCGAGGAAGTGTGGAACCGCACCGGGGAGATCGATTCCGCGCTCGCCGCGCGCTCGAGCCAGATGACCGAGGGCCTGTCCGCCCAGATCGTCGCCTTCGAGGACAAGGTGGTGAACCGCCTGGCCGCCGCCGGCCGCGAGGTCTGGACCAAGACCGGGGAAATCGACTCCGTGCTGGCCGCCCGCTCCGAGCAGATCGCCGATCATCTCGGCGCCCATGTCGAAGCCTTCGAGCAGAAGGTGGTCGGCCGGGTCGAGGAAGCGGCCGTCACCCTCACGGCCAAGGCGTCGGAAGCCGAAGCCGCGCTCGCCGCCCGTTCGGCGGAGATCGCCGCCCATCTCGGCGACCATGTCGACACGTTCGAGACCCGGGTGGTCGTCGGCGCCGACGAGGCCGCCAAGAAGATCGCCGCGACCGTCGGCGACCTCGCCGGCCAGATCGCCAGCGAGGCGTCGCAGGCCGAAGCCGCGCTCGCCGCGCGCTCGACGCAGATCGCCGCCCATCTCGGCGGCCATGTCGAGGCCTTCGAAACCAGGGTGGTCACCGGGGCCGAACAGGCCGCGGACAAGATCGCCGCCAAGGCCGACGACCTCGCCGGCCAGATCGCCGCCAAGGCGAGCGAGGCGGAAGCGGCTTTGGCCGCGCGCTCCGCGCAGATCGCCAATCGCCTCGGCGCCCATGTCGAGGCCTTCGAGACCAAGGTGGTCGGCGGCGCCGACCAGGCCGCCGAACGGATCGTCGCCAAGGCCAGCGACCTCGCCGGCCAGATCGCCGGCGAGGCGGCGCAGGCCGAGGCCGCGCTCGCCGCCCGCTCCGCGCAGATCACCGCCCATCTCGGCGCCCATGTCGCGGCCTTCGAGACCCAGGTGGTCAATGGCGTCGAACAGGCCGCCGAGCAGATCTCGGCCAAGGCCGGCGACCTCGCCGCCCGGATCGCCAGCGAGGCTGCCCAGGCCGAAGCCGCGCTCGCTGTGCGCTCCGGCGAGATCGCCGCCCATCTCGGCGGCCATGTCGAAGCCTTCGAAGACAAGGTCGTCGGCCGCGCCGACGAGGCGGCGAAGAAAATCGCCGTCAGCGCCAGCGAATTGGCCGGCGAGATCGCCGCCCGCGCGACGCAGGCCGAAGCCGCGCTCGCCGCGCGCTCCGGCGAAATCGCCGCAAACCTCGGCGGCCATGTCGAGGCCTTCCAGACGAAGGTCGTCGCCGGCGCCGATGAAGCGGCGAAAAAGATCGCGGCCAGCGCTAACACGCTGGCCGGCCAGATCGCCATCCGCGCCCAGCAGGCCGAAGCCGCGCTTGCGGCCCGTTCCGGCGAGATCGCCGCGCATCTGGGCGGCCATGTCGAGGCCTTCGAGGCCAAGGTGGTGACCGGCGCCGAACAGGCGGCGCAAAAGCTCGCCGCCAGCGCCGGCGCCTTCGCCAGCCAGATCGCCGGCGAGGCCGCGCAAGCCGAAGCCGCGCTCGCCGCCCGCTCCGGCGAGATCACCGCCCATCTCGGCGGCCATGTCGAGGCCTTCGAAGACAAGGTCGTCGGCCGCGCCGGCGAGGCCGCGCGGACCATCGCCGCCAGCGCCAACGAACTCGCCGGCCAGATCGCCAGCGAGGCCGCGCGCGCCGAAGCCGCGCTCGCCGCCCGCTCCGGCGAGATCGCCGCCCATCTCGGCGGCCATGTCGACGCTTTCGAGACCAAGGTGGTCGCCGGCGCCGAAGAGGCGGCGAAAAAGATCGCCGCCAAGGCGGACAAGGTCGACCAGATGCTGTCGCTGCGCTCCGATCAGGTCGCGGCCCATCTCACCGGCCATGTCGATCTGTTCGAGGACAAGGTGGTCGGCCGCATCGCCGAAGTGGCCGACAAGGTCGCGGCCAGCGCCGAAAGTATCGACGCCAAGCTCAGCGCGCGCGCCGAACAAATCGCCGAAACCCTCGGCGGCCAGGTCGGCGTGTTCGAGGAGAAGGTCGGCGTGTTCGAGGAAAAGGTGCTCGGCCGCCTCGGCGCCGTCGGCGAGGAGATCGACCGCCGCGTCGCCACGCTCGGCGCCACGCTCGACGGCAGCGGCCGCACGCTGGCGGAAGACCTGCGCGTGCGCACCGAAGAGCTGCACGACTGGTACGACACGCGCGGCGTAAAACTGATCGAACTGCTGCAGGAGCGCGGCGGCGAGGTCACCCAGCGCATCGCCAGCTTCAGCCAGACCGCTGTCAGCGTGCTGCATGAACGCTCCGGCGAACTGATCGCCGAGCTCAACGGCAAGCAGGAGGAAATGGCCTCCGCGCTCACCGAGATCAACGGCCGCATCAAGAAGGACGTGGTCAGCCTGGTCGAGGTCATGGCGCAATCGCACCGCGCCCTGCTCGGGGTGGTCGACAAGGCCGAGAACAGCCTGCAAACCTATGACGCGCAGCTTGGCGAGCGCATCGGCGCCTTCACCGGCGCGGTCGACGCGCTCGACGGCGAGATCGACCGGCTCGGCGTCACGGCCAAGCAGGGCTCCGACACGCTGGCGCAAACCGCGCGGACTCTGGGCGCGCAGAACGCCGGCCTGACCGAAACCCTCGGCGAAATGCGCAAGACCCAGACGGAGCTGGACGCCGCCCTGGACGCGCGTCTGGAAAACCTGCAGACGCTCTACAGCGAGGCGCAGCAGCGTCAGGACGCCTTCGAGAAACGCCTCGAGCGCTACGCCGCCTCGATCGGCAAGACGCTGGAGCAGGCCGAGGACAAGGCCCGCGAGGTCGGCGGCTTCCTCACCGACGCCGCCACGGCGACGGCGGGAACCCTGACCAGCCAGTTCGACTCGCTGCGCGACGCGGCGGCGCGGGAGCGCGAGAGCGCCTCGGCGGCGCTGAGCAGCGCCTACGAGCAGAACATGAGCGAACTGAACCAGATGTTCGCCCAGGCGACCGAGCGCTACAAGGCCGTGGCCCAGGAGCTGCGCGGCATGAGCGCCGAGGTGCAGCGCGAGCTCGAGGCGACGCGGCAGGAGCTGCGGCGCGGCGCGCTGGAGCTGCCCCGCGAAACCTCGGAGCAGACCGCGGCGATGCGCCGGGTGATCGCCGAACAGATCAAGGCGCTCAATGAGCTGACCGACATTGTCGCCCGCTCCGGCCGCGCCTTCGATATCGCCGAGGCGCCGCGCGCCGAGGCCCTGCCCGCCCCCCGCGCCCGAAACGCCGCGCCGGCCCCCGCCCCCGCCCAGCGCTTCGACGTGCGTCAGGCGACGCCGCCGCAGCGTCCCGCGACGGACTCCAGCGGCTGGGTGAGCAGCCTGCTCGCCCGCGCCTCGCAGGAGGACGCGCCGCGCCGCGGCAAGGGCGCCGATCTCGAAAGCCTGTCGGCCGACATCGCCCGCATGGTGGACGAGAACGCGCTGGCGCAGGCCTGGGACCGCTATCGTCGCGGCGACAGCGGCGTGTTCGACCGCAGGCTGTACACTGGCGCCGGCGCGAAGACGTTTGACGAGATCCGCCGCCGCTACGCCAACGAGACGGATTTCCGCCAGACGGTGGACCGCTACGTCTCGGAATTCGAGCGCCTGCTGTCGGAAGTGGACCGCGAGGACCGCGACGGGCTGCTGACGCGCTCCTACCTGACGTCCGAAACGGGCAAGGTTTATACGCTTCTCGCCCATGCGGCGGGCCGGCTGGGCTAAGCCGGCTCTCCACGAGAGATTGAAAACAAAACGGCTTCCGGCAAACACCGGAAGCCGTTTTTCCTTGTAACATCAACCCACAACCGTCATGCCCGGGCATTCACGCCGGCCCGCGAGAGCCGATTCCTGGAGTCCTGGCGCCGGACGTTTTCATTTGGAGCAAAGGACGACGCGCACCAGGTTGCATCCTGCCATGCTGTCGTCATTGCGGGCGAAGCGAAGCAATCCACCATTCAACGCGCACGGCGCTTCGGCATCGCTACGCAACCACCGCGCGCGCTCGCAATGACGGCGCGCAAATGAGAGAAGGAAGGGGTCGCCTGCCCCTCACACCACCAGCTTCATCCCGTCGAACGCCGGCTCGACGCCCATCGGCAATTGCCCGCGCAGCGTCTCGAAATCCAGATCGGTGTGCATATTGGTGAGCACCGCCCGCTTCGGCTTGAACATGTCGATGCACTCCAGCGCCTCCATCAGGCTGAAATGCGTGGGATGCGTGCGGTAGCGCAGGGCGTCGATGATCCAGAGGTCGAGGTTTTGCAAGAATTCAAAACTCTCCTCCGGAATGAATTTCACATCCGGCGTATAGGCGACGTTCTCGAAACGAAATCCGAGCGCGTCAATGTCGCCGTGGTTGAGCCGAAACGCCGTCGTCTCCAGCGGCCCCGCCGGTCCGTCCGGCGCAAAACGCTCGCCATGCGCGATCACATGCGGAATGAGCAGTGGCGGATAGGCGCTGCCCGGCGGGGTCTTGAACAGATAATCGAACCGCAAGCCCACCGTGTCCCAGGTCGGCGTGTCGAGGTAGCAGTCGATCAGGCGCCGCATCTGCATGGTCAGCGGCCGCACATCGTCGAGCCCGTGAATATGGTCGGCGTGCGGATGGGTCAGCAGCAGCGCGTCGAGCCCATCGACATCCCGTGCAATTAATTGCTCACGCACATCCGGCCCGGCGTCCACCAGCAAGCGCGTCGGTTTTTCCGGCCCCGGCTTGTCCACCAGCAGCGCGCAGCGCCGCCGCCGGTTCTTCGGATTTTTGGGATCGCACGCACCCCAGCCCTGCCCGACGCGGGGAACGCCCGCCGATGAGCCGCAGCCGAGGATCGTGATTTCCAGCGTCATGCGGACAGCGCCGGCATTTTGTCGAAAAGTCTGAGCGCATTGGCGGTGGTGATCTCCGCCAGCGCCTCCGGCGCCATGCCCTTGACCTCGGCCAGCACGCGCAAAGTGTCCGCGACATAGGCGGGCTCATTGGTCTTTCCGCGATGCGGAACCGGCGCGAGGAAGGGCGCGTCGGTCTCGATCAACATGCGGTCAAGCGGCACGTGAGCCGCGGTCTCACGCAGCTCCGCCGCGCTTTTGAACGTCACCACGCCGGAAAAGGAAATGTACAAGCCCAGCGCCAGCGCCCGCTCCGCCAGTTCTCGCGACGAGGTAAAACAGTGCAGCAGCGCCTTGAACGGCTTTTTGGAAAATTCCTCTTCCAAAATATCCGCCATATCGGCGTCGCAATCGCGGCTGTGGATCACCAACGGCAGGTTTGACAGCCGCGCCGCCTCGACATGGGCGCGAAACACCCGCTGCGCCAAATCTTTCGACGCGCGCTTGTAATGATAGTCGAGCCCGGCCTCGCCGATGGCCACGCATTTGGGATGGTTCGCCAATTCGGCGATCTCTTGCGCCAAAAACTCGCGTTCGTCCTGCGCGTGATTGGGATGCGTGCCGACCGAACAAAACACCTCATCCACCCCTTCGGCGATGGCGGCGATCGCCGGAAATTTCTCGATTTCCGTGCAGATGGTGATCATGCGCGCCACCCCCGCCGCCTTGGCGCGCGCCAAAACCCCCTCGCGGTCGCGGACGAGTTCGTCGAAGTCGAGATGGCAATGCGTGTCGATGAGCTTCATTTCGCCTCTTCAGGCTCGACATAACGCGGAAAGATCGGCGCCGGCGCCGGCAAATCGCCGCCTGCGACCAGCGCATGCTCGGGGGCGGCGAAAGCAAGCGTCCGCTGGTCGGCTGCAACCCCCAGCAGGTCCAAAAGCTTGCCGGCGGCTTCCGGGATAAACGCCTGGCACAGCAGCGCCACCACGCGCAGCGTTTCCGCGGTCACGTAGAGCACGGCGTCGCGGCGCGCCGGATCGATCTTGCCGATCTTCCAGGGCTCCTGCGCGGCGAAATAGCGGTTGGCGTCTCCCACCACGCCCCAGATTTCCGCCAAAGCCTGATGCGGCAGGTAATCGCGCATGGCGTTTCGCGAGATCGCCACCGCCCCATAGGCGCGCGCCAGCAGGGCGTCATCGGCTTCCGCGCGCGGTCCGGGCGCCGGAACTTTGGCGCCGCAATTCTTGGCGATCATCGACAACGAGCGCTGCGCAAGATTGCCGAGGTCGTTGGCGAGATCCGCATTGATGCGCTGGACGATGGCCTCGTGCGAATAATTGCCGTCCTGTCCCCAGGGCACCTCGCGCAGGAAGAAATAGCGCAGCGCATCCACCCCGTAATGATCAGCGAGCGTAAAGGGGTCGATGACATTGCCGACCGACTTCGACATTTTCTCGCCGCGGTTGAACAGGAATCCGTGAACGACGATCTGCTTCGGCAGCGGCAACTCGGCGGACATCAAAAAAGCCGGCCAGAAAATGGCGTGGAACCGCGTAATGTCCTTGCCGATCACATGAGCGTCGCAGGGCCAGAACTTGGCCCTCGGTCCGCCCTGGAGAAAGCCGGTGGCGGTGAAGTAATTGGTGAGCGCGTCCACCCAGACATACATGACGTGCTTGTCGTCATCAGGGACCTTGATGCCCCAGTCGAACGTGGTCCGGCTGATCGACAGGTCGTTCAGCCCGCGCTTCACGAAGGCGACGATTTCGTTGCGGTATTTTTCCGGCGTGATGAAATCGGGATGCGCCTCGTAATGGGCCAACAATTTTTCGGCATAGGCCGAGAGGCGGAAAAAGTAGCTTTCCTCCTCCACCCATTCGACCGGCGTGCCGGTAGGCGCGAATTTTTTCCCGTCGCTTTCGGTGAGCTCGCCCTCGTCATAATAGGCTTCGTCGCGCACCGAATACCAGCCGCTGTATTTTGACAGATAAATGTCGCCCTTGGCGGCCATGCGCCGCCAGACCTCCTGCACCGTCTCCTTATGGCGCTGCTGCGTGGTGCGGACGATGTCGTCGGCCCGCGCATTGAGCTTCTCGCCCATGGCCTCGAACTGGACGGCGGTGCGGTCGGCAAGCTGCTGCGGCGTGATCCCCTCGCGCGCCGCGGTCTGCTGCATTTTCAAGCCATGCTCGTCCATGCCAGTGACGAACAGCACGTCCTTGCCGTCGAGCCGCTGGAATCGCGCGAAGGCGTCAGTGGCGATCCGCTCATAGGCGTGGCCGATATGCGGCGCGCCATTGGCGTAGGGAATGGCGGTGGTGATGTAATAGGTGTCTTTCTCGGCCATGCCTGTCGCCTGTGATTGCAGTTTCGAGGCAAACTAATGAAGGCCGGGCGAAAGGCAAGGCCGAGCGACGCCGCCGCGAACTTGCGGCTTGACCGCACCCTCTCGAGTTCCTAGTTTGTTCGCCTCACCGGGGAGGTCGCATGAAACTCTATTGGGCTGCGCAGACACGATCGCTGCGGGTGCTGTGGCTGCTGGAGGAAATCGGCTGCGCCTACGAGCGCGTCGCCGTCGACCTGCGCGCGGGACGCCAGCACACGCCGGAGTTCCACGCCATCAACCCCATGGAAAAGGTGCCGGCTTTGGAGGACGGGGAGGCGCGCATCGCCGAATCCGGCGCGATCTTCGCCTATCTCGTCGAAAAATTCCCGCCAGCCGGCCTCGCCCCGGCGGTCGGCGACCCGCTGCGCGGACGCTTTTGGCAATGGCTGTTCTTCGCCAGCGCCAATATTGAAGCGGCGATGACGGAAAAAATGGCGCAGGTAAAGCTGCCGGAGACCGCGGCGGGCTGGGGCTCGGCCGAACGCGTTTTTAATGTCGTCGAGGAACAACTCTCCGCCACGCCCTACATTCTCGGCGACACATTTTCCGCCGTCGACGTCATGCTCGCCTCCAACCTGCATTACGCCATCACCGCATTCAAAATGTTCGAGTCGCGCCCGGTGTTTGACGCCTATCTGCAAGCCTGCCGTTCCCGTCCCGCCTTTCAGCGCGCTGTCGCGCTCGACGCAAATGGCTGAACGCGCGCTGCTCGGCGTCGAATCGAGCGTCACCGGAAAATTCTGGCGGGACCGTCTCGACGCGCCCGGCCAGGCCCGCGCCCTGGCCATCGCCCAACTCTCCGGCCTGCCGGACGCGCTGTCGCGCATCCTCGCCGGACGCGGCGTCGCGCCGGACGACGCTCTGGCCTTCCTCGACCCGACCCTGCGCAGCCTGCTCCCCGAACCGTTCAGCCTCACCGCCATGGAGGCGGCGACGCAACGCCTGATGCACGCGATCCTGCGCCGCGAAACCGTGGCGATTTTCGGCGACTATGACGTGGACGGCGCCTGCTCCTCCGCCCTGCTCGCCGAATTCTTGGACTATTGCGGAACGCCCCGCCTCCTCCACATTCCCGACCGCATCACCGAGGGCTACGGCCCCAATGTCGAGGCGATCAGGGGATTCGCCAAACAGGGCGCGAAACTGCTGGTCACCGTCGATTGCGGAACCACCTCGTTCGAACCCTTTGTGGAGGCCAAAAAGCTCGGCCTCGACGTGATCGTGCTCGACCACCACCAGGCCCCCGAAACCCTGCCCGAGGCGATCATCGTCAACCCCAACCGCCAGGACGACGTGTCCGGCCAGGGCGCGCTCTGCGCCGCCGGCGTGGTGTTCCTCACCCTGGTCGCGGTCAACCGCGCCCTGCGCAAAAGCGGCTGGTGGCGCGAATATCCCGAGCCCGACCTGCTGCTCGGCATCGATCTGGTCGGGCTGGCGACAGTGGCCGACGTCGCCCCGCTCACCGGCCTCAACCGAGCCTTTGTGGTCAAGGGTCTGGCGCTGATGCGCAACCGCGCGCGCGCCGGCCTGCGGGCGCTCGCCGACATTTCCGGCATCAACGGCCCGCCGCGCGCCTGGCACCTCGGCTTTCTGCTCGGCCCCCGAATCAACGCCGGCGGCCGCATCGGCGACGCCGCGCTGGGCGCCAAACTCATGCTGGAGCGCGACGAGCTGCAAGCCGGCATGATCGCCGCCGAACTCGACCGCCTCAACGGCGAGCGTCAGGTGCTGGAAAAGGCCATGGTTGAGCAGGCCATGGCCCAGGCCGAATTGACTTTGGTGCCTGACGCCCCGGTCGTGATTGCGGGCGGCGACGACTGGCAGCCGGGAATCGTCGGTCTGGTCGCCTCGCGACTCAAGGAGGCGCACGGCCGCCCCGCTTTTGCGCTCGCCTTCAAGGACAATCTGGCGACCGGCTCGGCGCGCTCGATTCCGGGCGTCGACCTCGGCCGCGCCGTGCGCGCGGCGGTGGAGCGCGGCATCTTGGAAAAGGGCGGCGGCCACGCCATGGCGGCCGGGGTGACGGTCAGGCGCGAAAAACTCGAAGCGTTCCGCGCCTTTCTTGAGGAGGCGCTGGCCGAAAAGGTCGCGCAAGCCCGAAAAAGCTCGGGCCTCGCCATCGACGGCCTGCTGACGGCGGGCGCCTGCGCGCCAAATTTTGTCGAAGCCTTCGAAAAAGCCGGCCCGTTCGGCGCCGGCAACCCAGAACCGGTGTTCGCCCTGCCCGACCACCGCATCACCGAGGTGATTCCCTTCGGCGTGGATCATTTACGCGTCAGGGTGCAGGCGGGCGACGGGGCCAAGCTGGAGCTGGTGAGTTTTCGCTCGGCGCAGACGGTTTTGGGCCAGGCGGTTGCGCAGGCCAAGGGCATGCGGGCGCATCTGGCCTGCTCGCTGTCGCTTGATTTCTGGGGCGGTCGGCCGAAGGTGTCGGCCAAACTGGTGGACATGGCGCTGGCGTGAAACAAAAATTTGCAATCGGGGACTGAAAGGCTTGCGCTCGGCGGCGGCGGCGTCTATACACGCCCCACTTCCGGCGGCTGAGCCGCACGGAACCCGCGCCCATCGTCTAGCGGTCTAGGACGTCGCCCTTTCACGGCGAAAACAGGGGTTCGAGTCCCCTTGGGCGCGCCAACAAAATCAAACGCTGAGCCTAGAGCGCGTTCGGCGGCTTCAGATTCAATGGGGGATTCCCAACTGGCTTGAACAATGCGATTCTTTCTTCGTGATTGCGAGGGAGGAATCCCA
>NZ_JAOQNX010000052.1 GCF_025961575.1 Rhodoblastus acidophilus | reverse complement strand
GCCAACCGCAAATGGAAGAACTGCTTCTCGCCGTTCCTCTATCGCAACCGCAACGCCATCGAACGCATGTTCTGCCGCCTGAAAGACTTCCGGCGTGTGGCCACGCGATACGACGCGAAACGCCGTCAATTACCTCGCAACCGTCTGCCTCGCCGCGACCGTCAGCTACTGGTTATGAGTCCGGAACCTAGTAGAGTTTGGTCGCCTCCAGCTTCATCGCGTTCACATGGGCGGCGGCGAGCACCTTTTCCTCGGCGGCATACAGATTGGGCAAGTCCGTCTTGCGCACAAAGCACTGGAGCATGGTGATGTGCGGGGTGTGGGCTTCATCAAGGGCAAAGCCCTTAGGATGGACACCGAGCAGGCGAGCGTTGTTGCACGCCTCGCCGAGATCTCGGCTAGCGGTTTTGTCACGCTGCACAAGCCAATCGAACCCGATGATCTGCGCCGCACCTTGGATTCATTGTTGGCGATTAACGACCGGGCTCCGTCTGACAGCGCCCCAGGAACAGCCCTTTGACGGCAATCTCATGCAAGATATACGAGGCAGCATGGAGCGCCGCCGTCCTCGCCGAGCCGCGGCGAGATCGTGAACGATCTTCTCCGCGGAGCGCGTCTAATCCGAAGCCTGACTTAATGAAAGTTCGCCCGAGAGCGACATGAACTGGCTCGACGCCGCGCCCTGCTGGCCGTTGAAGAGCCGACTGCCTTGAGCGCGGCGGCAAGAAGCCCACGGTCAAGCTGCTACGGGTCAGATCGGCTCTAAGGCGTGATAGGAAAAGGCTCGGGAATGCCTGCTCTTCAGCTTTCAACGGCCTTCTCGAGGTTTACTCCTGGTTGCTGGTCGGAGCGTTGCCACCCGATCCCCCTCCGTTGTAAAGTAAGCGTCCAAAGGCCGAGATCAAGCAAACGCTGGTGAAAGGCCGGTTCAGGGGAACCCGCGCTTTCGCCAGCCGCGAGAATGACATGAACGACAGGCCTGCTCCGGAAAAGGTCGATCCGACCAATTGCGACCGCGAACCCATCCACATTCCCGGCGCCGTCCAGCCCCACGGCGTGCTGTTCGCCTTCACGGAAGAGCGCTTCGAGGTCGTCAATGTCAGCTCCAACTTGCCGCAGTTCGCCCCGCTCCAGCCGGGCGACATGCTGGGCAGGTCGCTGGCCGACGTGTTCGAGCCCTGCAGCGCCGCGGCCCTGCGCGCGGCGCTCGACGAGACCGGCGCAACTGTCGGGTCGCTCATCCCGGTCCGGTTCGCCGCTGGCGGCGCCGAATCCGTCGGCTCCATCCACCGCCATGATGGTCTGACCTTCGTCGAACTCGAGAGGCAGGAGCACGACGCCAGCGACGCCCACGACTTCTTCGGGCGCACCAGCGGGGCGATCAAGCGGTTGCAGGCCGCGCAAACCCTGGAGAGCGCCTGCGCGGCGGCGGCGGCGGAAGTCCGCAAGATCACCGGCTTCGACCGCGTCAAGGTCTACCGTTTCGCCGACGACTTCAGCGGGCAGGTGATCGCCGAGGACCGCGACCAAGCGGTGGAATCCTTTCTGGGGCTGCACTTCCCCCCCTCCGACATTCCAGCCCAGGCGCGCAAGCTTTATTGCCTCAACCCGCTGCGCGTTATTCCCGACATCGACTACGTCCCGGCGCCCATCGTTCCGAACCTCAACCCGCTCAACGGCCAGCCGATCGACCTTAGCCTGTCGGTGTTGCGCAGTGTGTCACCGATTCATCTTGAATACATGCGCAACATCGGCATGCGCGGCTCCATGTCGATTTCGATCATGCGCGGCGAGCGTCTCTGGGGGCTGATCGCCTGCCACAATCGCGAACCGCGGCAGGCGGGGCCCGACGCGCGCCAGGCCGCCGAGATGATCGCCCAGGTCCTCGCCTGGCAAATTGGCGTGATGGAGGAGGAGGCGGTCACGAGCCAGACCCTGAAGGGCAAGGCTATCCAGCGCAGTCTAATCAGCGACATCGAGCAATTACACGACCATCGCGCCGGGCTGGTGCGCAACAGCGCGGCCCTGCTGGAACTGATGGGCGCCTCCGGCCTGTGCCTGCACAGCCGTGAAGGCGTCACCACGCTCGGCGCCACGCCGCCCGAGGCCGCGATCGAACGCCTCGTGAATGTCCTGGGGCGCGCCGAGGGGACGGAACTGTTCCAGACCGACCGGCTGTCCGCGCTACTGCCCGAAGCCGCAGCTTATGCGGACGTCGCCAGCGGCGTGCTGGCCGTGCCGCTGTCGCGGTCGCCGCCGCGCCGGGTGATGCTGTGGTTCCGTCCAGAGGTGGCGCAGACCGTTCGCTGGGCGGGCGATCCAGACAAGCCGGTCACCAATGTCGAGGGCGAACTGCGTCTCAGCCCCCGCAAATCCTTCGCCGCATGGACCGAGGAAACCCGCGGCCGGGCGATCCCTTGGCAGAGCCACGAAATCGCGGCGGCCGTGGAAATTCGCGATCTCGTCACCGGCGTGATCCTGCGCAACACCGAAAAGCTCGAGCGCGTGAACAGCCAGCTCGCGCGCAGCAATGAGGAACTTGAGGCCTTCGCCCACGTCGCCTCCCACGACATCAAGGAGCCGCTCCGCCATATCGAGGCGTTCGCCGGCATGTTGGGCGAATCCATTCGCCCGCTCGGCGACGAACGGCTGAGCAATCTGGTCGGCGGCATCGAAAGCTCCTCGCGGCGGCTGCGCAACCTGATCAAGGATCTCGCCGAATTCTCCCAGGTCGGGCGGCGGGCCAAGCCCCTGGCCTCGGCCTCGCTGCAGCAGATCGCCGAGGAAGTGGTCGCCGACCTGCACCAGCGCATCGAGGAAACAGCGGCGACGGTGGAGATCGGCGCGCTGCCCGACGTGCATTGCGACCACAACCAGATGCGGCAGGTCCTGCAGAATCTCCTGTCCAACGCGGTGAAATACCGCCATCCCGACCGTCCCTGCCATATCCGCATCTTCACCGCCACCCTCGGCGAGGACGAGCGCCGCAGCGACGCGGCGCAGGGCGCCGCAACCCGCATTTGCATCAGCGACAATGGCATTGGCTTCGATCCGAAATATGCCGGGCAGATTTTTGAGCCCTTCCAGCGGCTTCATGGCCCCGACGCCTATGAGGGCAGCGGCATCGGGCTGGCGATCTGCCGTAAGATTGTGCAGCGCCACGGCGGAGCGGTGGGCGTCGAGACCTCGCCAGGCCTAGGATCGACCTTCTGGTTCACGCTCGCGACGCCGCCGGAGACCAGGACGCAAGCGCCGGAGCGCTCGCAGCCATGACCAACCCCTCGAAATCGCCCACGCCGCCCCACCTGATGGACGCCTACGGGGACACCGCCGCGCTCGACGTGACCGAATGCGACCGCGAGCCGATTCACATCCCCGGGTCCATCCAACCCCACGGCGTTCTTCTGGCCTTTGTCGAACCCGACCTGCGGCCGGTTTCGGTCAGCGCCAATATCGAGGCGCTGGTCGGGCGGTCGCCCGAGGCGGTAGTCCGCGAGCCCCTGTCGGCGTTGCTGACGCGCGAGAGTCTCGAAGCCCTCGCAGCGGTGCTGGCCAACTCCGAGGTCGCCATTTTCAATCCGTTGCGGATCGCCGCGCTCACCACCGAGGGACCGCAGCCGTTCAACGGCATCGTCCACCGCCACCAGGGCTTGACCTTCCTCGAACTCGAACCCCGGCGCTGCGGCGTGCAGGACCCCGAGTTCTTCCGCAACATTCGCGCGGCGATCCGCCGGCTGCAAAACGCCACGGACCTCAAGACGGTCTGCGACATCGCGGCGCGCGAGGTGCGCCGCCTCACCGGCTTCGACCGGGTGAAGATCTACCGCTTCGCCAAGGACTGGAGCGGCCAGGTCATCGCCGAAGATCGAGTCGACGGCATTCCCTCGCTTTACGACTTCCGCTTTCCGGCCTCCGACATCCCGGCCCAGGCGCGCGCGCTCTACACGAGCAACCCGATCCGCATCATTCCGGACATCGGCTATCGCGCGACGCCGCTCGTGCCCGACTTCAACCCCGTGACCGGCGGGCCGATCGACATCAGCTTCGCCGTGCTGCGCAGCGTGTCGCCTGTCCACATCGAATACATGGTCAACATGGCGGTCTATGGCGCCATGTCAGTCTCGATCGTGAGGGACGGCCAGCTGTGGGGCATGATCTCCTGCCACAATACCCTGCCACGCTTCGTCTCCTACGAGGTGCGGCAGGCCTGCGAACTGATTGCCCAGATCCTGACGTGGCAGATCACCGTCGCCGACGAGGCCGAGATCGTCAGCCACAATGTCCAGGTCCGCGCCATGCAGAACCGCATGCTGCACGAACTCGGCGACGAGCGCGACCTCAAGCAATGGCTGGTGCGGCGCGGCGCCGACATGCTGGCGCTGATGAGCGCGTCGGGCTTCGCCCTGTGCGGCTTCGACGGCATCACCGCCTTCGGCGACACGCCGACGGACAAGGAAATCCTCGACCTCGTCGCCTGGCTGGCGCGCAACGAATCGCGCGGCGTGTTCGAGACCGACAATCTCTCGGCCCGCTATGCCGAGGCGGCGCAGTACACGCATCTGGCCAGCGGCGTGCTCGCCGTGCCGCTCGGACGGGTGTCCTCGACGCTGATGCTGTGGTTCCGTCCCGAGCAGGCGCAGACCGTGACCTGGGGCGGCAATCCGCATAAGCCGGTGCGGATCGGCCCGCATGGCGGACGGCTCCAGACCCGGGCGTCCTTCGACGCGTGGCGCGAGGAGGTGCGCGGCCGCTCAAAACCTTGGCGCAGCCACGAGGTGGCGGCGGCGGTGGAAATTCGCGACCTCGTCGTCGACGTCATCCTCGGCAACGCCGATGCGCTGGAGCGGGCGAACCGGGAGCTTTCACGCAGCAACGACGAACTGGAATCCTTCGCCTATGTCGCAGCCCACGACCTCAAGGAGCCGCTGCGCCATATCGAAGCCTTCGCCGGCCTGCTCAAGGATTCGTTGTCGCCCGAGGAGCGGTCCCGGCTGAGCGCCATGATGGACGGCATCGAGGCGTCGTCGCGGCGCCTGCGGGCCTTGATCAACGATCTCGCCGAATATTCGCGCGTCGGGCGCGACACAAGGCCGTTCGCGCCGGTGGCGCTGGACGAGGTGTTGGCCGAGGTGCTGGCCGATCTCAAGCCGGTGCTGAACGACACCCGGACCGTCGTCACGTCGGAGCCGCTGCCCGTGGTGCTGTGCGATGGCGGGCAAATCCGCCAGTTGCTGCAGAACCTGATCTCCAACGCCGTGAAATACCGCGACGCGGCGCGCCCGCCCCGGATCGCCATCAGCGGCGCGTTTGACCACGTTTCGCACGAAAAATCCCCGTCCGCTGGCGAACAGCATAGTCGCGTGCGGATCGTCGTCGAGGACAACGGCATCGGCTTCGACGAAAAGTATTGCGAGCAGATCTTCGAGCCCTTCCAGCGGCTACACGGACCGGACGAATATGAGGGAACGGGCATAGGACTGGCGATCTGCCGCAAAATCGTGCAAAGGCACGGAGGAGTTATCACCGCGCAAAGCCGGCCCGGCCTGGGCTCCGTCTTCGCCTTCACCCTGCCGCTACCCGGTTCGGACCGGGGGGATCGCCGGACATGAGCCCAAACCGGGAGCCACCCGCCCCGATCGTGCTGGTCGCAGAAGATCATATCCACGACAAGATCATCCTCGAGGAGGTCTTTTCGCGCGCGGGCATCAAGGCCGATCTGCGCTTCGTCGGCGACGGCGAGCAGTTGCTCGACTACCTGAACCGGCGGGGACGCTACGCGGAGGAAGGCGCCGCGCCGACGCCGGCCTTGATCCTGCTCGATCTCAATATGCCGCGCCTGGACGGGCGCAGGGTCATCCGCATGATGCGCGGCGATGAAACCCTGCGGCATTTTCCGGTGATCGCCCTATCGACCTCCGAAAGCCAGAAGCACATCACCGAGGCCTATTCGATCGGGATCAACGCCTATCTGGTCAAGCCCGCCAACATTCCCGACTATGTCGCCAAGATAGCGTCGCTTTGGCAGTTCTGGATGGCGACCGCGTCCTTGCCGGTTGTGGAGACCCCGCCGCCATGAGCGCCGCGACGGTGAGAGCGCTGCTGGTCGACGACGCGGAGATCGAGTTCCTTTCTCTGCGGCGCATGCTGCAAAAATTGCCGAAGCCGCTTTACCGTCTCGACTGGGCGCAGAGCGCCGCAGAGGGGCTCTCGGCGCTCCAGCGCGACGCGTACGACGTCTACCTGATCGATTTCAAACTCGGTCCGGACAGCGGGCTCGATCTTATCCGCCAGGCGCGCGAACTCGGCGTGATGAAGCCCATCATCCTGCTGACCGCTTATGGCAATGCCGCGATCGACGCCGCGGCGACCGAAATCGGCGCCAACGACTATCTCGCCAAGGGCGAGTTCGACGCCGTGACCCTCGACCGCGCGGTGCGCTACGCCACGCGACAGGCGCGCAACATGATCGAGATGGAGCGCCGCCTCGCCGAAAACAGGGCGGTGATCGACAGGCTGCAACTCGAAACCGAGCGGCGCACCCTCGCCGAGGCCGAACTGTCGAAAATTCTGGCATCCATGGTGACGGAGCAGGAGGCAGAGCGCCGGCGCATTACCCGCGAGTTGCACGACAATATCGGCCAGTCCCTGACCCTTCTGCAAATGGGGCTAGCCTCGCTGAGACGCTGCTCGGAGATCGAATGCACGGTGCGCGGGGAGGCCGCCGCGCTTCTTGACGTCACCAGGCACATGAGCGCCGAATTGCACCGGCTCGCCTGGGAAATCCGGCCGGCCGTGCTTGATGACCTGGGGCTGGAGTCGGCGATCAGCCAGCTCGCGGCGGACTGGGGAAAGCGCGGCGGGCTGACCTTCGACCTACGCCTGTTTCTCGGCCCGCGCCGGTTGGCCCCTGAGATCGAAAGTGCGATCTATCGCGTCGTCCAGGAAGCCATAACGAACGTGGTGCGCCACTCCGAAGCGAAGCAGGTCGGAATCATCCTGAAACTCAGGGGCGAAGAAGTGATCTGCATCGTCGAGGACGACGGACGAGGCATTTGCAGCGACCAACGGGAGGGGTCCGATGCGCGACCGAAGGGGCTCGGCATGATTGGCATGAAGGAGCGCCTCGCTCTGGTTCGCGGAACTATCGAGATCGAGTCCGCACCCAGGAGCGGCACTACTCTGTTCCTACGCGTGCCGCTGTGATGTTCATCATTCCCAAAAGCGACGGCAAGCCCAACGATCTCGATCATTACGAGGGCCGCTTCGGCGTTGAGGATACGCGCCATGCGGTTCAAGAGGCGCGAAGGCTCGGCCAAGGCGTGGTCTGCGTCGACATCGAAAGCCAAATGCGCGCCAGCCTGCCGCATCTGTTCGGCCCGGCGGGTTTCGCGCTTGTGTCGAAGCCGGTAAACTCTCCAGGGCGTTGCCCGCGATCTACCGGCGACTGTTGGAGTAAGTCAGGCGTTCAAGCGATGGCGAGCCAAACGGTATGGCTGGCGCCGCGCTTGTTCCTGCTGGCGCGAGGGTGCGCGACTTCGACAGCAAAACCCGCCGCCTTTAACCGTTGCGTGAAAGCCGCGTCGTCAGCCGCCGACCAGACGGCCAAAACGCCCCTCGGCGTCAAAGCCTTGCGCGCCCGCCTCAAACCTTCGGGCCGATAAAGGCCGTCATTCGCCTTAAGGGTCAGGCCATCCGGGCCATTGTCGACGTCGAGCAGGATAGCGTCCCAGAGCCCGCTTCCGGCGATCTCGCGCGCCACATCAGCCTGTTTCAGGGTCAGGCGCGGATCGGCGAGGCTTCCCGCGAAAACTTCCGCCATCGGGCCGTGCGCCCAAGCGATGACCTCGCTGACGAGTTCCGCAACGACGATCTTCGCCCGCGGGCCCAGACAGGCGAGCGCCGTCCGCAGGGTGAAACCCATGCCCAGGCCGCCGATCAGGATTTTGGGCGCGTCGCGGCCGGCGAGCCGTGCGCAGGTCAGGCTGGACAGGGCTTCTTCCGACCCCGACAGACGGGAATTCATCAGTTCGTTGTCGCCGAGCATGATCGAAAACTCGCCGCCGCGCTGCTTGAGCCGCAGCGTCCCGCCGTCGGGAAGTGCGGCGCTGTCGAGCAGGATCCAGGGGAGCATGAGAGGGGTCCAGTTTGAGAGGCTCCTCGATAGACCGATTCGCGGACGGCCGCTCGCTCCAGGCAAAACTCAGGGCGCCGCGAAGCCCAGGGCAATCGCATTTCAGATTTGAGCGAGCAGGTCGGCGAGGAAATACGGATTGGCGCCGCCACTAACACGCGGGGCGCCTCCGCACTCTTTCTCGATGATGATACCATCCCGCGCTGGCACGCGCTGTTCCTGGAAGATGGTCTTGAAGGTCTGACGCGCTTTGACGCCGGCGGCAGTTCCTCGCGTCTTTCAACGGCGCAGGAAGAAGCGTTGATCGCTTGGGTCGCAACGAAATTGCCGCGCTCGACGCGCGCGGTCGGCGCCTACAGCGCGCGCGAACTCGATGTCGTTTATGAAAGCCGGTCAGGTCTCATCGCTCTTCTGCATCGGCGTGGGCTCGAATACAGCAAGCTTGAGGCGATCGGCCGCAAGTCGACGTGCAAAAGCAGAAGGCGTTCGTCGAGGCCCAGCTCGTCAACGGAGCCGACCGCCAGGATGCGGTCGCCAAGGACGGCGACGGCGGTGGCGGACGGCTTGTCCGGATCGAGCGTGATGATGTCCTTCGCGCGAAAGATCGTGACCTGCGGCAGTTTTTTCCGATCGAACCGGCCGGCCACATCCTGCAATGAACTCTCCTGAGCCAGCGCGGGCGCAGGGCTGGCCGCCTCGCAGATGAAAACGCCGGCCGGCGCCGCCGCCGTGGATTTCAGCATCTGGCGACGCGAGGGAAAGGTGAAGTTGCGGAACGCTTCGGCAAAGGCCGGATTGCACATGACGCACATATCATTTGCCTCCAAATACAGGGGTCATCGGCGATGCCCGCGCCTCATGCCGAGTGCGGCGTTTACCGCAGCATGTTGATTTCGCTCCGCCGAGTCTGGAAAGCAGGCCCCTCGCGCGTCATTTCTTCCACCAGCAACGTGCGCAGATGCAGGGATAGATTCCGGCCGACAGCGCGATCAATCTCGTCATCAAGGCGCGCCACCATCTCCGCCGTAAAAGTCGCTGGCGCCCGAACGACGACGAAAGCCACCCGCCGCCCGTCCTCGTTCTCCAGGCGAACCTCAACGACATGCGCGCCCGGCGTGTTTTTCAATCCGCTTTCAATGGCGGCGAGCACGGAATTTCGCAGCGAGACTTCCTCGACGCTGCGGTGCAAGGCGTCAATCAGGTAGAAGCCAAGCAGCACAAGAAGCAGGAGAGGAACGGAACGGGCCGCGAGCGTCAGCAGCGACGAATTTTTCGCCAGCCTGGCGCGATGGCCGAGGACGAGAAACGTCGCCATGGCCGCCGTGGCTATCGCGACCAGGTTTGTAAAAAAGAGAAGCGCGGCGCCGGCCGCAAGCGTCGGATAACCCCGCGCGATAAGGATGCCGCATGCGGTGAGCGGCGGACAAAGGGCGGTCGCGATCGCGACGCCGACGATTGCGCCGCTGATGCGCGGAGAGGCGGAGGCGTAGGCGCCCGCCGCGCCGCCGACCAGCGCGATCATCAGGTCGAGCAGGTTTGGCTTCGTGCGCGCGAGCAATTGGTCGCTCAGCGGAATCTTCCAGTGCACCAGACCTATGAGGATGCCTATCGCCAGAACCCAGGCGACACCCGCGATCTCGGAGATCAGCGCCCTCGCCAGAAGTGAGGCGTCGAGTTCGGCGAGAGCGAGTCCGATCGCAAGGATTGGCCCGTAGAGCATTGCGATCAGCATCGCGCCGATGATCACCGCTTCGGAATTCGCCAGGAGGCCGTAACCGGCGATCAGCGTCGCCGCCGCGTTCAGTACGAAGTAGCTGACGGACAGGGTTGCGCCGGAGGCTGCGACGACCCGCGTTTCCTCCCGGCCGGCCAGGCGCTCCGAGGCGATGTGAAACAGGTCGGAGAACCGATGGGTCGAGAAATCGGACAAGCGCAGCTCCACGAGCAAGTCGCTTCAAGTGCTCGGGGAAGCGCCAGTTCGGCGCGCTCCAGACTTTGCGACGGTGATATTTCCAGCGGCGACAACTTGGAGATCAGCCGGCGCCATGATCATTTTGCGTCAATCTATCTTGGCGGAAAGTCGCGGAAAGAATCCGTTTCTCCTGGAAAACTCCACCCCCACCCCGCGCGAAGCTTGGGGAATGGTGTGATCCATGCCGCCTGACCCTGAGCATTTCTCTCACTCGATGCGCGATATTTTCGGGGGCTGCCACGTCTGGTTCAGGATGTCGTCCCCAGGCAGATACGTGCGAAGGAAGAGGAAGAACGGTCCGTCCGGCGCGGGCAGCCAGTTGCTCTCCCTGTCGGCGCCTGGCGCGTCCTTCTGGATGTAGATCGTGAGGCCGCCGTCGGCGTCGCGCTTCATGCCCGAGCGGTCGCCGAGCGAATAGCGGTTGATCGGATTGGCGACGAGATTGTACTTCAGATTGTACATCGTGAGCGACCAGAACGCCTTGACCTTCGGCTCGGCGCCCTTGTCGAAATGGATGACGTAGCGATTGGCCCCCGACAGCTTCTTGCCTTCGCCGTCGACCGAGACGTTGAGATAGACCGCCTCTATCGGGTCGTTGGCGTTGAAGCCCGCGGCGGGCTGGATCGCACGCAAGAGCCAGTCGCGGGTCTGCGTCATTCTTCCCGTTTCGGGGGGCGGGTAGTTCCAGCCGTTGACATTGGTCTGCCGGTAGCCGTCGGCGAAGGCGCTGTTGATGATTGTCCGCCCGTCGACCGCGGCGCGGGCGAGACCCCGCTTCGTGCTGGCGTCCAGCTTGTCTATGTCGAGGCCGGGCCCGACGCCGATGCGGGCGAAGGACTGGAGCATATCGGCGTCGCGCGGGTCGGCCGCGACTTCGAGCATCGAGCGGTTGATCGTCCTCCACTCGTTGAGCGGATCGGCGGCCCGGTCGAGCGGCCGCCAGATCTCGCCGCTTTTTGGCGGGGGCGCCGCCGGGTTCTCCCATTGCGAGAGGGGCGTCAGCTTGTACTTATCCTGGATGGCGTGCGCCGCGTCCAGATCGGACGCATCCTTGACGGCGGTGCGCACCTGGAGGAACGCCCACGGCGTCGACGCGGACGGCAAGGCCGTCACGCCCGCCGGCAGCGAGCCCTTCCAGCCCGGCCCCACGATCGCGAAGGTTCCGGCCCCGTCGCCGGTCGCGCGCGTGCCGACATAGGCGAAATTGTCATCCATGTAATCGGTGAGTTCGACCGAGTGGTACCGGTCCGAAATGGCTGGCACGCTGAGGATGATGGGCTCCTCCTTCAGGTACAGCCAGGAGCGGGAATAGAGCGTGTCGTTGTTGGGCGAGCCGCCGTCCACATGGCTCGCGTCCTTCAGGTCACGAAAATGAAACAGCTGGTTCGCCTGGTGGCCGACATCGGCGCTTCGGAACCATCGCTGGTCGGTCATGTAAGACCACGGAAACGTGTAGATATAGGCCTGAACGCCCAGCGCGTAGGCGTTCATCTCGCGCCAGTCGGGCTTGGTGTCCTGCGCGCTGGCTCTGAGCGCCGGAACGGTGAGCAGTGCGGCGATCGTCGCCGTGAGAGTTAAAGCTCGAACGTTCATCTTCGTCGCCCCCCTTTGGACCGATGTGTTCCGCTTCCAGCCGCGGCAGGACGCGGTCTTGGACGAGCGGCAAGTCTTCTCGATGGACCAATCCGCTATTTGGTCGCGCCGGACCGAGCCTGAATGAAACCGACGATCAGGCGGCGCAGGTCTTCGGGCTGCTCGTTGATCATGTTATGGCCGCAGCCGGGAAGCCCCGCGAGCCAGGTGTTCGGGCGAGTCTCGGCGATTTTGTAGGCGTTCTCCGGCACGGCGACACGGTCGAGAAGGCAGGTGATCGCGAGCATCGGCGCGGTTCCGCCCATGCTCCAGGCGTCCTTGGGCGTCGCCTCGCTGGCCTTGGCCTGAGCGGCTGCAATCGCCGGGAACTGGCCTTCGTCCGCGTCCTTCTTAGCAAGGTGCTCGTTTCCAGGCGCGTACATCAACTTCGCCTGCAACGACAGCCATTCGGACTTGGGCACGTCGGGGTCGGTGTACCGCTTGTAGAGCGCGGTCGTTTCCGGCGAGGGTTGAACCTCGCCGCCAGCCCCGACCAGAATGATCGTCGCGACGCGGTCCGGCTTTGTCTGGGACGCGGCGCGCATGACCCTGTTGCCATAGGTCTTGCCGGCCAGATGCACCTTTTGCACACCGAGCGCGTCGGCGATCGCCCAGACATCATTGCCGTAATCGACCAGAGTCAGGCCGTCGAGCGGACCGCCGCTCGCGCCAATCCCGCGATAGTTGTAGACGACCGTGCGAATGCCGGCTGAGGCGATGGCCTTGGCGATATCCGTCAATTGCGACGCCGGCCGTCCGTTGCCGGCCGCCATGATCAGCGTTTCCGGTCCCTCGCCAAAGACGAAGGCTTCGATGGTTTGACCATGCGCGGAGATCAACCGGCGCGCATCGTCGCTCGCGCTCGCGTGAGTTATTGACCCCATACTGTAAGCGCCGATGGCCGCCGCCGCCGCGATCGCAGTGAACCTTCGTATCGCCCGAACGCTCATCCCCGTCCCCTTCCATTGGACCAATGTGTCCCGCAGCCCGCCCCTATCGCTCAGGTCGCTCTGTAGATGCTCTTTCCCTCCTTGATCGTCTCGACGACCTTCAGCGTGATCAACGCCTCGGGCTTCACCGCGAGCGGATTGTCGCTCAGGATCACGAAATCGGCGAGCTTGCCGGGCTCGATCGTGCCCTTGCTCGCCTCCTCGAAATATTGAATCGCCGGCCAGATCGTCATGGCCTTGAGCGCGGTCAGCGTGTCGACGCGCTCCTCTGGCCCGAGCACATAGCCGGAGCGCGTCACGCGCGTGACCGTCGCCGACAGCACGCGGATCGCGTCCGGGTTGGCGACCGGCGCGTCGTGATGGCTTGTGAAGATCATGCCAAGTTTTCGCGCCGAGTTGCAGGGCGAGATGCGCTCGGCCCGCTCCGGCCCCAGAACCGAACTGCGATGCCAGTCGCCCCAGTAATAGGTGTGCATTGGAAAGAAGGACGGTAGGATCGCCAGTTCCTTGAGCTTCGGCAGTTGGTCGAGCCTCGCCGTCTGGCCGTGGACCAGCACCGCGCGGCGGTCGCCGGGGCCGTGCTTCGCGGTCGCGTCGCCAACCGCCTCGATCAGCCAGTCGACCGCCGCGTCGCCATTGGCGTGGGTGAGGATCTGCCAGTTGTTGGCGAAAGCGAGATCCACGGCGTCGACGATTTGCGCCTTGGTGATCGCGGCATAGCCGCGATAGTCCGGGCCCTGTCCTTCCGGAGGCTTGTAATAGGGCTGCGAGAGGAACGCCGTCTTGCCCTGCGGCGAACCGTCAATGGTCGCTTTCGCGCCGCCGACGCGGACCCGGTTCTTGTATTCGCGCGAGGGCGCGATCTCCTTCAGCGACTGAAAGACGTCGGGATAGACGACGACATCGACGTCGAGCAAGCCGGCCTCGCCCGCCTTCGCAAGCATGGTCGCGCTGCCGGGCATGGCGCGGCCTTCCTGAACGGTCGTGTAGCCGAAGGAGGCGTAGAAGGCGGCCCCGGCCTTGATCATTTCGAGATAGGCGTGCAGGTCAAGACGGCCAAGAAGCTTGCCGATCGCAGCGAAGAACGCGGCTTCCTCACAGACCCCGTTCGGGGTCGCGCCGTCGGCGTCGCGGCGGAATGCGCCACCGGGCGGATTGGAAGTGTCCTTTGTCACGCCCACCTGATCCAGCGCCTTGCTGTTCAGGACGCCGAGATGGCCCGACTGGTGGACGATGACGATCGGAATGTCGGACGAAACGGCGTCGAGGTCTGCGCGGGTCGGGTGGCGCTGCTCCTTCAGCTGAGAATCGTCGTAGCCGAAGCCGATGATGACGCCGTAGCTTTCAATGATCTTGCCGTTCTTTGCCACCCACGCGCGCAGGATGCGTTGCAGCGCGGCGATGTCGTTCCCCTCGCCGTCAGGCGCCGGCAAAAGGTTGGCCGCCAGCGCCTGCAACCCGACCATGACGACATGGCCGTGCGGATCGACGAAGCCCGGGAGCAGCGCCTTGCCTTTGAGGTCGACAGTTTTGACAGGGCCGTTCGCCTGTCTTTCGACCTCGGCGCGGGCGCCGACGGCGACAATTTTCCCGCCACGAACGAGCACCGCCTCGGCGGTCGGCTGCGCGTCATTGATCGTGATGATCGGGCCACCGACAAAAAGTGTGTCGACGCTCTCGACCGCCGCCTCGACGGGGCTGCAAACGAAGCTCCGCGTCGCCCCCGCCATCCCGGCCAATGCGAACCCGGCGAACGCTTGTTTCAGGAGCGCGCGGCGGGACATGGCGTCCGCGAGGGCTCCGGCGAATGGACTACAAGCAAAACACATGCACGTCTCCCAACACCGAGAAAAACGCGTTGATCATTATCCAGAAATATAATCTAGTCTAACAGGCCGGGAGCTTATTGACCAGCTTGCTGCATCCAACGGGAGCGCAAACCTAATCGGCAATGCTGCTCGACGGTCCGTAACCTGCGCGCTCCGTCTGGCGTTGAAAATACGCAAATCTGAGATAACTAGACGCTATGACCGTGGTCGAACGGGTGGTCCGCCCTTAACCTTTGCGCGCCTGAGCAAACGGGGGTTGCTTGGCGAGGCCGAGCCTATCCCCAGCAAAGGGGGCGGACCATGGTCGATGATAGCACCACTTATGTTGGAATCGATGCGTCGAAGGCGAAGCACGCGGTCGCCATCGCGGAATCTGGCCGAACCGGCGAAGTGCGATATTTCGGCGAGATTGAAACGACGCCTGCGGCGGTCGAACGATTCGTGCGTAAGCTTGAAAAGAAGCACCGGCGGCTGCACTTTTGCTACGAAGCCGGTTCCACCGGTTATGGCTTGTATCGCCAGATCGTCGCGATGGGCCATGCTTGCGAAGTGGTGGCTCCGTCCTGCGTTCCGATGCGCCCCGGGGACCGCGTAAAAACGAACCGTCGGGACGCGATCACCTTGGCTCGCCTGCTGCGCGCCGGCGAACTGACGGGAATTTGGGTTCCCGACGACGTCCACGAGGCGATGCGAGACCTCGTCCAAGCGCGCGAAGCCGCGAGCGAGGATCTGCGCAAGAAACGTCAGCCGTTACATTCTTTCCTTTTGCGACACGGGCGGATCTTTACAGGCCGGCGGCAGGGGAGCGCAGCCCACTTGCGGTGGCTGGCGGAGCAAAAGTTTGATCATCCGGCCCAACAGATCGTCTTCCAGGATCTGGTCGACGCGGTGCGCGATGCAACCGATCGTCTCGCCAGATTCGAAAGCCACATCGAGGAACTCGTCCCGGTTTGGTCGATGGCGCCGTTCGTGGCTGCCTATCAGGCTCTACGCGGGGTTTCCTTGATTGTCGCGGTTATTTTCGCCGTCGAAATCGGCGACGTTCGCCGCTACGGCAATCCGCGCCAATTGATGGGCTTCCTCGGCCCGGTTCCGTCGGAGCGCTCGACAGGCGACAGCGTGAAGCGCGGCGGGCTCACGCTGGCGGGCAACCGGCGGGCTCGGCGCGCGCTCGTCGAAGGCGCCTGGGGCTACCGCCATCCGGCCCGCGTCACCGAGACGATCCGAAAGCGTCTGGAGAATTTGCCGAAGGTCGTGCGCGACATCGCCTGGAAAGCGCTAGTCCGGCTTTGCAAGCGCTATCGCCAAATGACGTCGGCCGGCAAGAAGGCGCCCATCGTCATTGCGGCGATCGCCCGCGAAATGGCCGCCTTTCTCTGGGCCATCGGCCGCACGGTCGCCCCCCAGCCGACCGCGTGAAGGAGGACGTAATGATGGACGACGACGTTCGAGGTCTCCCGCGGCGGCATTCATCCACAGGGCCTCCGACGGGATGAAGAAAGCGATCAGGACGACAGCGAGGTGACGGGACGCGGCCACGGTGGGGAATTCCCGAGCGCCACTATGTGGCTGGCGCGATCCAACGCCCGACTCTAGGTCATGAACTCATAAACGGGATTCCCGAATCGCGGCCGCTCTGATTCAGTTTCCCCGATCTGGGGGCATGAGAATGGCTCGTTTTGATTTGA
>NZ_JAOQNX010000051.1 GCF_025961575.1 Rhodoblastus acidophilus | reverse complement strand
CCTGGAACAAGCTCACCGATCTGCCAGACGTCATCACCTCAATCGGAATGCGCGACTGGGCGCATGTGGGTCAGACATGAGGGCCGTTAGTATTACCGGTGATGCTGCGCCCGCTGCCTGCCGGCTCCTCACAGCCTAACACAACCAATGTCGTCCGGATCGCGACGCGCAGCCCGCGTTGGCGATGATAAATACCGAGATGAAAATCCCTCAACACGACCTCTGCGACGCCGCGCTGGCGCAGAACATCAGGCAAGAACCCGGCAGGTTAAGCCGGTCGAGAGGCTGATCCCATGAGATACCGCGAGATTGCGTATTACGATCCGGACCCGGATCAAATTTACGATCGCGATGGCACTACCGATCGCTCAGTCGTTTGGTTCTTTGGCACGATTGATCAAGCCTTACAAAGGCTTGATCAATGCGGCGACACAACCAGCCGGTTAAGTGAGTTCTGGGCGGTCCGCTTCGACGATCGTTCGACAAAAGAAGGCTTCTTACAGATTTGGTCGGACGCCCGCCGCATCGACGATAGGTTCTGGGTGGTTGAAGTTGAAGATGTCATAGCTTTAGAATGGCTCCGGGAGCGTGGCGGCGTCGAATTGGTCGAATGCGTCGAGATCAGGTTTCACTCCATAGCACAACGGGATGCGTTCATCTTTGCGGCGGAAGCTTCTGCCGTTCTGGTTCGTTGGGTCGGCTGTCTGGACAGCTTCGGCGTAACAATAGTTAGCCCGAGGCCGCATAGACGGTCCCATTTTCTCGGAGCGTCCAGATCACCCGCGCCATGAAAATGTCACAAGGTGGCTCAGTGGCGGCGTTTGTCGTCGAACAGGTTCTTCCCGTGGAACATGTCGTCACCGAGGTCTCGCGCCCAATCAATTAAAAGACTCGCAAGGACACGCGTTTCGTCTTGCACGACAAAATCATCTCGCTTCGCGAATGCCAGCATCTGCGCGGCAAGAAAATGAGCGTTGATCACCGTCTCGTGGAGCATAGATGTAAGATTTTGCGCATGCAGAGAATCTCTTGAGTCAAGCGCGGGCGGAAGAGTGCCAAATCTAACATTTGAGACGTCAGCCAAAGATGCGTGAATACTGTCGACCATGTCTCTCAAGGCCAATTGTTGCAATTTGACCTTGGTTACGTTCACGTGTGAGATAACCGCACCGAGGCGTTGTTGCGGATCAAGAGGGGCAACCTCCATAGTGAACCACCGCTGCGTTGACGGACTATGGCAAGGATAGTCCATCGAGAACCGAGGTGAGTTTCCGTCGAGAACGCCGATGATGCCGTCAAGGGCAGTTTTGGCGTCCGCTTCGCTTGAGGCCGAAGCTCGACAGACGTCAAGGTAATTCTCGCCGAGATAACCTTCGTCCTGCCCTCCGTTGTCATTGGCGAACGTTTGCCACCTTGAACTGACGAGGCTTATGCGGCCAACCGGATCGATAACCGCGACATGCGCCGGGACCGCGTCAAGTCGATCACGATATCGCGCCTCAACTGCTTGGATGGCGCGGTCTGCTGCGCCCTTGGCCGAGTTCCGCATGCTGAGACTCCGCGCGGTTTGACTGTCGCCGGGAGCCTATCGCTTCCGCTATTTCATTGATTATGCGTAATAATTTCGTGTGCATCAAGAGAGATGCGCAGACTGAGCAGCCGAAAGCTATGCTTGTGGCGCGGTTCGCATGAGGGAAACTGCTTGTTTTTCTTGCGAGATGTACGGGATTGCACGCTGTCGATCCGGCAGCAGAATATTTTCGTCACCACGGAGAAACTGCCGCATGAACGAGCTTAGACGGGAGATTGAACAGGCCGTTGACTTGGCCATTGGTGTCCGGGAGATCGTTATTCGTCAGGCCACTGTCGTCAACGCGATGAGAAGCGCAGGACATGCCGCCGTGATCTCCGCAGAGGATGCTCTAAACACCTTCGTCCACACTTTAGAGCATTTGCAATCTCATGAGCGATTGCTTCGTGCCGAACTCGAAGACATGGAAGACCCTGCGCTCCCGGCGACGAGGATATAAAATGCCCGGCGGGTCTGGTTGATCACGCCGTCCAAAGGCGCGCAAAGAAAGACCCGGACGTTGAGCCAATCGTCCGGGCGCAAGTGTTCCCTGTGACCCGTCGCGTCAACCGCCAGACATCTCCCGAGTTCCGGAGACCGCGCATCCACTGGCTTCCTCAAATCGAGCCAAGCTGGCGGATATTCGATTTTGACAGGCGACATGTGAATGCTGCGAGGCCCACATCGCCGACAACAGCGCACGCGCGTCCTCAACCGCCTTGGTGTGGCCTGCGGATTCAAGGACTTGGATGAATTCTTGCTGCCGAGCGATGCGCTTTTCAAGGCGCAAGGCTGCTTCGACCGATCGCATCAATTCGTCACGCATGATTTCGGCCCAAGATTTGGGTGCATTGCAGCATGCAGAACTCTGAGCCAGCTACTTTGATCCCTCGCCGTCGCTCTGGGGTGAGCCATCCCCGAGGCGCGAGAGTTCACCGTATTGCATCGCGGAACCGAATCGCCGCGCTGACGTTCCGAGGACGCGTCCGCTGACGCAGACCGGTCAACATCATCGCAGGACTCCGCGCAGCTTGCGTTAGAGGAAATCAAGAATGCAAGCCTTGAGAATGGTTGCCGCTGCCGACTGAAGTCGGCGCGATCAGCAGGCGTCTCAGAAGGCGAATTTGGCGCGGCCCAAAGGGCCTCGTTCGGAGGGACGCAATGACGCTTCGCATTTTGGGGCCGCTGGCCGTTTTTTCGGCTATGGCGTTGGCGCAGCCCATACGCGCCGAAGAAACGCAAGCGCCAATCAAGGCTTGCGCTGCGCTGCCCAACGACGCTCAAATCGCCTCGGGCGCCCGTTTCGATGCTGGCGTCAATTTTGCCGGTCAGCGGACATACATTGTTCATGGAACATACGCTCTCGGCGGTGCGACGAAATCCGCCCAGCATTGTCTGGAGTTCAACGTAGGTTCGGTTGAGCTGGACCACGCTCAAGTTGAACTCGGTATCACCGGATTTCTGAATCAAAACAATCGCGAAGTTAACATTACTGTTGTAAGCAGCGGGCTCTCCGATGGAACGTCGGCGCGCCCGATCGTGAGATTTATTACAACAGGTAAGATCACGCAGATTTCGTTCTCGGTCATGGCTGCCGAGAAAGCTGACGCCACGACGAAATATGTCAGTCAAAATGAGGTGAGTGAGAAATTTCAACCTAAAGGAGATTATCAACCAAAAGGGGATTACCAGCCTAAAGGCGATTATCAGCCCAAAGGTGACTATCAGCCTGCGGGAGACTACGTGAGGTTTGGTCAGAACCTCTCCGTTCGGTTTAATCGTGATTATGAAGGGAATCGGTGTCTGCGCAGTGCGGAAAGCGATGTATCCACGGTTGAGAATAGGCCGCAGTGCGATAGCGATCTCAGCCGCGCGACGTGGTTTCTGGACAAACAGTAGATGTTCGATCAGGCGATCCAGTAGCTCAGTGCGTGATTTCCGACATCTCCCGCCCACCAAATGAATCATTGTGCTGTGCAGGAGACATTATGAAAGAAATAGCAGTCTTCCTCATTGAAAACGACCCAATCAATAGAGCGCAGCTTACAATATCCCTCGAAGGCGCGGGATTTTTCGTTTACGATTTCGTTTCGGGCGAACGCTTTCTTGGCGCCGTCAAAGCCGACACGAAAGGATGCGTGGTTTTAGACGTGCGGCAGAGCCGAACATCCGAATTGGCGTTGATTAAGGAACTTAAAAAACGCGGGTTGCGACTTCCGGTCATTGTCACCACCGACGACGTTTTGTTGAACGTTGAAGCCAGTGCGTTAGCGGCTGGCGCGGTCGCCTTCCTTTTGAAGCCTTACCGCACAACGGAACTTGTCAGGGTCATTCAAGATGCACTCGCGCAACCCGATGCGGGTGATCGCGTATCACAGCGATGAAACAAAAATGCCCGGCGGGCGCCAAGCCGCCGGGACGTGCATTCAGCGACATCCAAATTCAATGATGAAGTCGCGCTGTCTGATCGGATGCGGCGACGGTCACCGAGTGGATATCGCCTCCGAAATAAGCCTGAACGAGCGCATGAGTGTCCGTAAAATCTCGGAATTCCGAGACTTTCCCGTTCTGGATTTTAAAGATGTGCGCCCAGTCGTGTTCGACCGAACCTCCTGATTGCTTCATTCGAGCAGCGGAATGGCCAAGAACCGTAACGGTATCGGCGCCGCTGAGGAATTCCTCCGGCACGAAGGACTCAAATTCCACGTGCTCGGCGAGTTCTTTGAAGAATCCTTTTGCCGCTTCAACCCCGTTGCGTTCGCCGCCCCATGGAATAAGGGCCGGGTCGGCGTTTGAAATCCATCTGATGTTCGGGTCGGATGCGGCGAAGATCGTCTCAAGATCACCGCGCTTGAATGCATCGTAGAGCGATTTCACGAGTTCAACATTGTTTATCATGATCGCCTCCCTTGACGGCTCGCCGCATTATTGCAGACAAGCTTGCAAGCAAAGCCCTTGGCATGCATTCTTCTAAGAAGCTAATCTGTCCTGACATGGCTTTGCGTTGCTAACCTATTTTAGGTTACGCCCGTTATTCACGCTTCTCAAGCGCGAGCAGCGCGCTGGGATGCATCAAGTTATTTTGACGAACTCAACAGAGGGTTGCCCCACGGGGGGTAGCTTGACCGTCGAAATTTGACGAGAAGTGATGCCAACTCGGCTGTTACAAGCCATTATCAAGTGCGAAATAATTCTGGCGGCAATATTGACACGCATGAGACGCGCGCGTTACTCCAAATCAACGTGATCGGCAAGATTCGGAGAAACGCAAATGGCTGAAAACGACAATGCCGCCCATGTGGCGCAAATCCTCTCGTCATATTTAGCGAACAATACCGTTGCTCCGGCTGATCTCGCGTCGGTGATCGCGACCGTCAAGACTGCGTTCGGGGTATCCGCGTGAAGGTTTATCGATATAAAACTAGCGAACCAGAGGGTTTTCGCGAGGCGCTTGCATTTGATCCCGTCACAATAGAGGGCTGCCTGTATGTTCAGATAAAGGAATCGGTAAATTTTGTAACGTCAAACATAGAGACAATACAAAAAATGAGCGATAAAGGACTTGAACACATAACGTATCCACCAGAGACGCTTCATGAAATCATCGCAAACGCCGTGCTTCACAGAGACTACAGCATCGCCGACGATGTTCATATAAGAATATTTGACAACAGAGTTGAAGTGCAGAGCCCGGGGCGTCTTCCTGCGCATGTTACTGTTTCGAATATTCTAAACGAAAGATTCGCGCGAAATGGTGCAATTGTTAGGATGCTCAACAAGTTCCCGGACCCACCTAATAAAGATGTAGGCGAAGGATTGAATACGGCTTTTAATGCGATGCAGCAAATTGGGCTGAAGGTTCCCGTTGTCAAGGAAAGAGAAAATAGCGTATTGGTTACGATAAGGCACGAGTCACTCGCGTCGCCTGAAGAAGCAATAATGGATTACCTTGAGAAAAATGCCACAATAAAAAACAAAACAGCGCGCGAAATAACACATATTAGGCAAGATTATCAAGTAAAGAGAATTTTTGGCCGCATGATTGCGGCTGGAATGATTGAGCAGGTTCCCGGAACTGTTCGTAACTTTACCGCTTATCGTAAGCGGACAAAGCCAGATGAGTCCTAATCGGAGGAAAGTTGCAGAGAGCGGGAGTGTGATTGTCTCTACACTCAGTACATCGTCTAAGCTCGATGTGTTCGAACGCCCAATATTGCCATCCGCGTCCGTTGCACGTGCCCCTAGTTCAAGGCATGTCCGATCCCGCTGTTGCGGTTGCGCCACCAATTGGAGCAATGCGATGATGAAGCTTCGATACTCTGGCGATTAGATCGTCCAACTCATTCATTAGCGATTCCGCGAGCGGAAAGACCGCGACCGCCGCAAGAACCATTCCGCCGTTGCGCTCGGGGTTGCGTTCGTCGAAAAAGCGGACAGAACCGTCCTCGTGATTGAGCTTGCCGAACATGAAGTTATGGCCCAACGAGTTGGGATGGCAACACTCGGACAGCGTATTGTAATGTTGACGGAATCCCTGAGCGCGTTTGTCGAAGTGGTCGATGTATGTCAACACATTCACGGCCTTGGTTTCCGGGGCATCCTTCAGCCACTCTGCATCGCGGCTCGAAAAGGTTCCTTGTTGTGCAAGCGCATCTAAAGCGCCGATGTCCTCAGCGTTGAGCGCTCCGGCGACCTTTTGAGCGAAATCCGAAATCACAGCCATCGTTTCCATAAGCGCGCGGGCGCTTAGGATGGCGGAGAGCGCACAGCGATTGTTCCACGCGACCGACGTGCCGTCCATGAGCGCAATCAGACGATGCAAGAGGCCATGCTGAAATACGGCGAGTTTCCAAGCGACCTTGGATCGAGCGAAAGGCCCCGCTACGTTGATTGCGACGGCGCGCCGTTCATTGAGGCGCCCCAGAGACTCATTCAGTGTCGCGACTAACTGCTTGTCAGCTTCCGTCAGCCGCTCGTCCCAAACGAATGCCCTCGGATTCCGAAGAAAAGCTGCGCGGTCAGCGTTTACAGTATTTTCCAATCGCTTCACCTTCTCGAAGAAAGCTCGCATGCTACTCACGCCCCGCCACGCCCTTGATCATCTTCTTTCGCAACCTTTTCGGCGCCTTGATGACATGCCTGATGCTATTGGCCTTTACGGCCTCGGTGATCACAGCGGTGTGCTACATTACGTCGGGATGACCGACAGCGATAGCTTTAGGGATCGCATTTGGAACCGCCACATTGCCGGGTCCGAAGATCGGAGCCATAAACTGGCCTGCAACTATTCAGTTGGTCGCCTATGGCACGACCGAAAACATCCCCGCGCGAATGAGCGCGATGGCGCAATTGCTCGCCGTGTTCGGCAAGCGTTTATTCGCAAGCATTGCGGATTTGTCTGCCTGCCCCTGAAAATGCCGAAGGACGAACTTCGTCGGCTGGAAAAAGGCGTCATCGACCTTGCTTGGCCAGATATCGCAGACTGGAACAAGACCCGGAAGCGAGTGGCTAAGTTCGAGGAACCTTTTGAACTCGTCAACGAGATCATTCGCGATCTCAAGTTGAGCGTTGACGAGATTGCGGCGCTGGACCGGCAGAATGCGATTTACCTCAGCTTGAAGATGTCATCCGCCGCCCCTTAGATTCAGGCCAAGATTGAGGTGTTCGAGATCACACCCATCGTATGTTATCTTGGAGATCGCTTCCCGTAGGACGCTCACGCTGAATCCGCGCCCGTAATTTTCGGCTGTGGCGTCGCCGTCTCCATTCTCATTTGCCCACCCTCCAAGAGCGTAGGCGACATCCTTTCGCACTTTGCCTTCGCGGAGAGCATCGCGGAAATTGTGCCGGAAACTGTGAAAGGACGTTCTTGGCGCCTTGGCCCCGGCCTTGTCGAGGAAGTTCGCGAACCACTTGGAAAAGTTGTCGCTGTAGTATCCAGTCGAGGCAATGGAGAGGTCAGAGAATAATTTGCCCCGACCTGACGTGCGGCGACTGTTCACGTAGTCAAGAATTCCAATTTCGATCAAAGTTGGATGGATTGGAATGAAACGCTCTGCATTCTCTGTCTTTAGTTTCTTGTCGATTGTTCCAGATCGCGTCTCACTCGTGACAACGAAGCATTCTACCCCGTCAATCTTCTTGATGTCCGCGATTTCCAACTGGCAAATTTCATTCAAACGCATTCCGCTGAATAGGCCGATCAGCGGAACCCAAAAGCGCCCACGGCGCGGTTTGCATTTTCCGGGATGAGCATAGCCAGCTTCGTCGTCCATGCACCCCGTGTAGAGCGGAGCGTGGAAGATTCGGGTCAATTGTTCATTTGTGAACGGAAGACGTTTGTCCTTCTTCCTTACTGGATCGACGACCCGCAAGCCGCGCGCCGGGTTTTTCAGGATATACCCCTCGTTTTCGGCCCAATTGAAAAGGGCTGACAATTTGTTGAGGTAGCCGTTCACCGTCGTCGCGCTCATCGGGCGACGACCCTCTACCTTGGCTCGCTCCGCCGCTTCTCTCGCGTTCAGCTTCCCATACCGTTTCGTTGCGTTCGACGGCATGCAGCGCAGCGTTTCAAGCAAGTCGCGGCAAACTTCCCGCGTCACTGCCTGCTCCAATGGGGGTGTCTTCCCCAACGAGTTCGGCGAGGCGATTGAAGGTCGAGTTATAGGCCAACATCGTCTTTGGCGAGCGTTCAGCGGCAGGGTCGCTAATGTAGCGTTCATACAACGCTTTCAAGGTCAACTCTGGCTTCCGGGGTGCGGTGATCGGTCGAGGCTGCCTTTGCTCCTCGGCCTGATAGATCGAAGTGGGAGGTGCTGGCACTTGAGCTGAAAAATGGCGCCCACTCGAATCGTCATTGTCAGCTCGGATAGCATCGAATGACTGCTGCAACTCGCTCGCGACGAGTCGGGCCTTCCGGATTGCCTCACGATAATCGGACGTTCGAAGCGACCGACTGACGAACTTCCGCCCCACAGTCTCCTCACACTCGCGCGGAACCCTCATCCGAAATTGCCAGACAGTTCCGCGCAGCCACAGTCCGGTTGGACGTTGCTTTTGACGATGTGTGGCAGGGTTGTGCGACAGGCTTGCGCTACAGTCGCTGCGCCTGTTTTCGACGGTTTTACAACCGTTTACACGCGTTGTCGCGGCGTCGATGTGCGACACCGTTGTGCGACAGTTTGGTGGAACTGTCGCCAAAACATGTTGCAGATCAGATAGTTGAGTAAATTGGTGGAGCTGAGGGGATTCGAACCCCTGACCTCTGCAGTGCGATTGCAGCGCTCTCCCATCTGAGCTACAGCCCCGCTCCGAGGCGCTGTTTAGGGCCCCAAACTCGCCCTGTCAATCGCCCGTTGTAAAAATCACAAGCTTGTTTGCGCCGCGCTCAGGCCTTAAATCAATCCCTTCTTCCTCACGGAGCCCCCATGGCCGCCTTCATCATCCCGGTTTTCAAGGTCATCGATATGGCCCTCAACCTCTATTGGTGGGTCATCATCATCATGGCGGTCATGTCCTGGCTGCTCGCCTTCGACGTCATCAATATGCGCAACGACCTCGTCCGCTCCCTGTGGAACATGTCCAACGCCCTCACCGAGCCGGTGTTGCGCCCGATCCGCCGCTTTCTCCCCCCCATCGCCGGCATGGATATTTCCCCCATCGTCCTGCTGCTGCTGCTCTCCTTCGTCCAGATGGAGCTCGGCGTGCTCGCCAACGCCCTTTTGCGCGCCGCCTATTCATGACGCGGCCCTGGCGCGAACGGGCGGATGGACTCGATCTCTTTGTCCGTTTGACGCCAAAAAGCGCCCGCGACGCCCTGGAGGGCGTCGAAATTTTGGGCGACGGCCATTGTGTGCTCAAGTGCCGCGTGCGCGCCGTGCCGGAGGACGGCAAGGCCAATGCCGCCCTGGTCGCCCTGGTCGCCAAACAGCTCAAAACGCCGGCGTCGCGAATCGACGTCGTCGCCGGCGCGACCTCCCGCAGCAAGACCTTGCGGATCCAAGGCGAGGTTTTGGCGCTCGTCGAAAAGCTCGAACATCTGGTCGCGGCCAGGACCCCATAGTCGAATTGCAAATCCCTGCCGTTTGAGGCACAGCACCCGGCAAAACCGGGAGTTTTGGATGAGCAAGACCAATTCAGGCAATTTCTTCGAAGATTTTCGCATCGGCCAGGTGATCGCCCATGCGACGCCGCGCACCGTCACCACCGGCGACATCGCGCTTTACACCGCGCTCTATGGGCCGCGATTCGCCGTTCAGTCCTCCGACGCCTTTGCGCATCAGATCGGCTATCCGAAAAGCCCCGTGGACGATTTGTTGGTGTTCCACATCGTGTTCGGCAAGACGGTTCCCGACATTTCGCTCAATGCCGTCGCCAATCTCGGCTATGCCGATTGCCGTTTCCTCGCCCCGGTCTATCCCGGCGACACGCTGTCCGCGACCTCCGAAGTCATCGGGTTGAAGGAAAATTCCAACGGCCAGACCGGCGTGGTCTATGTGCGTTCGCGCGGCCGCAACCAGAAGGGGGTTGTGGTCCTGGATTATGTGCGCTGGGTGATGGTGCGCAAGCGCGACCCGAAAAACCCCGCGCCGGCGGAGGTCGTGCCGCAGCTGCCGCGCGCGCTTGCGCCGGAGCAGCTTGGCGACGCCCTGCCGGTGATCGACGTGCGCAAATATGATTTCGATCTGGCCGGCTCAAAGCACCGCTGGGGCGATTATCTGCCGGGCGAGCGCATCGACCATGTCGATGGCATGACGGTGGAGGAGGCCGAGCACCAACTCGCGACGCGTCTGTATCAAAACACCGCAAAGGTGCATTTCAACCAGTTTTCCGAGGGGCAGGGGCGTTTTGGCCGCCGGCTCATTTATGGCGGACACGTCATTTCGCTGGCGCGCGCGCTCAGCTTTAACGGTCTGGGCAACGCGTTCCACATTGCCGCGATCAATGGCGGACGCCATGTCAGCCCGCTGTTCGCGGGGCTGACCGTGTTCGCCTGGACCGAAGTTTTGGAGCGCGCCGAAATTCCGGGCCGCAGCGATGTCGGCGCGCTGCGCCTGCGCACCATCGCGACCAAGGACCAGCCCTGCGCCGCCCATCCGCTCAAGGATGGCGAAAACTACCATCCTTCCGTGATCCTCGACCTGGATTACTGGGCGCTCATTCCGCGCTGATTTTTTCCGGGGGGCAGGGGCTTCCGTCCGGCCGAGAACAGGCGACTGTCTCGGCCGGTTTCTTGTCGGGGCCAAGCAGGGTTTGGACGAGGTTTTGGTTGAAACCCGCACATTTTTGTCCGTCGGCCTCGATCAGGGGGCGGCGGATCAGCAGCGGCTCGATCACCATGTTCGCCAGGGCGAGCTCGGCATCAAAAGCGCGGGGATTGACCGCGCCGGATTTGACCTGGGGCGCGTTGGGGTTGAACCACTCGTCCACCGGCAGGTCGCCGAAGAAGGCGCACAGGCGCTCCGCCGTCCAGGGCTCCTTCAGCAGATTTTTCGCGACAACTTCGTGGCCGGCTTCCGCCAGCAGGATTTTTTGCTTGCGGTTGGTGGCGCAGCCGGGCTTTTCGTAAAACAGAATTTGGGTCATTTTCTTTCTTTCCAGGGATGACTTTTGGTAGGCCGCTGAGGCTCGTGGACCGCCCTCGTGCTTCGAGACGGCGCTTTCAGCGCCTCCTCAGCATGAGGGCTACTGCATTGGCTCGTTACATCTAGGTTAGATGATCGAGAGCTGGGTGAGGGGCGCGGCGCCGCCGCGGCCGAGCACGACGTCGACCTTTTTGCGCACCGCTTCAATGGTCAGCGGTTTGACCAGCGCGCCTGCCGCGCCCTTCTTCATCGCTTCGACCGCCAGGCCTTCGTCGGCTTTGTCGCAAACCGTCAAAATGCGCACGCCGGGGAATTTTGCGACAATCTCGCCGACAAGCTCCAGCCCGCGCGCTTTGAGGAATGAGGCGCCGAGCAGGATGGCCGAAGGCTTCAGCCACTCATCCTTTCCATAGGCCTCCTCCGGCGTGGCGAGTTCGTGCGTCTCGATTTCATCGTGCAGCATGAATTGAAGCGCGGCGCGGGTGATGTCGTCCTCGTCGATGACAAAGACGCGCCGCTGGTCGGTGGCTTTCGTGGTTTCGACGCCGATCTGCATTTCCAAAACTCCGGTCGGGGGAATTGCCTGAAGTTTTTGCAATTTTCGTTCCGGCGCCAGCCCACGACACGACGGCCGCGCAAAATTCACGACAAACATGTCTTGTTTGATCCAGCCGCGACTTGACTGTCGGCAGCCGTCGCCAGGCGGCTTCTGCGGCGCAGAAAAAAATTACGTAATTAAATCAGCATCTTGGTGAAAAAAATCGCTCTGGCACACCGGTTGCAACACTCTCCGCGGAACGGCGAGTGAAGGGCTGAACGCACGCAGACGCTAGACGAGCGATGCGTTCCTTCCCGTCAAAGCGGGTCCGTTTCTAGGAACAGAAACAGTCTCGCGCAAAACGCGCGAAGTGAAGCCACACACGGAATTCAACAAGGAGCAAAGCATGTCGAGCTTGAGACAGATCGCTTTCTACGGCAAGGGTGGTATCGGCAAGTCCACCACCTCGCAAAACACCCTCGCTGGCCTCACCGAAATGGGCCAGAAGATCCTGATCGTCGGCTGCGATCCCAAGGCTGACTCCACCCGTCTGATCCTGCACGCCAAGGCCCAGGACACCATCCTGTCGCTCGCCGCCGAAGCCGGTTCGGTCGAGGACCTCGAACTCGAAGACGTGCTGAAGATCGGCTTCGGCGACATCAAGTGCGTTGAGTCCGGTGGTCCGGAGCCGGGCGTGGGCTGCGCCGGCCGCGGCGTCATCACCGCCATCAACTTCCTCGAAGAGAACGGCGCCTATGACGACGTGGACTATGTGTCCTACGACGTGCTCGGCGACGTGGTCTGCGGCGGCTTCGCCATGCCGATCCGCGAGAACAAGGCGCAGGAAATCTACATCGTCATGTCCGGCGAGATGATGGCCATGTATGCGGCCAACAACATCTCCAAGGGCATTCTGAAATACGCCAATTCCGGCGGCGTGCGCCTGGGCGGCCTGGTCTGCAACGAGCGCAAGACCGACAAGGAATACGAGTTGGCTGAGTCCCTCGCCTCCAAGCTTGGCAGCAAGCTCATCCACTTCGTGCCCCGCGACAATATCGTGCAGCACGCCGAACTGCGCCGCATGACGGTGGTGGAATACGCCCCCGACTCCAAGCAGGCCGGCGAATACCGCACCCTGGCCAACAAGGTGCACAACAATGCCGGCAACGGCACCATCCCGACCCCGATCACCATGGACGAACTCGAAGACCTGCTGATGGAGCACGGCATCATGCCGACCATCGACGAGTCGCAGGTCGGCAAGAAGGCCGTGGAGGCTTGAGGCTAACGTCCGGCCGCTGTGAAGCGGCCGGACATCCCCGGCAGGGGCTGATGAGCATGCGCCGCTATCCCAAGGCGCTGATTTTGAAGAGGTGGCGACATGAGCGTTGCGAACGAAGATACTGTTGACGTCAAGGCGCGCAACAAGGACCTGATCAAGGAAGTCCTGGCGGTCTATCCGGAAAAGACGGCCAAGCGCCGCGCCAAGCATCTGAACGTCCACGAGCAGGGCAAGTCCGACTGCGGCGTGAAGTCCAACATCAAGTCGATCCCCGGCGTCATGACCATTCGCGGTTGCGCCTATGCGGGATCGAAGGGCGTGGTCTGGGGTCCGATCAAGGACATGGTCCATATCTCCCACGGCCCCGTCGGCTGCGGCCAGTATTCCTGGTCCTCGCGCCGCAACTATTTCATCGGCGTGACCGGCGTGGACAGCTACGGCACCATGCAGTTCACCTCCGACTTCCAGGAAAAGGACATCGTGTTCGGCGGCGACAAGAAGCTTGCCAAGCTGATGGACGAGATTCAAGAACTGTTCCCGCTGAACAAGGGCATCACCGTTCAGTCGGAATGCCCGATCGGTCTGATCGGCGACGACATCGAGGCGGTTTCGAAGGCCAAGTCGAAGGAATACGGCGGCAAGACCATCGTTCCCGTGCGTTGCGAAGGCTTCCGCGGCGTGTCCCAGTCGCTGGGCCATCACATCGCCAATGACGCGGTGCGCGACTACATCTTCGACAAGCAGGACCAGGCCAAGCTGGCGGCCTTCGAGTCGACCCCCTATGACGTCGCCATCATCGGCGACTACAACATCGGCGGCGACGCCTGGGCTTCGCGCATCCTGCTCGAAGAAATGGGTTTACGTGTCATCGCTCAATGGTCTGGTGACGGCACTCTCGCCGAACTCGAGGCTACGCCGAAAGCTAAGCTGAACGTTCTCCACTGCTACCGCTCCATGAACTACATTTCGCGTCACATGGAGGAAAAATTCGGTATTCCGTGGTGCGAATATAACTTCTTCGGCCCCTCCAAGATTGTCGAGTCCCTGCGCAAGATCGCCAGCTTCTTCGACGACAAGATCAAGGAGAACGCGGAAAAGGTCATCGCCAAGTACCAGCCGCTCATGGACGCGGTGGTCGCCAAGTACCGCCCGCGCCTCGAAGGCAAGAAGGTCATGCTCTACGTCGGCGGCCTGCGTCCGCGCCACGTCATCGGCGCGTATGAAGACCTCGGCATGGAAGTGGTCGGCACCGGCTACGAATTCGCCCATAACGACGACTATCAGCGCACCGCCCAGCACTATGTGAAGGACGGCACCCTGATCTACGACGACGTCAACGGCTACGAATTCGAAAAGTTCGTCGAGAAGGTGCAGCCCGATCTGGTCGGCTCCGGCATCAAGGAAAAGTACGTGTTCCAGAAGATGGGCGTGCCCTTCCGCCAGATGCACAGCTGGGATTATTCCGGCCCGTACCATGGCTATGACGGCTTCGCCATCTTCGCCCGCGACATGGACATGGCGATCAACTCGCCGGTCTGGAAAATGACCAAGGCGCCCTGGAAGGCGGACGCCGCCGCCACCGCCGTCGCGGCCGAATAATTTGGAAGCCGGCTCCGCGCCCTGGCGCCGGAGCCGGCCCCTAAACCCCCAATCGGACGCAATGACCGCCTGACCGGCGAACGGTCTCGCGCGCGCTCCTTCAGATAGCAGAGGGCATGACCATGGCGCAGAACGCCGACAACGTACTCGACCACTTCGACCTTTTCCGTGGTCCCGAATATCAGGAAATGCTGGCCAACAAGAAGGCCAAGTTCGAGCAGGGCCACGATCCGGCCGAGGTCGAGCGCGTCCGCGAGTGGCTCAAGACCGAAGAATATCAGAAGCTGAACTTCGCTCGCGAAGCCCTGACCGTCAACCCGGCCAAGGCCTGCCAGCCGCTCGGCGCGGTGTTCGTCGCCGTCGGCTTCAACGGCGCCATCCCCTTCGTGCACGGCTCGCAGGGCTGCGTCGCCTACTATCGCTCGCACTTCTCCCGTCACTTCAAGGAGCCGACCTCTTGCGTGTCGTCGTCCATGACGGAAGACGCGGCGGTGTTCGGCGGCCTCAACAACATGATCGACGGCCTGGCCAACACCTACAACATGTACAAGCCGAAGATGATCGTCGTCTCCACCACCTGCATGGCGGAAGTCATCGGCGACGACTTGAACGCCTTCATCAAGACCGCGAAGGAAAAGGGCTCGGTCCCGGCTGACTTCGACGTTCCCTTCTCCCACACCCCGGCCTTCGTCGGCAGCCACATCACCGGCTACGACAACGCCATGAAGGGCATGCTCGAGCATTTCTGGGACGGCAAGTCCGGCACGGTCGAGAAGATCACCCCCGTCAAGAACGGTTCGATCAACTTCCTCGGCGGCTTCGACGGCTACACCGTCGGCAATCTGCGCGAAATCAAGCGCATCTTCAACGAGATGGGCGTGAAATACACCATCGTCGGCGACAATTCGGACGTGTGGGACACCCCCACCGACGGCGAATTCCGCATGTATGACGGCGGCACCACCATCGAAGAGGCGACCAATGCGGTCCACGCTTCGGCCACCATCTCGATGCAGGAATATTGCACCGAGAAGACGCTGCCCTTCGTCGCCGAGCACGGCCAGGACGTGTTCGCCTTCAATCACCCGATTTCGGTGAAGGCGACCGACAAGTTCCTGATGACCGTCGCCAAGATCGCCGGCGTCGAAATCCCGGCGTCGCTCGAGAAGGAGCGCGGCCGTCTGGTTGACGCCATCGCCGACTCCGCCGCGCATATCCACGGCAAGAAGTTCGCGATCTACGGCGATCCCGACCTCTGCTACGGCCTCGCGGAGTTCCTGCTGGAGCTCGGCGCCGAGCCGACCACCATCCTCTCCACCAACGGCAACAAGCGTTGGGAAGAGAAGATGAAGGCGCTGCTCGCCTCCTCGCCGTTCGGCAAGGATTGCGAAGTCTACTCGCAGAAGGACCTGTGGCACCTGCGGTCGCTGCTGTTCACCCGTCCGGTGGACTTCCTGATCGGCAACACCTACGGCAAGTATCTGGAGCGCGACACCAACACCCCGTTGATCCGCATCGGCTTCCCGATCTTCGACCGTCATCACAAGCACCGTTATCCGGTGTGGGGTTACCAGGGCGGCCTGAACGTTCTCGTGACGATCCTCGACAAGATCTTCGACACGATGGACGCCAACACGATCATCGCCGGCAAGACCGACTATTCCTTCGACATCATCCGCTGATTTGTCGGAAACGGAACAATGGGCCCGGGAGACGCAAGTCTCCCGGGTTTTTTCTTGCGTGGGCGGTTGCGCTGAACGACGCGTGGACCGCCCCCGCCCTTCGAGACGCCCGCTCCGCGGGCTCCTCAGGGTGAGGGCTAGAGCGGATTCGACTTAATCCGGATCATATCCTGCTGCGGCGAAGAAATTGGCGCACTCTTGCGGCGTGAAAGCTGACAGGAGCGCGCCTATC
>NZ_JAOQNX010000050.1 GCF_025961575.1 Rhodoblastus acidophilus | reverse complement strand
CATGACAACTGCCCCCGGCCTCACAAGCCAATGAATCAGCTGTCATGAGCGTCAGCAATCGAAAAAGTCACAGACTCTCAGGGTGAGGGCTACTCCATTGTATACATAAAAGAATCCCTCATGGTGAGGAGGCCGCGCAGCGGCCGTCTCGAACCATGGCGGCTGCGGCCGACTTCACAAAAGGTTGATAACCATGAGAATTGGCGCGAGTTAAGGAATGGTGCAGCTTACGGTTGGGAACAAAGTCGTCGATTGCCATGACCGGGCGCTTGAATGAAAATGCAAATTATTCGCACTCAAATTAAGGCTGACATTGAGAAATATCAGCGCTTATTGGTTATGGCGAAACGCAATTCTGATGCGTCGTCGGATGCGGTCGCAACGATCGAGCGCAGTATTGCCAACCTGAGACGAATGTTGGACGGCTCATCGAGCCAAAACAGTCACGAATGACCAAACAGCAACCGTCTTTGAAATCAGCGCATTTTTGGCCAAAGCGCCGCAAGGCGCGAAGGAGAATATGCGTCACCCGTTCGGCAGGTTCCGCGCCAGCGCCTCCAGCACGGCCATGCGCACCGCCACGCCCATTTCCACCTGTTCGCGAATGAGGCTCTGGTCGCCGTCGGCGACGCTGGAATCGATTTCCACGCCGCGGTTCATCGGGCCGGGGTGCATCACCAGCGCGTCCGGCCGGGCATAGGCGAGCTTTTCGGCGTCCAGCCCAAAAAACCGGAAATATTCGCGGGTCGACGGGATGAAAGCGCCGGACATGCGCTCGCGTTGCAGGCGCAGCATCATCACGATGTCCGCGTCTTTAAGGCCTTCGCGCATGGTGTGATACACCTCGACGCCCAAATTCGCTATGCCGGTCGGCATCAGGGTCGAGGGGCCGACGACACGGACGCGGGCGCCGAGCGCCGACAGCAGGATGATGTTGGAGCGGGCCACGCGCGAATGCAGCACGTCGCCGCAGATCGCCACATTCAGATTTTCGATGCGGCCCTTGTTGCGGCGAATGGTGAGGGCGTCGAGCAGGGCCTGGGTCGGGTGCTCGTGGGCGCCGTCGCCGGCATTGACCACGGCGCAGTCCACCTTGCGCGCCAGAAGATGGGCGGCGCCGGCCTGGGCGTGGCGGACGACGATAATGTCGGGGCGCATGGCGTTGAGGGTCATCGCCGTGTCGATCAGCGTCTCGCCCTTCTTCACCGAAGAGGTCGCCACCGACATGTTCATCACATCGGCGCCCAGACGCTTGCCCGCCAGCTCGAACGAGCTTTGCGTCCGCGTCGAATTCTCGAAGAACAGGTTGATGAGCGTGCGACCGGCGAGCGACGCCTTGTGCTTCTGCACCTGTCGCGAGACGGCGACCGCCTCCTCCGCCAGATCGAGCAGGTGGAGGATTTCGAGCCGGTTGAGGCCCTCGATCCCGAGAAGATGACGTTGCGAAAAGGTGTAGGCCGGGCTCATGAGGACGGTAGTAGTGGAGCGGCGCGGTCCTCGCAAGCGTGTCGGCGCCGCAGCGGGCTGCTGAGCAAATTTTGAGCGAATGGTTTCTGCCCATTTGACAGTTTCGCGAGCCTCCCCCATGTTCCGCCGCTGTTCACGTAAGCCCATCACGCCCAGATTTCGGATCCCCCATGGACGTCGTCATCGTCGAATCGCCGGCCAAGGCCAAGACGATCAACAAATATCTCGGCAAAAATTTCGAGGTCGTCGCCTCCTTCGGCCACGTCCGCGACCTCCCCGCCAAGGACGGGTCGGTCGATCCGGACGCCGATTTCAAGATGCTGTGGGAGACCGACGCCAAGGCCACTAAACGCCTGTCCGAGATCGCTTCGCTGGTGAAGGAGGCGGATCGCGTCGTGCTCGCCACCGACCCGGATCGCGAGGGAGAGGCCATTTCCTGGCATGTGCTCGAGATTCTGCGCAACAAGAAGGTGTTGAAGGACAAGCCGGTCCAGCGGGTCGTGTTCAACGCCATCACCAAGGATTCCATCCTCGAGGCGATGCGCAACCCGCGCGAGATCGACCAGAGCCTGGTCGACGCCTATCTGGCCCGGCGCGCTTTGGACTATCTGGTCGGCTTCAATCTTTCCCCCGTGCTGTGGCGCAAACTGCCCGGCGCCAAATCGGCGGGACGCGTGCAATCCGTCGCCCTGCGTCTGGTCTGCGACCGCGAGCTGGAAATCGAAAAATTCGTCGCCCGCGAATATTGGTCGCTGGTCGCGCATCTGCGCACCGCCAAGGACGCGCCTTTCCTGGCGCGGCTGGTCGGGGCGGACGGCAAGAAAATTTCGCGCCAGGATGTCGGGACCGGCGCCGAGGCCGAAGCTTTTAGGGCCGCGCTGGAGACGGCTTCCTTTACGGTGAAATCGGTCGAGGCCAAGCCGGCCAAGCGCCATCCCGCCGCGCCCTTCACCACTTCCACCCTCCAGCAGGAGGCGTCGCGAAAGCTCGGCATGGCGCCGGAAACCACCATGCGGGTGGCGCAAAAGCTTTATGAGGGCGTCGATCTCGGCGGCGAGACCGTTGGCCTTATTACCTATATGCGTACCGACGGCGTGGACGTGGCGCCCGAGGCGATCGCGGCCACACGAAGTGTGATCGGCAAGGAATTCGGCAAGGATTATGTGCCGGACGCGCCGCGCAAATATCAGGTGAAGGCGAAGAATGCGCAGGAAGCGCATGAGGCGATCCGCCCCACCGATCCCGCGCGCCTGCCGAAAAACGTCGCGCAATATTTGCAGCCGGATCAGGCCAAGCTTTACGAACTGATCTGGACCCGCCTGGTCGCCAGCCAGATGGAATCGGCGCTGCTGGAGCGCACCACCGTCGATATCGAGGCCAAGGCGGGCGCGCGCACGCTGGACCTGCGCGCCACCGGCCAGGTGGTGCGGTTCGACGGCTTCCTGAAATTGTATCAGGAAGGCAAGGACGACGAGGAGGACGAAGAATCCGGTCGTCTGCCCGCCATGAACGAGGGCGAGGCCTGCGCAAAAGACAAGATCGAGGCGACCCAGCATTTCACCGAGCCGCCGCCGCGCTACACCGAGGCGACGCTGGTCAAGCGCATGGAAGAGCTGGGCATCGGCCGCCCCTCCACCTATGCGTCGACGCTCGCCGTGCTGCGCGAGCGCGATTACGTCAAGCTGGAGAAAAAGCGCCTGATCCCCGAGGACAAGGGGCGGCTTGTCACCGCGTTCCTGGAAGGGTTTTTCGGGCGCTGGGTCGGCTATGACTTCACCGCCGACCTCGAAGGCCAGCTCGACCGGATTTCCAACGCGGAAATCGACTGGAAGCAGGTTTTGCGCGATTTTTGGGGGGACTTTTCCATCGCCGTCGGCGGCGCCATGGAATTGCGCACCACCGACATTCTCGAAAACCTCAACGAGCTCTTGGGTCCGCATATTTTCCCGGCCAAGGCGGATGGGAGCAGCCCCCGCGCCTGCCCGGCCTGCGCCAATGGGCAATTGTCGCTGAAACTGGGGAAATTCGGGGCCTTTATCGGCTGCTCGAACTATCCCGAGTGCAAGTTCACCCGCACTTTGGCCGATCGCGGCGAACAGGCCGAGGGCTCGCGTCCCGGCGTCAAAGTGCTGGGCGAGAACCCGGAGAACGGGCTGGAGATCACCCTGCGCGATGGCCGTTTCGGCGCCTATGTGCAGGAGGGCGAACCCGCCAGCAAGGAAGAAAAGCCCCGCCGGGCCTCCCTGCCCGCGACGCTGAAACCCGACGACGTCACGCTCGACAAGGCGCTGGCGCTGCTGTCGCTGCCGCGCGAAGTCGCCAGACATCCGGAGACCGGCGAGCCCATTCTCGCGGGCATCGGCCGCTACGGTTCTTACGTTCAGCACAAGAAGACCTACGCCAATCTCAGCAAGGACGACGACGTTCTGGAGATCGGCGGCAACCGCGCCATCGACCTGATCATGACCAAGGAAGCCGGCGGCGGGCGTGGCGGCGCGGGCGGCGAAATGAAAGTGTTCGGCGATCACCCGCAGGGCGGCGCCATTTCGCTGAAGGCGGGGCGGTTCGGGCCTTATCTGGCCTGGGGCAAGGTCAACGCCACCCTGCCCAAGGGCACGGACCTGCAAACGCTGACGCTGGAAGAGGCGACAAAAATCGTCGACGCCAAGGCGTCCGGCGCCCCGTCGGACGGGCGGCTGCTCGGCGAACATCCCGATGGCGGGCCGATCGCGGCGCGTCCGGGCCGGTTCGGCGCCTATGTGTCGTGGAACAAGGTCAACGCCACCCTGCCCAAGTCGATGACGCTGGAAACGGTGTCGCTGGAAGAGGCGATCCGTCTGATCGAGGATCGGATCGCCAGCGGCGGCGGCAAGCCGGCGAAAAAGGCTGCGGCGAAAAAACCGGCCGCCAAGAAGACCGCGGCGAAAAAGGCGGCGGACGAGGACGGCGAGACCAAGCCGGCGGCCAAGAAGGCGGCGGCGAAAAAGCCCGCGGCCAAAAAACCGGCGGCGAAGAAGAAGATCGAGGACAGCGACGAAACGCCGTTTTGACGGAAGGCGGTGGGACGAGAGAGAGCGCGCCTGTCATGAAAAAGAACGCCACTCCTCACGCCTCGCGCCGCGCCTTTTTGGCCGGCGCCGCGGCGTCGCCATTGCTCGCGACCGCGCCCGTCCACGCGCAGTCCAAGGCGGACGCGTCGGACAAGGCCATCGAGCCCATGGGCATCTGCTTTGAGGGCTGGCCCTATCCCGGCCCCATCAAATTCCTGGCGCTCGACCATGGCGAGCCCACGCGCATGGCCTATATGGATTTTCCCGCTGCGGACGGCCTCGCCAAAAATCGCGCCGTGATGCTGCTGCATGGGAAAAATTTCGACAGCTCCTATTGGACCGACACGATTGCTTTTCTGCGTCGCGCCGGTTTCCGGGTGATCGTTCCCGACCAGATCGGCTTCAACAAGTCGTCAAAACCGATCCGCACCTATTCCTTCACCGATCTCGTCGCCAACACGCTGGCGCTCGCCGACGGATTGGGGCTGCGCACGTTCGACGTCATCGGCCATTCCACCGGCGGCATGCTCGCGGTGCATCTGGCGGCAAAACATCCGGCGCGCGTGCGCAACCTCGTCCTCGAAGACCCGATCGGGCTGGTCGACTATCGCGATCACATTCCGCCGCAGACCCTGGCCACGCTGGAAAAGGCGGAGGCCGCCTATGACGAGGCGAGCTATCGCGCCTTTGTCGCGCGCTATTTCGTCAGCCTGCCGGCGGCGCAGTATGAAGCTTTCGTCACCAGCCGGATGCGGCTCGCTTTGTCGGGGGATTATCCCCGCTATCTGCGCGTCGTCGCCCTCACCTATCAGATGATTTACAACGAGCCGATCCGCAAACTGTTTGGCGCGCTCAAGCCGCCGACGCTGCTGCTGACGGGCGCGCAGGATAAGGCGACGCCGTTCCTCGCCTATGCCTCGGCCGAGGCGAAAAAACGGATCCCGCCTCTGGCGCAGGCGGCGCGCGACGTGGCGGCGGCGCATCCGGCGATCCGTCACGTCGAGTTCCCGGGCGTCGGCCATGTGCCGCATCTGGAGGCGCCGAAGGATTTTGAACGCGAAACCCTGGCGTTTCTCGGAACATAATGTTCGTCGCGGGCGCGCCGTGCGCGGCAAAATATAAATAAAATATTATTGCCTTGTTTTTGCCCCCAACTGGGTCTACCTTCAAAACATCGAAAATTTAGGCCGATGCCTTGGCCCCGCGTTTCATACGCAGCTGACGACCTCCCCCAAATCAATCGATAGAAAATGGCGCATCGCCTTGCGGTGGGCCATGTATAAACATGCGCGAAGGAGTCTCAGCATGGCGACCGGCACTGTCAAATGGTTCAACGGCCAAAAAGGCTTTGGTTTTCTGCAGCCCGACGATGGCGGCAAGGATGTGTTCGTGCACATCAGCGCCGTCGAACAGGCCGGGCTTTATGGCCTGACCGAAGGTCAAAAGCTCAGCTACGAGGTGACCGCGGATCGCCGCACCGGAAAATCCTCGGCCTCGCGTCTTCAGGCGATGGATTGAGCGCGACATAGAGGCGGGACGGGCGCCAACGAACCCGCGCCCTCCGCCTCGCCCAAGTCTGCTTCTCGCGCACGTGTCGCAGTCCACGGATGTACTGGCGTGATGCGTTGCGAGAACGAGGAGCCTCGGGACATCCCGAGGCTTTTTCTTTTCGTTCCAGGCTGAGGCTTGGAACAGGCGATGAAAGGATGCGCCATGCGCGAAAATTCGCGAACGAACCACCCCAGGCCGGTTGCTTCGACCGCAACCCACAAATTCGCGCCGGGGGCTCATGTCGTCCTGGAGGGAAAGTCCGACGACGCCGTGTTCAAGGTCACACGGCTGCTTCCCGACGGCGGGTCCGGCCTGCAATACCGGATCAAGAACGAGCAGGAAGGCTATGAGCGCGTCGCCGTCGAGAGACTGCTGACCGCCGTGCGCCAATAAGCCGTTAGATCGATCATCCTTTTTACGCATTTTCTTTGACGCGGAGCGGCAGTCCGTTCGCTCGAAAATGCTCTCGGCCTTTTTCCTCAGAGATTGGAGCCATCGTGCAAGTCTTGGTTCGTGACAACAATATCGATCAGGCGCTTCGCGTGCTGAAGAAGAAGCTTCAACGCGAAGGCGTGCTCCGCGAACTGAAGCAGCGCCGCGCCTATGAAAAACCCTCGGAGAAGCGCACGCGGGAAGCGGCCGAGGCGATCCGTCGCTCGCGCAAGCAGGCGCGCAAGAAAGCCCAATATGAGGGGCTGCTGCCCATGCCCAAACGCAAGCCCGCGCGCCCCCGGCGACCGGCCGCCGCCCCAGCCACGGCGGCAAATGTCTCGACGGCGACCCCCTCGGCTTGAGCGAGGGGTCGCGTTCCCTTCCTTCCGGAGATTTAAGAAAGTGCCGCGCAAACCTGGTTCAAAAAGCGAATTCGTCCTGTTCGACGTGATTTATGAAGACGGCGCCACGCGCTCCAACCGGCGCGTGCCCCGCGACATTCTGGGCGGCCTCGACGGCGATGAGCCGGCGCGGGCGTTCCTTGAGGCGCAAGATCAGGAAATCGCCCGGATGTCGCGCCACCCGATGGCGCCCATCAAAATGGTGCGGCGCTCGTAATCGCCGGCCGCCAAGCCAACAAGGATCAAGCGACATGTCAGACCGGCAAGAATTGTACCGCAGCCCCAACGGCGACGCCTGGTTCCTGGCGCGCGAGCCGGCCAATGGCCGCGCCTTCATCCTTCACCAGCCCAACGCGCCCTCGGGCGGGCATCTCTCGCCCATCGAACTCGTGACCTTCCTGAGCAAGGATGCGAATGCGCCGGAACGTCAGGCCTTGCTGCGCCTGATCGGAACCCTGGTGGAGGTTCCGCCCTACGCCGACCGGACCTGACGCTTAGGCAATCGATTCCGGCCGGAGCGCCACCACATTGGGGTCGACCCGCTCGAACGGGGAGGTCCAGGCGGCGTCTTCGGGATTGTTGAGTTTGCGCGCCCGCGGCAATTGCGCGGGATCGGAGACCAGACGCGCGATCTCATTGGCCGGACGCGGCCTGCTGAACAAAAAGCCTTGCGCCTCGTCGGCGCCATTGGCGCGCAGAATGTCGAGCTGCTCCTGGGTCTCCACGCCCTCGACCAGCATGTCGATGCTAAGCTCCTTCGCCAGCGCCCGCACCGCCTTGATGATCGCCAGAGCCGCGGCGTTCTTGCCCATGGCGCGGACGAAGGACTGGTCGATCTTCACCTTGTCCGGGCGGAAGCGGCTCAGATAGGCGAGCGACGAATAGCCCGTGCCGAAATCGTCGAGCGCCACGCGCACGCCCATATCGCGCAATTCGTCCAGCGTCGCCAAAACATTGTCCGCATCGCTCATCAGCGCGGATTCCGTGATTTCGGCTTCGAGGCGGTTGGGCGGAAATTTGGTGTCGCGCAGGGCGCGGCGCACCATTTCGGCGACGCCGCCGCGCGCGAACTGGTGGGCGGAAAAATTCACCGCGACCCGCACCGTGCGCGGCCAGCTCTTGGCGTCCTCGCAGGCCTGGCGCAGCACATATTCGCCGAGCGGAACGATCAGCCCGGATTCCTCGGCGATCGGAATGAACAGCGCCGGCGAAATCATGCCTTGCGTGGGGTGGCGCCAGCGCACCAGCGCCTCGCAGCAGCAGATGCGGCGCTTGGCAAGGCTGATGATCGGCTGGTAATGCACTTCGAGTTCGTTGCGGCCGATGCCGATGCGCAGGTCCTGCTCGATCTGCTGGCGGCGGCGGGCGTCCTCGGCCATGTCGCGGGTGAAATAGCGCCAGCCGCCGCGGCCGCTGTCCTTGGCCGCGTAAAGCGCCATGTCAGCGGCTTTCATCAGGTCGGAGGCGCTGGAGGAATCCTCAGGCGCCAGCGCCACGCCGACCGAGGCGCCGATCAGCAGCTTCGACCCCTCGATCTGATAGGGCTCGCTCACCGCCTCGACGATGCGGGCGGCGAAATGGCCGGCCTGCTCGCGGTCCATCGGCGCGAGCACGACGAATTCGTCGCCGCCGAGCCGCGCCACCTCCTCGCCCTCGGCGGCGAGATCGAGCAGGCGCTTGGCCACCCGCGACAACAGCTTGTCGCCGGCGGCATGGCCCATGGTGTCGTTGACCTGCTTGAACCGGTCGAGATCGATCATGAAAATGGCGAAGGGACTGGCCGCGGCCTGAGCGCCCGCCTCTTCCAGGATTTCGCGGAAGGCGGCGCGATTGGCCAGGCCGGTGACGTCGTCGGTGCGCGCCAGGCGCTCGATGCGCACCTCCTCGGCGCGGCGGCGCGTGGCGTCCTCGACCTGCAGCGACAGGCCGTCGGGCGTCGGCGAGAACACGAATTCCATGATCCGGTCGCCCGAGAGATCGACGCAGAGTTTTTGCTTCAGCTTCTTCTTTTGCGCCGCCGCCGCGAGGTCGAGAAGGCGGTCGATGTCGCCGCGATCTTTCAGCGGCAGCGCCAGCCGATGGCTCATCATGTCGGTCAGGGTGCGGCCGCGCGCCTCGTGGGGGGTGAGCTTGAACAGCCGCAGGAATTCGGCGTTGCCGGACAGGCAGACCTGCCCCTTGCCGAACAGGCCGAAACATTGGCTGACCCCGTTGAGCGCCGAGGTCAGCCGGTTTTCGGCCTCCGTCTCCGTCTCGGCGACGCGCTGGATGCGTCGAGAAATCAAGGGGAGGGCCAGGAACAGGGCGAGCACGCCGGCGACGCCGACATAGGCGTCGGGCGTGTGGCGCATCGCCAGGCCCACCGCCAGCGGCCCCAGCGCCAGCGCGCCGCGCCAGCGCGCCAGCGGCTGCGGCGCCTCGCTCTCCATGGCGAGCACGGCCTGGCCGAGCGCGGCGAGCGCGCCGGTCAGGCGCATGTCGGCGGGAACCGGCGGCGTGACGCTGACGAAAGCCATGGCGCCGGTGGTCAGCGCGGCGAAAGCGCCCGACCAGACCGGCCATTCCTCGGGCAGGTCGAATTTCGCCAGCGCGGCGAGGGAAGGAACGGCGCTGAGCAGCAGGGCGAGCAGGAAGGCGGCCGCGGCGGCGTCGGCCAGCAGACCGAAGCGGCAGACGAGAAGCGGCGCCGCCACGCAGAGAGCGCAGGCCAGATTGTAAAGCAGGTTTTGCGACCCGCCCCGCCGCACCGATGCGGCGCCGCCTGACTCCGCCACTTACGCCATCCCCTCGCCCCGGCGCCGGATGCGCCATAACGTCTTTTTAGCTTAAGGGTGTAAATAGAATGCAACCTTGAATTGAAACCATTTGGAAATTCGCGGCGCGCGTCTTTACGCCCGCCGAGGCGCTTGGCGGGCGGAAAGACGCGCCAAATTGGGGCGCCGAGCGACGCAGGTCAGGCTTTTCCCGGCGAAACCATGGAACGCTTTCCTAGCCATGAATGGCCGCGGCGCTCGCCGATTAAGCTTTAATTATAAGCTTAATGCCAGCTTGATCAATGACATAAGCGGAGTCTGTCATGAGCGCGTTGTTATATGGACTGTTGATCCTGGGCGCCGTCAGCGGGTCGGCGGCGGCGGCCTATTTCATCTCCATCTCGCGCGAACGATTGTGGCTGAAGAGCCAGAAATCCGAGGAACTCTATCGCCGCGCGGAAAAAACCTTTGTCGACGCCATGGCCTTCTTCCGCGCCCGCTACGACCTGGCGCAGACCCGGACCTTTCCGCGCGCCGCCGATGAGATGACCGCCCTCAACGAGGACGTCGCCGAACTGAACATTCTGGTCGGGCTTTATTTTCCCGCGCTCGGGCCGCAACTCGCGGCGGCCACCAATTCGCTGGCGGTCGCCTTCGACAGCTTGCGGCTGGCCGAAGCCGCCGACCTGAACAATCGCGAACGCGCGCTGGATAATCTCGATCTGGCGGTCGGCGGCATCCGCGAGGCCTTCGACCAGCTCAAGGGCGCGGCGCTGAGCGGCGGCCGGATCGACGGACGGCGTCGCGCCCTCCCCGCTCCCGGCGCGCGGCGCGCGGCCCGCGCCGCCATCGCCTGACGCCGACACGCGGCGACCCATGATAAGATCGGGACCCCTTTGGAGGTCCCGATCCATGCTTCCCGCCCTCGATCCCCTGATCGCCCTCGGCGTGCTCGCCTCCACGGCGGCGACCGACGCGGTCTATGTCCTGTTCAACGCCTCGGTCGCGGCGCGCCGGCGCGTCGCCGCCGCCAACTGGAGCAGCCTGTGGTATCTGATGTCGGCTTTCGCGGTGATCAGCTACACGTCGAACTGGCTTTATGTGCTGTTCGCGGCGCTGGGATCCTGGCTCGGCGGCTTCTTTTCCATCACCGCGCTGACCTGGATCGAGGCGCGCAAGGAAAGTTCACCGGACGGGCTCTAGAGGCTCAGCACATCCATCTCGGCCTCTCCTCGCCATCGGCCTCGATGACGGAGAGGGAGGAGAAGAAGACGATCGGCGAGACGCCGAGCAGACGGCAAATCTGTTGCAGGCTGCGCGCGTCGATGCGCTCGCGGCCGGTCTCGAAGCGGCGATATCGGATTTCGTCGACGCCGATCGCCTCGCAGACGCAAACGACGGAAAGACCGGCGCGGCGACGCGCCGCCTCAAGATTGCCGCCGACCATTCGGTCGATGGGATTCGGGTCCCTGCTTGACATCGCTGCACGATTCCTGCTGGAGCGCGCCCCGATTAACGCTAACGCAAGGTTTCCGATAGTGACCTTCGTCTTGTCCCGCCTATGCAAAAGGTCATAGGGCGCGCGAAAGAGACCGAAGGTTTTGCGCAAGCTCTGACGGTTAACCTTGGTCAATGCCGTCATAACTCCGGAGCATGACAAAATGCCGCTTTCCCGGCTTGCAAGATCGCGTTTCGCCGCCTCGACGGAAGACGAGCCCGCGCTCCTGCCCGCCCAGATCGACGGCGTGATCGAGGATGTGCGCGCCCGCCTGGCCTCCGACCCGGCCCAGGCCGCGCTGTCCAGCCTCCTGCCCGACTTGCGCGCGCATTGGCGCGAGCTGGTTGCGCAGCCGACGACTGAGGACCAGGTTTTGCGCGCCCGCCGGATCGGCGAGGCCCAGGCGCGCGCCGCGCTGTCGCCCAAAACCTTCGTCGAAACCTATGGCCTGTTGACCAGCGGGCTCGTCCGGGGCGCGCTGGGGCGCCAGTCCCGCGAAGCCGCCCTTGTGGGGCGGGTGCTCGACATGGTCTTCGCCGATATGGCGGCGAGCTTCGACGCCTATGTGTCCGGCTGCGACAGCGTCTCCCGCGAGAAGGAGGCCGCCGAACTGCTGCGCGCCGTCGATGCGGAAATGGTCGCCTCGAACGCGGCGGCGGAAACCCAATCCGGCGCGATGCGGGCCATTGTCGCCGATCTGGAAAAAGTCATCGGCGAATTGCGCGGCGGCGTCGCCCTGGTGACCGACGGCGCCGCAACCGCCAGCCAGTCCATCGGCGCCGTGGCCGCCGCGGTCGAGGAGCTGCACGCCTCGAGCCAGGAGGTCGGGCGCCAGGCCAATGACGCCAACGCCCTGGTGCATGACGCCGTCACCCGCGCCGACGGCGCCGAGCAGCGCTTTTCCGATCTCGCCTCCTGCGCGGCGCGGGTCACCGAGATCGTCACGCTGATCTCCGGCATCTCCAGCCAGACCAGCCTGCTGGCGCTCAACGCCACCATCGAGGCGGCGCGCGCCGGCGAAAGCGGGCGCGGTTTCGCCGTGGTCGCCAATGAGGTCAAGTCCCTGGCGCAGCGCACCAGCGTCGCCACCCGCGACATCGCCACCCAGATCGGCGAGATCGAGACCGCCGTGCGCTCCTCGGTCGCCTCGATGAAAGAAGTCCGCGACATTATCGGCCGCATCGCCGAAATCGCCAGCGCGGTGGCGCGCAGTTCGGACCAGCAGATCGGCGCCATCCAGGAAGTGGGGCAGAGCGCCAATTCCGCCGCCCAGGGCGCCGCCCAATTGGGCGGCAGCGTCGATCTCTTCAATGGCGCGGTCGGCGAGGCCGATGAGGCCACGGAAAAGGTCGCCTCGCAATCGCGCCAGGTGAGCGCGCTCTCGGCGCATCTGACCAAGCGGCTTTCGGTGACGCTGAAGAATTTCGTCGACGTCGACCAGCGCAAGTTCCCGCGCTCGCCCGCCAAGATCGCCGCGCGCCTGAACTTTCGCGGCCAGACGGTTTCGGCCGAGGTGTTGGAGATTTCCGAGGGCTCGGCGCTGGTCAATGGCGTCCCGCTGCAAGCCGGCGATCTGGTCGAACTCGCGCTTCAGGACATTGGCGCGGTGCGCGCCCGCGCCCTGCCCGCCGATTTCGGCGTCAGGCTGCTGTTCACGGAAACGCCGAAACAGACCGCCGCGGCGTTGAAGGCGCTGATGGATCGGCTGCTGAGCAGGGAGCGCGCCTTGCGCGACATTGTGATCTCACGCGCCGCGATGATCTCGACGCTGTTCGAAAAATCCCTGGCTGCGGGAGCCATCGCCGAAGCCGATCTGTTCGACGTCAACTACATTCCGATCCCCGGGACCAATCCGCAGCAATTCCGCAACCGCGCTTTGGCGTTTCTCGAGGCCAATCTGCCCGCGATCCAGGAGCCGATTCTTGCGCTGGATTCGGCCATCGTGTTTTCGGCCGCCGTCGATCACAACGGCTATCTGCCGGTGCACAACAAGAAATATTCGGCGCCGCAGGGGCCGGACCCCGTGTGGAACAACGCCAACAGCCGCAACCGGCGCATTTTCGACGACATGACCGGGTTGATGGCGGGCCGCAACACCGCGGAAAGCCTGAGCCAGACCTATCCCCGCGATCTCGGCGGCGGCCAGGTGGCGCTGATCAAGGATATTTCGGCGCCGATTTTCGTGCGCGGCAAGCATTGGGGCGGGTTGCGCATGGGGGCGAAGATCGCCTGAACGACCGATCGCCTGAGCGACCGATCGCCGAGCGACCGCAGGCCGGTTTCCCCCGGCGCTCTGGCCAAGCGACGCCGGACCATGCGCCCATTCCGCGCCCGGCTTGAGCCGCCGCGCCGGCCCCGTGCTATTTTCGCGTCGCCTGCGAGGGCCGCGACGGATGCGGCGGCTTGTCGTGAATGGGCTTCGCGCCGGGCGGCGGATCGAAGGTCAGCGGCACGCCGATCAGCGCCGAATACATGCTTGCCGCGCCGTCGTCCTGCGAAACCGCGTCGATGATTTTTCTCCAGACGCCCATATGCGTTCCCCCCGGATGCAATTGACCGCGAAGGGAACGCAATGGCCGCGCTCGCGTTCCTTGCAGATCGGAACAGGACGCAGAACGCGGTCGGCTTTCCGGCAATGGCGGCGCGTCGGCCCCGTTTTTTTTTTGCGGGGCGGAGGAGAGCCCGATGAAGACGCAAGCATGATGGACGCGCCGAGCTTTCGCGCCGCCTATGCGCCGCCGGACGAGGATTTTTTGCATCGCTTTCGCGCCTCGGCGCGCGACGAAGCGGAAGCGGAGCGCGCCCTCGCCCGCGACCTGGTGCGCGCCGTGCGCGCAAAAGTGGGGGGCGTCGCCGGCGTCGAGGCGTTTTTGCAGGAGTTCAAACTGTCGTCGCGCGAGGGGCTCGCCATTATGGCGCTGGCGGAATCGCTGGTCCGCGCGCCCGACACTCCCACCGCCGACCTGCTGCTCGCCGACAAGCTCGCGGCGGGCGATTTCGGCGCCCATCGCGCGACATCGGAGCAGACGCTGATCCAGGCCTGCGCTTTCGCCCTCGGCGTGTCTTCTCGATTGGTTCAAGCCGATTTTTCCGCCCACAATCTTGCCGCCGGCGTGGCGCTGCGGCTCGGGGCGCCGGCTTTGCGCGCCGCCGCGCGACAAACGATCAAAGTGCTGGGCGGCCAATTTGTCTTCGCCGAGACCATCGCCGAGGCGTTTTCGCGCACGAAAAAAACCTCCGATCTGCACTCCTTCGACATGCTCGGCGAAGGCGCGCGCACGCGCGAGGACGCCGCGCGTTATTTCGACGCCTATGCGCAGGCCATCGTCGCCGTGGGCGAGGCGGCGCAGGGGGATTCGCCGCGCCAACGGCCGGGCGTGTCGGTGAAATTGTCCGCTCTGCATCCGCGTTACGAGGCTTTGTCGCGCGAGCGCGTGTTGGCTGAATTGCCGCAGCGCGTGCTGGAGCTGGCGCGGCTCGCCCGCGACCGCGACCTCGGCCTCACCGTCGACGCCGAAGAGGCGGATCGGCTGGAGCTGTCGTTAGAAATTTTTGGCCGCGTGCTCGCCGATCCCTCGCTGCGCGGCTGGGAGGGATTTGGCCTCGCGGTGCAGGCCTATCAAAAACGCGCGCTCGCACTGATCGATCATTTGCAGGCGCTGGCCGGCTTTTTCGGGCGCCGGCTGATGGTGCGGCTGGTCAAGGGCGCCTATTGGGACACAGAGATCAAGCGCGCGCAGGAGCGCGGGCTCGCGGATTATCCGGTGTTCACCCGCAAGGCGATGACCGATCTGAATTTTCTCGCCTGCGCGGAGAAACTGCTGGCCGCGCCCGCGCTTTATCCGCAATTCGCCACCCATAACGCCGTCACCGCCGCCGCGCTGCTGAGCCGCGCCGGCGCCGGGGCGCAATTCGAATTCCAGCGGCTGCATGGCATGGGCGAGGCCTTGCATTCCGCGCTGCGCGAACGCGCGCCTTGCCGGGTCTATGCGCCGGTGGGCGCGCAGCGCGACCTGCTCGCCTATCTGGCGCGGCGGCTGATCGAGAACGGCGCCAACGCCTCGTTCGTCGCCCGCGTCGCCGACCGGACTCTTGCTGACGACGCGCTGCTGGCGGACCCGCTGGAGGCGCTTGCGGACGGGCGGGCGCGGCATGCGTCATTGCGCAAGCCCGATGACATTTATCTGCCGCTGCGCCGCAATTCGCGCGGCGTCGAGTTTGGCTGCTCCGCAGATTTGGCGGCGCTGCTCGCCGAGATCGCGCCGCATAGCGGGCGACGCGTGGACGCCTTGCCGAGCGTCGCCTGCCGGGCGGCGGCGCGCCCGCGACAATCGCCTGTGGACGGCGAGGTGATCGGAACCGTCGTCGAAGCCGATGAGGAGGCGGCGGATCGCGCCTTGAGCCTGGCGCAAGCCGCCTTTCCGGCATGGCGGGCAACACCCGTCGAACAGCGCGCGCGCCTGCTCGAGGCCGCCGCCGATGCTTTTGAGGCGCGGCGCGGCCGGTTGATCGCCTTGCTGCAGGACGAGGCCGGCAAGACGCTCGACGACGCGCTCGCCGAAGTGCGGGAGGCCGCCGACCTTTGCCGCACTTACGCGACGCAGGCGCGGCGGCTTTGCGCCACCAAAACCTTGCCGGCGGTCGCGGGGGAATCCAATCGCTACGAACGCGGCGGGCGCGGGCTGTTCGTCTGCATCTCGCCGTGGAATTTTCCCTTGGCCATTTTCGTCGGCCAGATCGCGGCGGCTTTGGCGACGGGCAATTGCGTCCTCGCCAAGCCGGCGGAACAGACGCCGCTGATCGCCCGCGAGGCCGTCGACATTTTGTTGGCCGCGGGCGTTCCCTCGGGCGTTTTGCAGTTCCTGCCGGGCTCGAAAAGGCTTGGCGCGTTTTTGGTCGGCGATGCGCGCATTGGCGGGGTCGTGTTCACCGGATCGTTGGCGACGGCGCGCGCGATCCAGACGGCTTTGGCGCAACGCGCGGGCGGCCTCATCCCGCTGATCGCCGAAACCGGCGGCGTCAATGCGATGATTGTCGATTCCACCGCTCTGCTCGAGCAGGTGACCGACGATGTCTTGACCTCGGCCTTTCGTTCGGCGGGACAGCGCTGCTCCGCGTTGCGTCTGCTGTGCCTGCAAGAGGATATCGCGCAACCGGCGCTCGACATGCTGATCGGCGCGGCGCGCGAATTGAAGGTCGGCGACCCCCGAAAAATTTGCACGCATGTCGGCCCGGTGATCGACGCCGAGGCCAAGGCGAAATTGGACGCGGCGATTTCAGGTTCTGCGGGACACGCGCTTTTTGCCGGCGCGGCGCCTGCGGGGTCTTTCGTCGCGCCGCATATTGTGCGGATCGGGCGCCCGCGCGACCTGACGAGCGAGATTTTCGGGCCTGTGCTGCATGTGACGACCTGGCGCGCGGATAAATTCTCGGCTTTGCTCGACGAGATCGCCTCCACCGGCTTCGGTCTGACGCTTGGCCTGCACACGCGGATCGAGCGGCGCATCGCCGAATTTTTCGCCCGCGCGCCCGCCGGCAATCTCTACGTCAACCGCAACATGATCGGCGCCGTGCCGGGCGCGCAGCCGTTTGGCGGGCATGGGCTGAGCGGCTCCGGCCCCAAGGCCGGCGGGCCCGATTATCTGCGCCGTTTCCTGCGCGAGACCACGATGACGGTGAACACGGCGGCCTTTGGCGGCGACGCCGGACTTTTGGCGCTGGACGATTAGGCGGTTTTGTTTCGAGAATAATGGAGATCGCCGCGCGTGATGACGCGATCGGTTTCGACAATGGCGTCGGCTTCGATGTCCGGCGCCGCGCCCAGGCGCGCGTAGAGCGGGGCGAAATCCTGGTCGCAGGCGCGGCGCAGGCTGTCGAAATTTTCGATGACAAAATAACACTGCTGGAAATCGTCGATGCGGTATTTTGTGCGCATGATGCGTTCGAGGTCGAAGGCGAGGCGGTGCGGCGAGGCGTCGTCCAGCGCGAACACAGCTTCGGCCGGCGAGGACAGCAAGCCGGCGCCGAAAATTCTTAAACCCTCCGGGGTGTCGATCAGGCCGAACTCGACGGTGCGCCAATAAAGGCGCGCGAGATTGCGCAGGCGCCCCAGTTTGAGCGCGCGACAGCCGCCCCGGCCGTAGGCCTCCATGAAGCGCGCGTAAACGGGATCGGCGAGCAGCGGCGCATGGCCGAACACGTCGTGGAACACGTCGGGCTCTTCGAGATAGTCGAGTTCGCTTTCGCGACGAATGAAGGCGCCGGCGGGAAAGCGGCGGTTGGCGAGATGGGTGAAGAACATCTCGTCCGGGATCAGGCCAGCGACCGGGACCACGCGCCAGCCGGTCAGCGCCTGCAAGCGTTGCGAAAGCGTGTCAAAATCGGGAATGCCGGCGCCGGACAGGCCGAGCTTGGCCTTGGCGTCGAGAAAAGCCTGGCAGGCGCGGCCGGGAAGCAGCCGGGCCTGCCGGTCGAACAGGCGCCGCCAGCGGTCGTGCTCCTGCGCCGAATAGGACGGCCAATCCTGCTCTATGGTCCAGTCCGCTTTTTTGGGGACGTCGACATAGCGGTTGCGTGTCGGGGCCTCCGCCATCGCTCCCTCCTCTTCATGTCAGATGGCGCCGCGCGCCATTGAAATAAAGAGCCGGATTATGGCGCGGGGAGGCGCGGCATCAGCCTCTTGTTCAGGCGGACCATCAAGGCGATGCCGAACAAGGGCGTGAACAGGTTCAGGATGGGCGTCACCACGACCAAAGCAATGACCAGGCCGTAGGCGTAAATCTTGAGCTGGTTGAGCTGGCGCAGCGCCCGGATCGCTTCGCTGGTCATGAACCGCGACGCGGCCATTTCAAAATATTCGCGGGAGAACAGGTAGGCGTTCGCGGCGAAGAAGATGATGGCGTTCACCCCGGGCAGCAGCCAGAGGAGGAAGGCCGCGATGTTGACGGCCAGCGACACCAGCGAAAACCTGAGGGCCAAGGCGAGCGACTCGGACAGGGGCGCCGCGACGCCTTTTCGCCCGTCGGGATAGATCCCGGCTTCGACGTGTTCGGCGAGTTCGTCGAGGAAAAATCCGGCGACGAGCATCGACACCGGCGCGACCAGGAAGAACAGCCCGACCGAAAGCCCGAGGGCGGCGATCACCTTGACGATCATCGCGATCCAGGGCGCCACGTTGGTGGTCTCGTAGAGCGCCAGTCTGTCGAGCATGAGTCCCAGCGCGATCAGAATCGTCACGGTCAGGCCGAGGGATTTCGCCATGACGGAGCGAAAGGGCGGCGTGAAGATTTCCCGTAAACTGGCGTAGGCGTCTTGAAACATCCAAAGCTCCAAACGGCGCGCCCCCGTCCGGGGGCTCTCATTCCAGCAGAACGAATAGCCGAAAAATGGGGAGACGCCACGATTTCTGCGCCGCCGCCGCGCTGCGCGCGTCCGCAGGGGCGCGAAGCGTCATACGTCTGTCACAATCACAGGGCATTCTACGCTCAATTCCAAGGCGAGCTCGGATGTACAGACGCCTTGGAGCGGGCCCCGCACGGTGAAAACCGCTGGCGGGGTTTTTCTTTCTGCGACGTTTGTGTTCGCAATTCTCGGCAACCAGGCTGCACATGGCGACCGCGTCATCCTTGTCATGATTTGGCAATTTGCCGCGATCACGGGGCGTGGATTTGAACGGCGGTCGAAACAGCGCGTTGGCGGCTCAGGTCGTCCGCAACAATAAAAAACTCATGATTTCAAATAATTAAAAATTGAATTTTGAACCCAATCCGTCCTCTCCGCGTTCATCGAAAAGGTCAATGTGGAGGGCTAGCATATGACTGAACAAAATCGAGCGACAAGCGTTCGGGAGTTTCTTCGGCAAACCACGGGTATGGAACGTGTTGCAGTGATGCTCTCGGCTGTACTGATGCTTGGGCCGCTGGTTCCCTGGCAAATGCTGAAGAATTTGGTGGGCTGACTTTAACAAAGGAGGGGGCGCAGGGTCACAGCCTGACGGCGGTCCCGCGAAAGCAAAGCCGGGCTTTCCCACTCTGCCGCGAAGGGCTCCCTTAAGATCACGGCGCCATGCGGTTTTCGTTACCCTCCTGACCAAATGGTCTGGGGGGCGTCGCATGGCGTTTCTAAGGTCTTGAAAGACTGGCAGGAGTGGCCGGGCTCGAACCGACGACACCCGGTTTTGGAGACCGGTGCTCTACCAACTGAGCTACACTCCTACGCGCCGAAGCGTGTGTCCTTCTAATCGGAATGACCGCCGTAACGCAAGCCCACGCGACGCTTAAATAGACGAAAAAAAGCGTGGCGCGGTCAAAATGTCGAGGACGCCACGAACAATCAATCCATACAGCGTATCGAAACGGACGAAGTCGTGCCCTCCGGACACGGCCTCCTCGCGTGCACGAGCATAGCTCTAGCGGACGCCTCTCGAGCTACAGTGAGCCTCTACTATCGGCCTAAACTCGCCGTAAATGCTGGGTTTTCGCTAGCTTCTTCTATGACGAATCTTATCACGCTTAAGAGCACAATTCTTTCTTTTTCGATCGCTACGTGCATTGATTCACGCTCATCAAATTTCATTTGTCCAGTCAACTTCCCTCGCTTTCCAAATGGAAAGTCTGCGATGATTACCGGAGTTGACGCAGTGAGGATTGCGTACCTGAGTGTTCTTACCGAAAAATCCGAAACATACCCGAGAAACGGCGGCCACTCCAAAGGCCCATCCGGATTGTCGTCGCTGTTTATGAGGAACCTTGTCATCGACGCGGCCACGAACGATGGATGGGCTGCCAGGGACAGAATGGTGTCTTCTTCTCGTAGCCATTCCAACCATTCTGTTAAAAACTTTTCGTCCAAGCTATCTCCAACAGCAGCTCGAATAACGGCTTTTCGCGCCTTCAGAGACTTGACGTTGCGATGCCAAAACAAGTTCGCGTCACTAAACTCTTCCTTTTGAAATTCGGCGACCAATCCCGGCTCGACAAGCAGCAGCGACAAGGTCTCGACATACTCACACAGTGAGCGGAGGAGGATTTTTGCGGCGAGATCATGCCCTAGGGTAACTTGATGACGAATGGAAATCATCAACGACACTATCGCGGAACATAGGGACGCATAAGCTGCACGCGATTTTATTTGCTCTCCGGTTCCAGAATAACATAGAACCGTTGCCACTCGGGTATACCAAGACACAAACTGATCGAAGAGAACAATATTGTTCCTGATACATTTATTAAACAGTGACGCATTCCTGCGAGTGGTCTCTTTGTAAAACGAACACATCGACAAGGCGTCTTTTGCTGAGAATTTCTCGGCATCGTTTTTCCAAAAAGACTGCAATAATCGTATCGCTTCTTTCATCGCTTAACCTAAACGCCGTGCGCAAGATAACATGCGCTAAACGGCGCATCATAGGTCGAAACAAGTGAGCGAATCACAAAAAAGGGGAGCCTCTAGGCTCCCCCAAAAATCCCGTTCTTGCGAACGATTACTCGATGATCGAAGCGACGACGCCGGCCCCGACGGTGCGGCCGCCTTCGCGGATGGCGAAGCGCAGCTTCTCTTCCATCGCGATCGGAACGATCAGCGACACGTCCATCGAAATGTTGTCGCCCGG
>NZ_JAOQNX010000049.1 GCF_025961575.1 Rhodoblastus acidophilus | reverse complement strand
CCGTGAGCCAGAACTGATCTCGATTCATCCGCGCTTCCTTTCGGAAGCCCTGAATCATAACCCGCCGCTCAGGCCAAGCGATTTATGGGTCCGGAGCCTACATCGCAGCCGGTGGCGGGCTGGGAATCGCTGGCATTGTCGCGAAGGCGACGCCGGAATTGCGCAAGTTGCAGGCGGACATCATCGCCGCCGCAGCGCCCCAGTTCGCCTGTGCGGCGCGATCAAGCGCGACCTCGCCGGTGGCGGCGCTGAGCGTCTCATGACCCCAGTCCTCCAGCATCATCTCATAAGTCTGACGGATGAGGGCTTCATCGTGTTCTATTCGGGACGCTGCGGCGCGAGCGCCTTGACGCGGTCGAGCGCGAAGAACAGTTAGACCGGTGCCGGCTGCTCGCTCCACAGCGTTCCGTCGTTGTCGAACGTGGCGATGCGCTCGGCCGGCGGCACGAAGTCCGGCGAGCCGGCCGTCGTGACCTTGGCGACAAAAGCAATGATGGATTGTTTGGCTGGGCCGTCATTCCAGGACGGCAGGGGATCGGCGGCAAAGACCGGGCCGGAGAAAATGCAGAAAAGGATCGCAAGAAACATGCGCTTCATGGTTTGACCCTTTCAATGCTCGATTCATGAATTTGAGACGAACCAGTCCATGACCGGGCCACGACCGTTGAGCGAAAATGATCTGGTGGGCGAAATCCGACGCAACAGTCGAAATCCATAGCTTATAGGAATGGTTCACCTGGGCCGCGGGCCGTGTTGCGGGGCGAGCGGCTTAATCTTGGCCGCCCACCACGCCTCATTGTCAGTTGGCGCCTCTGGCGGATGCCGTCACCGACTCCATGACCCGGTCGAGATTGAAACTGCCGGGCTTCGTGGTTGCGACCGACGTCGGAGACTCCATCCGGTCAGGCCGATCAGTATGAGCGTCCCACCGCCAAGGCGATGGCCCGTATCAGGTCGCTGTCGAAATAGGGCTTCTGCAATATGATCGCCTCCGGCTTCAATGTTCGCAGCGATCGCATATCGCCGGTAATGAAAAAATGAGGGACAGGGCCGACGCGCGTGATCGCGTCGACGGCCGCGACGCCACTGCCCGAGACCAAATGAGCGTCGACGATCATCAGATCGGGTTTCGCAAGCGTGGCTGAAGCGATGGCGCCGCTCTCGCACGCTTCCATGGCGACGACCTCGTGGCCAAGGATTTCGATCAGTTCGGCCAGGGCGGACGCAAGAGCGTTATCGTCTTCGATGATCATTACGCGAAGATTTTTCATGCTGGTTTGTCCGTCGCGTGACGCGCTCTGGCGGCGCAGTTTTGAAGTGTTTTTATCGCCCTTTCGCGCCCGTGCGGGACGTACGGCGATTACTGACATAGCCTATCTTCAATCATTTGTACGTTTTGGAAAAAAGATGATAGCGTCAAATACATCTTCATCGCGCAGGCGAAGTCGGGAACCCATTTCGCATGCGGAAAGCCATCTCCAAGCCAAGCCGTTCACCTCGTTACAAAGCGAGCCGGGGCGCTTTTCCGATACATGCGCCGGCTTTTCCCGTCGTGGCGATCGGCGCTTCCGCCGGAGGGCTCGACGCCTGCAAGGCTCTGGCGGACGCATTGCCCCCGAACAGCGGACTCGCCTTGATTCTGGTCCAGCACCTCGATCCGACCCATGACAGCATGCTGGTCGATCTGCTCGCCGGACACACGGCGATGAAAGTTTGCGAGGCGGCGGATGGCATGGCCGTCACGCCGGAACATTTTTATGTGATTCCGCCAGGCGTCTCGCTCTCGGTCGTTGATGGCGCGCTCAAACTGTCGCAACCGCGGGAGCGGCATGGCGCCCGCCTGCCTTTCGATTTCCTGCTGCAATCACTCGCCGACGATATGGGCGCGCGCGCCATTTGCGTGGTGCTTTCGGGCACGGGCGGCGACGGCAGCACAGGCCTGAAGGCGATCAAGGCCGCCGGCGGCTTGGTCATCGCGCAAGATCCGGATGAGGCGGACTTCCAAGGCATGCCGCGCAGCGCCATCGAGACCGGAATGGTCGATCTGGTTCTTCCCGCGGCTGAAATTCCTCAGGCGATCCTGAAACTTGACCCGCGGATGCCGCCGCCCGCCCAACCCTGGCTGGCGCAAATTCTCGAATTGCTGCGCAGCAAGACCGCCCACGACTTCACGCTTTACAAGCGGGGCACGCTACAGCGCCGCATCGAGCGGCGCATGGCGCTGCACGGCGACGACGTGAGCGCCTATCTGGAAAGGCTGCGCCACGATCCGCAGGAGCTGGATCTGCTCGCCAAGGATCTCATGATCAATGTCACCGGTTTCTTTCGCGATTCCAGAGTGTTCGATGTTCTTGGCGTGGAAGTGATTCCCGAGCTTGTCAGGCTGCATCCGGAGGACCAGCCCTTGCGCATCTGGGTTGCCGGATGCAGCACTGGCGAGGAGGCCTATACCCTCGCCATTCTCTTTCACGAGGCCGTCGCGGCCAGCGGGCGGCACATCAAGTTTCAGGTTTTCGCCTCCGACATCGACGCCGACGCCGTGGCTCAGGCCCGCGAGGGCCTGTATCCGCTCACCATCGCGGGCGATATCACGGCGGAGCGGTTGGCGCGATATTTTTTCAAGCATCAAGGCGGTCTCAAGGTCGCTCCCGATCTGCGCGCGAGCGTGCTGTTCACCGTGCAGGACCTTCTGGCGGATCCGCCCTTTTCGCGATTGGATTTCATTTCCTGTCGCAATGTCCTGATCTACATGGGCGTCGAGGCTCAAACCAAGGCCATGGACATCTTCCATTTCGCCCTGCGCGAAGGCGGCGTGCTTCTGCTGGGCGGCTCTGAGTCCGTAGGCGAAAAGCGGGAACGCTTCACAGCCATCTCCCGGACGGATCGCGTCTTTCGTCATGTGATGCGCGGAGGGCCAAGCGATTTGGGCGTTTGGGGCGGAGATGGCTTGCGCGCCCCCGCGCGCCGGGCGCCGCAAAGCCCGCCCGTGCGCGAAGCCGTTCTGGCCGATCTTTGCCGGCGGCTGGTGCTTGAACATGACGCGCCGGCGTCGGTTCTGATCAATCGGAAGCATGAACAGCTGTTTGCGCTGGGGCCGACGGATCGCTATCTGTCGGTCGCATCCGGCGCGGCAACCCATGACTTGCTGGCCATGGCGCGGCCAGGCTTGAACGCCAAGCTCCGGTCATTGGTCATGCAAGTCTTCCTGGACAAGGCGCCGGTCCGGGTCGGCGGCTGCCGGATCGAGCGCGATGGCGCGCGGATAGGCGTCGCCATCTCGGCGCGATACATTGTCAGCGATGGCGAGGAATTGGCGCTGATCAGCTTCATCGACGAAGCGCCGGCGCCCGCGCGAACTCGTTCCGGCGCGTCTGGCGGCGCCGCGCGGGTGGCGGAGCTGGAACAGGAGCTGGATTCGACCCGGAGCGAGCTGAAGGACGCCATTCGTGAGCTGGCGATCGCGGGAGAGGAGCAGAAGGCGATCAACGAGGAGGCGCTTTCAGTCAATGAGGAGCTCCAATCCGCGAACGAGGAATTGCTGACATCAAAGGAGGAGCTTCAATCCCTTAACGAGGAGTTGACAGCGCTCAACAGTCAGCTTCAGGAAACGCTCGACCGGCAGCGCAGGACGGCGGACGATTTGCAGAATGTGCTCTACAGCACCAATGTCGCCACGATCTTTCTCGATGTCGAGCTTCGAATTCGCCTTTTCACGCCATCGACCAAATTGCTGTTCAGCATCATCCCCGGCGATGTCGGTCGTCCCCTGGCCAATCTCGCGCCCCTGGTGGCCGACGCCGCGCTGCTGTCGGATGCCCGCACCGTGCTCGCCGAACACCAGCCGATCGAACACGAAATCGAAGCGCAGAGCGGCGCCTGGTACATGCGCCGCATTCTGCCCTATCGCACCCAGCAGGAGGGCGTCGAAGGCGTGGTCATCACCTATGTCGATATAACGGACAGGAAGAAAGCCAGCGACGCGCTGGATACCGCCCGCCGGAAGGCGGAGGTCGCCGATCTGGCGAAATCGCGCTTTCTCGCAGCCGCCAGCCACGACTTGCGCCAGCCGTTGCAGGCGCTGGCGCTGCTTCACGGTTTGCTGGCGCGCGCCGTGGAAGGGGGACGCGCGCAAAATCTGGCGGCGCGGATTGGCGACACGCTCGCCGCCATGAGCGAAATGCTCAATGCCCTCCTGGACATCAACCAGATCGAGGCGGGCGCCGTGCGCGCCGAACACATCAGTTTTCCCATCAATGATCTGCTGGTCAAATTGCGTGACGCGTACGTCTATCAGGCTCAGGCGAAAAGCCTGATCCTGCGCATGGTTCCTTGCGGTCTGACGATCCGAAGCGATCCGCGCCTGCTGGAACAGATGATCCGCAATTTGCTGGCGAATGCGCTGAAATATACGCCAAGCGGCAAGATTTTGCTTGGCTGCCGCCGTCGCGATGGATTTTTGCGCATCGAGGCCTGGGATACTGGCCTGGGCATTCCCGACGCCGAAATCCAGGCGATTTTCGAGGAATATCATCAGGTCGCCAATGAAGCGCGCGAACGCAGCCGCGGGCTTGGACTGGGATTGTCGATCGTGCGGCGGATCGGCGCCCTGCTCGGCCATCAGGTGAAGGTGCGCTCGCGGGAGGGCGCCGGCTCGGTTTTCTCCATCGAAGTCCCGATCGCCGACGGCGTCATCGGCGCGCAGCCTCCGACGCCCAGGTACGACGGCTGCGGCGACGGCGCGACAACGCCCCGCAAGGGGGCCGTGCTGATTGTCGAAGACGATCCGGACTTGCGCGAATTGCTGGTCGCGTCTCTCCGGGAGGAAGGTCATGGCGTGGCGTTCGCCGCTGATGGTCCCGAGACCTTGGAACTGGTCCAGCGCGGCGATTTTCGTCCTGACTTGATCCTCGCAGATTTCAATCTGCCAAACGGCATGAGTGGTCTCGCAGTCGTCGCCGCGGTGCAAGACAGACTGCATCGCTTCGTTCCGGCGATCATCCTCACCGGCGATATCTCCGCAAAAACTCTGGCCGCCGTGCGCGAAGCCGGCTGCACGCTGCTCAATAAGCCGGTGAAGCTTGCGGAAGTGTCGGCGGCGATTGAGCGCAGTCTGGCTGAGACGAGTCCTGTCCCCCGCGCCCCCGCCCAGGGCGCCGCCGCTCTTCCCGAACCGCCCGTCATTTTCATCGTCGACGACGACGCGCATGTGCGCGCCGAACTTCGGAACGTGCTGGAGGACGATGGCCGCACGGTAGAGGACTTTGCCGATTGCGAGTCGTTCCTAACGGCTTGGCGGCCCGGACGGGAGTCCTGCCTGTTGATCGACGCCTACCTGCCAGGGATGAGCGGGCTGCAATTGTTGCGGCGGCTAAAGGCGCAAGGCTCTGAAATGCCGACGGTGATGATCACGGGGAAGTCCGATGTTCGCATTGCCGTGCAAGCGATGAAGGCTGGCGCCTCGGACTTCATCGAAAAGCCCGCGAGCCGCAACGAACTGCTCGCCAGCATTGACCGCGCGCTCGATCACGCGCGCGACATCAGCAAACACGCGGCCTGGCGCGAGGACGCTGCGAGGCGTTTCTCGGGTCTGACGCAGAGACAACGCGAAGTCATGGCATTGGTGCTCGCGGGACAACCGAGCAAGAACATCGCGGCCGATCTCGGCATCAGCCAGCGCACGGTGGAAAACCATCGCGCTGAAGTCATGAAGCGCACGGGCGCCAAATCGCTCCCTGAGCTGGCGCGACTCCTGGCGGTGGCGGAAGATTCGACGTCGCAGGCGTGAGCAGACTCTGAGCCGGTCGACAAGATCGGCTCCGCACGAAGAGCTCAGGTTGGTTCAATCGGTTCACGACTCGGGCTGATTTGATGGTGGACGACGGCTGATGCTCGAAAGCTGTCTGACATCATCATCCGTCAGAGTCCATTGCTGCGTCTGTGTCGATAGATCTGAAAAGATACTGTGCAATTCGTTTCGAGCGATCTGAATGACTTCGGTGTCGTCAAATGATTTCATGCTCAAGATTATGGGGATCGTGAAGTGGAGATCTCCGCGCTCGATCAGAAACGTCACGCGAATTGTTTCACTGCCTGGGTTCACGATTTCAACACGCGCAACTTTTATCATGAGCTTCGCGACCATTCCCGATGCCACATTCGCAGCCGAAGGGCGACCTGCGAATGGCTCAGGCCGTAATGATGGGAGGGTTTTGACTTATCGGACTTCGACGATCTCATTCATCGTCATACGGCCTGACGGCCGTCATGTCGCTGAGCCCTGAGGTCTGCTCGGCGTATGGGGGAACCTCCACCAAGGTTCCGATCAAGCGCAGCAAGGCCTGATGTTCGGGCCCGTGCGCATTGTTGCTCAGAAACGCCGCCAGCTCGATATGCGACAGTCGACCGCCCGAGGGCGCATTCGGTTGGTGAATAATGAAAGCGCGCCCATCGGCTGGCTCGCGCGCCAAAAACCACGTATCTCCGTTGGGGCTACGGCATAATTCTCGCCTGTCTGACATGTTCAGTTCTTTCCTGTTTTTATTCGGTTCTTGGGCCAGGTTTGCGCGCCACGCTTTCATAGCTACGGATAGACAACAGGCGCGGCTAATCTCCGCCAAGCTTATGGCTTCGTCTGTGGTTTTTCGCGCACGACGCATCCTTTCGGTCAAGCTTCCAAGGCCAGCCAAAAACAAGCCTATCGAAAAGGCAGAAAAAGCCTCGGGTATGTCCCGAGGCTCATCAATCTCGCAACGCATCGCGCCAGTACATCCGTGGAACTGCGACGCCTTTGCGAGAAAGAAATTCAACCCACCGCTTGCAGGCGCGAAGCCGAAGATTTTCCCGTGCGGCGATCCGCCGTCACCTCGTAGCTGAGCTTCTGGCCTTCACTGAGGCCAAAAAGTCCAGCCTGTTCCACGGCGCTGATGTGAACGAACACATCCTTGCTTCCATCGTCGGGGTGAAGAAAACCAAAACCTTTTTGGCCGTTGAACCATTTCACAATGCCGGTCAGCCATGCTGAGACTCCTTTGTACAAGTTTAAACGTGGCACCTCGTTAGGCAAGGCGCCTTTTTCATCGATATTTTTGGAGGAAGTCGTCAGCTGCGTATTGAACGCGGGGCCAAGGCATCGGCCAAAATCTTCTATGATTCAAACATAGGCCCGGACAGCACCAAAAACAATGACAATAATATTTATTTTTATGTGCGCTCAGTGGTATTCTGCATGATGGACGCGATCATTTGCTCAAGGATGGCAAGAAGTCCTCGGTTTGAGGCTCTCGCGCCATGATCAGCCATCGGCAGCCCGGATCCCTCGTTCTTGTGATGTGATCCGAGCCAGCAACAGGACGCCCAGAACGGCTGAGGCGACGGAAGCGCCGATGACGCCGAGCTTGACCGAGTTCAGCACCTCGGCCCCGAACGCGAGATCAGAAATGAACAGCGCCATCGTGAAGCCGATGCCGGTCAGCAATCCTCCCCCAGCCAACAGGCCCCAAGACAAATCGCCCGGCCGAATGGCGAGCCGTGATTTGACGGCAAGGAAGCTGAAGAGAACCACACCGATCGGCTTGCCTGCCATGAAGCTTGCGAAGATCGCCGTCGTCAGCGCAGGATCGAAGCTAGCGCCGTCGATCGGGACGCCGGCATTGGCTAGGGCGAAAAGCGGCATGATCACGAACGCGACCCACGGATGAAGGGCCATTTCAAGGCGCTCGATTGGAGACAACGCTTCGCGGGTTGCGACGCCAGCCCGATGGAGATCGTCGCGCGCCGCCGTGTCCCCGCTCCAGTGGTCGCCTGGCGGGTAGGCCGCAACCTTGTCCAGGATCGCGTGCAGACGTTTGTCGCTGACCCAGCTTCGCGCGGGCGCCATCAATCCAAGGATGACGCCGGTCAGGGTTGCGTGGACGCCGGAGGCGTCGAGCGCGATCCACATACCGCCTCCAAGGGCGAAATAGACGGGCATGCCGCGAACGCCCAGGCGCGAAATCGCGGCGATGGCGATCAAGCCCAAACCCGCCACGCAAAGGGCAAACCAGTTCAAGGCGCCGCCGTAGCCGACCGCCACGACCAGGATGGCGCCGATGTCATCGAAGATAGCGAGCGACAGCAGGAACAAGCGTAAACTTTGCGGAATGCGCGAGCCGAGCACAGCCAGGCAGCCGATCAAAAACGCCGTGTCCGTTGACATCACAGCGCCCCAGCCACTTGCCCCGATGCCATGGCCGGCGATCAGCAGGAAGAGGCCGACCGGCGCGATCATGCCGCCGATCGCGGCGGCGACAGGCAATGCGGCCACCCTGGGATCGCGGAGTTCGCCCAGCGCCAGTTCGCGTTTCAATTCCAGCGCAATGACGAAGAAGAAAAACGTCATCAGCCCGTCGTTGATCCAGTGTTTCACCGACCGTGACATCGCGATGTCGCCAAGATTGACGCCGGCGTCAACGTCCCACAGGGCGAGGAAAGACGCCGACCAGGGAGAGTTCGCAAGCGCCAGCGCCAGCAGAGCGCTGAGCAGCAGGACGGCGCCCGCCATGGCCTCGATGCGAAGGAAACGCATGAAAGGCCGGGTCAGGCGATCCATGGGCGCCCTGGGCAGCCGGGACAGGCCCTCGCTCAAGAAAGCCCTCTGCTTTGATCGGACTGCGGCGGGGGAGCCCAATCCGCCGTCACGGGCGGTTCATAGGTCCAGACCCGGAAGGATTTCAGGACATGGGGGCCGAATGAGTTGATGAGCGGGACATCGGCGGCGTCGCGCCCGCGCGCGATGACGATCCGGCCGATCCTGGGAACATTGAGACGCGGATCGAACGTATGCCAGGCGCCGTCGAGATAAACCTCCATCCACGCGCTGAAATCCATGGGTCCCCCGTCTGGAACGCCAATGTCGCCGAGATGGCCGTTCACATAGCGCGCGGGAATATTCAGGCAGCGGCAGAACGTCACCGCCAGGTGGGCGAAGTCGCGGCACACTCCGACGCGCTCGTGAAAGGCCTCGAAGGCGGAGCGGGTCGCGCGCGCCTGCATGTAGTCGAAATGGAGGTGGCCGTTGACGAAATCGCAGACCGCCTGCACGCGTCCCCAGCCGGGCGCAATCTTGCCGAATGTGTCCCAGGCGATCTGACTGAGGCGGTCCGTTTCGCAATAACGGCTGCCCATGAGAAAGATAAGGCACTCGACCGGCAGGTCCTGCACGGGCGTTTCCCGGGCCTCCAGGATAACCGGGTCCAGCCTGCCGTCATCCTCGACGGTGGCGTCGCCCCAGATCATCAGATCGCCCTTTGGCGCGACCAGCCGCAGGCAGCGGTTGCCGTAGAGGTCCCGGTAGGTGGATACCGGCGTGATCGGAGTCGTAAAGGTCTTTTCGGGATCCCGAATATCGCCCCTGCGCTCCTCGTGCACGGACAGCAGACACACCAGCGGCGTCGGTTGCGCGCAGGTCAGGGTGATCTCGTAGCCATAGCGTATCAGCATCGTCGCCGCCTTACCGAAAATCCGTGACTCTAAGGGTGTTCAGATTGCTGCGCCGCCTGAAATAGACCGCCCGCGCGGCGTCATGGATGGAGGATAGCATCGCGTCGAACGCCGAAAGACATTCCGCTTCCGACATCTCCGTTCCGCGAGGTTGGCGACTAGCGAGCGCGGCGGCCTCGACCCAGAAGCGGATCTCGAACATGCCGTCGTGACCGAAGAAACTCACGGCGTTTCGCGCTTCATCGAAAGTGCGGCTCGGATTGAGAAAAGCCAGGGTCATGATGTCCTCGTCGGCGTTGTCCGCATTGTCGTTCCGTCGTCGATCCCGGCAGGGCTGCGGAACGTGGGCTTCGGCTCTTCGATCTCGCGATTGCGGCGCTCCCGCGCCTCAACCATGCCCGAACGTCCTTGAGATGAGATCGGCGCCGCCAGTTGTGTTCACCGCTTCGAGTTCATTCTGCGCCGCCAGCCGCTCGTGGGTCTCGTCATCGTTGCGGATGCGGTATTGCGGGAACTCTCCCAGGGGCGGAAGTGTGCGGGTGATGTGATAAACGCCCTTGGCCTGAGCCCGTTGAGCGAAACCGCCCTTCAATCGAACGGCCTGCCCCACCGCGTAGAGGTGTGGAGCGCTTTCACGGCGGGCCATGCGCGGCGCATGGCGGTGAACTTGTGTCGTGTTCATCATGTCTGTTGTCTTTCGGTTCGATGGTCGCGACCGAATGGGTCGGCCGTTCCGGCGCCTTTTGGATTTGCATGCAGATCGCGGCCGATGCGTGCGACGCAAAACGCGCCAGGCGAAGGAGAAAGATCAGGATGCGACGCCCTCGGGATGCAGGCCATTCTGCGGCCTGCGGCGGCAAAGGGGACTTTTCCGATTGCGCTAACTTGAGCAGGAAAGTCTCCGAGCCGCCAGCACATCCGTGGTCGGCTTCGGAAAACATTCCAACGTTCTATGAGCCGATCGCAGCGCCAAGGGCGCTGCCACCTGATCTCGCAAATTTGAAGGAGGATGGCGGGTCTCTGACACCGCGTAGCCATTTCGGCCAAATCAACACAATGGCTATGCGCCTTTATGGCGCTAAAGACAAGACAAATCGCAGGATTGCTTCCTGGCGGCGCGAGCGGCGGTTCGTCCGCAAGATTCCGCCCGTGATCACTCAAGACTCTGTGATTCTCGTCAAAAAATCAATCCGCCCATAAAATTACAAAGTACATGAGTTATAAAATATAAATGATCAATTCTCTCTTGTAAAAATTGAAATAGAGCCTATTTGTAATTTATCAAACGGTGGCGCGATGACGTATTTTCTACGAAATACGTCGTGCGCACCCCGAAAATATCCTACAAAAACGTGCAACTTCAGCTGCGGATTGTGTCGGCAGCGTTTTGGCTTGTGCGGACAAGGGGTTTCAATGTCTCAGGGCACCGTGAAATGGTTTGATCCGCAAACAGGCTTCGGTTTCATCGCGTTGGATTGTGGCGGTCAGGACGCCTTTGTCCATTCCAGCGCGGTCGAGCGCGCCGGCATAGCCCAATTGCGCGAGGGCGACAGGGTCGTGTTCGAACTTGTCGCGCACCACGGTGGAAACATCTCAGCGGAAAAGCTTGAAATCTTGAACTGACCTTCGCGCCGAAAGGCGTCCGCGCCTCGGGGTTTTCGAGGCTTTTCCATCCAAATGCGCCGAGCGGGGCGCGCGACAGGAGTGACGCATGGCCCAGGAACGCAAACGCGGCAATCGCGAAGCCAAGAAGCCGAAGGCGGCCAAGCCGGCGGCCGGTCCCAACCCGCCAAAAATGCCGCTGGGCCAACTTGCCCCGACGAAAATGCCGAAGACAGCGCGGTGACGATCAGGAAGAACGAAAAGACCATGGCTTTCAAGACAAAGGCGCTTCGCTATCTCGGGCGGTTGTCCGGGCGCGGCGAAATCATTCACAACGGCAGGAAGGTTGCGCCCGCGACCTTCGATTTCGACGGCTATCATCGCCAGGCCGCCGGGGTTTCAGGGTGCGGCGAAATCCGCCTGCGCGCCGATGTGCTGAAAGGTCTGTTCGGTCGCGTCGATCTGCAAATGCTCACCGAGCAGGGTCAGGTTTTCGATATCATTTTTTCCGACAAGGTTTTGCCGGATGAAAGCTGCGTCGCCCACGTCGACTTGACCGGCGCGCTCGACCCAGCCGATTGGCTTTGTCGTGCATGACAGCCAGCGAACCCGGATCCGAAACAAGGCGCGAAAAGCTTTTCCGCCGATGGGATCCGCGTTCGAGCCCTTCCTCTATGCCGTGCTCTACGAGGACGGCCATGGCATGCCGCTGACCACGCTTTCCGCAATCGCGCGCTCACGCGTCGATCCCTGGCGGGCCTGGCGCCGGAGCGCGGCGACGCAGCCGCGATCGCCGATCGCCGATCGCCTGTTCGCGCTGTTTCCGCCGGCGCGGAAAAACAAGATCGCGCTCCCTGTCGTTCAGACAAAGCCGCACTGGAGCCCGCTCGTTTCAGTCCTTCTCATATTGTTGCTCATTTTGACGGTGGTTTCCGTTTTCCGGACGCTTGAACGGCCGGCGGCGCCTGTCGCCGAAAAGGCCGATCCGTAAAACTCTCGCTCATCCTCAAGGCGGTCCCGGCGCCAGCAGGGCGATCCCCCCCCCGCCCAAACCAACATGCCCCCTTGCCGCCGCGCTTCAAGACGCAACGCCGTCGGGCGCGCAAGGGTGCAACTTTCCTCCGACTTCGGATTCGAGGCTCTTCTTGACATTTTTGAACCTTTTCGCGCGCGCGCCCTCGGCCTGGGACAATCCCGAACCCGTTCGCGAAGAACTTTTCAGCGCCGAGCGTCTCGAAGACCATGCGCGCAGTCTTGCCGTCGCGCAGACGGTGACGCCCGATCCGATCAGGGTGCGTCCGCTCTCCACCCGCCTCGCGCAGAACAGCGCGGTCCTGCTCGCCGCCTACAAGACATTGCTGCAAGGAACCGAAGAGGGCCGCGCCGTCACGCCCGCGGCCGAGTGGCTGATCGACAATTATCATCTCATCGAGAAGCAGATCCGCGCCATTCAGTCGGACCTGCCCGCCGGCTATTACCGGCAACTGCCAAAGCTCGGCGTCGGGCCATTCGCCGGCTACCCTCGCGTGTTCGGCATGGCCTGGGCGTTCGTGGCCCACACGGACAGTCGCTTCGACCCGGACATGCTGATCGGCTATGCGCGGGCCTATCAGCAGGTGCAGCCGCTGACCATTGGCGAATTGTGGGCGGTGTCGATCACGCTGCGTCTCGTGATGATCGAGAACTTGCGGCGTCTCGCCGCGCAGATCGTGCAAGGGCGAGCGGCGCGGCATTTGGCGGACGATCTCGCTGATCGTCTGCTGGGCGCATCGGGCAAGGAGGCCCAGCCAACGCATGTCGTGCTCTCTGACCACGAGGACGACGCGCGCTCGGAAGACTTCGCCCTCCAACTCATCCATCGATTGCGCGACCAGGATCCGAAGGTCACGCCCGCGCTCGACTGGCTCGACCAGCGTCTTGCGGGGCGGGGAATCTGCGCCGACGATCTGGTGCGCGACGCGCACCGGCGCCAGGGCGCGACCAGCGTCACCGTGCGCAACATCATCACCAGCCTGCGCCTGATCTCGGATGTCAACTGGCAGGATCTGTTCGAGGAGGTCAGCCTGGTCGATGCGGCGCTTGCCGCCGACCCCGCCTACAAGGGCATGGATTTCCCGACCCGCAATCTATACCGCGCCGCCATCGAGGATTTGGCCCGCGGCTCCGAGGGCGCCGAGCTCGATATCGCCCATCAGGCCGTCGCGGTGGGCAAGCGCTTTCACGATTTCACTCCGGCGCAGGCGGACGCGCGCAAAAGCGACCCCGGCTATCATCTCATCGGCGGGGGCCGTCCGGATTTCGAGGCCGCGATCGGCTATCACCCACGCCAGCGCCGCTGGCGGGTGCGGCTGCATCGGGCGAACGGCATCGGTTATTACGCGGGCGCTATCGCGGCCGCCGCCCTCATCCTGCTCGCCGCGCCGCTTCTCGCCCTCGCATCCATGGGTTTTGGCGCGGGCGCGCTGTGGCTTCTCGGAGCTCTCGGCGTGATCCCAGCCATTGACGCTGGCGTCGCGTTGGTCAATCGCGCGGTCGGTTTCGGCTTTCACGCCAACTTGCTGCCGGCGCTGGAGCTGGCCGACGGCGTGCCCGCGCATTTGCGCACGCTCATCGCCGTGCCGACGCTGCTTACGACGCCGGAAGCCATCAAACAGCAGATCGAGGGCCTGGAGATTCATCATCTCGCCAGCCCCGAAGGCGACCTGCATTTCGCGCTGCTGTCCGATTGGCTGGACGCCGACACGAAACACGTCGAGGGCGACGACGCCCTGCTGGCTGTCGCCATCGCGGGCGTGGCGCGGTTGAACGCGCTATATGGCCCCGCGCCCGGTGGCCCGCGCTTCCTGCTGTTGCATCGCCACCGCGTCTGGAACGAAAGCCAGTCACGCTGGATCGGCTGGGAGCGCAAGCGCGGCAAACTGCACGAACTGAACCGGTTTCTGCGCGGCGCCGATGACACCGGCTTCGTTGTTCTCGACGGCGTCCCGCTCGCGCCGCCGTTGAACACCCGCTATGTCGTGACACTCGACGGCGACACCCGCCTGCCGCGCGAAACCGTTCGCCGCCTGATCGGCAAGATGGCGCATCCGCTCAACCGACCGCGTTTCGACGAAGCCGCCGGCCGCATCGTCGAGGGCTATGGCGTGCTGCAACCGCGCGTCACTCCGTCGCTGCCGGTGGGGCTCGAAGGCTCGCTGTTCCAGCGCATCTTTTCCAGCCTGAGCGGCATCGATCCCTACGCCTCCGCCGTTTCCGACGTCTATCAGGACATGTTCGGCGAGGGCTCCTACGCCGGCAAAGGCATTTACGACATCGACGCGTTCGAGGCCGCCCTGGCGAACCGCGCGCCCGACTCGATGCTGCTCAGCCACGATCTGTTCGAGGGCGTGTTCGCCCGCGCCGGCCTGGCCTCCGACGTCGAAGTCGTCGAGGAATTTCCGTCGCGCTACGATGTCGGCGCCTTGCGCCACCATCGCTGGGCGCGCGGCGACTGGCAATTGCTGCCTTGGATTCTTGGCGTTGGGCCGCGCGCGTCCGGCGTGGCGAAAACCGCGTCCCGCATGCCGGCGATCGGGCGCTGGAAAATGCTCGACAATTTGCGCCGCACCCTTTCGGCGCCGCTGGCGGTCGTCGCCTTGCTTGCGGGCTTCCTGCTGCCGTTCCCGGCGGCTGTGGTCTGGACGCTGTTTGTCGTCGCGACCATCGCCTTGCCGTCGATGATTCCCGTGATCGCCGCGATCCCCCCGCTGCGGCCGGGCGTCACGCTTGCAAGCCATTTTCGCGCACTCGGCGGCGATTTGAAACTCGCGCTGATCCTGTCCGCGCTCACCGTCATTTTCCTGGCCGATCAGGCGTGGCTGATGGGCGACGCCATCTTTCGCACGCTGTATCGCCTGCTCGTCAGCCGCAAGAACCTGCTGGAATGGGTTCCGGCGGCTCAGGCGACGCAGGCGCGCCGGCTTGACCTCGCCGGCTTTTACCGCCGCATGTTCGGCGCATCGGTCTTCGGCGCGCTCGCCCTGATCGCCGGACTGTTCGCAGGCGGCGGCAGTGCGCTGCTGGCTTGCGGCTTCGCGGCGCTCTGGCTGGCTTCGCCCGCCATCGCGCGCTGGGTCAGCCTGCCGCCGCGCGTCGCCGCCCGCAAACCCTTGGCGAACGAAGACGCCCGCGCGTTGCGCCTCACGGCGCGCCGCACATGGCGTTATTTCGAAGCCTTCGTCACCGCCGCCGACCACCATCTGCCGCCCGACAATTTTCAGGAAGACCCGAACGCGCTGGCGCGCCGGACCTCGCCGACCAACTTGGGGCTCTATCTGCTGGCGGCGGCCAGCGCGCACGATTTCGGCTGGATCGGCCTTGACGAAACCGTCGCGCGTCTCGAAGCGACGCTCGCGACTATGAGCGGCATGGCCCGGTTTCGCGGCCATTTCTACAATTGGTACGACTCCGGCGATCTGCGTCCGCTCGATCCCAAATATGTCTCCTCGGTCGACAGCGGCAATCTGGCCGGGCACTTGATCGCGCTGGCCAACGCCTGCCGCGAATGGCGCGCAGCCCAGGCGGAGGGCGCGCGCATGCTCGCCGGCGTGGGCGACGCGCTTGCCCTGACGCGCGCGGAGGCGGCGCGCCTGCGCGACGGCCCCAAGACTCAGACTGTCACCTGGCGCCAACTCGACACCGCTTTGGCGGAACTCGCCGGCGCCGTGGACGAAAAGCTTTGCCCGCAGGACGATTTCGCCGAGCGCCTGCTGAACCTCGCCCTGCAAGCCGCGACCATGGCCGACATGGCCAAGGCGCTGGCCAACGAGCGCGGCGACGCGGCGGGCGCGGACATGTTGTTCTGGGCGCAGGCCAGCGTTAACGCCATAGCGGAGCACCGCGCCGATCTCGCGCGCGGCGCCGACGCCTTCGTGGCGCTGTGCGCGCGGCTGGAAAAGCTGGAGGAGATTTCGCGGGCGATGGCGCTCGGCATGGACTTCGCCTTCCTGATCGACCAACAGCGCAATCTGCTGTCGATCGGCTGCCTCGCCCCCGAAGGCGTGCTCGACACGAATTGCTACGACCTTCTGGCCTCGGAAGCGCGGCTGGCGAGCTTTTTCGCCATAGCCAAGGGCGATGTTCCCGCCCGCCACTGGTTCCATCTCGGACGCACGGCGATCCCGGTCGCCCATGGCGCCGCGCTGATCTCCTGGTCGGGATCGATGTTCGAATATTTGATGCCGTCGCTGGTGATGCGGGCGCCGGCGGGAAGCTTGCTGGACAACACCAACCGTCTGGTTGTGGGCCGGCAGATCGCCTTCGCCGAAAAACTCCGACTGCCCTGGGGCGTCTCGGAATCCGCCTATAATGCGCGCGATCTCGAACTGACCTATCAATATTCCAATTTCGGCATTCCCGGCCTCGGGCTGAAGCGCGGGCTCGCGGACAATTCCGTGGTCGCGCCCTATGCGACGGCGCTGGCGGCGATGGTCGATCCGCGGGCGGCGCGCGCCAATCTCGAGCGTCTCGCCCAAATCGGCGCACGCGGTCGCTACGGCTTTTTCGAGGCGCTGGACTATACCCCTGCGCGCGTGCCGGAGGGAAAGGATTTCGTCGTCGTCCGCGCCTTCATGGCCCATCACCAGGGCATGACCATTGTGGCGATCGCCAATGCCGTGCTCGACGCGAAAATGCGGACGCGCTTTCATAGCGAGCCCATGGTTCAGGCGACCGAACTTCTGTTGCAGGAGCGCATGCCGCGCGATGTCGCGGTCAGCCATCCCTGGGCCTCGGAAATGAAGTCGCCCACGCGTAAAGGGCGCGATGTCGAGCCGCTGGGCGGCCGGCGTCTCATCTCGCCGCATCAGGCCAATCCGGCGACGCACCTTCTGTCCAACGGATGTTTTTCCACAATGGTGACCGCCGTCGGCTCGGGCTACAGCCGCTGGGGCAAGCTCGCCTTGACCCGCTGGCGCGAAGACCCGACCAGCGACGATTTCGGCTCCTACATCTTCCTGCGCGACGTTCGCAGCGAGGCGGTGTGGTCGGCGGCTTTCCAACCGATCGGCGAGGAGCCCGAGTCCTATCATGTCGCGTTCAACGAGGATCGCGCCGAATTCACGCGCCGCGACGGCGCGCTGACCACCACGCTCGACGTGGTGGTCTCCTCCGAGAGCGATTCCGAAGTCCGGCGCGTCAGCGTTGCCAATGGCGGCGGCCGCATGCGCGAGATCGAAATCACCTCCTATGCCGAGCTAGCCCTGGCGCCGCAGGCCGCCGATGTCGCCCATCCCGCCTTTTCAAAATTGTTCGTCGAGACCGAGTTCTTGGCCGATGTCGGCGCGCTCGTCGCCACGCGGAGACGTCGCGACCCCAACGAGCCGGAAATCTGGGTCGGCCAACTCGCCGTCGTCGACGGCGAGGTTCTCGGAGACACCGAGTTCGAAACCGACCGCGCCCGTTTTCTCGGACGCGGGCAAGGCGTCAGAACGCCCATCGCCATGATCGACGGGCGCAAGCTGTCGAACAGCACCGGCGCCGTGCTCGACCCGATCTTCGCGCTGCGCCGTCGCGTGCGGATCGCGCCCGGCGCCGTGGCGCGGATTTCGTTCTGGACCATGGCGGCCTCGAAGCGCGAAACGCTGCTCGACATCGCCGACAAGCATCGCGACGCCGCCGCTTATTCGCGCGCGACGACGCTGGCGTGGACGCAGGCGCAGGTGCAACTCCATCATCTCGGCGTCACCGCCGGAGAAGCCAGCCTGTTTCAACGCCTCGCCAGTCCTGTGATCTACGCCAACGCGACCCTCCGTCCACCGTCGCAAACGATCATCGCCGGCGCCGGCGCGCAATCCGGGCTGTGGGCGCAGGGCATTTCCGGCGACCTGCCAATTGTTCTGCTGCGGATCAACGACGCTGACGATCTCGATGTCGCCCGCGAATTGCTGCAGGCGCATGAATATTGGCGGATGAAGCAACTCGCCGTCGATCTGGTGATCCTCAACGAGCGCCAGTCCTCCTATGTGCAGGACCTTCAGATCGCTTTGGAAACCCTGATCCGCGCCCGCCAGATGCGGCCACGGTTGCCCGGCGAGGAGTCCGGCGGCGCCGCCTTCGTGCTGCGCAGCGATCTCATTCCAGCGGAAACCTCCGCACTTCTCGCGTCTATCGCGCGCGTCGTCATCGTGGCGCAGCGCGGCGGTCTGCTGGAGCAGCTCGAACGCATCGTCGAGATCGCCAAACCGGCCGTGGTGAAGCCGAAGCGCCGGATCGAACGCGCCCCGCAATCGCCAGCGCCGCTGGCGGACAAACTTGAATTCTTCAATGGGCTCGGCGGTTTCGCCCGGGACGGCCAGGAATATGTCACCATTCTCGGACCGGGACAGGCCACCCCCGCCCCCTGGATAAATGTGGTCGCCAACCAAAGTTTTGGGTTCCAGGCAGCGACCGAGGGCGGCGGCTACACCTGGTCGGTGAACAGCCGCGAGAACCAGCTCACGCCCTGGTCGAACGATCCAGTGTCCGACCGCTCCGGCGAAGCGTTTTTCCTGCGCGATGACGACTCCGGCGATTACTGGAGCCCGACAGCGCTGCCCATCCGCCTGGAGGAGGCGACCTACGTCGCCCGCTTCGGTCGCGGCTCCTGCCGGTTCGAACATTCCAGTCACGACATTGAATCCGACCTGCTGCAATTCGTACCCGTCGAAGGGGCCATCAAGATCTCGCGCCTGAAACTGCGCAATCTTTCGATGCGTGTGCGACGCCTCAGCGTGACGGCATTCGTGGAATGGGCGCTCGGCCCCTCGCGCGCGGCGGGTCTTCCTTTCGTGACGACAGAGCTGGATTCCACGGGCGCGATCTTCGCGCGCAACCGCTGGGTTGCGGGTTTCGGCGCGCGCGTCGCCTTCGCCGATCTCGGCGGGCGCCAGACCGACTGGACCGGCGACCGGCACGAATTCATCGGTCGCAACGGGACGCCGCGCCAACCAGCGGCGGTGGCCAGCGGCGCCAGCCTGTCAAAAACTCTGGGCGCTGGCCTCGATCCCTGCGCTGCGCTACGCTCCAGCGTCACGCTCGCGCCCGGCGCCAGCGTCGAAATCATCTTCCTGCTCGGTCAGGGCGAAGATTCGCAGGAGGCGCGTCGCCTCGTCGAATTTTATCGTGGCGCCAACCTCGACGCGGTCTTCGCTGAGGTCGTCCGCCATTGGGACGACCTTCTGGGCGCGTTGACCGTCAAGACGCCTGATCGCGCCATGGACATCATGCTCAACGGCTGGCTGCTCTATCAGACCGTCGCCTGCCGCCTTTGGGCGCGCGCGGCCTTCTATCAGGCCAGCGGCGCATATGGTTTTCGAGACCAGTTGCAGGACGTCCTGGCGCTAGCGGCTTCGCATCCCGCTATGACCCGCGCCCAGATCCTTCGCGCGGCGTCGCGGCAGTTCCCGGAGGGCGATGTCCAGCATTGGTGGCTGCCGCATTCCGGACAAGGGGTGCGCACCCGCATTTCCGACGACCGGGCCTGGCTCGCCTTCGCCATCGGCCACTATGTCCAGGTCAGCGGCGACACCGCCATTCTCGACGAACACCTCCCCTTTCTTGAGGGGAGGCGCCTGGAGCCCGCGGAGCATGACAGCTTCTTCACGCCGTCGATCGGCGAAGAGACCGCCAGCCTTTACGAACATGGCGCCCGCGCGCTCGACAGCAGTCTTGATCTCGGCGTTCACGGCCTGCCGCTGATCGGCGGCGGCGACTGGAATGACGGCATGAACCGCGTCGGCGCCGGCGGCGCCGGAGAGAGCGTCTGGCTGGGCTGGCTGCTTTTCGCCGCCTTGAACCGTTTCGCCCCGCTGGCCGAAGCGCGCGGTGAATTTTTCCGCTCGGAAACATGGCGCACGCATGCGGGGTTGCTGAAAGCCGCGCTCGAACGCGAGGGCTGGGACGGCGACTGGTACAGGCGCGGCTTCTTCGACGACGGAACGCCGCTCGGTTCCAGCCAAAGCGAGGAATGCCGCATCGATTGCATCGCGCAATCCTGGGCCGTCCTTTCCTGCGCCGCCTCGCCCGAACGGGCGGCGCAGGCGATGGCTTCGGTCGAGCGCGAACTGATCCGCTCGCAAGACGGACTGGCGCCGCTGTTCGCCCCGCCGTTCGACGACACGCCGCTCGATCCCGGCTACATCAAAGGCTACCCGCCGGGCATCCGCGAGAACGGCGGCCAGTACACGCACGCCGCGCTGTGGTCGGTGATGGCCTGCGCCGAACTTGACCAGGGCGACAAGGCGACCAGACTGTTCTCAATGCTCAACCCGATCAATCACGCCCGCTCGCGCGCGGACGCGCATCGCTACAAGGTCGAACCCTATGTCGTCGCCGCCGATGTCTACACCGTGGCGCCGCATCTGGGTCGCGGCGGCTGGACCTGGTACACGGGCTCAGCCGCCTGGATGCAGCGCGCCGGCGTAGAAGGAATTCTTGGGATCAAGAAGGAGGGCGACACGCTCCGCGTAAACCCCTGCATACCGAAAGGCTGGACGGGCTTCGATGTGTCGCTGCGGTACGGCGCCTCGCGCTATGACATCCGCGTGGAGAATCCCTCCGGTGTCGAACGGGGCGTCGTTTCAGTTTCCGTGGATGGTGACGATACTCATGGGATTCCGGCCATCCTTCAGCTTTGCGCCGACGGACGCAAACGACAGGTGGTCGTTCGGATGGGTTGAGTTTGGTGGAGACGAAAGTCACGCGGCCCTAGGCCGTGTGGACGAATTTGAGCTGGGCGGCATTTTAGGTATTTCCCCGTTGAATCAAGCGTGATTCATGAGGTTCCGACCGAATCGGAGGCC
>NZ_JAOQNX010000048.1 GCF_025961575.1 Rhodoblastus acidophilus | reverse complement strand
TGGCCAGGCGAGCGCGGGATCTCCGACCAGACGGCGATAAGATCTTCTTGAACGCCCTCGTCCCGCCTCATCGCCATCGCCAAAAACCCCGTCGACTTTACGTGACTCAAGGGAATCAGCGCCAGCCGACTTCGTCAACGGGCAGCTAGGTGCGGATCGACCTGGGGCTGCATTATAGCCTGCTCTCGCTGGTCGACGAGGGCGCCGATCTCGGCTGCGTATCGGCGAGTTGCCGAACTCCTCGCTGATCGAGCTGCGCGTCGGCGCGGCGCCGCGCCAGCTGATTGCCTCGCCCGGCTATTTGGCCGGCTGCGGAGAGTCGAGAGAGCCAACCGATCTGGCCGCCTACGATCTGATCTCGACCTTCAATCTCTCCATGCAGCCGGGCCTATGGCCTCGCGAGGCTCCAATCCAACTGTTGCGCCCAGCTGGCCGCCGTCCGCCGACACAAGGTGTCGGCCTTCATCGACGCAGCGGCGACTGCGCTACGCGCGAAGTTTGCCTGACGGATCGATGGTGGCGACAGGACGTCGGAACTCAGGCGCTCCGCAATTCGCGCGCGCGATGCCTATTCTTCCGCCGCCTTGGTCGCGGCCTTTTTCCTGACGGGCTTCTTCAAGGCGGCCTTTGTCGCCTTTACCGCCTCGATGGCCTTCACCGTCGCGCCAGCCTTCCGACCCAACCCGGCGCTCTTGGCCAACGAGGACCGTTGGGCCGAATAGTTAGGCGCCACGATTGGATAATCGGCCTTAAGGCCGAATGTCGTGCGATATTCGGCCGGAGACAAATTGTGTTCGGATTGGAGGTGACGCTTGAGGGATTTGAACTGCTTGCCGCAGCACAGGCACGTCAACGCATCCTGACCGATAGACTTCTTTACGGGAACCGCCGGTTCAATCCTTTTTGGTTCTTCAGCTTCAGTCACAACTGCGGTTCCGCTGGCCACCCCGAAAGCTGTCTTGACCGTCTCGATAACAGACGTGAGGTCTGCCGGCGCCACAGTGTTATTGGACAAATATGACGACAGGATTTGCGCCACCAGCGCCGTATTGTTATTCTCAGCCATTGGGTTCCTTCCGAATCGCCATTATGCCTGAGTATTGAAAAAGCGCCTTGGTCTTGAATAAGTCAATTGACGAATGATGCTAATGTTCTCTCGGTTAACGAGACCGACAATTTTGCTGATAGCGGTGGATGATCAAACAGCAGCTCAGTTCGATTGTCTTATGGCGCCGCGACGACTACGCTTGAATGATTTCTCGCCTCCTTTCGCGTAGATGACGGATTTTATGGGGACCCGCAGCCAGTCCTGAAGTGTTGCTCTGTCGTGATGCATGGCGCATCCGCCGCCGTTTTGATGCGAAAGGAATGAACACGCCCGACGAGCATGCCTCGCGCGCAGGGTCTGACCTGTTGCAAGTTGTTTCGCCAAAAGACTTTTCCAGCGAAACCCTGCTGGGTCAAGTTCGCGAAGAGGACGTTTTGGCTGTGCGCTCCCGAAGGCCGCATAAAAACGCAGGCTTTCTTTGTAGGGAAAATCCCCGTGACTTACGGGCCCGGGGGGGCTCCGTGTTCTTTTGGGGGACTGGGGCCGCGACCAGATTCCCAGCTGCCGCCGCCTCTGACGGTTCTGCATGGCGCCGCCCGAACGGCACGCGCGTCGCCGCTTGCTCCTCGGCGCGGCGGACTTCTGCGGCTCACCCCAGTGCATTCGGGTGCAAAGGTTTTTGATGCTTCAGTGGCCGCCGCACTCTGCGTTAACCATTCAATGCTATTTATTTTCAAATTGAATTTGAATCGCCGCTCATCTGAGCAACGGGCAAAGAGACTTTGCCGACCATGCCCGATGATCGTCGTCACGGTTTTGGAGGGGGAGGTCGTCGCATGCGCGTGCTTTTGATAGAAGACGACCGTTCCATCGCGCGAAGCGTCGAACTGATGCTCAAGGTCGAGAATTTCAATGTCTACACGACAGATCTCGGCGAGGAAGGTATCGATCTCGGCATGCTTTACGACTACGATATCATCCTGCTCGATCTCAACCTTCCGGACGTGTCGGGCTATGAGGTGCTGCGCGCTTTGCGCGTCGCGAAGATCAAGACGCCCATCCTAATCCTCTCCGGTCTCACCGGCATTGAGGACAAGGTCAAAGGACTGGGCTTCGGCGCGGACGATTATCTGACGAAACCCTTCCACAAGGACGAACTGGTCGCTCGGATCCAAGCGATTGTCCGCCGATCAAAAGGCCACGCCCAATCGGTCATCGCCATCGGCGACCTCGTCGTCAATCTTGATCAGAAGATGGTCGAAGTCGCCGGCGCCCGCGTGCATCTGACCGGCAAGGAATATCAGATGCTGGAGCTGCTTGCCCTGCGTCAGGGCACGACTCTCACCAAGGAAATGTTTCTCAATCACCTTTATGGCGGCATGGACGAGCCGGAACTGAAGATCATCGACGTCTTCATTTGCAAATTGCGGAAAAAACTCGCCAATGCCAGCAATGGCGGTAATTACATCGAAACCGTCTGGGGCCGGGGCTACGTGGCGCGCGAGCCGTTTGACGCCGGCGAGCGCATTACCGCCTGATCCTCGGCGCGATGCGCTCGGTGCCGCAGATGTGTCGGCGTTGGAGCCTTCGGCTGGCTGGAACTCAAGGGCTTGCTCTCGCTCAGTGCTTGCCCGGCTTGTCGCGCCAGGCGGCGCGCACGACGCGGCCGAATGCGCGATCCTTGCGCCGACGCTCTGCCAGACTGGCTGAATTGTAAGCCTCTTCCCTGGCCAGTTTACGCCAGCGCTCAAGCCGCGCGGCGTCGATCCGGCCCGCGTCGATCCCCGCGCGCACTGCACATCCGGGCTCCGTTTCATGTCGACAGTCCGAAAATCGGCGGCGTCGGGCGGCCTCGTCAATATCCGCGAAGACTTCCGCGAGGCCAGTCTCGACCCCGGCCAGCTGCAACTCGCGCCGCGCGGCTGATCCTGTCCGAAGCCTCGCTTGCCTTATTTCGAGAACATGTTTAGAGAACATGTTCTCTTAATCCATGCGACGATCAACCGCCATGCCCCGCCCATCCATGTCCACGCCGGAACTCGACGCCATCCGTCGCCGGTTGCTCGAAATCACCGGCGCCATCATCGCCGTCGACGGCTACGACGCTTTTTCCATGCGGCGGCTCGGCAAGGACGCCGGCATGAGCGCCAGCGCGCTCTACCGCTATTTTCCGGCGCGCCGGAATGTCCTCGTGGCCTATTGGTCGGACGCGCTCGGTGAGTTGACGCGCCGGGGCGACGCGGTCAGCCGCGACAACGCGGACCCGATCGCCAAGCTGAAGGCCATGCTGCTCGCCTATGCCGATTTCGCCATCGAGGACCGCGACCGTTTCCGGGTGTTGTTCATCGAAAACGACAAGGGACAATTCGCCGACCTCGTCGCCCTGGACGCGGCGGTGCGGCCCTATCGCCTGTTCATCGAGACGGTCGGCGCGGCCATCGAAGCGCGACAGATTCGCCCGCTGCCCGAGGCCGTGGCCGCTCAAATTCTCTGGGGCGCCGTCCATGGCGTCCTCACCCTGGCGGCCACCGTCAGCGAGATCGACTTCGGCAATGTCAGGGACCTCGCGGTGATTGCCGCGGACACTGCGCTGCGCGGTCTGAGCGCCGGCGAGCAGGAGGCCCCCGATGCAGCGTGACGGTCGCAGACTCACGATCATTGCGATTTCGGCGTTGGCGGGGCTCGCCGTCCTTGCCGCCTGCCAGGACACCACCCCGCCCCCGCCGGCGGCGCCGCGCCCGGTGCGGACGATGGTCGTCGATCTGCGCGACCGGGCCGAGACCATCAGCCAGACTGGCGACATTCGGCCGCGTTACGAATCCGACCTCGGCTTTCAGATCAATGGCCGGGTCGCCCGGCGTTTCGTCGATGTCGGCGCGCTGGTGAACCCCGGCGATGTGCTGGCGATCCTGGACGACAGCGACGTCGTCAACGAGCTCAAGGCGGCGGAGGCTGAAGTGCTCAGCGCGCAGGCTTCCGCGCAGGTCGCGCTGGCCGCATTCCGAAGACAGCAGCAACTGTTCGACAAGAAGATCGCGGCGCAAGCGGCGCTCGAAAACGCCGAAGCCGTCTGGAAAAGCGCGGAAGCCAAACAGCAGGCGGCGATCGCGGCGCGCGAAAACGCCGTCAACCGGCGCAATTATGCCGAGCTGGTGGCGACCGAAGCCGGCGTCGTCACCGCCATCGGCGCCAACCGCGGCCAGGTTGTCGGCGCCGGCCAGATGGTGGCGCGCGTCGCCTCCGCCGACGCGAGGGACGCCGTGTTCGCTGTGCCCGAACGCCTGATCGGCGGCGCGGCGATGGGCATGCCCGTTCATGTCGGCCTCGTCGCCGACCCCACCGTGACGACCCTCGGCGTCTTGCGCGAGATCAGCCCGGCGGCCGATCCGGTCACGCGCAGCTATCGCGTGCGCGTGACCCTGCCCAACGCCCCGGCCGCCATGACCTTCGGGGCGACCATCAACGGAACCGTCACCCTCGGCAACGGCCGCGTGATCGTCGTTCCCGGCTCCGCGATCACCAGCAGTTTCGGCGGTCCCGCCGTCTTCGTCGTCGATCCGGACACGGCCAGGCTCATCCTGCAGCCGGTGGTGATCGCGCGCTACGAAGACGGCGTCGCGCTGATCCGCTCCGGCCTGCGCGCCGGCGACCGCGTCGTCACCGCCGGCGTCAGCAAGCTGCGTCCCGACGAGACGGTGAAGCTGGAGCCCGCGCCATGACCACGCCGCCGCCGGAAAAGCGCGCCGCCTTCAACCTGTCCTCCTGGGCGCTCGACAACAAGCCTCTAGTCATCTTCCTCATGCTGGCCACGCTCATTGCGGGGCTGATGAGTTTCGCGCGTCTGAGCCGCAACGAGGACCCGCCGTTCACCATCAAAACCATGGTGGTGTCGGTGTCCTGGCCGGGGGCCACGACCCGGGACACGACGCTTCTGCTCACCGACCGGATCGAGCAGAAGCTGGAGGAAACGCCCTGGCTCGATCACCTCGACAGCTACACCCGCCCCGGCGAATCCGTGGTGCTCGTCAACCTGCGCGACGACACGCCGCCGGCGGAAGTGACCAAGATCTGGTATCAGGTGCGCAAGAAAACCGGCGACATCGCGGCGACGCTGCCCAATGGCGTGCAGGGCCCGTTCTTCGATGACGAATTCGGCGACACGTTCGGGATCATTTATGGCTTCACCGCCGAAGGCTTTTCCGACCGCGAATTGCGGGGCCGGCTCGACCAGATCCGCGCCGACCTGCTCAGGACCAGAGATGTCGGCAAGGTCAACCTGCTCGGCGTGCAGGAGGAGCAGATCGTCGTCGAATTCTCTCCCAAAAGGCTGGCCTCGTACGGGCTCGACGTACAGGCCGTGGTCCGGGCGATCCAGGCGCAGAATGCGGTGGCGCCGGCGGGCGTGATCCGGCTTTCCGACGAACAGATCGGCCTGTCGGTCTCCGGCGCGCTCGCCTCCGAGGCCAGCCTGAGCAGCATGACCCTCGCGGTCAACGGCCGCTTCCTGCCGCTGACCGATCTCGTCACCATCAAGCGCATCGCCGCCGATCCTCCGACGCCGCTGTTTCGCGTCAACGGGAAAAAGGCGCTCGGCCTCGCCATTTCCATGTCGCCGACCGGCAATCTGCTCGAGTTCAGCGCCGCCGTGAAAGCGCGCATGAGCCGGATCGCGGCCAACCTGCCGCATGGCGTCGACATGACCCTGGTTGCCGACCAGGGCGCAGTGGTGAAGGAGGCGGTCGACGGTTTCGTAAAGGTGCTGGCGGAAGCCATTGTCATCGTGCTCGCCGTCTCCTTCGTGTCGCTCGGCGCCCGCGCCGGCCTGGTCGTCACCTGCTCGATTCCGCTGGTGCTGGCGATGACCTTCACCGGCATGGAACTGGCGGGCGTCGGCCTGCACCGGGTGTCGCTGGGCGCGCTGATCATCGCGCTCGGCCTGCTGGTCGACGACGCCATGATCACCGTGGAAGCCATGGTCGGACGTCTCGAACGCGGCTGGGATCGCCACAGCGCCGCCAGCTACGCCTGGGACACCACCGCCTTCCCGATGCTGACGGGAACGCTGGTGATGATCGCGGGCTTTCTGCCGGTCGGCTTCGCCGCTTCCAGCGCCGGCGAATATTGCTTCTCGCTGTTCATGGTGATCCTGATCGCGCTGATCGCCTCCTGGATCGTCGCCGTTCTGTTCTCGCCCCTGATCGGCGCCTGGATTTTGCCAAAAACCATGGCGGCGCATAGGGCAGGCGAGGGCCAGTTCGGGCAGATGTTGCAGAAGCGGCTGGACCAGGCGCTCGCGCGCCCCGGCGTGACGCTTGGCGGCGCGACGGCGGCGCTCCTCTTGGCCTGTGTGGGCGCGACACAGGTGCAGGAACAATTCTTCCCGCCGTCGGACCGTTCGGAACTGCTGGTGAGCCTGAACCTGCCCAATGCCGCGTCGATCGACGCCACCGAGGCCGAGGCGAAAAAGCTCGAAGCACTGTTGCAGGACGATCCCGACGTCGCACGCTTCTCCACCTATGTCGGCGCGGGGGCGATCCGTTTCTATCTGCCGATGGATGTCCTGCTCAACAACGACAATATCGCGCAAACCGTCGTCGTCGCCAAAAGCCTTGCCGCACGCGATGCGATCAAGGCGCGGCTTGAAGCCGCCTTTCGCGACAACTTCCCCGATGTGGTGGCGCGCGCCTCGCCGCTTGAACTCGGCCCGCCGGTCGGCTGGCCCCTGCGATATCGCGTCACCGGACCGGACATCGCCAAGGTTTACGGCTACGCGCGCGACCTTGGCGGCTTGCTCGCCGGCGACAACGCCGTGCGCGACGTCAATTTCACGGCCGGCGATCCGCGCAAGACCATCGACATCGCCGTCGACCAGACTCTTGCGCGCGCCATTGGTTTGTCATCCGAGGACATTGCCAGCGCGCTGGCCCAGATTTTTTCGGGACGGCCGATCACGGCCGTGCGCGACCAGAATCGCCTCGTGCTGGTGAAGCTGCGCGGTGAAAATGTCGAGCGCAGCAGTCTCGCCACCGTCGCCAATCTGCAGATCACCGGCGCCGACGGGCGCGCCACCCCGCTTCGCCAGATCGCGACGCTGTCCTATGGTCTTGACGATCCCATCATCTGGCGCCGCAATCGCCAGCCAGTCATCACGGTCCAGGCCGACGCCGCGCCGAATGTGCAGCCGACCACGATCACCGCGCGCCTGCAGCCGGCCATCGACGCCTTCGCCGCCAAACTGCCGGACGGCTATTCCGTCGAACTCGGCGGTGCGGTCGAGGAGGCCGCCAAGGGCAACGATTCGATCGTGGCGGTGCTGCCGTTGATGATTGGCGTGATGATCACGCTGCTGATGTTGCAGCTGCGCAGTTTTTCACGAACCGCGCTCGCCCTCGCCATGGCGCCGTTCGGCCTGATCGGCGTGGTCGCCGCCCTGCTGCCGGCGGGCACGCCGATGGGTTTCGTCGCGCAACTCGGGGTGATCGCGCTGGCGGGCATGATCATCCGCAATGCGGTGATCCTGATCGAGGAGGTCGACGCCAACATCGCCCACGGCGCGACCGTGCGCGCCGCGGTGGTGGCGGCGACCCAGCATCGCGCCCGCCCCATCCTGCTGACTGCAAGCGCGGCAATCCTGGGCATGTTCCCGATCTCGCAACAGATTTTCTGGGGACCGATGGCTTATGCCATCATCGGGGGACTGGCCGTCGCAACCGTGCTGACGCTCAGCATGCTCCCGGCGGCCCTGCTGCTGCTGCTGTCTCACGTGCGCCACGAAGAAGTCTTGAGATGACGTAATGGGCCGGAGCGTCACTGGCTGTTCGGCGTCAGCATGAGTGAGACAAGAACGGGTTGATTGAGAACGGAGGGTTTCTGGCTCATCGTAGCCGCAAGGAGCGAAGATGAGACAGAAGCCCGGACCTGCGAGAGTTTCTTCAGATGCCAAGCCGCCGGCTGAAAAAGTTCTGAAAGACATTCGTCGTGCGACCCGTCGGCATTTTTCGGCCGAGGAGAAAATCCGCGTCGTGCTTGAGGGCCTGCGCGGCGAGGAGAGCATCGCTGAGCTTTGCCGGCGCGAAGGCATCGCCACCTCGATGTATTACGGCGGCTACGACCGAGGAGGTCAAGGCGCTCAAGCGCGAGGCGCAGGCGCTGAAGGAAGCGGTCGCCGACCTGACGCTGGAAAACCGCCTGCTCAAAAAAAGCGTGATCGCGGATGGGGACGAGGACCGGGAGGACGAGGCATGAGATATTCGCCCTCCGAGAAAGCTGAGATCATCCGGCTGGTCGAGGACTCGCATTTGTCAGCGAAGAAGACGCTGGAAAAGCTCGGCATTCCCCGCTCGACCTTTTATCGCTGGCTGGATCAGCTCCATGCCGGCGGCCCTGAGGCCCTGGCCGATCGTCCCTCGCGGCCGGGGCGCATTTGGAACCGTCTGCCCGAGACGATCCAGCGCGACATCGTCGTCATGGCGCTGGAGGCCCCGGATGAATTCCTCCTCGCGGCGACCGCGCAGAACTTGAGACGGCTCGCCAAGCTGCGCCCGATGGGCGGGCAGATGCAGCCGATTACGGCATAGGCCGCGCGCCAGGCGGCCACGCGCCGCAGGACCGAGTGACCAGGCGCCGCAATCTCGAAAGAAAATGATCGTTTCGGAGTGCAAAGTCGCTCACGCGACGACTTTTTCAACGAAATCGGCGAATAGCCGACCTGCACAGATGCGCTCAGCAAAAGCCGCTTGGCAGCCATGACCGGACACACATGAAAACTAAATGTTTATTGAAGGAAACTATGTTGCCACTGTCGCGGCTACTCGCCGGTGATCGCAGCGGGCCAGATGATTGTGCTGTTAACCGATCAGGATTTGCTGGCGTTTGCACGCGAGATCGGCGCGCTGATCGACCGATCAGAACTTTCTCGCGCCGAAAAGCGTGTCAAGGAAGCTATCGGACATGCCGGATCAGACGCCCTGATGGCCGCGAGCGATATTCCGGGCGGTTCGGTGCAGATCGAAGGGTGGCGCATGCTCTGCGCCAATCTGGTGAAAGCGGACGACGACTTACACAAGGCGCATGGCGCGCGCCTTACGCTTCTGGAATTGGGTCTGAAAAACGCCCCCAGCATTCCGCGCCTACAGTTGACGCAGAAATTTCACACTGGCTTCGAGCGGTACGAGAATGGCTATGTGCTCCCGGACGGCCATAGGTCTTATGCAGACGATACACCAGTTTACGTAAGTGGACTGGAAGCGCTGATGGCAGCGCAAAGGGTCCCGTGGCCAAGCTTGGACGCCGAAAGCGGAGTGCGGCACCAGTTCAGCGTCGATCACCTGTTGGCGGGCCTCCTGCTCGTCATCAAGGTCCATCGGATCTTTGACGACACTGTCGCTGCGCGCGGCCTGCCCTTACCCGTCAACGTCATTCTGGATACTTTGCCGAGCAGACCATACCCGCTCGATTATGATGATCTCGGCCCGCACACGAGACGCTTCATCGCCGCGCAAAACATAGCCGCCGCGCCGAACGGCTCCGCCGCTGAATTGCTGTCTGAACGCCAGGCCCAGGACGCCTGTGCTTATCAAGCCGAACTCAACGATCTTATTGCCTGGACGCGCGAGATTTTCCGCCTGCCGCGCATGTTTCCTTTCTACCGTTTTGTTCAGCGCCATCGCGCAGGCCAAATGGTGACACGCCATTTGAGACTCTTTTGCCTTGCGCTCAATATGAAGGCGGGGGGTGTGAGTTGGCGCATGAAGAACGCAGACTTCGAAGGTCTTCTCAGGCGTCTTGTCGAAGCCAAGAACCCGCCTTCGGTCGAAGACGCGCTCGATGTTCGTCACGTCAACGCTCTTCACAAGAAATGGCTGCAAATCGCCAGAACCCATAAATTCGAGATACCCGTCGAGGGGGCGAATCTCTTCGAGTTGACCTTGGCGCACGCCCTCAGATTCGGCGGCCCGATCACGCAGTGCCGGTGGGAGACAGCGAAAGACTATCCCCAAAACGCCTGGTAAACGGCTGCAAAGGAAGCAACTGCTGACCGTCCCGAACGCTTATTGGAAGGTCGCCTTTGAGCCGTTCAGTGCCGGATACCTTGAACGCCGCAGGACAAAAACCAGGGTCAAGCTGGAACTGACGCGATCGGCGGGGAGCGGGATTTCATCGAACGGCAGAAATCCACGGAATTCCACATCTAGTCAGCGGGGCGGCGGTCAATTCGGAGGAATTGCCTGAGGCCGTGCTGCTTGCAAGAGGCGATCCTCAATGACGGGCACGATAATGGACACGGTGGTCCCCGCGCCAAGTTGCGAGTCGATCGTGAGGTGTCCTGACCAGCTTTTCACAATTCCGCTCACCACCGCTAGCCCCATCCCGGTCCCCTGGCCGATCGGCTTGCTGGAGAAAAACGGCAGCAAGGCGCGATCGCAGGTGTTCGGGTCCATGCCGTCTCCATCGTCGACGACCGTGAGCCGAAGCGCCGAGCTTGCCAAGGCCGAGGTTTTGGGCGCCACGTCGGAACAATGTAAATTTGCGCGCGTCACCGAAACGACGATCTGACTTGCATGGGCATGGGTGGCGTTCTGGATCAGGTTGAGAAGAACTTGCGCCAGTTCATCTTCAACGATCATCGCACAGGAGTGCTCGTCGACCAATTCGCGAACGATCGACGGCCATTGCATCGAGACCGAACACACGAAGTCGAGCGCTTTGCAAACGGCCGGACCGAAAGGAATGCAAGCCACGTCTGGCGTCGCAAATCGCCCATATGCGAGAATGTGGCCCATGACGCCGGTGACGCGGCGGGCGCAATCCGCAACGATTTTCCAGTTTTGCCGATCGGGTGCTTCGTCGGGAAGGTCGAGAAGCGACAGTTCGCACAAACCGGCAATGGGTTGCATCAGGTTATTGACTTCGTGGGCCACGCTTCCGACCGTTTCGCCGAGCGTCTCCAGGCGCTGCCGCGCGCTTTCCGAATAGGCGACGCGGGATTCCGCCTCATGCCGAGTGGTCACATCGATGATGACCCCCAGCGCAGACCGCAGGCGTCCCTCGGCGTCATATTCGCGACGCACGCGGGCTTCCAGATGGCGCAATCCGCCGTCCTTGAGGTGGCGGACGCGGAAGGTGATGATGACGTCCTTGCCTTTTTGCGCCAACCAAGTTTTGAGCCGCGCCCTGACGCGCGCCTTATCCTCACGCATGATCGGGGTCCACAATTGTTCGATCGTGAGCGATTTCCCGTCATTGGGAACCCCGTAGATGGCTCTGGCTTCGGGGCTGAATTCCACCTTTCCCGTGACGAAGTCATGCCGAAAAGTCCCGATTCCGCCGATCTCAAGGCTCAATTGCTGTAGGTCTTCGGCCTGTCGGGCTGCGGTCACGTCGATGACGACGCCGAGCGCGCTGAGCGGGCTGCCATCGGGGCCGTAGTCCAGGCGCACGCGGGATTCGAAATGCCTTAGCTCGCCCGTCTCGACATGGTGGATGCGAAATGTTGCGTTCCGGACTGCTACGTCGCCTGCTTCAACGCCCTCCACGATTTCAGCCTTCATGCGCTCAAGATCCTCGGGCAGAAAGGGCGCCCACCATTGTTCGATCGTGAGCGGTTTTCCGTCGCGGGGAAAGCCGAACAAGGCCCTGGTCTCGGCGCTGCATTCCACCATCCCAGAGACGAAATCGCGGTGGACCACGCCGATGCTTCCGATCTCCATGCTCAATCGACGCAGTTCTTCGGCATGCCGCACCACGGTCATGTCGATCATGACCCCAGCCGTCGTGAGACGGCGGCCGTTGGGCGCGTAGACGTGGCGAACCCGCGCCTCGATCTGACGCACGATACCGGTCCCGGGGCGCCGAATACGAAACCCGATAACGCCTTCAGCGGCTTGGGCTGTCGCCGTCGCCTTGATCCATGATTGAATTTGCTGCCGATCCTCCGGCAGTATGAGCAACCACCATTGCTCTGCCGGAATTGGAGCGCTGTTTTTGGGAAGGCCTAAGATGGCCTTGGCTTCAGGGCCGCACTCGACGAAACCGGAGTCCCAGTCATGCCGAAAAGCACCGATTCCGTCGCCCTGCAGGCAGAGTCGCAACATCGCCTCGGCTTCGTGGGCGGAGGTGACGTCGATGAGGACGCCGAACGAACGGATCGGACGACCGTCCGGGTCGTATTCGATCTGCGCGCGGGCTTCGAGGTTGCGCACACGACCACAGTTCGAATGGAGCACACGCCAGTGCGCGCTGACTTCCGGAAGGCAACGGGCGGATGCGGTGGCGAATTGCGCTTTCGCACGCGCGCAGTCTTCCGGCATTAGCATCGATAACCATGTTGCGATGGAGACAGGCGATGCGCCAGGCGGCAAACCCATCAGCGCCTGTGTCTGGGGCGCGCAGCAAACCCGATCGGCGGCAAGATCGACATCGAACGCGCCAATCTGTCCGGTTTCCATGGTCACGCGCAGCAAAGCTTCGTTCGCGCGCAAACGATCCGTCTCCTCCCACGCGTCGGTGACGTCCTCCACGAGGGCTAGGCCGCGCGTCGGGCGCCCGGCTGCGTCGCGCGCGCAAACGGCCATGCCCAAGCGCAGCCGCGCGATCGTCCCGTCAGGTCGAACGCAGCGCACGTCTAAATCCGCGCGTCCCGCGCCCTCCGCCGCCTTGCGCCATTGCTCGATCAGGTGGTCCCGGTCTTCTGGATGGGTAATGTCCGAATGGACACGTCGCATCAGCTCCGGCTCCCTCCATCCGGTAATCTGGCAAAAATGCTCATTGGCGCTCAGGAGTCTCCCCGAGCCCGCCTCAAACTCGAAGAGACCGGACTTACGCATGTGGAAGATGGCGTTGACAGCAGACTGATAGTCTCGCAATCGCTCGACTTCGGCGATGCGGTCGGCTTCGTTTCGCGCAAGCGTGCCCGGTTCGTCGTTTGCGGTGCCGGAGACCAAGGCGCGCGCATCAGCGCGGCGCATTCCGAACGTTCTGTGAAACAGCGACGGCATTCCGGCCCCTTGAAGCGCGCGCAGGCGATATTCGCCGCCGACGAATGGGCTTCGGACATGAAGCGCGATAGGGAACCGTCATGATCTCCCGGTTGGGCGATCAGTCTGCCATTTTCCGGTTAATCGAAAGCTCTCGGGCTTGCGACCGTCTCGGACGGCCCTGGCCCCACGCGGCTTTCGAGGCCGCGAAGGCGCCATGGCGCAAGGCCCATACGAACGACGAGAATGGAGCAGAGCCAATCATTTCTGTTGCTTGGCCCGTGTTTCAGATTTTGCCACCTGAACGGCCGGTGAGCGTTCGGCTGCGGTCAGCGGCGTTGCAAGGCTGGATTCCCGCTAATGGGATGGACCGGCTGCTTCCCCCCACGGGATAGTCTGCGCAGACTGCACCCGTCAAAAGGAGAAGCACGCCATGCAAACCAAGACGGAGCAAGCGTTTCCCGATCTGATGTCGATCGGCATTGATATTGGCAAGGAGGTCTTTCACCTGGTCGGCTTTGGCCGCGACGGAAAGGTGGCTTTCCGCAAGAAGATCAAGCGGCTCGGCCTTGAGGACGTGTTTCGAAAGCTTCCGCCCTGCATCGTCGGGATGGAGGCATGCCTCAGCGCCCATTTCGTCAGCCGGACGCAGCGCGCGCTCGGCCATGAGCCGCGGATCATTCCGGCGATTTATGTGAAGCCTTTCGGTGCGCCCCGACGGCGCGCATTGCCAGTGGAGGTAGGATCCACCCAGAAACTTGTCGATTGATCTGGTAGCTGACGAGCGGTTCGGACGAGTAATCGGACGGATCGAAGCCTCGTGACAAAGGCCGCTTCGGGCGGTCGAGCAATCCAGCAGGCTGTAACGTGAGTGAAGCCTGAGCACGCCTCGAAAGTTACGATGCGGACGCCGACCCGATCGAATGGCGGGGAAGGCCGCGCAGGCAGGGAAGCAATCGACATGCGCACCTGTCTGGTCCGCCGGGGTAAGGGAAGCAAACGCGGCACGCCGCAAGGCGGGGTTGTCAGTCCGCTGCTTGCCAATCTGTACATGAACCGGTTCCTGAAGCATTGGCGTCAATCCGGCTGCGGCGAGGCTTTTCGCGCTCACATCATCTCTTACGCCGACGACTTCGTCATCCTCAGCCGCCGTTCCGCGGCCGAGGCGCTGACGTGGACGCGGGCGACGATGACCAAGCTCGGGCTGACGCTCAACGAGGCCAAAACTTCGCTGAAGAACGCGCGACAGGAGAGCTTCGATTTCCTTGGCTACACCCTTGGACCCCGCCGCTTCCCAAACGGGGGGCGTTGGTACTTGGGGGCAATCCCGTCCAAGAAAAGCGTGCAGCGGATCAAGAGAAAGGTCAGCGACTTGCTGAGGCCTGGAAACAAGGGCGCGTGGCCGGAAGTGCGCGCCAGTCTCAATCGCCTCCTGGGCGGGTGGGCTGCTTACTTCAGCTACGGCTCCCTTGCCCCGGCCTATCAGGCTGTTGATCGACACGTCTTCGACCGCGTGCTTGCCTTTCTGCGCAGACGACATCATGCGCCGAGCCGTGGCATTCGACGGTTCGCCCACGAGTTCGAAGGGCAACCCGGCGTGCTTGTGCTGAACCGCGTGCGTAAGACGTCGCCGACGTGTGCCTTGTGATGAAACTTGTCGGAAAGCCGGATGCGGGAAAGCCGCACGTCCGGTTTGATGAGCGGGGAGGGGAAACGGGGCGATTGGTCAAGCCTCAAGCTACCGCGCTTCTCCTCGACTCTACTGAAGGGGCAGAAGAACGATTACAACGACGCCGAAGCGATCGCCGAGGCGGCGCTGCGGCCCAACCTGCATTTCGTTCGCGAGAAGACGCAGAACGAGCTCGACCTCCAGGCTTGTCACCGCGTGCGGGATCGCCTGGTGTCGCGACGCACGGCGACCATCAACCAAATTCGCGCTTTTCTCATCGAGCAGGGCATCGCCGTCAGGACGGGCGCCAGAGCCCTTCGCAACTCGCTGTTCGAAATCTTGAAGAACCGCGCGGACGAGATTTCGTCCCGGATGAGCAATTTGATCGTCGGCCTCTACGAGGATTGGCTTTGGCTCGACGAGCGCATCGAGACGATCACCGGCGAGATCGAGGAAATCAGCCGTCAGGAAGCCAACTGCCAACGCTTGATGAGCATTCCAGGCGTCGGTCCGCTGATCTCGACCGGCATGGTGGCGGCGATCGGCGCGGGCGACGCCTTCGAACGCGGTCGCGATTTCGGCGCCTGGCTCGGCCTTGTCCCGCGACAGTATTCAACTGGCGGCAAGACTATCCTCGGCCGGATCTCGAAGCACGGAAGCCGCCATCTGCGAACGCTTTTCATTCAGGCGGCCAAGGTCATCCTAATGCGGCCGCAGAATTGGGAACGGTACAGTTTCGGTCCCTGGCTGAAAGCCGCCGCCGAGCGACTTCACCACAACAAGCTTGCGACGGCTCTGGCCAACAAGTTGGCGCGGATCGCGTGGAGTGTCCTGAGATACGGCAAGAAGTTCGATAGCCAAGATCGCGAGGCGCTCGCCGTTTAAGGCTGCGCCTCACGGAGTTCGCGACGGAAAAAAGAATGGAACGGATTGATGAGCGCGCCCTGAGTCTGACGGCTCATTTGGCTGCATGACAGCCGGACCGCTAATGAGACCAAAGGCGCGTGCGTATTCCCCATCAAGGCCACGGCCCGCGAGCCGACAAGTAGATCCTATGAGGGCTTTCGGCGGATAGTATTGTATTCGTCCGCTTAATCTTGCTTGCAAAAGGATGCTGATATGACCCACGCACCTGGCGCACTGCCCACCCCTACTTCTGTTGATTACGAGCAGACACTCATCCTTGCCATCGAGCTGAGCAACTTGAGTTGGGTGCTGGCTGCTCAAGTGAGGCCGGATACATATAAGCGACGTCCGACAGCCTGCGAGTTTCCAGTTGCGAATAGCAGCCGGTCCATACAAATGAGCCGATCATTGCCGAAGACCCTGAACGCCGCAGGAATTCAGCCACGGCCGAGCTACATCTGACGCAATCGGCGGGAACCTGCCGTAGGTCGAGCGAGCACTTTTGAGGATTAAGCGGCCATCCAAACATGCGTGCTTCTTGACCGTTGCGCTTCGATCGCCGCCATGCCCACTGAAGGGGAGCAAAGAAACGAAAAATATTCAAAAATATAGCGCTTTTTTTTACTTTTCCTGATGCGGCGTAACTTTCCGTGCATCGAATCGCGTGTGACCGGCGTTTTGCTATTGAAAGAAGGCAAATCACGTGATCACAGCCATGTGCCTCGCCACTGCCCTAGAAAATCCGGCGCGGCTGGCTGCCCTCCGCGAAACCTACCTGCTCGACAGCCCGCCCGACCAGGCCTTCGACCGGCTTGCAAATCTTGCGCGGCGGGTGCTAGACGTTCCCGTCGCGGCGGTTTCGCTGGTAGACACGGACCGTCAGTTCTTCAAGAGCAGTCCGGGCTTACCAGAGCCATGGACTTCGCGGCGGGAGACGCCGCTTTCGCATTCCTTCTGCCAGCACGTTGTAGCATCTGGCAAACCGCTGGTGGTCGAGGATGCGCGCGATGTTGCCTTCCTGCGCGACAATCTCGCCATCCGCGACCTGAATGTGATCGCCTACCTCGGCATTCCCCTTCGGACGCCAGATGGGCAGACAATCGGAAGCTTCTGCGCCATTGACGCCAAGCCCAGATCATGGGCGCCTGAAGACGTCGGCATCATGGGCGACCTCGCGGAATCCGTCATGAGCGAGGTCGCCCTCCGGCACGGCGCGATCAGCGCCTTGCGGGAAAGCAATGCGCGACTGCATAAGGTTCTGGAGGTCGAGACCGTCGGCGTGATGTTCTGGGATGTTCAAACGGGGCGCCTGACCGACGCCAACGAGACGTTCCTCAAAATGACGGGCTACGACCGTCAGGACATCGAGGCGGGTGAGCTGAGCTGGCAAAATCTCACGCCGCCCGAATACCACCAGGCGAGCCGCGCCGAGCTGGCGAAATTCGCGGCTACCGGACACATAGGGCCCTACGAGAAGGAATATTTCCACAAGGACGGCGCGCGGCAGTGGCTCGTCATTGCCGGCAGTTCGTTGGGGGGAAACTGCTGCGTGGAGTTTTGCGTCGATATTTCTGCTAGGAAGCAGGCCGAGGCGGCGGTCTTGGCAATGAACGCCTCGCTTGGTGAGCGTATCCAATCGGCGGTCGCCGAACGGGAGGCCGCATTGACGCGGCTGGCGCAGGCGCAGCAGCTGAACGCGTTGGTACAACTCGCCGGCGGCGTCGCACACGATTTCAACAACATCGCCCAGGCGGTGACGGGCGGCGCGAGCATGATCGACCGTCATGCCGAAGATCCCGAGAAGGTTCGCCGTTTCGCGGGCATGATTTCGGACGCCTCGGCGCGCGCCGCCTCGGTCACGCGACGCTTGCTGGCGCTGGCCCGGCGCGGCGACCTGAAGCCGGAATGCGTCGAGATCGCGTCCGTGCTCGTCGGCCTGCGCGAGATTCTCGTCCATACGATTGGGCCCGGCTTGACCTTGCAGGTGGACGCCGAGGTCGACTTGCCGCCGACGCTGGTGGACAAGGGTCAGTTGCAAACGGCGCTGATCAATCTCGCCACCAATGCGCGCGACGCCATGGCGGGGTCCGGCGTGATTGCCTTCACCGCGACACGGGCGCCCCTGCCGCAGGGCCGTCAGGACATTGGCCTCGCGCCGGCAGATTATGTGCTTATCACGGTCGTGGACACCGGCGCCGGCATGGACGCCGCGACGCTCGACCGGGCGATGGAGCCGTTCTTCACGACCAAGGCGCAGGGCAAGGGGACAGGTCTTGGTTTGCCGATGGCGCGCGGTTTCGCCGAGCAATCGGGCGGCGCGATGACCATCGACAGCAGCCTAGGACTGGGCGCCACGGTTTCAATGTGGCTGCCCGCCGCAGAAAGGACGAATGCCGCGTCGTCGTCCTGCACGGAACCAAGTTCGCGCCCTCAAGCGGATACGCGTGTGCTGCTCGTCGACGACGAGGACGATGTCCGCGAAGTGCTCAAGGGCGAACTCGTGGATGCGGGCTTCCAAGTCGTGGACGCCGCCGGAGGCGTGCCCGCGCTTGCGTTGATCAACGCCGGCGAACGCGTCGACTTGCTGGTGACGGACCTGTCGATGCCCGGCATGAATGGAGTGGCGCTGATCCGCGCCGCGCAGGAGAGGCGGCGCGGACTGCCGGCCCTGCTCCTGACCGGATATGCCGGGGCCGCCGCATGCCTCGCTATCGGTGAAGAAGGCCACGGACCAATCCAGCTGCTCCGCAAGCCCGTTACCGGCATCGAACTGGCGGAGCGCGCGGCGGAGATTCTGAAAAAGACCTGAAGACTTGCCCCGGAGCGGGATGAACCGCGCCGGGTTTGGCGGAGGCTCCGAATCCAAAATAGGATGGAGCCGTTATGAGCACTACGACCAATAAATTTTCACCTGAAGTTCGCGCCCGCGCGGTGCGGATGGTTTTGGATCATGAGGGCGATCATGGCTCGCGCTGGGCGGCGGTGTCGTCAGTGGCTTCGAAGATCGGCTGTTCGCCGCACACCCTGCGCGAATGGGTCAACAAGGCTGAAGTCGATGCCGGCAAGCGCTCCGGCGTGCCGAGCGAGGTCGCCGAGAGGCTTAAGGCGCTGGAGTGTCAATCAGCGCGGAATCGGGACCCCGGTTTTGCGTCCAAAAGGGACCCCTTCGGCCGATACAGTTGCTCAACGTAGCGCGCGCCCGGGCGAAGCTGGCCGGGGTTGCGCAGCCCGGGCGCGCGCGGCGGCGTGAAGCCGGCGGTTGAAGGTCAGGACCGGTTCTTGAAGCGCCAGCTCTCGTTGCCGGTTTCGACGATGTCGCAGTGATGCGTGAGGCGGTCGAGCAGCGCGGTCGTCATTTTGGCGTCGCCGCCAAAAACGCTCGGCCATTCGCCAAAGGCGAGATTGGTCGTCACGATGATCGAGGTGCGCTCGTAAAGGCGGCTGATCAGGTGGAACAGCAACTGGCCGCCGGCTTGGGCGAAAGGCAGATAACCGAGTTCGTCGAGCACGACGAAGTCGAGGCGCGTCAGGTAATCGGCGAGCCGGCCCTGTCGCCCAGCGCGGGTTTCCGCCTCCAACCGGTTGACGAGGTCGACCGTGTTGAAGAAGCGCCCGCGCAGTTTGGCGCGGATGCAGCTGCGGGCGATGGCGATGGCCAGATGCGTCTTGCCCGTGCCGGTTCCGCCGATCAGGACGATGTTGCGCTGCTCGGCGACAAAGCCGCCGCGCGCGAGGTCGCGGACCAGAAGCTCATTGACGGCGCCGCCGGCAAAATCAAAATCGTCGAGGTCCTTGGCCAGCGGCAGTTTGGCGATCGTCAGCTGATATTTGATGGAGCGCGCCTGCTTCTCGGCGATCTCGGCGGCCAGCAGATCGCCGACGACCTGCGGCGGCTCATGCTGGCGCTTGATGGCTTTGGACATGACGTCGTCGTAGGCGGCGCGCATGCCGAACAGCTTGAGTTCGCTCATGAAGTCGAAGATTTGCGTGCGTTCCATCAGTGCAATCTCCTCAATTGATCGTAGCGGGCGCAATCGGCGACCGGCGCGCACTGGAGCTTGAGCGCGTCGGGCGTGGCGATGGTGAGCGGCGGCGGCGGATCGCGGCGGCGCGCCAGAATGTTCAGAACGACGTCGGCGGAATGGACGTTGTCGGCGAGCGCCTCGGCGCAGGCGGCTTCGACCGCCGTCAGGCCGTCGTCGAGCGCCGCCGCGAGGATTTTCACCATCTGCCGGTCGCCGTCGTCGGAGCCGGCAAGCTTTTTGCGGATCTGCTCGATCGCTCCGGGCAGCAGCCAATCCTTGAAGGGGGCGCCGTTGCGCAGCGCGCCCGGCTTTTTCGCCAGCACCGGAACGTAATGCCAGGGATTGTAGGCCGTCTCGCCGCGGCCGAAGCGGCGCTGATGTTCGCCGACAATCATGCCGTCCTGGCGGATGACGATGCGGTCGGCGTAAGCCTGGAGTTCGACGGGACGGCCGACGGCGCTGGCGCGCACCGAGTATTTGTTGTTGTCGAAGCGCACCAGGCAGGTTTTCGACACGGGGCATTGCGTGGCGTGGAAACCATCGAAGCGGCCCCGCACCTGAACAAGCTTTGGCCGTTCGTCCTCGAAAACCTCGAAGATCGTCTTGTCCGCGATCTCGGGATGCTTGTGCGCCTTGGCGTAGGCGACGCATTTGTCGAGCAGAAAGGCGTTCAACTCATCCAGGTTCTTGAAGCGCAGGCGCGGCGTAAAGAACCGCTCGCGCACCAGACCAACCTGGTTTTCGACCTGGCCTTTCTCCCAGCCGGAGGCCGGGGTGCAGGCGACGGGCTCGACGAGATAATGCGAGCACATTTGCAGGAACCGCCTGTTGTACTTGCGTTCCTTGCCGACGAAGATCGCATCGACCGCGGTTTTCATATTATCGTACACGCCGCGCGTGCACGCCCCTTTGAAGAAGGCGAAGCCGCGGTCGTGGGCGTCGAACACCATCTCTTGCGTCTCGCGCGGATAGGCGCGCGCGAACAGCATGCGGCTGTGGCAGAGCCGCATGTGCGCCACTTTCACGGTCACCGTCGCGCCGTTCAGCACGACGATCTCGTGGGACCAATCAAACTGATAGGCTTCACCGGGCGCAAAGATCAGCGGCACGAAAGCCGGCGCCGTCGCCGCACCGCGCGCCTTGCGCCAGCCGATCGCATAGCGGCGAACGGCGTCATAGCTGCCTCCGTAGCCGAGGCCGCGCAATTCCTCGAACAACCGGATGAAAGTCAGTCGCTCCCGCGCCGGCTTGCAGTCGTTTTCCAGCAAAAGTGCGTCGAGTTGCTCGCGCCAGGGTCCGATCTTGGGCTGAGGCTGCGTTCCGCGTTCGTAGCGAAACTCGGTCGCGTCCGAGCGGATCACTTTCCGCAAAACTTTCCGCGACACATGCAGCGTCCGGCAGATTTCCTTGATCGTCTTCTTCTGATGAAAAAACGCCAGGCGAATTTTGGCGATTGTCTCCACAACCAGCATTCCAATCTCGGCCTCCGACAAATCAGGAGGCCAGTGTGGACCCTCAGCCCCGGGGTCCCGATTGGATGCAAATCACCCCAAAGCTGGGGTCCTTATTCCATGCAAAAACACATGCGATCCTTGTCCATGGTCATGGCTCCTGTCGTTAAGGGTTTCACGGGCGCATTGAGAGACTTCCGGCCAAAGCGAAGACGCCAAGAACCGTCAGCGCGGATGTATCCTTGGGTGTTGCGCCAACCGCAGGTCGCTCACGCCACTCGTGCAGACAAATCCTAGCTTTCATTGCGCGCCGCCCGACAGGATCGGAATGTACTCACCAGGGGACGGCTTTTCCCCTCCCTTCAAGCACGCCATCCCGAACAAGCGCGGCCGGCGGCGAAACAGTAAAAGCACTGTGGCAATGCTCCCGCCAGCCCGGTCATGAGTGTTTTCCGACGCTGTCGGCGCCGAGCAAAGATCGGCCACCCTCCCCGCATTCCGGATACGCGCCTCGATTGGCGCATCCGTTTGGCCCAAGGGACGACGCGAAGCGCGGGCGTTCCGCCAAGGGTCTCCTCCAAACCATGGAGTTCAGAAATGTCTCGTTGGCTGACCCCACCCTATGTGATTCCCGCCACGCTCGTCCTGTTCGTCCTGCTGGGCTGGTTCATGCGAACGCACGGCTAAAGAAACGCCTGCCACCCCATCGATCCTAGGCAGGACGCCATCGAGATCGGCTGACGTTCAGATCGTGGCGGGCGCGCGACTGTTTGCCTGCTTGCGCCAAAGGCGCTGCGGCCGTGGGGACAGGTTTTTCCAGCGGCCTTTCGGCTGCGCAGAGAATAGGAAGACCAAATGGAACAGGCCATAATCCATGGAGGCGTCGTTCGCAGACTGTGGCCGGCAGACTTCCCGGCGCTCTGTGACCATCTGTTGCGCCTGGATTCGCAGAGCCGTTACGACCGCTTCGCCATGGCGGTCAATGACGACTTTCTGATCCGCTACGCCGAGCGCTGTTTCGGCATCGATGATTTGATATACGGCTATTACGTGGATGGCGTCTTGCGTGGCGCGGGTGAATTGCGCTCCGTCAGCAAAAAAATCTTCGGTGGCTTGGTCGAGGCGGCCTTCTCCGTCGAAAGCGAGTGGCGTCGTCGCGGCGTGGGCACAGAGTTGATGTCGCGCATCGTGCGAGCGGCGCGCAACCGCCGCGCCGAAACGATCTACATGACCTGTCTCGCCCAGAACGTGGCGATGCAGGGGCTGGCGCGCAAGTTCTCCGCCGATCTTCGCTTCGAAACCGACGACCAAACCGGCAAGCTGGTGGTGCGCTCCCCAAACGCCGCGTCGGTCTGGGGCGAGTTCGCCGACAACGCGACCAGCTTTGCAACGGCCATGCTGGACTTGCAGACCCGCGTGTTCTCAATGCAGCCGCGTGGCATGTATAAAGCGCAGCGCAATCGGAGAGCTTGAAGCAAGGTCATAGCGCGCGAGAGAAAGAGGCATGAACGCGCTTGCGTTCACACGGCTGTGCCGACGAGGGCGCCAACGCCTGCGGTCATGGCCATGGCCAGCGCGCCCCAGAACGTGACGCGCGCCGCGCCCGCAACCACATTCGCGCCACCGGCGCGCGCCGCCAGCGCGCCCATCCCCACGAGCGACAGCAGCGATCCGCCCGCCACGAAGGCGACCATGTGGTCGCCGGGGGCCAGAGTGGCGACGAGAAGCGGAATTGCCGCCCCCGCGGCAAAGGCAGCGGCGGAGGCGAAGGCCGCCTGAATTGGACGCGCCATGAGCGTTTCTGAAATGCCGAGTTCATCGCGCGCATGCGCGCCAAGGGCGTCATGCGCCATGAGTTGCGCGGCTACGGTGTCCGCGAGCGCGGGATCGAGACCACGGCCGACATAAATGGCGGCAAGCTCGGCGTGTTCGCCCTTGTCGTTTGTGCTGAGCTCCTGCCTTTCGCGTGCGAGGGCGGCCTGCTCCGCGTCGGCCTGCGAATGAACGGAGACATATTCCCCCGCCGCCATCGACATGGCGCCGGCGACCAGACCGGCTACGGCCGCGACCAGGATCGCGCTGCGCGTTCCATGCGCGGCGGCCACGCCCAGCACCAGGCTTGCGGTCGAGAGCAGCCCATCGTTCGCGCCCAGAACCGAAGCGCGCAACCAGCCAATGTTTCCCGTCAGGTGTTGTTCGCTGTGCAGCGCCCGCATGGACTGGATCCCGATGTTGGCTAAGGATTGCTACAAATCATGCAGGCGCCGGACCGCTGATCAATCTTGGACATCATCGACCGTGACTGACGTTACCGCCGCAATGGCGGCCGCCGCCACGCGCGCGCGCCAAGTTAACCGATTGGCACGTCTATCCGCAAAAAGCTCCTCGCGGGCCCGAGCGAACTGCACCGCTCTCGAAAAAGAATGATGGCGCCGCTTTCAACGCCTGGGAAATCCTCCGGAGGTGTACGGCTGAAATCCGGCTGTCGCCCAACTCATAATTCAGCATCTCAAAGTTCGAGACGCCAATCTTCTCGGCGAGCGCCTCCAGCCTCACGTTCGACAACAGGCGAAGCATTCGCACCCTGGCTCCGACGTGAACGTCGATGGGGTTTGGAGCGAGCGATGATGTTCCAAAGGCAAACGGCCCTGTCACTTTCTGCGCCATATCTCAATCCTCGAATCGGACCGGCGCGAACGCGCCCAAGCCAACGTGCCGCTTGCTCAACTGCCCGTTGACGAAGTCGGCTGGCGCTGATTCCCTTGAGTCACGTAAACTCGACGGGGTTTTTGGCGATGGCGATGAGGCGGGGCGAGGGCGTTCAAGAAGATCTTATCGCCGTCTGGTCGGAGATCCCGCGCTCGCCTGGCCACGCCTTTTACGACAAGCTGCAAAAGCTTCTGCGCG
>NZ_JAOQNX010000047.1 GCF_025961575.1 Rhodoblastus acidophilus | reverse complement strand
GTCACCTCCATCCACGGCGAAATCGCCGCAATCATCTGGCGCGTCGCTCCCGAAGGGAGTTGATCAGACAGCGCTCTTCGGCAACGGGCAGCTAAGGGTGGGGCTTATTTTTGCCAACCGGGCAAACCCGGGGTTCGGGAATGATTTCTCCGCAGGGGGTCGTTTCCCGATGACCCCCGGCCCCGTTCTGGGCGAGGCCCCCCTCACCACCTGCCGGTCCAGCCGGCCCCATGCCGGCGCTCCCGTGCCGGCGTCACCCTTTCCGCTCCGTCGTGGGCGCTTGTCGAGGAAACATCACGTTGCACAATTCCAAGCCCGTCACTGCAGCCGCCGCTCGCGCCGCTGCGCTCCGCGTCGAGGAAATCGAGGACACGCAAGGGAACAGAGCGCGGGTCATCACCGCCCGCGCTTCCGGGCTGGATCATCTGCGCCTGCATGACCGGCTGACCAAAACCGCCATCGCTGCCGGCGAGCGGTTCACCGCGCTTTACGAGGCCGCCAGCGGTCCCGGTGTCAAGAGCGTCGATTGGGGCGCAGTGCGCGTCGATTGCGCCAAACGTTCCTATGGTCCTGCCGAATACTCGTTCAAGGCGCTGCAAACCCTGCTGGACGTTCAAGAAAAACTGGGCGGGCGGGCGTTCTTCCTGCTCACGGAAATCGCTGGCAAGGGGCGCGGGCTGACGGACGTTGCCGTTGAACTCGCCGCAAGGGAAGGGATTGGGAAGCAGGCCGCGCAGGGCTACGTGACCGAACGCTTGCGGGAGGCGCTGAATGACCTCGCCAACCATTGGGGCGCTGCTCAGGGGCCGGCGCACGCAGCAATCCGGGCACAGCATTCCTTCTGATCGAACGAGGGATTTCGCGCCACACATGCCAAGCCGCTGCCGGGGGAACGGTGGCGGCTTTTCTTATTTGCTGCGAACGCAGGGGTTCGCACGGGACCTTGCCGGTTGTATCACTCTTTGCAACGACCGTTGCATTGAGTGTGACGCCATGACCGCCTTCAAGAAAGTTGTCGCCTACCTCCGCGTTTCAACAGTCCGCCAAGGCAAGAGCGGTCTAGGGCTGGAGGCTCAACGCGAACGCATCCAACAATTCGCGATGGCTGAAGGGTTGGAAATAATCGGCGAATTAGTCGAGGTCGAAACCGGCAAGGGGTCGGACGCGCTTTCGCGTCGCCCCCAACTTGCCGCCGCTCTTGCAATGGCTCGCCTTCATCATGCACCCATTCTCGCGGCGAAGCTCGATAGAATTTCCCGCGACGTCCATTTCATTTCCGGGCTTATGGCACATAGAGTTCCGTTTATCATCGCTGAGCTTGGCGCGGACGCTGACCCGTTCATGCTCCATATCTACGCGGCGCTCGCAGAAAAGGAACGTTCGTTGATCGCCAAGCGCACCCGTGAGGCGCTTGCTGCCGCCAAAGCGCGTGGCAAGTTACTGGGCGGCTTCCGTGGCCGCGCCGGCACCGCTGAGGATTGCGCCAAAGGTCGCGCCGTCAAGACGGCCAAGGCAGATGATTTCGCCGCCACCTTGCGCCCGATCATCGCGCAATTGAACCCTGACGGCGCCATGTCCTTGCACGCGCTCGCTGATGCACTGTCAAACAGAGGCGTCCCAACCCCGGCGGGCAAAGGACGGGCGTGGACAGCTATGGCAATCAAACGTATTTTGGACCGTGGCGCGCTTAAGTCGAAGTCGGCGAACCCTTTGCCGCAAGCCCGGCTTTAAATTTTCGGGACACGGCCTCCGGCGCTGGCAATATCCGAGCAACGCAATCAACCCTCCCTCCACGCTTTGTCGCCCAGACCGCAAGCGAATTCGGCGGAGGCGAATATCCTGGCGCTCTCGTCCGGTTCGCCTGTTGAGTGGTAGCTGATTGCCTGGGCGAACCCTCTGTCCGCTGTTGCGTCCTCTCAGTTTAACATCATTCAAGAATGTTACCGTCGCGGGCGCACCTTCCTTCTCTTTGGCGACGAATAGGCAAGGGGTTTTTTCTGCTGCTTCAATTGCTCTAGGAAGCGAGATGCCTCAGCTCGCTCCTTTGTTGCAGCTGTCAGGAGTTCATTCGCTTTTTGCTGGTTTTCCTCGATCGCCGCCTTAAACTTAGATACCTCCGCTCGCTCACTTGATGATGTAGCAATCAGTTCTTTGGACTGCTTTTGCGCATCTTCAAGAGCCATCCTCTCTGTCCTTACTTTATCAATCTCAATCCACGCTACAGGTATAGTCAACGCCGGAAACGCAACGACCAAGGCTAACACCGCCGCAGCAATGGACCAAAAACTCTTGTTTATTGACGAAACCTTTTTGTCTACTAATCCTATTTTCTTATCTATAAATTTGACAAGATCACCCCCGACACCCGTAACAGCATTGTCCGTTAAGAATTGACCCATTCTCTGTTTTAGCTGATATTTCTATTTATATCCTTCCGTTATATCAGTTGTTGTTGTAAAATCAATTGTTGCAAAATGCCTTTCAAGAGTAAGTAGTTTAGGCTGCCCGCTACCGTTGTATAACATGCAAAATAAAGCACCCTTGTATCCAGGATCAACTTGCGGACCATTTGAAAGAATTAGCCCTTCAAAAAAGAAACTAACCTTCAAATCGAACCGACCAATCACGCAAGGAGGTAGGCTGGCATGCTCCAAAGCACTCACAATAGCATAAGAGTACGGAGGTATTTCAAAACGAGGGTTTGCCTGGGTAAGCTCAACAATTTTACCTTGACATAGAATTTCCGGACCAATCCTTAGATCATAACTCGCTGAACGAATATTTTGTATTTCCGCGCCTGTCAGCAACGCCTGCGCCTTCATTAACGGAATCAAGTGGCTTTTCGTAACGACGCCTCCACGCCCAGTCGCCAACGCAACCAAGCTTTTCAATGCCCCCACAATCGTGTCAATATCGCCTGTCAACACAACGTCACATTCAGAAACAATGTTTTTAACGCGAGAAAAGTCCGCATCATTCATCATGCGGCCAGGATCGCGTTCCACGCGCCTATGCTGCTCGTCGAGGTCAGAAATTGTATTCAGTCCAACAGTCATTGAATCAACGCCCAATGAGTGGCGAACTTCCTCAAATATTGCAATGTTAAGAGGCTCGAATACCGTAAGACATACGCTTGAATCCGCTTTTCTAATTTCAGATTTACGCACGCCATATTTTGTTTTATTATAATCAATGCTCCACGCGTAATCCTCCAATCTCCATTCAGTTACAAAATCATATTCTTTCTCGCCCTGAAATCTGGGAGAGCGCGTCGTTGACGGCTGCAAAACCTGCAAGTCGCTGGACTTAAATTTTTCCAGCAAAGTAGTTTTTCCGGCACCCCGCGCGCCGACGAGCACAATGAGCATCGCGCAAATCTCCAAAATCGACCACGTGTCTACCATCCAGGCGCTAGCTATGCCACAACGATTTCGTTGGATTCGCCCGCCTTACCCAGGGTCGGCGCGTTCAAAAAAAACGCATCACTTACGCGCAACGGATTTGCATGTTTTCATTGCTCTATCTGTCGTCACCCTACTCATCGCCGAATGCTAGCATTCGCGCAGAACGCGTGCAGCAATGTCAAATTGCAATGGCGCGCCTTATGGCCAGCGGGCATCTCGTTGTTTGTCCCGTCGTCATGAACCATGAAGCAGTTGCGCATCTGACTCGGCAGGGGGGCGAGCTTAGCAAGGCTTATTGGATCGCTATCGAGTCTGCGCTCGCGACCGCATGCGACGAACTCAGCGTCCTTCAATTGCCCGGATGGCAGGAGAGTCGCGGGGTGGCGCGTGAGATTACTTTGTTCGAAAAGCTCGGAAAGCCGGTCAAGTTCATTAGCGCCGATTTCGTAGACCCCGTGGGAGGCGTTCTGGGCGCTGAATTTCCAAAATCAGTCCATCAGTACACCTCCAAATGAACGTGCGCAGTGACCATCATGAACTAGTCATCGTGGGAGGCGGGTTGGCTGGCTTGATGGCAGCTGCTCAAGCTGAGGCGCTCGGAGTCACGCCGCTTCTGATAGACAACGGCATTCAAGGAGCCCATCAAGGTTTAGGAGGTTTCGCTCCTTTTTCAGGAGCCAAATTCTCGCTATTTCCGGCAGGCAGAGGACTCTCTCCGCTAGTTGGTGGCGACGGTGAGCTAATCCGTCGATATGCCAAAATCTGCAGGGAGTTTACCCAGATTGGCTTATCGGAATTTAATGTAAGCGATCGACAGATTGCCGGCCAGGAAACGGAAATGGCCGTTGGGCTTGCGCACCGCAATTACCATTCAATTCTCCTGTCGCCGCGCAGAATCGATGCGCTCCTTGCCGCGCTCACTCGACGTCTAAAGCGAACGCGAATAATACGAGCAAGAGCGAAGCAGATTGCGATCAAAACAGAGTCGCGCATCATCGCCGTCCTTGAGAGTGGAGAAATAGTGTGCGGCCGATCTTTTATCATTGCGGCTGGCCGTCTAGGTGGAGAACTTCTGACGATGGCCGGCGTCACTGAAACGCATGGCAAGGGAATCGAAATTGGCGTCAGGTTCGGGTTTGATACGCGTTCGCCCGTCGCCAATTTGCGGAAGCTCGGCCCTGACGCCAAGTTCATGGCCGATGGTACGCGCACATTCTGTCTCAATTCTCCCGGTAAGATATTTCATTATCCCGGGCTCGGCTTCAGTTTGCCCGGAGGTATTGTCGCAGAGGCAGATTGGCCGCAATCAAACGTGGGAATTTTATGCCGCCTTCCAAACCGGAAAGTTGAGCTCGAAAGGCTTCTCCAGTTTGCGCCGACGGGCAAATTGGAAGCATTCAGCTTTAACGGCAGCAAGACGGACCTTGAATGGACAGCGCACGCGGCAGACCTTCTAGGCCCAGATGTCGTGTCGCGCATAAACTCTTTCATTCATACGCTTGTTGAATCAGGCTTAATCGACTTACCTTCAAGATACAGGGTGCATTATCCCCTGTTGGACTGGCACTGGCCCGTGTTCTCGTTGACAGACCGACTCGCGACTGCGGCGCCCCGCATTTTTGCTGCCGGGGATAGCAGCGGTCACGCAAGAGGTTTAATGCAAGCAGCGTTGACAGGCGAGCTTGCGGTGGAGGAGGCCCTGAGCTGACATATCAAAAGTTTCTCGACCCTCTCTACGGCCCGTTTTCCCTCGACGATCGAGCAATGGAACTCGTCTTCTCTCCAGAGTTTCAGCGACTTCGTTATGTCCGCTTGTGCAATATAAACTCTCTCTACCTTACAGGCGCATCGGAGCCGAAGCGATTCGAGCATTGTCTTGGCGTTTATCATCTCGCCGATCAATGGACCAAATCACGGCGGCTTACGCAGCGGCAAGCTGATGTCGTTCGCGCTGCGGCCATTCTGCATGACATACAAACCGGTCCGTTTGGACACACGTTTCAATATGTCATGGAAGACAACCCATTCGAGCAGCGGTTTGAGCACGCGAGCCTCGACAGCGGCGTGCGCAATCGTTTCCTTCAACTAGTGGAGGCCGGCGCTCACTTCTCAGGCCAAAAATTCGCTGTTTATGGCCTGCTGGGCGAGCTAGCATCCGACGTATTCGCCGCGATCGAAGGCAAAGGTGAGTTTGGGCCTATTATCTCTGGCTCAATCGACCTCGATAACCTCGACAACGTCGTGAGACTCGCTTTCCACATGGGGCTGTGTAGCGATGCAGATCGTACGCTACCGATTGAGGTGACCCCGCTTATTCAGCCATTTGCAGACGGCTTGGCTGCAGAAAATTCAGCCCTTCCATTGTTTGAACGCTGGTTTCACATACGACGTCGCCTCTATGAATTCCTTCTGCTTGACCGAGGCGAATTTGCTGCAAAAGCAATGCTTACCCTTGCCGTTGAACAAGCAGCCGACGCACAAATCCTTGGCCCGGACGACTGGCGTTTGACGGATGATGGCTTGCTCGATGCGCTTCACGATCGCAGCGTCGGCGAGAACCAAATCATTAGTCAGATAATCAAACGACTTCGCGTTGGAAACCTTTTTGAATGTATTGGCATATGGCAAACGCCAATGGTAAACGAATATAAACGGCTATCAGAATCTCTGAATAAGCGCGATCTCGAAACAATAATTGATGAGAAAATTTCATCATCATTTAGCGCGCGATTCAGAACTTGTTTGCATTATATCTTAGACAAGAAAAAGACTTGCAGGTCGATTTCCGTCAGAAATATTAACACCGGAAACGAGGAAAAAGTCGGTTACGACAGCGAAACACTTCTCGTGGGCGCGTTCGTCACGAATTGGCGAGCAACACCGCTTTCATCGGGTGAGCGCCAAAAAACCCGCGAGATTGTCATAAACACGCTTGAAGCGAATGGATTACGTATGCTTGCGATCGCGCCCGAACCGCTGGCCAACCCTATCGGCAATCCTGGGCTCTTCGAATGAAAGGTGTTGTCTTACGCACTCTGCGCGCCATCGACTGGGACTTTGCTACTCCTCGGCTGGGCTATTTGGCTCCGCCCCATTGGTATCCCGGCACATTCCTTCCTGCGCTAAGTGAAGCATTGTTGGAGGCGCTTACGCCAGTCGGCGGCACAATTTTTGATCCATATGGTGGCATCGGGACATCCGGTTGGTCAGCGTTGCGCAAGGGACGCTCTTGCCACATTGCGGACGTCAACCCAGTCGCTCTGCTGGTATCTTATGCTACCAATTCATTGCTGGCGCTAACTCGCATAGACAAAGCAAGCGCGAACAACGCGCTTGGCGCGCTCGGCCGTCTCGTCGGACGCAACGATGACCTGTTCGGCGAGAGGCAATTGTTTTCTGGCGTGGCGCACCTTGATGATCAAGTGCAAGCCATTTGTACCCCGGAACCGAATGCAATACTCAATCTCTTGGTCGTCGGCGAGCCACAGTGGAGTCTGCTGGAGAATTGGATAGAGCCTAGCACCCTCGCGAATATGAATAATCTCACCCAGGCCATTCTAGCCTCACAAAGCGCGTATTTACGTCTTCTTGGCCTCTGCATGATCTCTGCAATCGCTCGCAGTGTTTGTTCGCAACATGCGAGTTGGGGACATATTGCCGATAACGTTCGTCCGCGTGAGATGACTGCACAAAACTTGTATGCAGCTACAACAAGGTGGCTAAAGCGAACTAAGGCCTTCATCTCAGCACCGATGACGCAGGTTTCTACGGAGCGCGATATTGCTATTAAGCCGCGAATCTACCTGCGCGATTGGTCCAAGCCAGCTGATGTAGGTCCGGGCGACGCGGACCTACTTCTGACGTCACCACCATACGCGGACGCAATAGACTACACACTAGCGCAGCGGCTCTCGCTTTATTTTCTGGGTTATGATGACCGAGCAATTTCAAGCTTGGTTTCCGCCGAAATCGGCGCACGCAGGAAGCGTTCCAAGACGCTTAGCCGAAGCACTTGGTCGGAACAGCTTTGCGCGGCCCTCAAGGATCAAGTCACATGGGTAAAGCCTAGCGGTACCATTTGCCTTGTTCTTCCTCACAAAGACAGCGGGAGAAGCTCCGGAGAAGACGATATTAGAACCTCGCTAGAGGGGATGGGTTGGCATTTGTTCTTTGAAGCAGATAGATCTATTCATCAGTCTCATACAAGGCATTCATGGACATCTATAAAAAAAGAGACAATACTAGTTTTTTCTTCGCGAAAATAACAATCATTGATATTGTAGAATCAATTTAAGTATCAACGCCTGGGGCGCTCAATTATTGCTATTGATTGAATCAGCTGCAGCTAAGCCTGCAACGCACGCTTGTAAGTTTCCTTGCGCGACGCCAGCAGCATCGCCCACAATATACAAATTTGGAACGCTTGTTTCGAATGTATCCCCGACCACGACCCTGGGCCAGAAAAACTCAACCTCTGGAGCCACCACAACACTGGAATTCACAATATCTGCAACTGGAACCGCGTTCGCTTCTGCAATAGATTCTACCGCTTTTTTACAGGCCGCCCTGAGAGAGTTAAGAACGTCCGGATCAAACAACTGGCTTGCTGCCGCTCTCGCACAGTCATTGACGCTCGGACGAACTGAACCGATCTCGCCTTCTTGTTCGAGAAAGCTACTAAGACTTGAAAAAATAGGCTTCCCTCCAAATAAATTATAGTACGACTCAATAAAAACAGCATTTAACCATTTCAAATCAAAATGACGTGGCAGCTGGACTAATAACGCAAAGTTTCCAGTTTCAATCCTGGATAGGTTATTGCCATTTTTAGAAAAATTTGCGTGACCATCCAGCATAACAACATTTCTATCAAATTGATCATGATAATAACAATATTTTAGACGACCTCCTGCATCTTCAAAATTTGAAAAACAGAAACTTTTTACCTTAAACATTCCAAAAACTTCAGAAAACTTGAAGTCTTTATGAGCTTTATAGGGCCGAGAAAGATACTTGCTTGGCATCTCAATGCGAATGCCAATTGATATATTTGGAGCCTCTTTCTCAACGCCAAGCTTCCCAATCATCAATTCGGTGGACGCGAAGCCGGCTCGCCCGGTAGCCAGCACGATTACATCAGCCTCCGAGCAAAAATATCGGTTTCTTTCAAACCCAGTCACAATAAACGCATCACAGGCTTGGCTTCTCTCAATATTATTTACAACGCAACGTTGGCGAATTTTTACGTTTTGTGATTTCAGACACTGAACTATCGAATCGATCTTGCTCTCAAGCTGCTCGCTTGATATTTCTGCAACTGGATATTTCCGGAGTTTAAGTCCAAAAAAATCGACATTACAAGATGCCTCGTCTAATATTTTCTCTAGCGAGAAAAATTGCAATGCCCGCTGTTCAAGCTCAAAATAACGTTCAGGTTTTAGAAGCTCAAATAGACGTCTTCCAGCGGGATAGCCACTGATCTTTATTGAATCTCCATAATGCATTGCTCCTCCGGAGCCACTTATGACATTGCAAATTCCCTTACATCCATTGCAACGATAGCCTAAGTCGATGGGACAATGGCGAGCGCGCTGAGTCCTTCCCTTCTCGAATAGATGAATTTCATAGCGATGCGGTACGCACGACAGGGCAGTTGCCGCCGCCAAACCCGCTGGTCCAGCGCCAATGATGAATACTCGCTTCATCCTATTTGACATAGTTCGCAGCGGCCTTCCTGCCCGAGATCGCACCTGGCTGATGGAGCGATATGCGCTTGCGCGGATGTAACAGGCAAAGGCCCTGGGCAACCTTGAAGCCTTTGAACTAGAATAGCTTTTGAATTTGCATAAACCACCAAGGAAGCGATGTAGCTCTTGCGTGCGACAATATGCATTGATTCCAATCAATCAATCAAAGAATTTGCATAGCATGCAACCGGATGGTTCATAACTTCAAGGATAATCTACGTCATTAGCACTCGGCTCACCGTAATACCAACCCCTGAAAATTGAGACTCAAGCTGCTTGGAACTAAAGGCAGCGAGGGCGATTCCCCTGGCGTCCAGAGGATGATCGCCATGGCCGCAGCCATCAAGCTTCGCAGTTATTTCAGCGCCACTGGTTTGAAGGCGGCCGCCAGCGGGTCAAGAAATGGCGCCCAGGCGCGTCGGCTGCTGGCGTTGGCGGCTATTTATGACGGCGCCAGCCGCAGCGAGGCCGCCTGCATCGGCAGCGTGAGCTTGCAGGTTGTACGCGATTGGGTGCTGCGGTTCAACGCCAGCGGCTTGAGCGGCCTCATCGACGGGAAGGCCGCGCCTTCTCAAGAGCGAGCACCGCACCGCGCTTGCGCGCGCCATCGAGGAGGGTCCAATCCCGGCAACCCATTGCGTCGTGCGCTGGCGCATCGTCGATCTCTGCCAATGGCTGTTTGATGAATTCCGCCTCGCCGTCTCGCCGCAGACGCTGGGTCGCGAACTGCGGGAGATGGGCTATCGCAAGCTCTCCGCCCGGCCGCGCCATCACGCCCAAGCCGAGGGCGCCATCGACGATTTTAAGAAAGCTTTTCCGCCCGCTTGCCGCAAATCGCGCGCGACAAAGGCGTCGGCGTCGATAAGATAAAGATCTGGTTTTCCGATGAAGCGCGCATCGGCCAGAAGAACAAGATCACCAGGCGCTGGGCCAAACCCTATCAGTTTCCACACGTTTTGCTGTTTTCGACTTTCGCCATGGTTAGTGGAGCCGAATCGTATCGCGGTGTTCAGAAGTACTTCACGGCGCAACGGCTGGGGCTGAGCCCCATCGTGGAAGCTAGTTAGGCGCAAGCCACGAATTATTGCCTTCGGGAGGCGTGATTTCAAACGCCTCGCTCACACGCTCAACGCTGAGCAATTCTCGGCTCACGCCAGCGCCACCCCCAATTACAACCTTGATTTCATGGCTTTTCACCCACAAATCCTAGACGGCGTTTCGGCGAAATGCGCCCCGATATTTATAACCGCCAACCTAATGACACGCTCTGGCGCGCTTCCGTTCGGTGACGGCACCTTCAACCACCGGACTGCCGCTATACCTAATATGCAGCTTTGGCCTCGAACATCAACGTTTGTCGGGCTCACCGTCTGCGGTTTGTTCTGGACAAAAGCACGGAAATCCGAAGTATGGCCTAAAGACGGCTAACCGCTTGTGCGGGAACGCTATTTCCCATTTACAGTCGAGAGAAAAATGTCGCGTGCAAGCAAGGGAGCGAGGCTCTGGTTGCGTCCTGCCGACCGGGACGAGTCAGGCAACATCAAGAAAGCCGCACGCTGGATCATTCTTGATGGAGGGAAGCAGATTGCGACCGGCGCTGCGGATCGTGAGGAAGCAGAAAAGGCGCTCGCTGTCCATTTGGTAGGCAAGCACAGCCCCGCTCGCACCGAGCAACCACTTTCGGCGATCTTGATTACCGACGTGCTCAAGATTTATCTGGAAGACAGAGTGCCGGGTCAGGCGAGGCCCGAAAACGCGGCGGAACGATTGATTAGGCTCGGAGAGTTCTTCTCCGGCAAAACTCTCAACGACATTACCGGCAAGCTCTGCCGCGAATATGTCGCCGCACGCGAGGGAAAGGGCCGATCCAACAAAGGGAAAGGCGGTAGCGCAAGGCGCGACCTTGAAGACCTGCGCGCCGCGATCAACCACCACCACAAGGAAGGCTATCACCGCGAGGTCGTGCGCGTGGTGCTGCCCGCTGCCGGCAAGGCTCGCCAGCGGTGGCTGACCCGCGACGAGTTCGCCAAGCTCTTGTGGACGTGCTGGAGGACGCGGGAGTGGCAGAAGGTCCACCACGACGGCAAAGAGGATGGCGAGCGGAAGGCGACCGACAAGCGCCCCCTGCGCCACCTGTGCCGGCTGTTGCTCATGGGCGTCTATACCGGCTCGCGGCCGGGCGCGATTTTCTCGGCGAGTTGGACTGACGGCGACGGACGCTCACACGTTGATCTGACGCACAAGGTCTTCCATCGCCATGCCGGCGGAGCTATCGAGACGAACAAGCGCCAGCCGAGCGTCAAGCTTTCGTCGCGGCTCACCGCTCATTTGAAACGATGGAAGCGTCTGGACAAAAAGGCTGGAGAAAACACCGGCTTCGTCGTCCGCTTCAACGGCGCTCAAGCGACTGATTTTGATACGTCGATCAAGCGGGCGCTGAAGCTCGCCAACATCACGGGGAACGTAACCGCCTATTCGCTGCGCCACACATGCGCGAGTTGGCTTGTGCAAAAGGGTCTGCCGACTCGAAAGATCGCCGACTTCCTCGGCACGTCGGAACAGATGATTATCCGGCATTACGGCCACCTTGCGCCCGACTATCAGGACGAAGCTGCGGAAATGATCGGGCGGAAATAGCCGCGCAACGATTGCGCAATGAATGGCGTGAACAAAAACATAACGCAATGAAATGATAGCGACGAAATCCCATGTTTTTCAGGCATTACAGCCGACATGAAGCGCAATTTTGGCGCTCATAACGGTCTGGTTGGGGGTTCGAGTCCCTCCCGGCCCACCAGCAAAATCAAGGGGTTGCTTCAGAGTTTTAAGCCCCAACGAAACAACCCCCAATGATATCCCCAATGATTGCTCAGAGGCACTCGCCAGGCAGTGTCTTGCGGAGCTGAACGACGCCCTCGCCGAGATTGCCGCCCTTTTTCGGATGCGCCCAAACGACATAGAAGTCGTCCGGGTAGTCAATTTTGCGGCCTTCATCCATCTGGAAGACGTGCTCGAAGGGAGAGGCGTGGATCGGCGATGTGAACATCTTGGTCCAGATTTCTTGGGCCTTCTCGATGCTCATGTCGTAGCCATCAACCGTCTTGTAGGAGGTCGAGGCATTGCGAGCGACGGAGAGATTCTTGAGCTGGTCCAACGAGTAAGTGGCGGCTTCCGCGTCGGTGATCCAGGGAAGATGCCAATCGCCCGGCTGAAGGATTTGGACATGGGCCGAGTCGAGCGCCTTTCGGATCTCGCGAGCGAGAACCTGAATGTGAGGCTCGGCGTCGGGGTGATCTCGGAGCGCCAAGAAGTTCGACCACTGCGTCGAGGTGATGAGCACAGTGATGTGCATCCAGGGTTCGAGCAGCCGATTGGCGACCTGCTTGTGCAGGCCGAGCCAGTGCAGGATCAGGACGACGCCGATCATGAAATACATGGCCGCCAGCCAGAGGAATTTGGCGATCGGCTTCTTCCATTCGGCGATCTCGCCTTTGGCTTGCATGCCCTTGGTGTTTGCTCCCCATTGGATCGGGACGAAGGGGTCGTCCAAGATCGAGCGGATCATCTTCATGATCGGGATCGCTCGGGAGCTGCTGGCGTTGCGAGCAAAGACTCGATGGGTCATGAGCTCGGCATGAATGCAGCGAGGATAGCGAGCGAGGATCGTGTCGCCTCGCACTTTGGGATCGAGCGCATGTTGAGACGCCAGAACGCTTCTGGCCATGATGGTGGTCAATGGTTGTTGATTTCCGCGAGGAACTGACCCGGGATTTCCACTAAGAACTGACCCGCCTCAGTTTATGGTTTGAAGGTCAGGTTGGGGTCAAGTTTCTGGCTTTATCTCCCGGATCGAAAGCTGGTCCCGCAAGGCCCAGCGCCGGATCACACTCAATAACTCCATGTCGATCACTCCGCGGCCCCCCGCTGAAACGGACAGGGCGGGTGCAAAACATGGGTCAATTCTCGATGGAAATTTCCCGCGTAGGCGGGTCAGCTCTCAGTGGAAATCAACACACGGGCGGTAACATCGCGGATTGCACCGCTGGCGCGACATTGCTGGAGAGGCTGCCTGACTTCGACATCCTGCATGCAGACAAGGGCTACGACGCCAACGAGCTCCTCCGACAGGTCGAGGACAAAGGCGTCATGCCGAACATCCCGCCCAAGGCCAACCGCAAATGGAAGAACTGCTTCTCGCCGTTCCTCTATCGCAACCGCCACGCCATCGAACGCATGTTCTGCCGCCTGAAAGACTTCCGGCGCGTGGCCACGCGATACGACCGAAACGCCGTCAATTACCTCGCAACCGTCTGTCTCGCCGCGACCGTCAGCTACTGGTTATGAGTCTGGAGCCTAAGAAAAGTTGTTGTCGGTGTTCAATCCGAGCAGGCTCTTGGCCTGCTGCAGGCTGGCGAACAACCTGCCCGACGCGGTGACGATCATGCGCGTTCTCAACTCGCCGCCAAAACTGCTCAGGAATTGCGCGGTGCCGGTGGTGCTGACGCCGTCGAGATCGAAGCGCAGGCCCAAATCGTGCGCCTTCTGCATCACCGACCAGATCAGCAGGTTGACGGAGCCCCGGTCGGGCAAGTCGGGCGCGCGCACCGACAGCAGGTAATACATGGCGCGGCGGTCCCACACCACGAAGGTCATGGCGAGCGCCGCGCCGTTTTCATCGAATGCGGCGAAGACCTGGCTGCAATTGCGGGCGCGACATTCGGCGTAAAGCGCAGCGAAGCGGTCGAGCGGGATGTTCGGCTTCAATCTCTTGGCTTCAAGGCATTTCAGGTAGAAGGCGACGAACGGTTCCGCCTGGTCCAGCGCGACGACCTTGTAAACCTTTTCCGCCATGCGGATATGCTGGCGCGCCTTGAGATTCATGCCCGCCAGCAGCGCATCGGGACTGTTCCTGCAGTCGATGTGGAACGTGTATTGCTGCTTGACGTCGAAGCCGCATTCCTGGAACGCTAGCCCGTCGGCCAGCGCCAGTCCGCCGTCGCAGGACGGGTCGCAGATCTGGAAGAAGAAATCGTGTTTCGGCAGCTTGCCGATCAATTGCTTGACGATCGCCACCCGGGTCTTGAGCATGGTCTGGTGCTTGCCGTCGCCGCTCTCGACGAACGGACCGAGCAGATGAGTGAAGGGCGGCATGGTCAGCTGCGTGAAGCCATAGCGGCTGGTCACGACATAAGGCAGGCGTCCCACCACGGCCTCGCCCTCCCGGGCCTCAACCTCGGCATAGCGCCCGTCGGACGCCGCCTTCAGCCACCAGTGTTCATGGAACAGGGCGGCGTTCTGTCCGTCCTTGTTGCTAGCCGGAGGCGGCTTCTTCTTCGGCTTCGGCGGCGCCGCGTTTTTCTGCGCCGAGCGAAGGTCATAGTCCACAGCCATGCTCCGTTTTTCCCGCCGACATCCGACTTGAGCCGGCCCGCTAAAAGGCTCTTTCCGATCTAACTGAGAGGGCGAGCCACCATGGTCGCCTTTGATCAAACCAACGCCGGTTCTGGTTTTTAGCGTTCACGCATCGCGCGGGAGCCGGTTTCCATCAGCGGCGAGAATAGATATTCCATCAGGCGACGTGCGCCTGTCTTGAATTCGACCGCAACCGCCATTCCCGAAGTCAGCGGCTGACTTACGCCGTCGATCAGTATCGAGGACGCCTCCAACTCCAGTTCGACGCCGAAAACCAGATTTTGCGTCCTCTCGGCGCCGGCATAGCCCTGCGCCTTCATCGGGTGAGCCGGATCTCCCTCAATGCCCGAAGCGTCCGGCGCCGGAATGGCGTCGCGCGCGATCCGTTTCACGTGCGCAACGATCGAGCCGTAGCGTGTGAAGGGAAACGACTCGATTTTGACCACCGCTTCCTGGCCGACACTGATAAAGCCGATGTCCCGGTTCAGCACATAGGCCACGATTTCCAGTTTCTGATCCAATGGAACCACGCGCATGACCTCTTGGCCACTGACGAGAACCTGACCGACATTGGTGATGATCGAGGATTGAACTCGGCCGGCAATGGGCGCTCGGAGTGACAGGTTGTCCAGCTTGGCCTCGGCCTTCACGAGGCGCTGGCCGACGTCCTCGATCTTGCGCTCCGCTTCATCGAGCTTTTGCGCTTGTTCCGACATGAACACCTGCACCTGCTTCTCGTAATCGCGCTCAGTGACGTCCACTCCGCTCACCGCCGCAGCGAGCTGAGTCTGATGCAAGCTGAGTTGGGTCTTCTGCGTGTTGAGCGTCTCGGTGGCGTCGATCAAAGCCGATATTGGACCCGACCCCGATTTGACCAGCGCCGAGCGCATGTCGACTCGTTGCTGCAACGTCGCGATAAGGCTCTTCTGCGTTTCGATGGTGAGCTGCAGCATGTCTCGTTCGGTCATTTTCTGGCGTGACTGCGCCTCCAATGAACCGAGTACGGCGTTCAGCTGGCTGAAATCCGCCAGGAACACGCGCTCCTCCCGCTCCCTTAACCCTTGACTCAGATCGGCGGGCCATTCCGGCGCCGGCGGACCCGCGAATTTATGCGCCTGCGCGGTATAGAAAGCGGCTCTCCTGCGGACCGCCTCGGCGCGCGCCGACGAAAGCTCGTTCCGCGCCGCTTTTGCTTCCGCCTCGGCGGCAGACCGGTCGAGTTCGACGAGAACGTCGCCCTCTTGCACAAGGCTGTCGTTCACGACGTGAATGGCCGTTATCCTCCCGGTCTCTACGGGTTGCACGACCTTGACCCGTCCCGTTGGTTCAATCTTGCCCTGCGCGGAGGCGACAATGTCGATGCGCCCGAAATAGGCGAGCGCAAGCGCAACAAGCACCAGCGCGCAGATGGTCCAGAGAAAGGACACCTGGACAGGCGACGGCGGCGTCTCGATGATCTCCAGAGCCGGAGCAAGGAACTCATTGTCCGACCGACTCTGGCCCGGTGCGTGCAGCGGCCGGCGAGGCGTGCGCCTCTTTTCCGTCGGAGGACGCGGCGCGGTTGGCCCGGGTCCTTGGTCGCCATTCGGAGAAAGCGGGGCTGTGAGCGCTCAGCCGGCACCAATTTTTCGCCGCCGCCGTCACGAGCTTGAAGACCATCAACCTAGATGTGAGCTTTCATTAGGTTGTCCATCCGATCGGTCCGAGGGATGCTGAGGTTGCGAAGCTTCAGGGCCAGGGAAAGATCGGATGAACATCCATAAGAATGCCCGTTTGACGCCGTTTGGTCGAGAGCGGATCGTGAGCGCGGTTCTGAGCGGGCAGACGCCGGAGGCCGTCGCACAAGCCGCAGGCGTCTGCCCGCGAACCGTCCGCAAGTGGCTGGCGCGGTTTCACGCCGAAGGCGTCGTCGGCCTGCAAGACCGATCCTCGCGCCCACACCGGCTCAACAGACCCACGCCGGACGCGGTCGTCGCTCAGGTCGAAACCTTGCGTCGCCAGCGTTTTTCCGGCAAGCAGATCGCCGTCGAAAACGGCGTCTCGCCCGCCACCGTCAGCCGCATCCTCAAGCGTCTCGGCCTCAACAAGCTTGCCGCGCTTGAACCTGCCGAGCCGGTTCGCCGCTACGAGCGCGAACGCCCAGGCGAGTTGGTCCATATCGACATCAAGAAGCTTGGCCGGTTCGACCAGGTCGGCCATCGGATCACCGTCGACAGCACCGGACACAGCAAGTCGGCTGGGAAAACGTCCACGTCTGCATCGACGACACCTCCCTCGTCGCCTTCAGCCAAATCCTGCTCGACGAGAAAAAGCACAGCGCCGTCGCTTTCCTGAAGGCGGCGGTCGCCTACTACGCCGGCCTCGGCGTCGCCGTGCAACGGGTGATAACCAACAACGGCTCTTGCAACAAGTCCTTCGCTTTGCGCGAGGCCTGCCACGATCTGGGGCTTCGCCACGTCAGGACCAAGCCCTACACGCCCAAGACCAACGGCAAGGCCGAACGTTTCATTCAGACCGCCCTGCGCGAGTGGGCCTACGCGCAAGCCTATCTAAGTTCAAATCAACGCGCCGCAGACCTGCCGCTCTGGCTGCACAGATACAACTGGCGCCGTCCGCACAGCGGCATAAAATCCAAACCGCCAATCAGCCGCCTCGCTCTGACCGAGGACAACCTATTGAGGCTCAACAGCTAGAGCGGTGGGACACCAGCCAGAAAAGAGCGAAGGAAAAACAACGGAACCCGCCAGAGTGGGACACTCGTAACCCACTAATCGCGCTCGCTTTCTGGAGTCCCTCCCGGCCCACCAGTGAAATCAAGGGGTTACTTCAGAGTTTTAGGCCCCAACGAAACAACCCCCAATGATATCCCCAATGATTGCTCAGAGGCACTCGCCAGGCAGTGTCTTGCGAAGCTGAACGACGCCCTCGCCGAGATTGCCGCCCTTTTTCGGATGCGCCCAAACGACATAGAAGTCGTCCGGGTAGCCGATGGGCTCGCCCTTTTCCACGGCTTCCATGGCTTTGACGCCGGCATAGAACAGAGCCGGCTCATCGGCCTGCTGGATCATTTCGTGAAGGTGACCGCGGTGCTGGTCGAACCAGGAGAGGCGTTCAGCCCAGGTCTTCTTGTCGAGGCCAAACGAATTTGCGATATCGATGGCCAGGTACTGCCGTGCGGTGAACTGCTGCATGATGTGCTCCTTGAGTTCAGGCATGAAAAAAGCCCGGTGGTTAGCCGGGCTTAGTGGAATTGGAATACAAAAATCCAATCCGGGAGGAAAATATGGTCATTCTGGGAACGGCCCTGCTGGCCGCCTGCTATCTTGCGGGAATCGCCGTCGGGGAAGGCATCGCTCTGCTCATTGGCGTGAAGGCCAATGTCGGCGGCGTCGGCATCGCCATGATGCTGCTGATCGCCTGCCTGCACGTCCTGCAAAAACGCGGGATCTACGCGCCGGACATGGAGAAGGGCGTCACCTTCTGGGCGGCCATGTACATTCCCGTGGTGGTCGCCATGGCCTCGACCCAGAATGTGATCGTCGCCGTGCGCTCCGGCCCCATCGCCCTGATCAGCGCCGCCGGCTCCTTCGCGGTCTGCATGCTCTTCATTTCGCTCATCAACCGCGTCATCGAGCGCGCCCACATCGCCAGCGCGCCGCTGGCCGCCGACAGCAAGTGAGGCCGCCATGCTCGATCTCATCAACAAGACCATCTCCGAAGGGCCGCTGGTCACCGCCTTCGCCTTCGTCGGCCTGGTGATCCTGATCTCCAACTTCCTCGGCAAGCACGCCACCGGCGGGCGCGTCGCCGGCTCGGCCATCGCCGTGCTCGCCGGCCTCGCGCTGGCCTGGGTGGGCGGCGCCATCACCGGCAAGGCCAAGGGTCTCGCCGACATCGCGCAATTTTCCGGCCTCGCCCTGATGGGCGGAGCGATGATGCGCGATTTCACCATTGTCGCCACCGCCAGCGAGGTCCGCGTCGAGGAAGCGAAAAAGGCGGGTTGGCTCGGCTTTATCGCCCTGGTGCTTGGAACCATCCTGCCGTTCATTGTCGGCGTCGGCGTCGCCTATGCCTACGGCCATCGCGACGCGGTGACGCTGACCACCATCGGCACCGGCGCCATCACCTATATCGTCGGCCCGATCACCGGCGCGGCCATCGGCGCCTCCTCGGATGTGATCGCTCTGAGCATCGCGACCGGCGTGGTCAAGGCGATCCTGGTGATGATTTTTACGCCTGTCTTCGCCCGGTTCATGCACCTCAACAATCCGCAGGCGGCCATGGTTTTCGGCGGTTTGGCCGGCACGGTCTCCGGAGTCTCGGCCGGTCTCGCCGCCACCGACCGCCGCCTCGTCCCCTATGGCGCGCTGGTCGCCACCTTCCATACCGGCTTCGGCTGCCTCCTCGGGCCGTCGGTGCTGTTCCTCGGCGCCAAGGCCGTGTTCGGCTGAGAGGATTTTCCATGCGCGACTGGTCGCAACAGCAAAGAAACCGGCAGGCGCGGCTCGACCGCGCCGCCGCCCACACCTCCGGCAAGGTGGTCGCCGCGCAAGACATCGGCGCGCTGCTCGAAGCCGTGATCGAACCCGGCGACCGCGTCTGCCTGGAAGGCAACAATCAGAAGCAGGCCGACTTTCTCGCCAAGGCTCTGGCCGCGCTGGATCCGGCGCGGGCGCATGACTTGCACATGGTTCAATCCGTGCTGGCGCTGCCCGAACACATCGACGTCTTTGAACGCGGTGTGGCGTCGAAACTGGATTTCTCCTTCTCCGGCCCGCAGGCGGGGCGGTTGGCGAAGCTGGTTTCGGCCAACAGGATCGCGGTCGGCGCCATCCACACCTATCTCGAACTGTTCGGCCGTTATTTCATCGACCTCACCCCGCGCGTCAGCCTTGTCTGCGCGCAGGCGGCTGACCGCGACGGCAACCTTTTTACTGGCCCCAACACCGAGGACACGCCGGTCATTGTCGAAGCCACCGCCTTCAAGAGCGGCATCGTCATCGCACAAGTGAACGAAATCGTGGACAAACTGCCGCGCGTGGACATTCCGGGCGGCTGGGTCGATTTCGTCGTGCAGAGCCCGAAGCCGCATTACATCGAGCCGCTGTTCACCCGCGACCCCGCGCAAATCTCGGAAATCCAGGTGCTGATGGCGATGATGGCCATCAAGGGGATTTATGCGCCCTATGAGGTGCAAAGCCTCAACCACGGCATCGGTTTTGACACCGCCGCCATCGAACTGATCTTGCCGACCTATGCGGACTCGCTGGGCCTCAAGGGAAAAATCTGCGGCAACTGGGCGCTCAATCCGCATCCCGCGCTGATCCCGGCCATCGAGGCCGGCTTTGTCGAGAGTGTGCACAGTTTCGGTTCGGAATTGGGCATGGAGGCTTATATCCGCGCGCGGCCCGATGTGTTCTTCACTGGCCCGGACGGCTCGATGCGCTCCAATCGCGCCATGTGCCAGGCCGCCGGCCATTACGCCTGTGACATGTTCATCGGCTCGACCTTGCAGGTCGATCTCTACGGCAACAGCTCCACCGCCACGCTCGGGCGCATCGCCGGTTTTGGCGGCGCGCCCAATATGGGCTCCGACGCGCGGGGGCGGCGCCACGCCAGCACGGCGTGGCTGAAGGCGGGCCGTGAGGCGCGCGAGGGACGCATGGCCAAGGGGCGCATCATGCCGCGCGGGCAAAAACTCGTGGTGCAGATGGTCGAGACGTTTCGCGAGCATATGGCCCCGGCCTTCGTCGAAAAACTCGACGCCTGGGAACTGGCGGAAACCGCCAATATGGATCTGCCGCCGGTGATGATCTACGGCGAGGACGTCACCCACATCCTCACCGAGGAGGGCATCGCCAACCTGCTGCTCTGCCGCAATGATGAAGAGCGCGAACAGGCCATTCGCGGCGTCGCCGGTTACACGCCTGTGGGCCTCGCCCGTGACAAGCGCCTAGTTGAAAACCTGAGGGATCGCGGCGTGATCCAGCGTCCTGAAGACTTGGGCGTCGACAAACGCCTCGCCACCCGCGACCTGCTCGCGGCGCGCTCGATGAAGGACCTCGTGCGCGCCTCCGGCGGCCTCTACGATCCCCCCAAACGCTTCCGCAACTGGTGATCCCCATGGAAAAGCTCACCTACGAATTCCAGGGCGGAACATTTTCGCGCCCGAAAAATGAAGCGAAACTCGTCGGTGTGGTCGGCTCCGGCAATCTCGAAGTTCTGATCGAACCGGCGGACTTGCAAGGCCGCTGCGTGGTGGAGGTGCTCACGGCGGCGCGCGGCTTCGGCGCGATCTGGCAGGCGGTGATCGCGGATTTCTTCGCCCGCTATCCGCTCGCCGACGCGCGCGTCTCCATCAACGATGTCGGCGCCACCCCGGCGGTGGTGTCGCTGCGGCTCGACCAGGCGGCGGAAGATTTTCTGGGAGACGCGCAATGAGCAGCTATTACGAAGCCTCGGCGCGCGAGCGCCTGCAAAACCTGCTTGATCCCGGCTCGTTCCAAGAGTTTCTGCCGCCGTCGGCGCGGGCGCAAAGCCCGCATCTGCTGCAACTCGAGACCCCCGCCGCGTTTGACGACGGCGTGATCGTGGGAACCGCGACGCTCGGCGGCGCAAAAGTGCTCGCCGCCGCGCAGGAGGGCGGTTTTATGGGCGGCGCCGTCGGCGAGGTGCATGGCGCGAAGATCGTCGGCCTGCTGGAGCGCGCCCTGGACGAGCGTCCGGCCGCCGTGCTGCTGCTGGTCGAATCCGGCGGCGTTCGGCTGCATGAAGCCAATGCGGGGCTGATCGCGGTGTCGGAAATCATGCGCGCCGTTCTGGCCCTGCGCAGCGCGGGCGTTCCCGTTTTCGTGCTCGATGGCGGACAGTTCGGCTGTTTCGGCGGCATGGGCATTGTCGCGCGCCTCTGCGACGCCGTCATCATCAGCGAGGAGGGACGGCTCGGCCTGTCCGGCCCGGAGGTGATCGAAACCACCTGCGGCGTGGAAGAGTTCGACTCGCGCGACCGCGCTCTGGTGTGGCGGACGGTCGGCGGCAAGCACCGTTATCTGCTCGGCGAGGCGAAAGAAATCGTCGCCGACGACATTGCCGCCTTTCGCGCCGCCGCGCTGGCGCTGCTCGATGCCAAACCTGACCTGTCGCTCGACGCGCTCGCCGCCGAACACGAGGCGCTGGGCCGCCGTATCGAAAGGTTCGGCTCAGCGGCCGACGCCACCGACATTTGGCGCGCGATGGGACTCGAAAACCCGGAAAAAATTCCAGTGCTGGAAGCGGACGATTTTCGCGCGGCGACTGCGGGCAGGAGGCTGTGATGGACGTCAAAACCCTGCTCGACCGCCTGTTCCCCCAAAACCATGACGTGCGCTTCGACGGCGTTTATCTTTCCGGCGAGGGCGAAACCTCTCGCGGACCATGCGCGGTGATCGGCTCGATCGACGCCGCGCCCATTGGCGTCGAACTCGCCTTCCAGATGGCCGGCGAGGTCTTGCGCATCGTGCGAGAGCATCCGGGCCGCGCGATCGTGCTTCTGGTGGACACCCAGGGCCAGCGCCTCAGCCGCCGCGACGAACTTCTGGGCATCAACGGCTACATGGCGCATCTGGCGAAATGCCTGCAACTCGCCCGCAACCAGGGCCACAAGATCATCGGCCTCGTTTATTCGCAGGCCGTGAGCGGCGGCTTTCTCGCCTCCAGCCTTCTGGCCGACCGGTGTTACGCCTTGCCGGACGCGGAGGTGCGGGTGATGAACCTGCCGGCCATGTCGCGCATCACCAAGATCGCCTTGGAGCGTCTGGAGGCGTTGAGCCAAACATCGCCGGTTTTCGCCCCTGGCGTGGAAAATTATGTGCGCATGGGCGCGATCCACGGGTTGTGGGAGGGCGATCTCGCGGCGCGGCTGGTCGAGGCTCTTGATGCCGCCGACAGCGCGGACTTGCGGCGGCAATGGGGCCAACAGCGCGGCGGGCGCCTGCTGGCGCAAGACGTGTCGAAGCGGGTGCGCCATTACGCATGAAGCTCTTGTCCGGCACGACTGGGTCTGGCTCGGCGACGACTGGCGCTCCGCCTTGCTCGCGCCGTTGGCCCAAGAAGACGAAGAGGCCGTCGCCGCCTGGATTTTTGGCGCGCGGCCTCTGGTCGTCGCGCGGCGGCTGGAGTCGGATGCGCCGGGCGCTCTGCGGCTCGGTCTGGCCTTGCCGGGCAAGCGCCGCATCGGGGTGCAAATTTCTGGGCGGGCGGTGACGCGGCGCAGCCCGCCGCTCCTGTTTCTCGACGCCGCCGTGGGCATGATCGAAACTTTTCCGGACGCGGGACTGGAACTCGCGCGTCGCATGGCGGCGCACGCCCCCGACACAAAAGTGTTCGGCTCGCTGGCGTGGCGGACCGTCGCCGATGACCCGTCGCAAATTTATCTGACGGCGCGTTCCGACATCGATCTGTTGTCGCGCCCGCAAACGCGCGCGCAGATGTGGGACTGGATCGCGCTGTTGCAGGAGTTCGAGCGGGCGTTTCCGGCGCCGCGCCTGGATGGCGAAATCGCCTTGCCGGATGGCGGCTTCGTCGCCTGGCGGGAACTGGCGGCGCGACCGAGCAAGGTCGTGGTGAAAAGCGGCGCCGGCGTCGCGCTGCGGCGCCGCGACGAGATCGAGGCGCTGTTGCAAGCGAGGGCGGCGTGAGCGCGCTAAAAAGAAGCCTGCGGCTCGACGCCGCCGCCATCGGCGCCCGCGCGCTCGACGCCCTGCGCGCGGAATTGCAGCTGCACCCCAAGCCGGGGCTGGTCAGCTTTGTCGACAGCGGCGCCCATGACGACATGGACGCACAGACTTTTGTGCGCTCCATCGCCGCGCTGGACGAGTATTTCCCGGCCATCGCCGAGGCGGGAGCGACCACAAAACCCTTCGCCGTCTTGCAGCGACTGGGCCTCGACGCCGAGCAAAAAATGCTGGCGGCGACGGGGGGCGTCAACACCCATCGCGGCGCGATTTTCTGCCTCGGCCTGCTCGTCGCCGCGGCCGGCCACGCTTTTGCTCGCGGACTTCCCTGCGACGGCGATGCGCTGACGCGGATCGCGCTGGAGCTATGGGGCGCCGACATCGCCGCCGCGGCGGCGCGGGCGGGCGAGAGCCACGGCGCCCGCGCGGTGCGCGCCTATGGCGTGCGAGGCGCCCGCGAGGAGTTTTTGGCGGGCCTGCCGGTGCTCAATCAGGTCGCCCTCCCTGCGCTGAAACAGGCGTTCCGCCTCACCGGCTGCTCAGAGCGTGCGCGCGCGCACGCTCTGTTCGCAATCATGTCGGAATTGCAGGACACCAATCTGCTGCATCGCGGCGGCTGGGAGGGGCTGGTCTATGTCCAGCGCGCGGCGAGAGCGTTCCTTGCGCAGGGCAGCGTGCTGCATCCGGGTTGGAGGGCGTGTGCGCTCAAACTGCACGGCGATTGCGTCGCGCTAAATCTTTCGCCGGGGGGCGCCGCCGACACGCTCGCGGCCGCTATTTTTCTTGTCAGTCTTTCATGACTCTTGGTTTGCTCTGTCCTGGGCAAGGCGACCAGTCGCCCGCCATGTTCGATATCCTGGACGGCGCCGAGGCGATCTGGCAGGCGTTCGCGCAGACGACCGGATTGAACGCCTTCTCGCTTTCCGCCGGCGACATGCAGGTCAATGCCGTGGCGCAACCATTGGTCTGCGCCTATCAACTCGCGGTGTGGTCGCATCTGGCGGAAAAGCTGCCGGAACCTTTGGCCCTCGCGGGCTATAGCGTGGGAGAGCTTGCCGCTTACGGCTGCGCGGGGGCGCTGGCGCCCGAGGATGTTGTCGCGCTGGCGCGGCGGCGCGCGGAGGCGATGGATGCGGCTCATTCCGGCGGCGGCGCCATGGTGGCGCTGCGCGGCCTCAGCCGCGACACGGTTGGAAAACTTTGCGCGCAAACAGGCGCCGAAATCGCGATCATCAACGCTGCGGACCGGATCGTCTGCGGCGGCGCGCCCGGCGAGGTGGCGGATTTTTCAAACAGGGCGGAAGTTTTGGGCGGCAAACCGACGCCGCTCGCCATCCGCATCCCCTCGCATACAAGCCTGATGCGCCCTGCCGTGGCGCCGTTCCTGAAGGCGTTGGAGCAAGCGCGATGGCGGACGCCAGCCGCGCCTGTCCTGGAAGGTTTGACCGGCGCGCCCGCGTTCACACCCGCACAGGCCAGGAACGCGCTTTCGGCGCAACTCGCGCAGACCATCGACTGGGCGGCCTGCCTCGACGGTTTGCGCGAGCGGGGATGCACCGTATTGCTTGAACTTGGGCCCGGCTCGGGTCTCGCCCGCATGGCCCGCGATCGTTTCCCCGACTTGCCCGCACGCTCGGTCGCGGAGTTCAAACGGCTTGACGGCGCCGCATTATGGGCCGCTTCAGCTTTGAACGCATAGCGGATTTGAACCGCGCCGGGTTTGCCGGAGGCGTTTTTGTTCAAATCAGGCGGCGATGGCGGCCTGATTTAGAGCGCGTTCGGCGGCTTCAGATTCAATGGGGGATTCCCAACTGGCTTGAACAATGCGATTCTTTCTTCGTGATTGCGAGGGAGGAATCC
>NZ_JAOQNX010000046.1 GCF_025961575.1 Rhodoblastus acidophilus | reverse complement strand
GCGAGTTCTTCTTTTCTTAGATCGTTACGCAAGCGCAGAAATCGCCGAAAACGAATTTCCACCCACACTAGCAATAACCGAGAAAGGCTGACATGAAATTGTTCCACCTTACGTGCGCCTCCACCAACGCCGCCTTTGGTCTTTCCTTGTTCGCAAGGGACCTCAAGCAGGCTCTCGCCAAGGCCCGACGCATGTTGGAAGGCACCGGCTACGCTCCCCACCCGAGAAAGGACTAATGCTTAAGACTGAATTTATGGACCTGATGCCTCAAATCATTCGGATCGTTCGTGATGCCATCGCAGACGGGCTGGTCCGCACCGAGTCCCTTCGCCGGTTCAACAAGAAGGTGAAGACCCTGAAGGGTAAGGAACTCGAAGACTACGTGCAAAAGCTCTGGGATGAAGTTTGACGTTACAGTTGATGGTCTTGATCTGACCCTATGTATCGACACTGAGTCCCAAACCATCACCCTCATGCAGTACGACCAATCAGTGATCCTAACTGTAGATCACCTTGAGCAGGCGTGTCAGCATGTGTTCGAACACATGGATGAGGATGGTGATCTAATTGAAATCCCTAACGAGAAAGGTGAGTATGTCCACTAAGAAGAATGACCGTTTCCTTAAGTTTATCACTGATGCTGGTGCTGCTGTTTGGCCTAAGCTCAACAAGGCACGCCGGTTCGACAAGAAGCTGAACAAGTCGGTCGATGACCCGGTTAACGGTAAGTTTGAAATTGACCTCGCCCTGGAAGGCACGGCTGCGGACGCCCTCAAGGCTAAGATCACGGCTTTCGCTGAGAAGCAGGGCCTGGATGTCGAGGAAGTGAAGAACTGGCCGTGGGCCGCTGAGAAGGTCAAGGATGACAACGGCAAGGTCACCAAGACTGGTCGCACCCTGTTCAAGTTCAAGGCCCACGCCACGAACCTGGACGGCACTCCCAAGCGCATCGCCCATTGGGATGCCCAGGCTAAGCCTCTGTCCTCCTCGTTCGTGCTCACTGGTGGCTCCACTGTGAAGGTCAGCGGCTTCGCCAAGGCGTTCAAGGAACTTGGTGGTGGCGTCTCGCTGTCCGTCGATGCAGTCCAGGTGCTCAAGTACGTGGAACAGGAAGTGCGCAACCCCGGCTTCGGCGTCGAGGAAGGTTACGCTGGCGCAGATGATGCGGATGAGGATGGTTCCTCGCCGTTTGAAACCCAGGATGATGGCGAAGCGCCGAGCAATTCGACGGACTTCTAAGTTCAAATCCGGGTTAGAGGAACGTGTAGCTAAGGAACTCAGGGACCAAGGTGTGGACTTCACCTATGAAGGTATGAAGATCGCCTATGTAGTCCCTGAGCGTCACGCCTCCTATACACCAGACTTCCCACTCCCTAATGGCATAATCGTTGAAACTAAGGGTGAATTCGATCTGGATGACCGCAAGAAACACTTGCTGATCCAAGAGCAATACCCTGAGTTAGACATTAGGTTTGTCTTCCAGAACTCCAAGAACAAAATCTACAAGGGTTCAAAGACTACCTATGCCATGTGGTGTGAGAAGAATGGTTTCAAATATGCAGACAAGTCAATCCCACAAGCATGGCTAAAGGAAAAGAAAGTATGACGTTCAAGGTTGGTGACAAGGTTATCGCAGTGTCCAACGAGGGTGACTGCGATGTTGTGGTTGGTAACACCTACACGGTGGTCGATGTTGACTACGATGGTGACCTTCACGTCGAAGATGAAAACGGCAAGGGGTACTTCCAACTGAAGAATCGGTGGAAATCCGCTGAGCCCGAGCGTTACGTGGTTGTTGACCCCTCTCTCGGCTACATCGAGGAAACCCTGTTCGACACCTATGAAGCGGCTGAGGCTGCGGCCAAGGAAAGCCTCGAAGGTTGCGATGAGGGAATTACCTACATCGCCAAGGTGATCGCCTCCGTTGCCCCCAAGACTGAGCTGGTCGTCACCAAGCTGTGAGTCAAGCAGTTTCCAAGGAGCCATGCCCTAGGTGTGGCTCCAGGGATAACCTAGTTCGCTACAGTGATGGTCACGCCTATTGTTTCGGCATGGGGTGTGGCTACTATGAGGGGAGTAATATTCAGCAAGAGGTTGAAGAACGGGGTGTAAAAACCCTGGCTATACAGGGTGACATTGGTAGCCTCCCATCACGTAAGATCAGGGAAGACACATGCCAACACTGGGGGTATCGACAAGGAGAATACAACGGTAAACCCTGTCAGTACGCTTGGTACTACGACCCTGATACACGAAAGCCAGTAGGAGCTAAGCTTAGGTTTCCCGATAAGACCTTTAGTTTCATCGGTGATTTCAAGAAGGCTCCTCTCTATGGCCAATGGCTGTGGAAAGACGGCGGTAAGATGGTGGTTGTCACTGAGGGTGAAATCGATGCCCTAACTGTGTCACAACTGCAAAACCTAAAGTGGCCTGTAGTTTCCATCAAGAATGGAGCACAGGGTGCAGCTAAGAACCTCAAGCAGCAATACGATTGGCTGATGAAGTTCGACACCATCGTCCTCATGTTCGACATGGACGAACCGGGTAGGGCTGCTACATCCGAGTGTGCTGAACTGTTCCCACCAGGGAAGGTCAAGGTTGCCCACCTTCCACTGAAAGACCCTAATGAGTGCCTGAAGCAAGGCATGGGTGAACAAGTCATCCAAGCCATGTGGAACGCCAAGACGTACCGCCCCGATGGTATCGTTGATGGTTCAACCCTATGGGATGACATCGTTAATGATGTAGTTGTTCACTCAGTTGAGTATCCGTGGCCAAGCCTTAACGTCAAGACTCATGGTCTTCGACTTGCTGAGTTAACCACTATCACGGCTGGTTCAGGCATCGGTAAATCCGCTGTTGTCCGAGAGATCGCCTACCACTTGCTCCAACAAGGTGAGCGGGTGGGGATGATCATGCTTGAGGAAAGCACACGCCGCACAGCCTTGGGGCTCATGGGGCTGGACCTCAACAAGCCAATCCACATCAACCGCTCTGGTGTAACAGAGGAAGACCTTAGGTCCGCATTCGCTAACACGATGGGTACCGGAAGGTTGTTCCTTTATGACCACTTCGGTTCAACTGAGATTGATAACTTGCTCAACAGGGTTCGCTACATGGCGCGCTCATTGGACTGCAAGTGGATCATCCTTGACCACCTGTCCATCGTTGTGTCTGGCCTTGATGCTGGGGGTGATGAACGCAAGTTAATCGACATGGCTATGACCATGCTGAGAACGCTCGTCCAAGAGACTGGCATAGGGTTGATCCTAGTGTCTCACCTTAGGCGTCCAGAGGGTAAAGGCCATGAAGAAGGCGCTATGACATCCCTTAGTCAGCTTCGGGGTTCACACGCTATCGCCCAGTTGTCCGACATGGTGTTGGGCCTGGAGCGCAACCAACAGGGTGAAAACCCCAATGCTACGACAGTTCGTATCCTCAAGAACCGCTTCTCAGGTGAGACGGGGGAGGGGGCTACACTGTTCTACAGCCCGCTTACAGGCCGACTAACTGAGGTTGAGCCTGAGGTAATCCCTAACGACGAAACGGAGTTCTAAAGAGATGGTGAAAGACAAGTTCGGTAAAGAGCTTAAGATCGGTGATAAGTTCAAGCGCGACCATGGTGAGTGGAAGGATAAGGATGTCTTCACTGTAGATGCGTTCGTGTTTGGAGATAACGTCAAGGCGAAAGAAGACGGGCTGCACTCAGCTCCTAAGTCCGTGTACAAATGGGAAGAACGTAAGTTCAACGTCGGTGACACTGTTATGTGGGTTGGTGATGAACAGCGATTCAAACCGAAGGATGAGCATGTCGCAGAAATTTTGGAAAACCTTCTATACAACAGGGTAAAGGTGCGGTTTCCTAACATCACGAATGGTTATAAGAACGGCTACGTTACTGAATACCACGAAAACAACTTCATCAAATGGGAGAGCCATACAGTGAGCACTAGCAAGCGTTACATCATTGCCGTCGAGGAAAACGGTAAGCTCGCCCCGAACGCTAAGCCTCGGGAATACACGTCCCTCAAGCAGGCTGAGACTGTGGCTCTCCAGATGGCTGAGAAGCACGGCAAGCGGTTCTATGTCCTCGTGGCGAACACTGTGGCTGAGCCTCCGGTTAAGCCCAAGGCTGAGCTGGTGGAGCTGGTTTAGTGCAGGCAGCTACCTTTGAAGCGTTCCCTAAGCCGAAGAAAAAGGAAAACATTGTGACCCAGATGTCTACTGTTCTACAGCATATGAATCGGACTGGTTCTATCTCCATTCGTGAAGCCATGGATGACTATGGTATGTCCGGTGGTTCTCTCACTAAGTACATCTCGGAACTCCGAAAGAATGGGTACGGAATTAAGACCAAGTGGAAGAACCATCCGATCACTGGTCGTCGCTATGCACGATATGAGTTGGTCCGTGGCTAAGCAACCTAGGCGTAATCCCTGTGCAGAGGTTGTACCTTGCTGCAAGAACTGTGATGGCTTCTATGCTCGTGGACAGTATGGCGTGTGTGAAGCTGTTCTTCCTCCACAAGTAGTCGTATCCAATGATCCCAAGAAAAGGTTGGTCCATGAAGACAACGTGTGCTTCTTCTTCAAAGCAAAGGATACCAGTCCTGTTCCAGGAGATAATCAAGAACGACAAGAGGTTTGACGACCTGATGTCATCCAAGGTTGTGCCTATGGGTGACTACCGGGAAATCAAACAGCGGAAGACTGATCTGATCAGGGCCGCTGAACGTATGTACACCCCACAAAAGGGTGACGGAAAGGGAACCGCATAATTGAACGACGACGAAATCACTGAACTCTGTATCGAAGTGCTCAACAAGGTTGGCTTCGGTGGTGCAACCCCGGAGAACATTTCCATCTTGAAGGAAGCTTACCTTAGGGTGGAGGCTTCTCGACAGGTTGCATCTCCTGTTGTTGAGGTGTTCAACCCTGAGGTTGCGCCTCCGGTTACGGAGTAACACCCTATACGGCTTGCATTCGACTGTGAGGCCAATGGGCTTCTCAATGATGCAACTCGTATCCACTGCCTAGTTACCAAAGACGTAGACACTGGTGAAATCCGTAGGTTTAGACCTCATGAGATAGAACAGGGTCTACGTCTTCTCATGCAAGCGGATCAGGTCATTGGTCACAACATCATTGGCTATGACCTTCCACTCGCAGAAAAGCTCTACCCTTGGTTCTCCATCTCCCGAGAGAAGGTAGTAGACACCCTCATCCTTTCACGTCTCATATGGCCGAACCTAGCTGAACTCGATGCAAGAGCTAAGAAGGTCGAGGGTAAGCTCACTGGTTCTCACTCACTGAAAGCCTGGGGCTATCGCCTCGGGTACAACAAGCTTGAGTTCGATGAGTGGGATGAGTTCTCTGAGGAGATGCTGGCTTACAACGTGGTAGACGTTGAGGTCACTGTAAGGCTGTGGATACTGATTGTATCAAAGAAGGTTGATCCTAGGGCTTGGGAACTCGAACACCAAGTGGCGTTCATCATCGCTAAGCAAGAACGCTATGGGTTTGCCTTTGACGAACAAGGTGCTCAACAACTGGCCGCTCGCCTCCAATCCCGAAGGTTGGAACTGGAGGAAAAGCTACAGCAGACCTTCAAGCCGTTCTACCTAGCGGACAAGGTTGTCACACCTAAGCGTACAACCAATGGCACTAAGATACCTGGAACATGGGAGGGTGCTCCCTACACCAAGATAAGACTCACGGTGTTCAACCCGGGGTCACGCCATCATATCGCCTATATGCTCAAGCGGCTATACAACTGGAAGCCCACTGAGTTCACTGAATCTGGTCAACCTAAGATCGATGAAACAGTGCTCGGCAAGTTGGAGTGGCCTGAGGCTAAGCTCCTGAATGAGTACTTCCTCGTCCAGAAGCGGCTAGGCATGGTTGTAGATGGGGAGAACGCCTGGCTCAAATTAGTACGCAACGGTAGAATATACGGAGAGGTAATCACTAATGGTGCCGTTACTGGCCGTGCTACTCATCGTAATCCTAATGTTGCCCAGACCCCTGCTGTTGGTGCTCCTTATGGTGCTGAGTGCCGCGCTTTGTTTCGACCATCATTTGGCCGAGTACAGGTGGGCATCGACGTGTCGGGCCTGGAGCTACGGTGCCTCTCCCACTTCCTCGCACGTTGGGATGGAGGTTCCTATGGACGTATCGTGTGTGATGGGGATGTACACTGGGCTAACACCCAGGCAGCCCTAGGCGTAACCTCCGAACGAGACGAGCACAACCACCCGGAGCACAAGTTATATCGAGACGGTATTAAGACCTTCATCTATGCGTTCCTCTATGGAGCGGGTGGGTGGAAGATCGGTATGACCATCTTCGACATCATCTTGAAGCTCAAGGCTAGAAACCTCGTCTACAACAACCTCCTCAAGAAGTTCTTCAAAGGGAACGAAGCTCCTAACGAAGATGACTTCAAGAGTGCAGGCAACAAGCTCAAACGTGAGTTCACTAAGAAAACCCCCGGCTTAGAGAAGCTGATCGAAGGGGTGAAGCAAGCGTGTGAGCGTGGATACCTGTTTGGCCTGGATGGACGCAAGCTTCACATCAGGTCTGACCATGCTGCCTTGAATACACTACTGCAATCCGCTGGTGCTCTCATCTGTAAACGATGGATGGTTGAACTTGATTGGGCAATCACTGAGCGCGGATGGGAGAACAAGTGTCAACAAGTGGCATGGGTTCACGATGAGCTTCAGTTTGAGGCTGACCCCGACATAGCTGAGGAACTTGGTAAGCTTGCCGTCGAGTGTATCGTAAGGGCAGGTAATTACTTCAACATCAAGGTTCCTCTGACCGGGGAATACAAGATTGGTAATAACTGGAAGGAGTGTCATTGATGAAGACGGCTGTAGTGGTGTTTATCCTTTGTGTGGCACTGTTTATGTGGGCGTGCAGTTATAGCTCGCAATTCATCCATCAGAACACTGGTGAGATGCGGGACTGCACTAATGCTGGCTTCAGGACAAACCAGTGCGAATACATGCTCAAGTTCAAGAAGGAGAACGACTAATGGACTTTTACGAATACCTCTGGGAAGAAATCAAGGACTTCATCAACAACCTCGTGATCGGCATCGGCTATCGCCTGACCATCCTGGGTATCCTCACTATCATCGCATGTATCGCCATCGTTGACCCGGATGATGCCTGGAACGAGCTGGAGAACATCTAAGGATGAGCTGGTGGGAAACCCTCAAGCAGTTCATCTGGGAGTGCATCTTTGATGTCTATGAGGATGACTATAGGTGAGCAGCAGGAAGCGTAACCAGAAGTTCCAACAGGAAAGTAAGCCTCCGCTTCGACCTCTAACGTACATCCAGAAGGAGTACATCAGTGCTATCCAGTCGGCTGACCAAGTGATTGTCCTTGGGCCTGCTGGCACGGGTAAGACCTTCATTGCGAGCACCATGGCTGCGGATATGTACGACTCGGGTAAGATCAACAAGATCATCCTTACTCGACCTAATGTCGCAGCCGGTAAATCAATCGGGTTCTTCCCTGGTGACTTGAATGAGAAGATGGCTCCCTGGATGGCGCCGGTGATCGACGTGCTCACCAAACGGCTCGGCCCTGGGGTGTTCGACACGGCTGTCCGAAATGGAAACATCGAGGTCACGCCCTTTGAGACGATGCGTGGCCGCTCCTTTGAGGATGCCTTCGTGCTCCTCGATGAGGCGCAGAACACCAGTCCAACCGAGATGAAGATGTTCCTCACTCGGGTAGGGGAGAACTGCAAGGTGGTCATCAATGGTGACATCCAACAGTCAGACCTCAGGGAAACCTCTGGGTTGGCTAAGGCCATTCATATGGTCAAACGCTATATGCTCCCCATTCCGATTGTGGAGTTCACTGTGGATGACATCGTGCGTAGCAGCTTGTGTAAGCTGTGGATTGAAGCTTGGTTGAAAGAGGAAAAACACGGTTGAAGAAAGTCAAGGTTGACACTGGATATGTGACCTTTGGTTCAGTCTGGTATAAGTACGGTGTTTATGAGAAGCGGTGGTTTGGCTGGGAGCATATCAAAAGGTTTGACGACCTGAACGAAGCTCTGGACTACGCTAATTCACTCCGTGGACTTCCTCACCTTATCCCATGAGGAGATCGAACGCAGGCGTCGCATAAGGCTTACCATTGCCGCTTACGCCTATGAGTTCGAAAACGAGTCCATAATGTCGGACCATGAGTTCGACAAGCTATCCCAACAAGTTGACCTATCTATAACCACTGGTCGTCTCGATGACTGGTGGCGAGATAAGTTTCACCCGGATACCGGGCAGTGGATACACGATCACCCTGAGTTAGACAAGGTAAGAGAGGTTTACCACAGGGTGTTCAAACAGGTTAAACCAAGGAAACAAAGAAGGAAAAGAACTTGAGCGAGCGATCCGCAACTTATCCTACTGTTGGGTTCATTATCTGGCAGCCAAAGACAGCGGAACCGGCTTCTAACACTTTGTTCCGATACCGCAACCGTGCTGAGAACGAGGCTACGCGCTTGACTAAGCACATAAAGTTCTACCAAGAGCATCCTCTTGAAGTGAAAAAGGTGACTATATTTGAAGGCTGAACTGATCAACTATATGGGGGATGACCTCAGTGTTGTGAATGCTGCTCGTGTGAGCTTCGATAAGACGAGTACCTGGGAGACTGTTCACGTGGAGCCTGACCCGGATGATCCTTATGATTGGGGAGGGTGTTACGATAGGCTATCCGAAAAAGATACCAAGCTCATCCAGTTCCTTGCGAAGCATAACCATTGGACACCCTTCGCACATACTGCGATCTCCCTCCGAATGCAGGCCCCGGTGCCAATCCGCACTCAATGCTTCAAACATAAGCAGGGCCTAGTGGAGAACGAGGAGAGCAGGCGGTACATCAAGAGCACTCCTCAGGTGTATTACCCGGATGTGTGGCGTAGTAAGCCTGAGGGTAATGCAAAACAGGGAAGTGCTGGACCCGTTGAGCATCAACAGTACTGGCGCAATGAGTACCAGTCTGCCATCAACTATTCTCTGTCCCTCTACGAGGAAATGATTGAAGCTGGTGTCTGCCCTGAGCAAGCACGGTTTGTCCTTCCGCAAGGCTGTGAGGTAAACTGGGTTTGGACTGGTAATCTCTACTCGTTCGCCAACTTCTACAACAAGCGGACTGACCCTCACGCACAGAAAGAGGTTCAAGACTTGGCTAAGGAAGTGGGCCGGATCATCGAGCCGTTGTTCCCTGTGAGTTGGAAGGCTCTGACCAATGGTTGAACTCTATATGACAGGGTGTGCAATACTGATCCTCACTGCTGGTGCTCTAGCGGCAATCAAGGTAATCATCGATGCTTACCACTATGTGAAGTTCTGGTACTTCTGAAATGCCTCAAGCAAGTGATGAACTTCGTTCGAAGATGCAAACCTACTTCGGGGATGAAATCGATGATGGAGGACCTATGCGGTTCCTTGAGGAACACGGTTACGTCATCCAGCGCACTGGAGTGATTAGCTGTCCTGTTGGACGTGAAATCACTGATAAAGAATGGGACTGCATCTGTTTTCTCTGTGATGAATGGGACTATGGCTACAATGGATAAATGGGTAATCCTCGGTAAAGCCTCGTGTAAGTGGTGCGATAAAGCTATTGCGCTGCTTGAGGGTGAAGGGGTGGAATACAGCTACCTCAGCATCGAGGCTAATCCTCAGTTGCGGAACTTCATGATCGCCAACGGTCTTACCACGGTTCCACAAGTCTACAAGAATGGTCAACTAATAGGGGGTTATGCAGAGGTAGAGGCTAGGTTCACTGGCGATCCTCTGTTCACATCCAAGGAGCAAATTGTTACTACTAATTGATGGGGACATCCTAGTTTACAAGGCGCTAACCAGTGCCGAAAAGGAAGTCCAATGGGAAGACGATCTGTGGTGCCTGTGGGTAGACCTTAGGGATGCCCAGGGTGCTATGGTCGAGATGATGGATGACATAGCACAGAAACTGCCTAACACTGTGCCGTACCTGTGCCTTACCCATCCACACAACTTTCGTAAAGACATAGACCCCACCTACAAGGCCAATCGTAAGGCCCAACGCAAGCCTATGGCGTTCTCTGCGTTCAGGAAGTGGGTCACCGAAACCTATACCACTATCACCAAGCCGAACCTTGAGGCTGACGACGTGCTCGGCATCTTGGCTACCAAGCCGGGGAACGATGCAATCATCATGTCTGCGGATAAGGACCTGCGGCAAATCCCCGGAAAGCACTGGGACGGTGAGAAGGTCATCGAGGTCACAAAGGCTGAGGGCGATTGGTGGCACATGATGCAGACCCTCACTGGTGACCCTGTGGACGGCTACGCCGGGTGTCCGGGGATCGGCAAGGTGAAGGCAGAGCGCATCTTGAAAGAGGCTGAGGAACCCTCCGTAGGCTTCTGGTGGCCCTGTGTTCTCGATGCTTACGAAAAGGCACAACTTACCGAAGAGGATGCACTGAAACAGGCACGGTTAGCCCGTATCCTTCAGTGGGATGATTGGGATCAGGAACGACAGGAGGTCAAGCTTTGGGTTCCAAAGTAAAATGTATTGATGACTCAGCTTGCAACGGAGTTACTAAAGGTCGTGTCTACGAAGTGTGTTACGAGGATGCTTCGCACATAGAGGTCGTGAACGACAAGGGTAACCGAGCATTCTACCTCAGGTCACGCTTCGAGAAAGAACACAACGAAGACAAGGTGAACAACCCATCGCACTACACCCTCGGTAAGATCGAAGTGTTTGACTTCATCAAAGCCTGGGACCTCTCATTCGCTGAGGGCAATGTAGTCAAGTATGTGGTCAGGGCTCCGCACAAAGGCAAACACTTGGAAGACCTGAAGAAGGCCCGGTGGTACATCGATCAACTCATCAAAGAACAAGAAGGGAAATAAGTGGAACTTAACGAATATCAGGATGCCGCCCTTAAGACGGCTGTCTATCCGAAAGAATACAAGATTATCTACCCGGCTCTCAAGCTCGCTGGCGAGGCTGGTGAAGTGGCTGAGAAGGTCGGTAAATCCCTCCGGGGTGACAAAGCCCTCGACCGTCCTGACCTCGCTAAGGAGCTTGGTGATGTCCTCTGGTACATCGCTGCCGGGGCTGCTGACATTGGCTACACCCTGGAACAGATCGCCAACATGAACCTGAACAAGCTGGGTGACCGGGCTGTGCGCGGAGTGCTGAAAGGAGATGGTGATAACCGTTGAGCATCTGGCGTTCCAATGAAAACCCTATGTTCCGCAGCCAGTTCGCTGAAACGATCTTCAAGCAGAAATATGCACACGAAGGCTGTGAAACCTGGGCTGATCTAGCTCGTGTTCTCGTTGAGGATGTCTGTTCTGAACACATGAGTAAGTCCGATAGGGACCAACTCACGCAGTACATCGCTGAGATGAAGTTCATCCCTGGTGGTCGCTATCTGTACTACGCTGGTCGCAAAGCTCGGTTCTACAACAACTGCTACATCCTGCTGTCCCAGGAGGACACCCGAGAAGATTGGGCGGATACCTCGTGGAAGGCAGAGTCGGCCCTTATGACGGGTGGTGGTATCGGTAACGACTACACTGTGTATCGACCCTCTGGTTCGTACCTTGGTCGTACTGGTGGTACCGCCTCAGGCCCTATCCCGAAGATGCACATGATCAACGAGATTGGCCGCAATGTTATGCAGGGTGGTTCTCGACGGTCTGCCATCTATGCCTCACTCAATTGGAAGCATGGGGACATCCATAAGTTCCTCGTGAGTAAGGACTGGCACAACATGCCTGTTGGAACCACTGGCCTTACCTATTGGGACCTCAAGCAGCAGGACTTCAATTTCCCGGCGCCTCTCGACATGACTAACATCAGTGTCAACTACGATACTGAATGGTTGTTGAACTACATGAAGACGGGTGAGCTGGACCCGGTGTTCCTCCAGAATGTTGAACAGGCGCTCCGCACGGCTGAGCCTGGGTTTTCATTCAACTTCTTCGATAAGGAGAAAGAAACTGGTCGCAATGCGTGTACCGAAGTTACTTCTGATACGGACTCCGATGTCTGTAATCTTGGGTCACTTAACCTCGGTCGTATCGATAGCATTACTGAGTTTGCAGCTATTGTTGAGTTGGCTACTCAGTTCCTCGTCTGTGGCACCCTGAAGGCTCAACTGCCTTACGAAAAGGTCTATAAAACTCGTGAGAAAAATCGCCGTCTTGGTCTTGGGCTTATGGGCATTCACGAATGGCTCATCAAGCGTAAGTCAAGCTATGTTGTCACTCCAGAGCTTCATCAGTGGCTCGCTGTTTGGAAGGGTGTGTCGGACGTTACTGCTCTGTGGTTTGCTGACCACCTTGGAATTAGTCGTCCTGTTGCACGTCGAGCCATCGCTCCTACAGGGACTATTGGCATTCTTGCTGGCACTACAACTGGTATCGAGCCTCTGTTCGCTGTGGCTTACAAGCGGAGATACCTCAAGGGAACCCAGTGGCATTACCAATACGTAGTTGACTCGGCTGCTCAGGAACTGATTGACCTCTACGGTACAGACCCTGAAAGCATCGAGTCGGCTATCGACCTGAGTAAAGACTATGAGCGACGCATCAAGTTCCAGGCTGACATTCAAGACTATGTGGACCAATCAATTAGCTCCACTATTAACCTTCCTGCTTGGGGCAGTGAAGACAATAACCCTGACACTGTTAAGCCTTTCGCTGATACTCTCGCTCGCTATGCTCATCGCCTTCGAGGTTTCACTTGCTATCCTGACGGTGCTCGTGGTGGCCAGCCCTTGACCTCCATTCCTTACCTTGAGGCGAAGTCTGCCGTAGGCGAGGAGTTCCAAGAGGTTGCTCACGACATTTGCGAGATCGGTGGCAAAGGCGGGTCCTGTGGCATCTGATTACCTCTGGTTGATCCCTGTGTTCTTTATGGGGATCGGCGTAGGTGGTCTTTGTGTGGCCGCATGGCAGTGCCTGACGAAGCCAGGGTTCTTCCTTTGAATAACTTGCGGCAATCGTCCGTTTACCTCGAAAGGTAGTCACTTGGAAGCCGGGGCGTAAAACCCCCGGTTTTCCTTCGGTTTTACATTTCCACCCACACTAGAAGGTACGCTGATTGGAAAAGATTCCATTCATAACCAAAGAACTCATCGATTACATTTCCAGAATGTACCCGGATGTATCACCAGAGCTTTCTTGGAGTGATCGGGAAATCTGGTCAAAACGTGGTGCAGTCGGTGTTGTACGGCACTTGCGCCGCATCTATGAAGAACAGTGTAAACAAGCACTGCTTGGAGACTCGAAATAATGTGCTTCGGCTATTCAACGCCAACTATTCAATCCCCGGCTACTCCACCGCCTCCCCCGGATGTGCTGGATCAGGCCGCCCCTGAAACCCCTAACTCCCAAACTGATGCTGCTGCTCTTGCGGCGGCTGCTAGTGGTGCCAGTAAGTACAAGACCTCTCGTGGGCTTGGTATTGAAGCTGGTGGTTCCTCTGGTTCTACAGGTACGGGACTCGGAATTAGCATGTAATGGAGAACCGCTCATTTACGTGTAAAGCACGGTATGAGCACCTAGAACCAGACCGATTTGTCTTCTTGCAAAGGGCCAGACAGTGTTCAGAACTGACAATCCCTACGTTGATCCCTCCGCTGGGTCATAACAAGACCACGAAGTACTATACGCCGTGGCAAGGCATCGGTGCCAGAGGTGTGAATAACCTGGCTTCTAAACTCCTGCTCGCCCTGCTACCGCCGAATAGCCCTTGCTTTAGACTACAGGTTGACTCCTTCACCCTCCAGAAGATCGCTGGTAATGACACTGTGCGGTCCCAGGTAGAGGATGGGTTAGGCAAGATCGAACGTGCTGTTACCGACGAAATCGAAGGTACTGGCATGAGGGCGCCTATCTTCCAGACCCTTAAGCACTTGATCATCGGTGGTAATGCACTGCTGTACCTCCCTCCTAAGACGGGAACACGAGTGTTCGGCCTCGATAACTATGTGGCTGTCCGTGATCCCAAAGGTAACCTCCTAGAGGTCATCATCAAGGAAGTGGTCAATGCTGACGCCCTCGATAACAAGGCCATTGATCGCCTAGAGGATATGCAAGAGGGAGAGGAAACCAAGCCGGATAAGGATGATGAGGTCGAGGTCTACACTAGGTTTTACCGTGGTGAAGACAATCGATGGCATATGTACCAAGAGGTTCTAGGTGAGGAAGTCCCTGGTTCTCGTGGTTCCTGGCCCTTGGAGAAGCCTCCTATTCTCTGCCTGAGGTGGACGGCTGTTGAGGGTGAGGACTATGGTCGTTCCTATGTTGAGGAATACATCGGTGATCTGATCGCCTTGGAAGCCCTGAGTAAGGCAATGGTTGAGGCCGCTGCTTCCGCTTCTAAGATCATCTGGTTGGTATCACCTAATGGTGTGACCCGCGCTAAGGACATCACTGAGTCTGAATCTGGCGATGCCATTGTTGGTCACAAGGATGATGTTCACTGTCTCCAATCGGAGAAACAGGCTGATATGAAGATTGCCTACGAGGCAGTCAAAACCATCACTGAACGCCTGAGCTATGCCTTCCTGCTGTCCTCGGCCATCCAACGGAATGGCGAGCGTGTAACCGCTGAGGAAATCCGATACATGGCCGGTGAGCTTGAGGATGCCCTTGGTGGCGTCTACTCGATCCTCGCCCAGGAGTTCCAGCTTCCCCTCATCATGCGCGTCATGGACCGTATGCAGAAGGCGAAGCGATTGCCTGACCTCCCTAAGGATGTGGTCAAACCTGTGATCGTCACTGGTCTAGCGGCTCTTGGCCGTGGGCATGACCTCAACAAACTCCAGATGTTCATGCAGGGTCTGCAACAGTTTGGACCTCAGGCTCTTTCATATATCAATATTCCTGACTTGATTACCCGATGGGGAACCTCCCTCATGATTGACATGGGTGGATTGGTGAAAGACCCACAACAAGTTCAACAGGAACAACAACAGATGATGCAGCAGCAGCAACTAGGCGACATCGCTAGTAAAGCCGCACCAAACGCTGTGAAAGCCATTAGTGATCATATGATGGCTGCTAACCAAGGACAACAACCCACGCAATGAGTAATCTCGAAACCGTAACCATTCAGAATACCACCACTGAGCCGACCCTGGAGGAAACGGCTAAGGCCATGGGTATTGACCCGGCCAATGTGGATGACACCGCTCAAAGCCAGAGTGCTCCCCAGAGTGAGCGACCGGCTTGGCTCCCTGAAAAGTTCAAGAGTGTCGAAGAACTAGCTGCGTCCTATGCTGAGCTTGAATCCAAGCTTGGTAAGACCAGTGAACTGCCTTCCGAAAGTACTGAGAAGGAACAGGGTGAACCTGAGCCCACGGTTGAGGAAGTTGTCGAGAATGCCGGTCTGAACTTTGATGACATGGCGGCGCGCTATTGGGAAAAGGGTGAACTCCCGGCTGAGGACTATGAAGCCCTCGAAAAGGCTAACATCCCGCGCAGCCTCGTGGATCAGTTCATTGAAGGCCAGAAGGCCGTTGTGGAAGCCCAGCGCCAGACTGTGTTTAGCACGGTAGGCGGCGAAGCGAAGTACAACGACATGCTCACCTGGGCGGCGCAGAACTACACCAAGGCTGAGGTCGAGGCGTTCAACAAAGCCGTCAACGGTCCTGACATGAATGCAACGCTGCTTGCGGTGAAGGGCCTCCAGGCGCGCTACACGGCTAACTACGGTGTGGAGCCGTCGAACGTCGTGGAAGGCAAAACCCCTCGTGGTGACAACACCCGGTATGAATCTATTGCGCAACTCCAGAAGGACATGGGTGATCCCCGGTACCAGAAGGACCCTGCGTTCAGAGCTAAGGTCGAGGCTAAACTCGCTCGCTCCGACATCTTCTAAAGATCATGGCGAGAGACTATAGCTACGATACCAAGTATGAGTCCTCGCCTGAGCAAAAGAAAGCTCGTGCTTCCCGTAACAGGGCGAGGCGGCTCATGATCAAAGAACACGGTAAGGCTGCACTAAAAGGTAAAGACGTGGACCACAGTGATGGTAATCCTAGGAATAACAGCCGTCGAAACCTCCACATTACCTCTGTGCATTACAACCGCGCTAAGCACTAATAGGCCCAACTGGTAGCTCCTGAGGGAGAGCCACAAGGATAACCCATTTAAGAGCAAGGCAAACACACAAACCAAAACCCATAATGATTACGCAAGGGATTATATTACCCTTGTTTGGAAATTATCTTTAAAATGGCTAATGCTTCTCCGTCTCGTATCGGCCAGCAGCTCGGCGCTGGTGATACCCGACAGCTTTTCCTGAAGGTCTTCTCTGGTGAAGTCCTGACGGTCTACGACGCTAACACTGTGATGAAGGACAAGGTTCGCGTCCGAAACATCACTTCCGGTAAGTCGGCTCAGTTCCCCGCTATTGGTCGTACCAAGGCGTCCTACCATACGCCCGGCACTGAGATCACTGGTGACATCATCCAGCAGGACGAGAAGGTCATCACCATCGATGATCTGCTCATTGCGGACACCTTTATCTCCCGCATCGACGAAGCGATGACCCACTTTGAGGTCCGCTCGGAGTACTCGAAGCGCATGGGTCAGGCCCTGGCTCAGACCTATGACCGCAACCTGTTGTCCCTGGCTGTTAAGGCTGCTCGTGACACTGGTGCTGGTGGTCTGGGTGTTGGTGCTGTTGGTCAGCAGAATGCTGTCTCCACGGCTATCGGTGCGTCTCCCACGGTGCAGAACATCGTTGACGCCCTGTATACCGCCGCTGCGCAGTTCGATAAGAACTTCCTGCCGGATCAGGACCGCTACGCCGTTGTGTCGCCTGACGTTTACTGGAACCTCGTTACCAACGATAAGTTGCTCAACAAGTTCTTCAACGAGGGCAACGGTGACTACTCCAAGGGTAAGCTCTATGAGATCGCTGGCTTCAAGCTGGTGAAGTCTCCGAACCTGTCCCTGGATCACACTGCGGCGACCGGCACGTACCCGGACTACAACTCCAAGTACACTGTGGATGCGTCTAAGACCCTCGTCCTGTGTATGACCCCGGAGGCGCTTGGTACCGTGAAGCTCTTGGACCTCTCGTCTGAGATGCAGTACGACATTCGCCGCCAGGGTACGCTCATGGTGTCGAAGATGGCCGTTGGTCACGGTGTGCTGCGTCCTGAGGCGCTGTACGAAATCAAGAAGACCTAACAATCAAAGGGGAGGTATCACTACGGTGGTGCTTCCCCTTTTTTGCTCCCTTTGCCTGCCAATAGGCAGTGCCTGAGTTTAATCATTTGACCTTTGGACCTTTGACTCAGCTTGAGGCGGTAAACATCGTGCTCAGCGGACAAGGTGAACCCTCGGTGAACGACATCGAATCCGGTGGTGTTGACGCTCAGATTGCCATGGACATCCTTAATGAGACTACACGTCGTGTTATGGATAAAGGTTGGCACTGGAACAGAGAGCTTCACACTCTTTCACCCGATAGTAATGGGTTTATCAATCTTCCGGCTAATACCTCCCGCGTGGACACCACAGGATACGACAAGAACGTAGACGTTGTTCAACGTGGTTTGAGACTGTTTGACCGGACGAATAACACTTACGTTTTCAATAATCCCATCCAGATTGAAATCTATGTGCTCTTGGAGTGGGATGAACTGCCTAACACGGCGCGACTATTCATTGCCTATTCCTCTGCTGCTACGTTCCAGAAGCGTATGCTGAGTTCTGACACCCTCGATAAGATGCTCGAAAAGAACATGACTGACGCCTGGATAGAACTCGTCAGGGCAGAGATGGAAGTGGCTGATTATAACATGGTGCGTGACAACTGGTCCGTACTTGGGGCTATGCAACGTGCTGGCTTCAACAGAGGCAATTATCTGTAACAAATGCTGACTTGTGTTCCGGTGCCCAACCTGATCACTGGAGTTTCACAGCAACCCCCGTCTATGCGTCTGCCGACATCGGCTGAGAAGATGGAAAATGCGTGGCCCTCGGTGATCACAGGGCTAAACAAGAGGATGCCAACTGAGCATCTAGCTAAGCTAAACTTTAATGTTAGCACCTCTGCTGTTGGTCATATCATCGACAGAGACGCGCAATACCAGTACCTAGTGGTTATCTATGATGGTAACCTCAAGGTGTTCGACCTCCAAGGAAACGAGAAGACCGTCCACTTTGATGTCAACAAGGATTACCTTGGGGCGAGCGATCCGGTTACCGCCTTTCGGTTCCTGACGATCCAAGACACCACCTTCATTCTGAATAGGGAAGTCACGGTTTCTTCCACCCAAGGTTATGAACCGATCCCCAATGGTGGTACACGAGTTCCCGCTACCAATATCGCTACCGTTGTAGTTAAGCAGTCTGTAGCCAACTCTTATTACTCAATCTATATCAATGGTGTGAGTAAGGTGTCGATCATAACTCCTACTGGCACGTCTGCGGACACGTCTGTCCCAGGTACTTCTAGGATTGCGGAGCAACTGGTTGCAGGGTTGACCACTTCTGGTGTCACTGCGGTTGCGAATGGTTCGACCATTTCAATCTCAGGGTTGTCCGCTAGTGACACTGTAGACGCAAGGTCAACCAATGGTGACACCGCTATGAAGGTCTATAGGGACTCAATCTCGTCCTTCTCTGATCTGCCTCCTAAGGAAATCGAGGGTCGGCTTGTGAAGGTGAAGGGTGATGTTAAGACCCATGGTGACGACTATTATGTGGTCTACCACAACGGTATCTGGGTGGAAACGGCAGGGTGGAACCAGGGCGGACGCCTCAATGCGTGGTCCATGCCCCACCTGTTGGTTCGCAATGCGGACGGCTCGTTTACGTTCAAGGAAAGCTCCTGGCAGGAACGCCTAGCGGGGGACATCACGTCGAACCCTCAGCCATCCTTTGTGGGAAGCAACCTGAATGACATATTCCTGTACACCAACAGGCTCGGCCTCCTCAGCAACACCAATGTGATCCTCTCGGAAGCCAACAAGTTTGAGAACTTCTTCAGGAACACAATTGCCACACTAATGGATAACGACCCGCTGGACTTCAGTGTTCTAGCTGCTACAGCCAATGACGATAGCGTCAGGCACGCCATTCCGTTCAACAAAGACTTGCTCATTATGGCGGATAGGTCGCAGCACCACTTGCAGTACATGAACTATGTCGGGCCTAAGACAATCCAAATCCAGTTCACCACCTCGTTCAACTGTGCATCACACATTAAGCCAATCAATATGGGTGGCTCAGTGTACTTCATGGATGACAGGTACAGCTACCAGTACGCTAAGATGTTCGAGTACTTCCCTAAGATGTATGTCCAACAGGATGATGCACAGGAGGTAAGCGATCCGGTACCTAGGTTCATGCCTCAGGGTATCACGTTCTTCACTGGTTCCCCTCGTGTTAATGCCGTGGCAGTTCACAGTAAGAATGACCCGAGCATCTTGTACCTCTATAAGTACTACTGGTCTGGTGACAAGAAAATTCAGAACTCCTGGGGTAAGTGGGTTTTCCCGGATTGCTCTAAAATCCATTGGGGCAAGTTCTCTAACAACTATCTCTACCTGTTGATCCAACGTAGTGATGGATTGTGCATGGAACGTATCAAGTGTGATGAGATTACCTATGATGAAACATCAGGGTCGTACATCTTGCTTGACCGGCTTCTCACCAATTCACAAATCTGGATTACCTATGATCCAGCGAGTGATGTGAGCACCATTGGTCTACCGTATTCGACCACTGAGGAAGTCAAGGTTATCTCCAGTTCTGATACTGAGACGAACATTGTGTCCGAAGTCACCAAAGTGAATAACTCAACTGTTTCCGTTCCAGGGGACATGCGGAGTAGGGAGGTTTACGTAGGTATCACCTATACGTTTACCTTTGAGTTCACTCAGCCTTACATCAGGATACCCAAGGGTAGCGGTGACGTTATAAGCATGGATGGTAGATATGTGATGAGGTACCTGAACCTCGCCTATAGCAACGCCACCTACTTCAAAGCTGTGCTCAACCTGTCTGGTAGACAGCCGTGGACCAAGGTGTTCGACGCTAACATCCAGAATGACCCTAAGGTGAAGATCGGGGAAACCCAGAGCTATACGGGTGTGTTCCGAGTGGCGCTCGCCGGGCCGAACACTGATGTCTCGCTCACGCTGATCAACGATGGACCTTTCAATTCATCCTTTGGTTCAGCCGAGTGGTATGGCTTCTATTCACCGAAGGCTAAGCGCCTGTGATCAGACCCTCTGTTATAGAGGATGTTGAGTACCTAAGCGACAAACTGAGGCGTGAGGACGTAGTAGAGTGTACAGCACTAGGCCATACACCTAGCGACGCCCTCATGCACGGTCTAAAGCACTCCATCCCATGTTATACCATGGTCACCCAAACGGGAACCCCTTGTGGTATAGGCGGTGTGGTACCGGCTGGTAATAGGTTCGGGTTAGCGTGGCTAACAGGTACACCTCATATGGTTGACCACACGAAGACACTCATTCATGACGCTAAGCAGTTGCTGGTACAGCTATATGATGACTACGACTGTTTAGGGAACTGGACGCATGTTGACAACGTGGTTCACCACAGGTGGCTCAAGTGGTTGGGTTTCAAGTTCATCAATAAGGTGGAACTAACCCCTGGCAATCATTTCTACGAGTTCGCTCGTTTAAAAGGAACAACATAATGTGTACGCCACTGGCACTAGGAGGGTTGGCTATTCAGGCGGCTGGCACACTCACCAACTTTGCTACCCAAGCCGCCGCCAACTCCGCTTACAACACGGCAGCCCGAAAGAACGCCCTCGATGCCTCTGTAGCGGCTGCTCAAGCCTATGGGGACGAAGGCAAGAAATATACGTACAACATGCGGGAACTCCAGCAGCAGGGCTACAAGGCCGTTATGCAAGGGCGCCAAGCCCAGGGTACCGCCATTGCGTCCGCAGGAGCTGCCGGGTTCGACGGATCGTCCATCTCAGTGGGGTCCATCCTGGCCGCTGAGGCGCAGAAGACGGCTATGAACCTCGACAACATCAAGACGAAACAGGAAGACCAACGTAATTCCTATGAGTCCACTGTGAGTTCAATTGAGGCTCAAGCTAAAGGTAGAGCTAATTCAATGACTCCTAAGGCGGCACCTAGTGCTTTGGCCTTGGGTATCAACCTAGCTGGAGAAGGTTTGGAGGCTGCTAAGTCTGCCAACTACTTCAGTACCTAAGGATAAACAATATTGATCGTAATCCCTGACCAGCAGGATGTGTCCCTTATCCCTGAACGGGGGTCACGTCTACAGACACGAGATACTTACGCAAGGGCTGCTGTTCCTCAACAGGCTGATCCTGCCCTTGGCGACTCCATGATGCACGTAGGTAAACTACTGTATAGCATCAATGCAGAGCAACAGGGTAAGGCTGAGGACGACGAGAAGCGAAACCACCAGCTCTATGTGAGCCAGGTTTCAAACGCTATGGCGTCCAAGGGTGGTGGTTGGGACGACAGCACAGTGAATAACATCCTGTCTCCGCTCCATCCGGCTACTCGATCTATGGTGAGCCAGAGCTACGGGCAGCTTGAAGGACAGAAGTTCGTCGATGGTCTGGCGGCGGCGGTTCCGCCCAATGTTCTACAGTCTCCTGAGCAAGCCCAAGCCTGGATGAAGGAGCAGCGCCAGAAGGCACTCCAGCAAGCGGGTAATGTTCCGTTCTACTCTGCCGGTTACATGCAGTCGGTAGAGCAGGGGTTGTCTGGGCTGATCAGTCAGGCGAACAGTCAACGTATCCAAGGGTGGAACCAAACCATCCTCGATGCAAAGAAGACTGAGTGGGTAAACTCGACATCTGGTAATTATAACCCAGTGTATGCACCTAACCGTGCTGATGCTCAGACTGTTGTTCAGACTGCTAGTAATCTCAATATGGACCCTCGTGGTCTGTCTGCTATCCTTGCACTAGAGAGTGCTCACAACCCGAATGCCAAAGGTGGTAAAGACAACCTCTATGAAGGTCTGATCCAGTTTGGCCCATGGGAACAACAGCACTACAAGGTCAACAGAAGCACGCCATTTGCTCAACAGATGGTAGCCGCCGAGCAGTTCCTTAGGGACCGTGGGTTCAAGGCTACAGGTAACCTAGAGCAAGACGTTAGGAATGCCTACAAGGCTATCAACCCTGGGGCGTTTAAGACTGGCGAGGGCGATGAACTCGTTAAGCGTATGCTTCGGGGAGACAAGTGGCAGGAGGGGTTGAAGTTCCTTGGTGTCACCAATGATGCGTCCTCGTTCGGACAAGCGTTGCTCCCTAAGGAACCCTACAAGGTAGCGTCTGCTGGTGGCACTGTTCCTGTACCGTCAGGTAATCCCAATGCTAATCCGGCTGATATACCCTTTGGTTCACCTAAGGCACAGATTGCTGGACCTGATGTCCCTTGGGATGCTCAGCGTATGCTTGACTCCTTCGCTAAGTCGGATGCTGAGGTTGGTGCTACCACGCCTTGGTTGAAAGCCCAGCTTAAGGATGCTGCTGCCCAGACGTTCATGCAGAAGGCTCTCGATCTGAAGGACCAGAGGTATCTCCAGGCGTTCCCACAGCACCTCCTCAATGCCGAACAGAAGCACGCCTATTCGCAGGCCGCTCAGCACATTGCTGCTCTCAAGGTCCACGATCTGGCTGAAGATGCCCGTAAGGCCAAGGAAGCCCAGGAGGCGATTAAAGACGGGCTGATCACGAACATCGACACCAAGATGGCGAATGGTCAGCCACTGTCCGTCCAGGATGCCTATGGCCCTGATGGCAAGGTAAACCACGAGGCATTCCAATACTTCCTACAGCAGCGAGAGATTAACGCTCGTGTCAGTCCCATGGAGTCCAAGCTCAACAAGGACAACATGATGAATGACATCCAGAAGTCCGTGATTGATGGACAGTGGGAACGTGTTGACCCGTCGTTGAAAGGTACTACGCCCGATGAGAAAACCCTCAGGGAACTCATTAGGTGGAACCCGAACATCAACTCGACTGAGAAGGCTAAGCTCTCGGAAGACCTCAGGAACACCCTCACAGTGGCTAACATCGTGAATAGCCAGCAGGTTACCGACAGCTACGATGCCAAGGTTAAGCCGTTCATTGATGCGATCAACAAGAACCCTGTGTCCAGTCCGTTGGGCAAGCTGGTTGGTGCCAACTACTCCGGTGCAGCCAAGACGTTCTTCCAGAATGAAATCCTTAGCCACCTTAGGGCGCTACCGGCGCTACCTACTGGTCAGCAAGAGAAACAGATTGTTGATGAGTCTATTAAGGCCACCATCGAACACCTGAACCTCATGCAGAAACTGGTTACGGAATCGAGTAAGAACCCTGAGGCGGATGCTTATAAGGTAGAGTCGAAAGCGAAGCCTGCTGAGCCTGCTAAGGCACAGTTTAAACTACAGTTATCGCCTGATGGCAAGCCTATCGTCGTTCCTAATATCGATGGTAGCAAACCTAAGGAAAAGAAAGAGGAACAACATACGGAAGTGCCTCCGCCTCCGGTGGTACAGCATGTCCACTCAGTGGATACTAACTCCATCGGAAGCATGTTTAAGGCTATCTCCCCGTTTGGGAACTAAGAGAGGTTAATGGCTACATACGAATACAATGGTAAGACGTTGGAAGCACCTGATGGTACGTCTCCTGAACATCTCCTTGAGGCGTTTAAGCAAATGGAGCAACAGGATGTAGCCAATCAGGTTCCTCGCACTCCCGATGAATTACTACCAAGTGAGCAGGGGGCTAGTTCCCCTGTTTCCATTCCTAGTGACGCCGGTTTCGATCCTAAGACGTTACACAAGAACAAGGATTGGCTTGATGCCTCTAGGATCACCTATAAGAAGAACAATGGCTTAGACTTCCAGGGTTCCGATGCGGACCTTGCTGAGTATGGCCTCGATCAAATGGGGTGGTTCAATTACAACCTTCCCCGCATGGCTGTGGACGCTAAGCGTATTCAAGATGCGTCACCTGAGGAAAAGAAGGCGTTCCTCACCCTTATAGATATGTATGATAAGACTGGTATCTCCTGGGGTGGCTTTGGACGGTTCATCAAAGGTGCTGCGCTTGATCCCACCACCTATGTTGGACTTGGGTCCTTCGGCCTAGGTGCTATCAGTGGTCAAGCCACTAAGCTTGCCTCCAAGGAAGCACTCAAGGAAATGCTCCGGTACGGCATTCAGGTTGGCATTGATGGCGCCATCCAGGGAGCCACCACGAACCTGATCACCCAGCAGGCCAAGGTAAATGCTGGTGGTCAAGACGGTATCCACATCGGTGAAGCCGCATTGTCCACTGTGTTGGGCGCTACGGTTGGTGGTGCTCTTGGTGCTGGCGGTACTGCTGCAACCATTGGTCTTCGTAAGGAGGTCCAGGCGGCTGCACGTGGTGCGACAAAGGAAGAACCGGGTATCGCCAAGGATGAACTCCTCAAGGTTATGGAGGAGAAAGCCAATGGTGTTCCTAATCCTGAGGCTAAACCTGCTACCGCTGAGGTCAAACCTGTTGGTGATGCTCCTAGTGGGAATGAAGTCCTCGACGCTATTAAGACCCTGGCTGAGTCCGGTAGACCTCGTGAGAACACTCCTGACTTTGTTCTTGAGGGCGTGACCGCAGCGAAGAACCTCCTTCTGAACCTCCCTGAAGGCCAGTTGAAGAAGTCTCTGTTAGAACTCCGTGACGCCACTGTTGATAAGACCGAGAGGGAATACCTCGATAGGACTATTAAGAGTGCCTATGAGACGATGGAGGCTAAGGCTTACCTTTCCTTTGATGAACTCCAGAGGGTTACTGAGACTGATCCTGCCGGTGTAGAAAAGCATGTTGCTCATTCGCAACTCAGGTCTATCGCCGATGCTCTTAAGGATGTCGATAAGGAACTGTCGAGCCCGTTGGGTTCATCCCTGGCACAACGTGTTGGTGGATTGAATACCAATGAGTTCCGAGAGATTACGCCTGAGACGTACCTGAGGGCTGCTAATAAGACACCTGAGTCTGCTAGTGCTGAGGATTGGGCTGCTGCCCACGCTAGGTACTATGAAGACATCTCCAAGTGGGCTCAACGAGGCATTGCCTCAGAGGAAGTCCAGAAGCTGGAGAAGGGTATCAAGGATGCCTATGACGGCAATGACATCGGCACTGCCATGCAGCTCACTGGCGAACGCAACGCCAAGCTGGCTTCCATTATGGATCAAGAACAGCAGCAAGCTGGTGTGGTCCGCAAGTCCGCTAACCTGTTGCTCAAGGGGCTGAACGAGTTCGTCATCTCAACGGTGCTCACTTCGTCAACCCTGGCGGCTAACACCATCCCCTCGGTGATGAAGACCCTTTATCGCCCTGCGCTAGATGCTGTGGTGACCGGGCTTGACGAGGCGGCGCTGCGGAGGATGTCGAGCACTTATTCAACCCTTGGCACTTCCATGGGTGTGGCCTTCCGAGCCGCCAAGCTGGCCTTCGATATGGAGAAATCCCTTCTGAGGACCGATGGAGGCAAATACCTGGAACAGGCCCCGGTGATCCCCGGAGTGGCCGGGCGCTACCTGCGCGTCGTCCCTCGGCTCCTGGAGGCTACTGACGAGTTCTTCTCCCAGATGAACTACAGAGCGTTCGTACAGGGTGAGGCCACGTTCAACGCCATCAATGCCGCCAATGAGAAGGGTCTTACCGGGAAAGCCAAGGAGGACTTCGTTAAGCAAGCTGTTGAGAAGGCTCATAAGCAATCGTTCTCACCTGACATCGATGTGGTGGACGTGCTCGATAGCCTCAGGCAGACAGGGCTTAACAAAGGTCTGAGTGGGGATAAGCTCACTGAGTGGGTGAAGGCACAGCTTGATGGGAACAAAGACCTCTTCAAGGATGCCATCAACCAAGCAGGTAGGAAGTTCTCGGATGACCTGTTGTTTAAGCGTGAGTTCTCAGGTGATAACTGGGCTTCACGTTTGGCTCAATCCTATGAACGGGAAGTCAACAAGAACCCTTGGATGAGACTCGTAGGGCAGTTGTTCTTCAGGACTCCAGTCCGAGTGTTTGAAGAAGGGTTCCGCCTCACTGCTGGCCTGAACATGCTCTCAGGTACCGTTATCCCGGGGACGTTCATTAAAGACCTTCGTGGTGGTAATGGTCCGCAGGCTCAGATTAGAGCACAGGGTGAAGCCATGTTATCCTTTGGCATCGCCTCTGCTGTTATGATCATGTATGCCAATGGTGCTATTACCTCTGGTGGGCCTAGTGATTCGAAAATCAACAGGGAAGCACAAGCTGCTAACCATGATCAGTATGTGGTGAAGTTCGGTGATCACAAGTTCGACTTCAAGAACATGGACCCGTTCTCAACCCCTATGAAGATCGTGGCTAACCTGTTGGATAAGTACCATGAGGCTGTCTATAGGGAAGCCCAGGGTGATCCGAAGCCTGATGAAGCTAAGGTAGCCTCTGCTATCGCCATCGCTTTGTTGCCGGTGGCTAAGGCCGTGGCCGACGCTAATCTTGTCGAAGGTCTAACCCAGGGTATGCAATTCGGGTCTGACCTGATGGACACCGAGAAGAACGAGAGTGCTCTGGAAGGCTGGATTGGTAAGAAGCTCCAACTGGCGTATCCCTCGATGCTCAACAAGGTCACCACTCAGGTTAGCCCTGAGCTGACTGATCCCCGGACAATCTCGCAGTACTTCTGGTCGAAGATCAACCCGAGTGATCCACTGGTACCCAAGAAATATGATGCCCTCGGTTACCCCATGGAGAACGATCACCCTATGGGAATGCTCACTGGTATTAAGTACTGGAAAGACACTAATGATCCCAAGGCTCGCAGGCAGATGGTCAATGATGAACTCTATAAGATTTCACTGGCTACCGATGCGAAGTTCATTGTTCCATACAAGATGGACTTCCCTGGGCTTCAAGGGATTGACCTGAGAACCAAGACGACAGCCGATGGCAAAACCACGTTGTACGATAGGTTCATGGAGTACTACAGGGCTCAGAAACCTGAGGAACAGTTGTATCCCGTTCTCGGTGTTGGATCATATGGTACTAAACGATATGATGGCACTAAGGTACAGATGGTTCATAGCATACTGAAGCCCCTAAGGGATGCGGCTATGTATAGACTGATGTCTGAAGAGACTGGTGTGCATCAATCGTTCATCGAGAACTTTATAAACAAGGGCGAAGCTCTTTCCG
>NZ_JAOQNX010000045.1 GCF_025961575.1 Rhodoblastus acidophilus | reverse complement strand
ATGACAACTGCTCCCGGCCTCACAAGCCAATGAATCAGCTGTCATGAGCGTCAGCAATCGAAAAAGTCACAGACTCTCAGGGTGAGGGCTACTTTGAGACAGCACGTGAATTTTAAATTAGCCCTCACCCTGAGGAGCCTGCGACAGCAGGCGTCTCGAAGGGCGGGGGCGGCCCACGCTTGCCTCCTCCTGCTCGCCCTCGCGACGCCAACGCGCGCGGACCCGCTGGCCTACATCACGGCGCAGGGCGCGGACTCCCTGTCGATCGTCGATCTGGCGCAAGGGCGGGTGGTGGACACGCTGAAGATCGGCAAGAAACCCGCCGGCGTCGCCGTGGCCCCGGGAGGCGGACGCATCTACGCCACCAACCCCGAGGGCCACAGTTTTTCCGTCATCGAACGCGCGGAAAACGGAGCGCATCGCGTCATCGCCGAAATTCCCGCCGGCGCCGGCCCGCTCGGCATTGCGCTCGATCCCCAGGGCAAAACCGTTTTTGTCGCCGACTGGTATGCCGACGAGGTCCACGTCTTCGACGCCGCCACTCTCAAAGAAACAGGCGCGATAAAAGTCGGCCAGTCGCCGGCCGGCATGGCCAGCGACCCCGAAGGGCGGTTTCTCTATGTCGCCAATCGCGAGAGCGACACCGTCTCCGTGGTCGACATTTTCGCGCGCCAAACGGTCGCGACCATTCCCGTGGGCAAGGCGCCGTTCGGCGTGACTTACGACCCCGAAGGCCCCCGCCTGTTCGTCGCCAATGTGCAATCCGGCGACGTCTCCGTGATCGACCCAACAACCCGGCAGGAGACGCGGCGCCTGAAAGTACGCAGCTTTCCCTACGCCATTGCGCTCACGCCGGATGGCAAAATCTTCGTCACCAACCAGCACGACGACAGCGTCACCGTCTTCGACGGCGACACGCTCGAAGAGCTCAAGACAATAGAGGCGTGCGGCTATCCCGAAGGCATTTTGGCGGCGGGCGGCGCGGTCTATGTCGCCTGCTGGATGGACGACGTCCTCGCCCGCATCGACGCCAAAACCCTCGCGGTCGCGCAAAAAATTCCGGTGGCGGCGAGCCCGCGCGCCTTCGGTGTTTTCGTCGCGCCCGCCCTCACTCCGCCGCCTGCGGAAACCCGGCAAAAAAACCCAGCTGTTCGATGAGGGCCGGAATCTCTTCCGGCGCGCAGGGACGGCTGAACAGATAGCCCTGCGCCTCCTGGCAGCCGCGTCGCCGCAGCGCCTCGAACTGGCTTTCGGTTTCGACCCCCTCCGCCGTGGCGCACATATCGAGGCCTTTGCACAGATTGGTCACCGCCGCGATGATGGCGTCGCTCTTGCGCGACTGTTCGAGCCCGCGGGTGAAGGCGCGGTCGATCTTGACCTTGTCGAACGGGAAACTCTGCAACGAACTCAGCGAGGAATAGCCCGCGCCGAAATCGTCCATGGCGATGCGCGCGCCGAGTTTTTTCAGATCGTGCAGCATGCCGAGCGTCGAATCCGTGTTTTGCAGCACGGCGGTCTCGGTGATTTCGATCTCCAGCCGGTGCGGCGCCAATCCGCTCTGCGCCAGCGCCGTCTCCACATTTTCGAGCAGGCGGCGCCCGGCGAATTGCACGGGCGAAATATTGACGGCGACGCTGATCGGCTCCGGCCAGCGCGCGGCTTGCATGCACGCCTCGCGCAAAACCCAGGCGCCCAGCGGCGCGATCAGGCCGATTTCCTCGGCCAGAGGAATGAAGGCGTCGGGCGCGATCAGGCCGCGCTCGGGATGGCGCCAGCGGATCAGCGCCTCAAAACTCTTGATGCGCCGCGTCGCCGTGTCGACCACCGGCTGGTAGCGCAACTCGAACTCGCCGCGCTCCAGCGCCTGGCGCAGATCCACCTCGACGGCGCGGCGCAATTGCATGCGCTCGTTCATTTCCGGCTCGAACCAGCGCCAGCCGCCGCGCCCGTCGGCCTTGGCGCGATAGAGCGCCATGTCGGCGGCCTTGAACAAATCCTCGTATTGCGCGCCGTCCTCCGGCGCGATGGCGATGCCGACGCTGACGCCGACCACCAGCTGATGGCCGTCGATTTCGAAGGGCGCGCAAATGCAGTCGATCACGCGGCGCGCCAGCGCGACGGAATCGCTGGGCGTGCGCAGATTGGACTGGATGATGGCGAATTCGTCGCCGCCGAGCCGCGCCAAAGTGTCGGTGTCGCGCAATTGCTGGCCCAGCCGCGCCGCGGCTTCGACCAGCAGGCTGTCGCCCATGGGATGGCCGAGCGTGTCGTTGACCTCCTTGAACCGGTCGAGATCGAGACAGAGCAGGGCGAATTTCTGGCCTCGCCGCGCGCGCGCCAGCGCGTGATCCATGCGCTCGCGGAACAGCACGCGGTTGGGCAGCCCGGTCAGCGCGTCGTGGCGCGCGGCATGGGCGAGTTTTTCTTCCGCCTCGATCCGCTGCGTGACGTCGATGATGACGCCATTGGAGGTGAGCGGCCGCCCTTCTGCATCATAGGTGTTTTGCGAGCGCACCTCGATATGGCGGACGGGCGCATCGGGCGCCGGGCGGAACCGGTAATAGGACGAGAATTCCAGGCAACGACGGGCCAGACAGTCTTCGATTTCCCGGGCGACGCGCTGGGAATCTTCGGGCAGCATGGTGGCCAGCCAGTCCTGCGTCGAGAAAGGCGCGTCTGCCGGCAGGCCATGCAAGGTGCGGGTTTCGGCGCCGCAGACGATGTCTCCGCTCTGGATGTCGCGGCGAAACGCGCCGATGCCGCCGGCGGTCATGCCCAGCCGCAGCACGGTTTCGCTGGCGCGCACCTTCTCCTCGGCGAGTTCGCTCTCGGTCTTGTCCATCACCACGCCGAACGAGCGGATCGGCCGCCCTTCGGCGTCGAACTGGTAATGGGCGCGCATTTCGACATGGCGCAGGCCGCCGTCGCCGGGGCGCAACAGCCGATAGGCGCAGGCGAGGCGTCGGGCGCGGTTGTCGATGGCGCTGCGCATCGCGTCGACCACGCGCCGCCGGTCTTCGGGATGGACCCATTTCAGCCAGTGCTCGGTGGAGATCAACCCGGCGTCGCGGGGCAGCCCGAACATGTCGCAGAGCTCCTCGCTGAGGGTGACCCGGCCGGTCTCGAGATCGCGGACGAAACTGCCGATCCGGGCGATCTGCTGTCCCAGCCGCAGCAATTGCTCGCTCTCGCGCAACCGTTCCGTGGCCTGGATGCTCTCGGAAATGTCCTGCGCCACGGCGATGCTGCGGGTGGGTTTGCCGGTTTGATCGCGCTTCAAAACGGAGACGCCCAGCCGCACCCAGATGGTTTCGGCGGCCGGACCGATATGGCGCACGGTGCTGTCCCATTGCCCCGTCGCGTCCAGCGACGTGACCCATTCGTCGCGAACCCGCTCGATGTCGCCGGGATGGATGAGCTTCGCTGGGCCAAGCGTCAGGATTTCGCTGACCGACCTGCGCATGATCTCGGCGTAGCGCCGGTTGACGCGCACGAACTGGCTGGTCTCCAGATTCAGTTCGGCAATGCCGGCGGCGCCGTTTTCGAACAGCACGCGCAGCGCCATATCCGTTTCATCGCCGTGCGGGGGGCGCCAAACGGGCTTTCGAAATTTCCGCAACAGCGACAGCATGCCAGACCTCAAAGCCCCGGCGGACCCGCCGGGGTTGGATTGGGGCTTCTGACATGAAGCGGGACGCGACCCTCATGGTCTCCCAGTTCGACGCGTCACTCTGCCGCGGGGGCGGATAACAATGTCTGAAAGTGATCCTCTAGATCTCGGAGGGTGCGAAGATTTTTACGCCATGCGGCTGGGCGCGCAAATATTGGGAGGGCGCCGCGACCTGCTCGCCGAAATGGGCCGCGGCATGCCAGGGCCAGCGCGGATCGTAGAGCATGGCCCGCGCCAGCGCGATCAGGTCCGCCGCCCCGTCGGCCAGTATCTTTTCCGCCTGGTCGAATTCGGTGATCAGGCCCACCGCGACCACCGGAATTTTGACCGCCGCCTTCACCTTCGCCGCGAGCGGAACCTGGTAGTTCGGCCCGACCGGAATTTTCGCCGCCGCCAGGCCGCCGCTCGACACATGGATGGCGGCGCAACCGCGTTTTTCCAGCTCTTGCGCGAAGACGCAGGTGTCCTCGATGGTCCAGCCGCCGTCGATCCAGTCCGTGCCCGACACCCGCACGCTCACCGGCTTGCCCGCCGGAAAATTTTCGCGCACGGCGTCGAACACGTCCAGCGGAAAGCGCATGCGGTTTTCGAGCGATCCGCCATAATCGTCATCGCGCGTGTTGGACAAGGGCGACAGGAACTGGTGCAGCAGATAGCCATGGGCGCCATGCACCTGGATCGCGTCGAGCCCCAGCCGTCCCGCGCGACGGGCGGCGGCGGCGAAAGCGTCGCGAACCCGGACCATGTCGTCGCGCGTGAGCGCGGAGGGCGGCGCATCCGACGCTGTCAAGGCCTTGGCGGAGGGCGCCTCCGTGCGCCAGCCCAAAGCGGATTCGGGCGGCATTTGCGCGTCGCCGCGCCAGGGCAGGTCGTGCGAGGCCTTGCGGCCGGCATGCGCAAGCTGCACGGCGACCGGAATGTCGGAGAATTGCCGGATCAGCGTCAGCACGCGGGCGAAAGCGGCCTCGTTGGCGTCGCTGTAGAGCCCGACATCCGCATAGGTGATGCGTCCCTCCGGCGTGACCGAGGTGGCCTCGATGGTGAGCAGACCGGCGCCGGACAAAGCGAGCTGGCCGTAATGGGCGAGATGCCAGTCGGTCATGCAGCCGGCTTCGGCCGAATACATGCACATCGGCGCGATGACGATGCGATTCTTCAGGCGCGCGCCTTCGAGGTCGAGCGGGGTGAAAAGATGCGTTTTCGCCAAGACAGTCTCCGGGTTCATGCGGGGCCGATCATTTTTCGTGGATCGACCCATTTGTCGAAATCTTCCCCCGAAACGAGGTTGAGCGCGAGCGCGGCCTCGCGCAAGCTGAGATTTTTCGCCGCGGCGTGGTGGGCGATCTGCGCCGCTCTGTCATAGCCGATCATGGGAACGAGCGCGGTCACCAGCATCAGCGAGCGCGCGACATTTTCGGCGATTTTTTGCCGGTTCGGTTGCAGGCCCTCGACAAGGTTTTGGCGAAAGCTGACGCAGCCATCCGCCACCAGCAGCATGGATTGCAGCAGATTGTGGATGATCAGCGGCTTTTGCGCATTCATCTGCAAATGGCCGCCCGCGCCCCCCAGACCGACGGCGACATCATTGGCGCTCACCTGCATGGCGATCATGGTCAAAACCTCTGTCTGCGTCGGGTTCACCTTGCCCGGCATGATCGAGGAGCCCGGCTCGTTTTCCGGCAATAAAAGTTCGCCGAGGCCGGCGCGCGGTCCGCAGGCTTCCAGGCGAATGTCGTCGGCGATCTTTTTCAGCGACCCCGCCAGCGTGCGCAGCACGCCGGAGAAATGCACCAGCGCGTCATGGCTGCCTTGCGCGGCAAATGGGTTGGGCGCGGCGACGAACGGGTGCTGCGTCAGCGCCGCCAGCTCCATGATCGCGGCCTCGCCGAAATTTTTGGGGGCGTTGACGCCCGTCCCGACCGCCGTGCCGCCGAGCGCCAGCCGATAGACCCCCTTCAGCGCGTCATCGATCCGTTCGAGACTGTCGTCGAGCAGGCTGGCAAAACCACCAAACTCCTGGCCAAGGGTAAGCGGCGTCGCGTCCTGCAAATGGGTGCGGCCGATCCGGACGATGTCGGACCATGCGCGCGCCTTGGCGGCGAGGCTGTCGCGCAAAGCGGCGACGGCGGGGATCAGCCGCCGCGTCGCCGTCAGCGCCGCGGCAATATGCATGGCGCTGGGAAAGGTGTCGTTGGAGGATTGCGACCTGTTGGCGTCATCGTTGGGATGGACCGGAATCTTGCTCCCCAGCGCCGTTCCGGCGCGCCGGCAGCACAGGTTTGCAATCACCTCGTTGACGTTCATGTTGAACTGGGTGCCGCTGCCGCTGATCCAGACCGGAAGCGGAAAGTTTTCGGCTTGGCCGCCGCCCAAAATCTCGTCGCAGGCTGTTTCGATCAGGCCGGCTTTTTCCTTGTCGAGCCGGCCGAGCGCGGCATTGGCGCGGGCGCAGGCTTTTTTCAGCAGCGCATAGGCCTCCACCAGTTCCGGCGGCATTTTCTCGCGGCCGATGGCGAAATTTTGCAGCGCCCGCTGGGTCTGCGCGCCCCATAATTTTTCGGCGGGAACGCGGACCTCGCCAAGCGCGTCCTGTTCGATGCGGAAATGTTCCATGCGGCCTCCGCCTGAGACGTCTCCTGCTTAGACCATCAACTCGGCTTTCCGTTCCGGCGCAGCTCTCCGTGGACCGCCCCCGCCGCCGCTGACGCGGCTCCTCCTGAGGGAAACACTTTAAGTAGCCCTCATCCTGAGGAAGCCGCCGCCAGGCGGCTGTCTCGAAGGAGAGGGCGGTCCACGAATCCCTCAGCCCTATTCCTCGAGCAGGCTGCGCAGCATCCACGCGGTCTTCTCATGGACGTCGAGGCGCTGCGTCAGGAGGTCGGCGGTGGGCTGGTCGTTGGCGTCATTGACCAGCGGGAACAGGTCGCGGGCGGTGCGGGCCGTCGCCTCCTGCGCCTCCACCAGATGCTGGATCATGTCGGTCGCCTTCGGCACGCCCTCCACCTCCTTAATCGAGGCGAGTTTGGTGAACTCCTTGTAGGTGCCGGGCGCCGGGAAGCCCAGCGAACGGATGCGCTCCGCGATCAGATCCAGCGCGTTCCACTGTTCGGTATATTGCTGCATGAACATCACATGCAGCGTGTTGAACATCGGACCCTTCACGTTCCAGTGGAAATTATGGGTCATCAGGTAGAGCGTGTAGGAATCGGCCAGCAGGTGGGACAGGCCCGCCGCAATTTTTTTCCGGACGTCTTCGGCGATGCCGATGTTGATGGCGGGTTTGGTGCTCATCATAACCTCATTGCAAATTTTCGTTTGATTACTGCGCCTTGACGCGTGTGTAGTTATGCCGGCCAAGTCTGAGCGACGCCAACAGAAAATCCGTGGCGTTTTGATCGGCAAAATCGATAAGTGGCGCCGCGTTTGGCGCGCCCGCATGTTCGTTTTATGTTCAGGCGTGCAGAGCAGCGATTCGCTTACTGGCTATCTCGCCAAACTCAACGACGCCCAGCGCCGCGCCGCCACCTCGGGCGCGGACCGGGCGCTGCTGGTGATCGCCGGCGCGGGCTCCGGCAAGACCAACACCCTGGCTCACCGCGTCGCGCATCTGATCGTCAGCGGCGCCGATCCGCGCCGCATCCTGCTGATGACCTTTTCGCGCCGCGCCTCGAGCGAAATGGTTTCGCGCGTCCGCCGCATCTGCAAGGAGGCGCTCGGCGAACGCGCCGACGTGCTCGCCGACGCCCTCACCTGGGCGGGCACGTTTCACAGCATCGGCGCGCGGCTGTTGCGCGAGCAGGCGCTGAACATCGGCCTCGATCCCGATTTCACCATCCACGACCGCGAGGATTCCGCCGACCTGCTCAATCTGGCGCGGCACGATCTCGGCCTGTCCAAGACGGAAAAACGCTTCCCGGCCAAGGGGACCTGCCTGGCGATCTACTCCCGCGCGGTGAATTCAGAAGCGCCGCTGGAAGAGGTCTTGGGAAAAAACTTCCCGTGGTGCGCCGGCTGGGCGGATGAACTGAAAAAACTGTTTGGCGCCTATGTCGAGGCCAAACAGGCGCAAAACGTGCTCGATTACGACGACCTGCTGCTCTACTGGGCGCAGATGATGCAGGAGCCGGCGCTGGCGGAAGAGCTTTCCGCGCGCTTCGAGCATGTGCTGGTGGACGAATACCAGGACACCAATCGCTTGCAGGCGAGCATCCTGCTCGGCCTGAAACCGGACGGCCGCGGCCTCACGGCGGTCGGCGACGACGCGCAATCCATTTACGCCTTCCGCGCCGCCGAAGTGCGCAACATTCTGGATTTTCCGCAAAAATTCACGCCGCCCGCCGAGGTGGTGACGCTCGAGCGCAATTACCGCTCGACCCAGAACATTCTGGAGGCCGCGAATGGCGTGATCGCTTTGGCCAAGGAGCGGTTCACCAAGAACCTGTGGACCTCGCGGCAGTCCGTGGAGCGCCCCGCGCTGGTGATCGTGCGCGACGAAACGGATCAGGCGAATTTCGTCGCCGAAAAAGTGCTGGAGGCGCGCGAAACCGGGATGCGGCTGAAGGACCAGGCGGTGCTGTTTCGCGCTGCCCACCATTCCGGGCCGCTGGAAATCGAACTCACCCGGCGCAACATTCCCTTCGTCAAATTTGGGGGCCTGAAATTTCTCGACAGCGCCCATGTGAAGGACATTTTGGCCTTCCTGCGCTTTGCGCAAAACCCGCGCGACCGCATGTCCGGCTTCCGCCTGCTGCAACTTTTGCCGGGGGTCGGCCCGGCTGCGGCGCGCAAAATTCTGGACAAGATCGCGGCCGAAGCCGCGCCGCTGCAAGCGCTGGCGTCGCTGCCGGCGCCCGCCAAAACCGGCGAGCCCTGGGGCGCGCTGGTCGAAATTTTACGCGCGCCCTCGTCGTGGCCCGGCGATCTGGCCCGGGCGAGAACATGGTACGAGCCGCATCTCGACCGGCTGCACGAGGATGCCGTCACCCGCAAAATCGACCTCGCGCAACTCGAGGTCATCGCCCAAAACTATCCGTCGCGCGAAAAATTCCTGACCGAACTCACGCTCGATCCGCCCGACGCCACCAGCGCCGAGGCCGGCCCGCCGCTGCGCGACGAGGATTATCTGATCCTCTCCACCATCCACTCCGCCAAGGGCCAGGAGTGGAAAAGCGTTTTTGTTCTCAATGTGGTGGACGGCTGCATCCCCTCCGACCTCGCCACCGGAACCAGCGCGGAGATCGAGGAGGAGCGCCGGCTGCTCTATGTCGCCATGACCCGCGCTAAGGACCATTTGCGCTTGGTCACGCCCCAAAAATTCTTCACTCATGGCCAGCACGCGCGCGGCGACCGCCACGTCTATGCGGCGCGCAGCCGCTTCATCCCCACCGAGATTTTGAGCCATTTTGAAACCATCGGCTGGCCGGCGGTCCGCGCGGACGAAAAAGGGCCGGATTCGAACACCCGGGTCAACCTGAGCGCGCGCATGCGCGGTATGTGGAAATGAGCGCGCCGGAGCCGGCGGCCTCGTCGTCAGGCGAGGCCAGGAAAATCCGAAAAATCATTCACATCGACATGGATGCGTTTTTCGCCTCGGTGGAGCAGCGCGACAATCCCGATTTGCGCGGCAAGCCGGTGGCGGTCGGCCATGGCCGCGCCCGCGGCGTGGTGGCGGCGGCGAGCTATGAGGCGCGCGCCTTCGGCGTTCATTCCGCCATGCCCTCGGTCACCGCGCAGCGCAAATGCCCGGAGCTGATTTTCACCCCGCCGCGCTTTGACGTCTACCGCGCGGTGTCGCTGCAGATCCGCAAAATTTTCGCCCGTCACACGCCGCTGATCGAACCGCTGTCGCTGGACGAGGCCTATCTCGATCTCACCGATTGTCTCGACGACGGCGAAACGGCGACGCAGGCGGCGGAAAAAATCCGCGCCGCGATTTTGGCTGAAACCGGCCTCACCGCTTCGGCGGGCGTGTCCTACAACAAGTTCTTGGCGAAAATGGCCTCTGACCAGCGCAAGCCCAACGGCCTGTTCGTCATCACGCCAAAGCAGGGCCCGGCCTTTGTCGCGGCTTTGCCCGTTCGAAAATTCCACGGCGTCGGGCCGGCCACCGCCGACAAGATGAAAAAACTCGGCATCGAAACCGGCGCGGATTTGCGCGCCTGCGATCCCCATGTCCTGGCGCATCATTTCGGCAAGGCCGGCGCCTTTTATGCGGCGATTGCCCGCGGCGAGGACCATCGTCCGGTAAAACCGGACCGCGAGCGAAAAAGCATCGGCGCCGAAAACACGTTTTTGGCCGACATTTTCACCCCCGAAGCCATGCAGGAAAAAATCGCGCCGATCGTCACAAAAGTTTTCGCCGCCTGCGAGCGGCTGCGCCTGTTTGGCCGCACGGTGACGGTCAAGGTCAAATACGCCGATTTCCAGCAGCTTACCCGCGCGCAGACCCAGAGCGCTCCGGTTGCGTCCTGCGATGATTTGTCGCATCGTGCGCAAAACCTGCTGCGGCCGTTGTTTCCGTCGTCGAAAGGGGTGCGGTTGCTGGGAGTCACGGTGTCCGGCTTCGAGGAAATGCAGGGGGAAGCCGATCAACTCGGGTTTGCGTTCCCTTGCGATTGAGACCTTGCGTGCGCTAACGCAAAGTCACTGTCCTAATTTCAGGCTTGAACTGTCTTTTTAGATCGCGGAAACAATTGGCAAGCTTAGACTTAAGCGCTGCGGCAAGGAATCAAAGGCCGTGACAAAACTCAAGAAGCTCGATCCCGCCCTCGTGGAAGCGCTGCTGCGCAAAGGCGTCGAGACCATGCTCTCCGGCGATGTCGAGTCCGGGAAGGCGATCCTGCGCGATTACATCAAGGCGACGGTCGGCTTCGAGAAATTGGGCGAGGCGACGGACACCCCGCCCAAGAGTCTGATCCGCATGTTCGGCCCGACCGGCAATCCCCAGGCGCGAAACCTGTTCGGCGTCATCGGCTACCTGCAGAAGCAGGCTGGCCTGGAGCTTCAGGTCACCCCGCAACGGCGCTAGTTCACGTCGTCGGCGCGTACCAGTTCAGCTTCTCGCGCAGCTTCACCACATTGCCGATGATGATGATGGTCGGCCCCTTCAGGCCGGCGGCCTTGGCTCTGTCGCCGAGGTCGGCGATCGTGCCGGTCACCGTCACCTGATTCGACCGCGTGCCGTTCTCGATAATGGCGGCGGGCAGAGCGGGATCGGCGCCGCGCTTCAAAAACTCGCCCATCAAGAAGTCGAGATGGGCGAGGCCCATATAGACCGCCACGGTCTGGTTCGGCCGCAGCAGCGTCGACCAGTCGAGATCGATCGGCCCCTCCTTGCCGTGGCCGGTGACGAACACGCAGGATTGCGCGTAATCGCGATGGGTGAGCGGAATGCCGGCATAGGACGAGCAGCCGGCGGCGGCGGTGACGCCGGGCACGACCTGGAACGGGATATTGTGCTCCGCGAGCTTGTCGATTTCCTCGCCGCCGCGGCCGAAAATGAAGGGATCGCCGCCCTTGAGCCGCAGCACGCGCTTGCCCTGCTGGGCGAGCTTCACCATGAGTTCGCCGATTTCCTCCTGCGGCAGCGCATGGTTGGAGCGTTTTTTGCCCACATAGATGCGTTCGGCGTCGCGGCGCACCCGCTCGAGAATGGTGGGTTCGACCAGCCGGTCGTAGAGCACGACATCGGCCTTCTGCATCAGGCGGAAGGCGCGGAAGGTCAGTAGGTCGGGATCGCCCGGACCGGCGCCGACCAGATAGACCTCGCCCCTGACCTCGGCTTCCGGAGAGGAGCCGTCGGGCCGCGTGCGCCAGATTTCATGGTCCAGCACGGCGCGCGCGCCATTCTCGTCACCGGCGAGCGCCATTTCGACGGCCGGGCCCTCGTAAAAACGCTCCCAAAACCGCAGCCGCGCCGAATGGCTCGCCAGCTTGTCGGCGAGCGCGGCGCGGCCTTCGCCGGCCAGCGCCGCCAGTCGTCCATAGGACGCCGGAATCAGCGTCTCTAGCCGCGCCTTCAGCATGCGCCCGAGCAGCGGCGCCTCGCCGCCGGTCGAAATGGCGACGATCAGCGGCGAACGGTCGAGCACGGACGGATTGATGAAATCGCTCAATTCGGGATGATCGGCGACATTGACCAGCGCGCCCGCGCCTTTCGCCCGCGCGATCAGGGCCGCATCGGGCGCGTCATCGCCATCGGGGACGAAATAGCACAGCGTGCAGCCGTCGAAAGCGTTTTCGGCGGCGAGGTCGCCGCGCTGGCAACGCTCGGCGAGGCCCAAAAACTCCTCGTGCGGATTTTTGGCGAACAGCGCCACCTGGGCGCCGCCGGAGAGCAGGGTGGCGGCGCGCCGCGCCGCGACCGGGCCATCGCCGATGACGGCGACGCGCCGGCCCTTGAGGGAGAGGAAGAGAGGTTGACGGTCCATCTTAGTGCTTGATCCAGATGTCGCGATCGCGGGCGTCCCAGATTTGGGCCGCCAGCGCCTGAGCCTTGTCCTGGTCCGGCGCCGCGCCGCTGGTTTTCAGCGCCAGCGCCATGGTGCCGGTGATGGCGGCCTGGGCGTAGGCATTGTCGTCGCCGCGCCAGACGGCGAGGAGTTTTGTTGGCTCCATGGCGTCGTCGGGCAATTGGCGCGGCTCCTCCATCAGCGGCGCCCAGCGCTCCTCGAAGGGGACGCCGTCACGAAGGCCAAGGGTTTCGCAGGGTTTTCCCGGACGACGCTCGATTTCGCCGCCCTCGCCGCGAAACACGATCATGTTGCGCTCCCCCAGAATTTTCGCCGCGCCGCTGTGGGTCGCCATATAGTTCGGGTGGAAGATGCCTTGCAACAGGCAGGGAGCGCCGAACGGGTTGATCATGCGCGAGATGGTGTGGACCGGCGAGCGCAGGCCCAGGATCGGCTTGAACCTCATCATTTTCGCCAGCGGCGGGCTGATCGCGGCGAGATCGAGATAGGCGAAATTGTGCTTCGCCAGTTGGGCGCTCGCCTCGCCGAGATTTTGCGCGCGGGCGACGCCGAGCGCCTGCAAAACCTCGCCGGTGTAGAGCCGGCCCGGCGTGTGGCCGTCGAACCCATGCATGAAGACTTTTCGGCCCGACTGCGCCAGGGCGAAGGCGGCGAGCAGGAACCAGGGCAATTGCCGTTTCTTTCCTGCATAGGAGGAGAAATCGATGTCGGCGCCCTGCCGCGCAGGCAAGGTTTTGCGCACGGCGCGGACAAAACCGGCGATTTCCTCGGGGCTCTCTTCTTTCACGCGCAACAGCATCAGGAAGGCGCCGAGCTGTTCGGGCAAGAGCTCGCCAGCGAGGATCAGCTCCATGGCCTGTTCGGCTTCTTCAACGGTGAGCGGTCGGGTGAGATTGCGCCCGCGGCCGAGGATGGCGATGAAGCGGGCGAAGGGGTGAGGCGTTTGTGACATGAATGTTCCAGAGTTCGCGCCTTCATATCACGAGTTTTGCGCCGTGACGAAGTTTTGGCGCCTCGTCATTGGGCGCCCCCGGAACACCCCCGCGCTCGAAGCGTTGACGCTTTTGTTTGTCCTTTGGCGGGAGCCGTTTGCGATGAAAGAAGCCATTGTCAAGGAGAGCGTCGCGCCGCGCCGGTCCGCCCTTCATGCGCGCGTCCTCCTGCTCAAGCCGCGCGTGATGTCCCTCGTAGTCCTGACCGGCGCCGTCGGCTATCTGCTCGCGCCCAAGCCGCTGGACGTCCTGAATTTCATAGCCGCGATTTCCGCCATGGCGGCGGCGGCCGGGGCCTGCGGCGCGCTCAACATGTGGTGGGACGCCGACATCGACGCAAAAATGGCGCGCACGGCGATGCGGCCGATCCCGCGCGGCTCCGTGGCCCCCCGCGAAGCGCTTTTGTGGGGCCTCGCGCTTGCGGTCCTATCGGTCGCGGCCATGCTTTTCCGCGTCAATTTTCTGGCGGGCGGGCTCCTGGCGCTGACGATCGTCATCTATATCCCGTTCTACACGATGGGCCTCAAGCGGCGCACGCCGCAAAACATCGTCTGGGGCGGCGCGGCCGGCGCGCTGCCGCCGGCGATCGGCTGGGCGGCGGCGAGCCATGAGATCGGCTTCGCCGCCTTCTCCCTGTTCCTGTTGATCTTCCTATGGACGCCGGCGCATTTCTGGGCGCTGGCGCTGCGGCGCAGCGGCGATTATGCGCGGGTCGGCGTGCCCATGCTGCCCAATGTCGCGGGCCCCCGGGAAACCTGCCGGCAGATCGCGCTCTATAGCGCGGCTCTGGTCGCCGCCTCCTTCCTGCCGCTGGTCATTCCGAGCCTGGGCGCGCTCTATGCGGTCGCGGCGGCGCTGCTCGGCGGCGCTTTCCTGTGGCGCGCGTCAAAACTTTATGCGCTGCGCGACGCCGCGCGCGAACAGCGCGAAAAAGCGGCCATGGGCCTGTTCGGCTTTTCCATCCTCTATCTGTTCGGCCTGTTCGCCGCCATGCTCGGCGACGCGCTGATCCCCTGAGGCTTGACTTCCTCGGCCCCTTTGGGAAGCTTGCGCGCAAAGAAACAGAGATTTTTCCTCATGCGCGCCTTCGTGGTGGGCGCTTATGTCAGCGCCAATTTCCTGTTCGTCCCGTCTCTGCCGCGCGCCGGGCAAACGGCGGCGGCGACCGCTTATTTCCATGACCACGGCGGCAAGGGGCTCAATCTCGCCATCGGCCTGCATCGCCTCGGCGTCGCCACCGACCTGCTGCTGGCGGTCGGCGACGATCCGCGCGGACGCGAGATCACCCAATTGCTGCGCGACATGGGCCTATCGACGGAGCATGTCCACATCGCCGACGCGCCTTCGGCCTTCGGCATCGGCCTGATCGCGCCGGACGGCGCCAATCTGCTCGCCGCCTATATGGGCGCCAACGCCCTGCTTGGCGAAACGCAGGTGGAGCAGGCGCGCCAAACCATCGAAGCCGCGGCCTATTGCCTGGGCCAGTTCGAGGCGCCGGAACCGGCGGTGCGCGCCGCCTTCGGCATCGCCAAGGCGGCGGGCCGCGTCACTTATCTCAACCCCTCGCCCTGGCGCCAGCCGAGCGACGAGCTCCTGGCGCTGACCGACATTATGGTGGTCAACGAACCCGAGGCCATGGATTTTCTCGGCCTTTCCGAGGCCGGCGCCCCCGCGGAGGTTTGGGCGCGCGACTTGCCCGAACTGGCGAAGCGGCGTGGCTGGCGCGGTGAAATCCTGGTGGTCACCCTCGCCGAGCGCGGCGCCGTGGCGCTGAAGGGCGGCGCCAGCATTTTCGTTCCGGCCTTTGCCATCGACCAGGTCGACGCCACCGGCGCGGGCGACGGTTTTGGCTGCGGCCTGGTCTCAGCCCTGGCCGCGGGCGAAAGCCTCGAGACCGCGCTGCGACAAGCCTCGGCCTGCGGCGCGCTGGTTGCGTCGCGAACAGGCGTGTTCGACACGCTGCCGCACGCCGCCGACCTGCAAGATTTTCTCAGTTGCCGTGCGACGGCTCCAGATTGAGCCGGTAGGTATAGGCGTCGCCGCGAAACGTCCCTTCGACATATTCGACGATCTGGCCGGCGAGCGCGCGGGTCTTGCGCTTGATCAGCAGGCAGGGCTGCGGGCTGTCGAAGCCGAAGGCGGCGTTTTCCTCGTCGCTGCTCAGCACCGCCTCGATGCTCTGCTCCGCCGCGCCCAGCCTGATGCCGCAGGCCTTGGCCAGATAGGCGTAGGCGGACCCTTCGACGTTCCACTCCGCCATGTCGGGGACGAGCGTCAGGTCGAACCAGGAGATCTCGCGTGACACCGGCGTTCCGTCGCCCAGGCGCAGCCGCACCAGTTTGAGGAAATGCGCGGTCGAGGGGCGGTTGAACACCGAGGCGACCACGCGGTCGCGGACGATGTCGCGCGACAGCAGCCGCGTCGAGGGCTCCAGGCCCAGTTCGCGCATTTCGTCGGTGAAGCCCTTGAGCTGGCCCATGCGCGGCGACAGGCGTTGCGGCGCCTTGGCGACGGCGCCATTGCGCCGGCTGGTGCTGAGCAGATCGTCTTTGCGCAACTCCTCGTAGAAGCGGCGCACGGTGGTGCGGCTGAGTTCGAGCCTTTCGGCGAGCAGCCGCTCCGCCGGCAGGCTCTGGCCCTCGCCGATCGCGCCGGTTTCGATCAGCTTGTTGAAGGCGCGGGCCATCTGCTTGTAGACGGGCTCGGCCAGGCCGCGATCCGGGGCGAGGGATTCGATCAGTCGTTCGCTGGACAGCATGATCTGCAAAGGTCTTCCATTCGAGTCTGGCCGGGGGCACCCCGATGATGGCGCCATAGTGGCCTTTCTCTGGCTGAATAGAAGATGAATAGCGTCAACTGCGCCGCAAAACGCCGCAGAAGCAGTAGCTTAGAAGCCGGGCGGGACGGCGCTGCGGCTGGGGAAGCCGGGCTGGCGCGGGCCGCGGCGGCGCGGCGGCCAGGCCAGCGCGCTCCAGGGAACGGGATCGAGCGACAGCAGTGGGCTGTAGCCGGGATCGGCGACCAGAGCCTCGCCCCAGGCGGCGCGCAGATTGCGCAATTCGCGCTGCATCCGCCGCGCCTTGTCCGGCGCCTCGTCCCGGCCGCGCGAGGCGGATTCGCGATGCAGCAGTCGCGCATGCGGCGTCTGCACCACCCTCAAGCCCTGCGCGCGCAATTTCAGGCAATAATCGACATCGTTGAAATTGACCGGAAAATTCAAGGCGTCGAAGCCGCCGGCGGCGTCGAACAGCCGTTTCTCCGTGAGCAGGCAGGCGGCGGTCGCCGCGCTGCATTCATGGGCGGCGAGCAGCAGGTCGGCATAGCCGGGGTCGCCGTCGATGCGGTCGTTGAAGGCGTGCGAGGCGGCCAGACGCGGCCCGAGCGTGACCCCGGCGTGCTGCACCACGCCGCTCGGCCACAACAGATGCGCGCCGACCGCGCCGACATCGGGCTCGACGATGCGGCCGAGCATCTCCTCCAGCCAGCCCTTGTGCAGCGCCTCGATGTCATTGTTGAGCAGCAGCAGATATTGGCCTGAGGCCACGGCGGCGCCGGCATTGATGATGCGGGAGAAATTGAAGGCGCCGCCGACGCGGAAGATGCGCAGGCCCCGCGCCGACAGCGTCTCGAAATAGCTCAGGGTTTCCGGCGCGCTCGACTCATTGTCGAGCACGATGATTTCATGAGCCCCGAGATCGGCGGTGGCGAACAGCGAGTCTATGCAAGGCTTCAGCAGATCGACGCGGTCGCGGGTGGGAATGAGGATCGAGACTTTTCCCGGCGCGGGCTGGCGGGTCAGCCGCAGGCGCGGGAAGGACAGGCCGGCGGCGGCGTCGATGCGCGACGGCGCCCGCCGCGCGTCGAAATGGTCTTTGACGGCCTGCATCAGCGCCGGCGTCATGGCGCGGGCGTCGAAGCGCGGCAGGCGCGCCAGGAATCCGGGAACATGAACCGGCGCGTCGGCGACGGGAACCGACTGGCGCGGACCGCGCGCGCGGCGCCGGTCGAAGGCGAAGGTGCAGATGCGGAACAGAGAGTCCGCTCCAGCCGCCAAAGCTGCGCGCAAAAATTCGCGGCGTGCGGCGAACAACAGCGCCCCCGCGCCCTGTTCGAGCAGCCGTTCATAATCGAAGGCGGCGTGGGCCACCGGCCATTCCGCGCCGTCCGCGGCGGTGAGGGTGAAATCCGCATAGGCCCAGGGGGAAGAGGGGAATTCTTCCAGCGCCTGCGCCAGCACGCCGAGCGCGGCGGGCTCGAACAGGGTTCCGCCCAGGGCGAAGACGATGGCGTCGCAGGCGCCGGCGTCCTGGTCGAGGAACAGGCTGAGGCTGGCGGGGTCGAAACGGGCGGGCTCGCGCGCGTCTAGCACGGCGGCGAGCCAGTCGCAGCCCTGCTGCGCCTCCAGCGTCGCCAGACTGTCCTGCGCGCCCGCCTCGCCGATCAGCACCACGGCGACCGGGTCTTTTCGCGCGGGGGGCGGCTCAGGCGCAAAGCGTTGCTTCCAGTCGCCGATGGCGGAAAACGGCAGCGCCTGCGGCAGGACTTCGTCGAAAAATTCGGCGCGCAGGCGCTCCGATTCCAGTTCGGCGCGGCCGCGGACGAAGCGGGCGAGGCCGTCGGCGAAGGCGACGAAGAACACCGGGCTGCCCGAAAACTCCTGGCCATTGTCGTCGATCACCTGCGCCCGATGGGCGCGGCCGTCGGCGAATGTTTCCGGCAGGTACAGGTCGAAGCTGCGGCGCGGGCGCGGCGCGGCGCCGTCGTCGAGATGCGCCCAGCCCGCAGCGCGCGCCTGCGCCACCACCTTGCCGTCGATCAGGGCGCGTGCGGACCCTTCAGTGACGCCTTCGGCCAGCCAGCCATTGAGGCGAAGGCCGCCGAGCCAGCGCGCCTCGCCGCGCGCGCCCGGCTTTTCCGCCGCGGCCAGCGGCGCGTCGAGCCGGGCCAGTACGGTCCCTGTGTTGGCGAGCCGCAGTTCCAAAGTTTTCGCCTGCGCCAGCGCGCCCGGCGGCGGCGTGATGACAAAACCGTGGCAGCCGTCGCCCTGACTTTTCTGCGCGAGCTCCGGGTCGAAAAATTCCGCGCGCGCGAGCCCGGCCGGTTGTCCGTCCAGCAGCAGTTCGACCACCAGCCGCCGAAACGGGTTTTCCGGGTCGAAGGCGTGGCCGACGACCTGCGCGCCGGACAGAAAAAGAGTGGCTGAAAGGATTTGGTCGCTCATGCGCCTTGGTCTCTCGGGGCGGCGCCCCTGTCAAATGCCCGGCGCGCCGCCAGCCAATCGGCGACGATCTCGGCCGTCTTGCGGTCGCACAGGCGCGGATCGAGCGCCAGCTCCTGCGCGCCGAACGGCAGCGCGCCCGAGGACCAGTCGAATCCGGCGCGCGGCAGGCCGCAGGCCGCCGCCAGCGCGTCGATCCCGTGGCCAAAGGCGCGCGAGCCGGACATCAGTTCGGTGACGCCATAGGCCTGGACCAGCGGCGCGCGTTCGGCCTCCTCCACCGGGCCGGAGACCAGCACATTGCCGGGCGCCATCACGGCGAAATCGTCGAGGCAGGCGCCGAACACGACAATGTCGGCGGGATCGCCGCGCCGACGCAGCGCATGGGCCAAAGCGAGCACGAGCGCGTCGGCCTCGGCGCAGGGCTGCGGCGACAGCACGCCGAGCGTGCGCCCTCCTGGCGAAACGGCAATCTCGTGGGAAACATCCGGCGGCGGCAGGATGCGCGCCTGAGGAAACAGACGCCCGGCGACATGGGCGCTCATGCGGTCGAGCGGCCGCAGCGTGGCGCTGCTGCCGGCGGCGAACCGCCAGGCCCGCATCCGCGCCGCCATCGCCTCGGAGGCGGTGAAGGCGCCGGCGCAGGACGAACAGGGTTGGGCGCCCTCCGGCGCCGCGCAGATATCGGACCGCGCGGGTGGCGAAAACAGCGCGATTCCCGCGATCGCCAGCTCGACCTCGCCCAGCCCCGGCAGCATTTCGACCAGAGCTTCCGGCAGCCCCGTGGAATAGAACAGGGTGATTCCCGACAGGCGCAGACGAAACAGCCATTTGCCCAGCGCATTGAGGCCAAGCGGCGCGCTCAGGTCGAAGTCCAGCGAGTTCGGCGCGCAGCCTTGCGCACGCAGCTGCGCCTTTTGGGCGATGGGGTCGTAGAGGCAGAGCAGGGGGGCCTCGCCCTCGGCTTCGATCGCCTGCGCAAAAGACTGCGCCTCCCCGGCGCAGGCGCCCAAAGCCGCGACGATCAGGCGGAACGGGCGGCGCGGCGTGTCCAGCCGCTCGATCTTGGCCCGCGCCGGGCGCAACGGATCGGCGCGCAGGAAGGCGGCGCATTCCGCCTCGTGATCCGGGAAGCGAGTCTTCAGCAGGCTCATGTTGCGCATCACCAGCGCGCGCTTTTCCGCGCCGAACGACAGCGAGCCGGCATGGCCGACATAGACGCCCGCGGCGCAGACGGTCCGGAAACCGCGTTCGCGGGCCTTGAGACAGAATTCCACATCCTCGTAATAGCCGCGTCCGTAAATCTCCGGCAGCGGGCCGGTCGCGTCGAGGCAGGCGCGGGTGATGTAGAGGCAGAAGCCGATGCCGTTGGGCAGGTCGATCAGCAGGTCGCCATTGGCCTGGCGCGCCAAAGCGTCGAGCCGCGCGATCTCCTCGGCCTCTGGAAGGGGGCTCGCGGCATTGGGCGCGGGAAAGCTGCAGGTCTCGCCATTGTTGGACAGCGGCGTCAGCGCGCCAATGTCGGGCGCGGAGCGCGCCAGTTCGGCGAGGCGGGCGAAAGCGCCGGGCGGGGGCAGGGCGTCGGCGTTGAGCAGGATCACGTCGCCGCCCCGGCAAATCTCCAGCGCGCGATTGACCGAGGCGGCGAAGCCGAGATTTTGCGGGTTGCGGATCAGCTCCAGCCGGCCCGAGGCCGCGGCCACGTCGAGCCAGCCGCGCAGCGCCGGATTCGGGCTGGCGTCGTCGATGACGACCAGCCGCATGTCGGCGTCGAGCTGGGCCATGGCGGCGTTGAGGCAGGCGCGGGTCGCCTTGAGATCCTCGTAGACGGGAACGATGATCCACAATTTCGCCGTTTGCGGCGCCCGTGGCAGCGGCGGCGCCACAGGCGGCGCCGACCAGGAAGCGAGCTCGCGCTCGCCCTGCCTCACGCGGACGCCGCGCAGACCGGCGGGGTCGAGGTTCAGATGGACCGCCTCGACGCCGTCCTGGCGCAGGAAATGCTGCGGGTCCGCCGTGAGACGGGACGCCGTTGTTTCGTCGCGCGTTTCCAGCAGATCGGGCGTGGCTCCCGTGCGAAACGCCGCCCAGCCCGCCAGGCGCGCGCCCACCGGGCGCAGCATCAGAACGGCCTCGGCGCCGCCCGAGACCAGCGCCGCCACGGCGCGCCGCAACAGTTCGGGATGGGCGGCGGGATCGTCGATCAAAGCGCGCGCCGCCGCCTGCTTGTCCGCCTCCGCGCCCCATTGCAGCGCGAATTGCAGCACGGTGCGCTGGGTCGGGTCGAGGTCGAGCGCGCGGGCGAGATCGGCGGCGGCGCGGTCCTCGAGACCGGCGCCGCGCGCCGCTTCCGAGCGCAGCAGGAGATCGAGCGCGGTCACGGAGGCGACGCGGCACAGGCGGTCGGCGAAACGGAAGGCGCCGGCGAAATCGCCGCGCCGCATATGCTCCGCCGCCCGCAGGGCCAGCGCTTCCGCGTGGCGCGCGCGGTCATGGAATCGAGGCGCGATCACGCCGGATTGGGCTGCGCCGGTTCTTCAGCGGCGCGCGCCGCTTCTTGCGCCTTGGCCGCCTGGTCCAACGTCAGCAGCGGCTCCAGCGGCGAGCCGGTCAACAATTGCTTCAGCCAGTCCCAGGAGGTTTCGGGGGTGAGCAGCAGGCCCCAGATGTCGAAACATCCGCCTTCGATCACGCGGACCTCGGAAAAGCCGGCGTTCATCGCCACCCGGCCCAGCCGCTGCCCGGTGAAACCGGTGCGATGGGCCATGGCGGTCGCGCCATTGGCGATGAATTCGCTGTGGCCATAGAGCATGTCGATCGGGCGGATCGCGCCGGCGGGCGAGTCGTAGGCGATCGCCTCGGCGCCCTCGGCGAGGATGAAGCGGCAAATGGCCAGCAGGCTCGGGCAGGTGACGATGGCGACGCCGCCCGGCTTGAGCACCCGGCGGAATTCCCGGAAGGCGGGGATCACCTCATGCGCGTAAAGATGCTCGATCGCGTGGGAGGAGTAGAGCACATCCACGGCAGCGTCGCCGACCTGCGCGCGCATGTCGACGATGGAGCCGACGATGTCGGGCTCATTGGCGGGCGAAATGTCGAGACGAACCTCCGTCCACTCCTGCTCGTTGAAAATGGCCGGGAGGCGTCCCGCCATACGGGCGCCGGAGCCGGCGTTCAGGATGATTTTCTTGGTTTCGGTCATTCGGCGTCCTCTGCCGCTGGAGTGGCGTCCGGGGCGCCGCGGCTGCGCCGAACGATGAATGCGGGCCGTTCCGGCGCCGCCGCCGGCGCAGGCGGAGCGGGGGCGGCCGGCGGCGCCAGGCCGAGAATGCGCCGTGCCTCGCGCAGGCAGTCCTTGCGGTCGTAGCGCGACAGCGCCGTCTCGCGCGCGGCGGCGCCGAGGGCGGCGTAATCGCCGGGGCTGGCGAGAATGCGCGTCACCTTTTCGGCCAAAGCGGCGGGATCGTGGAACGGCGTCAGCAGCCCGTTGACGCCGTCGGCGATCACCTCCCGCACCGGGGCGGTTTCGGAGCCGACGATGACGCAGCCGAGCGCCATCGCCTCGACCATCGACCATGACAGCACGAAGGGGAAGGTGAGATAGACGTGGACCGTCGTGGTCTGCAGCAATTGGACGAAACGGTCGTAGGGCTGTTGCGGCAGGAAGTGCACGCGCGACAGGTCGAGCCGGTCGGCGACCTCGTCGAGATAGATCGACTTCCAGCTCTTGCCCGCCTCCGGCGCCGCGCCATAGGACACGTCGTCGCCGCCGATGAGGACGACCTGGGCGTTGGGCCGCGCCGCGAGAATCTCGGGCAGGGCGCGCATGAAAATATGATAGCCGCGCATCGGTTCGAGATTGCGGGCGATGAAGGTGACGATCTCGTCGCCGCGATGCAGCACGCGGCCGCCCGGCAGTTCGAACCGCGCATTCGGGTCCGGCCGCAGGCGCTCGCCGTCGACGCCCTCGTGCACGACCTGGATCTTGGAATGGAATTCCTTCGGATAGGTCTGCTTCTGCCATTGCGTCGGGGAAAGGCCGAGATCGGCCTCCACCAGGGACAGCAGGGTCGAGGCGTTCTTGCAATGCAGCGTGATCAGGCCGTCGACGCCGAACTGGGGGTCTTCGGGGTCGAAATGGACGTCCTGTCCCTCCGGGCGATAATAGAATTCGCAATAGATCGCGATTTTCGCCTCGGGGAAGCAGGCGCGCACCGGCAGGGTCTCGCCCCAGCCGCAATGGCCGACGATCAGGTCGGGAACGAAACCGCTGGCGCGCAGCTCGCTCAGCGCGAACAGGACCTCGGTCGCGCGGCGTCCCTCAATGTCGAGGCGGCGGGCGAAGGGGTGGGTCTGGGCGACGTGGAAGAACGGCATCCGGTAGCGCAGCAGCTCCACGCCGGGGAGCTCCTGCGCGGTCTCGCAGCCGATGGCGACGACGCGATTGTCTGGAGATTGCGCCAGTTCGCCCGCCAAACCCCGGAACTGGGCGGGGAAATTGTTATGAATAAATAAGATCTGCATACCGCTCTTCTCGCGAGGCCCCAGACGACGAGCCTTGCAACCCTTGATCATGCAATTTGCGCGCGAAAGATAGCGCGCCTGCGGGCCAAGGTTAACCCCGGCCGAGGCAAAAGAAAACGCCGCGCGGAATCCGCGCGGCGTCCTTGTGTTCGAAGGCGGGGATCAGCCCTTGAAGTCTTTGAAGCTGGTGAGATCCGCCGCATGGCCCCAGGTGATGTGCACCTTGTTGTCGACGGTGAGCGAGTGCGCGCTGCTGCCGGAGCCGAACGTGAAGGTGGTGGTGCCATCGTTGTGGGTGACGCCGCTGATGGAGGCCGCCTGATCCACGACGTTGACCGTCGTGTTGGAGCCGCCGAGCACGGTCGCGTTCGACGCGCTGCTCCAGTAGTTGACCGTGTCCTGACCCGTGCCGCCGACGATGCTGGAGCTGCCGGTGTTGGTGAGGTTGATCGTGTCGCTGCCGGAGCCGAGCTTGATCGTGTCGCTGCCCGAGCCGTTCCAGACGAACAAACGTCCCGTGCCGCCCTGGATCGAGGCGTTGCCGGCGTCCAGACCGATGTAGAAGTCGTTCTGGCCCGTGACGATGGTGGAGGACGCACCCCCGACCGTGGCGCCATAGACTTCCGTCACACCCCTGCCGGAATGCTGGGTGTCGCCGATGCCGACGCCATAGATGTTGGTGTTCTGGCCGGAGTAGATCGTGTCGCTGCCGGAGCCGGTGTTGATCGTGTTCTTGCCGTCCTGCCAGTGCGTGCCGGTACCGTCGTTGTTCCAGCCGTAGATGACGTCGTTGCCGTTCCAGGTGTTGACGGTGTCATTGCCGGACGCGGTGTAGAGCGTGTCCGCCGCATTGGCCCAACGGCCGCCGTTGAGGGTCTGCGCGGCGCCGTTGCCGGCGTGAATCGCGCTCAGGCCGCCGCCCCACAGCACGTCCGAACCCGCGCCGCCCCACAGCGTGTTGTGGAAATGCGTGACCGAGTCCGAGCCGCCGATGATCGTGGAATGACCGCTGGCGTTGCCGTCGGTGCCGCTGGCCACGAACACGCCGGTCAGGCTGATCGTTTCGCCCGTGCCGCTGCCCCAAACCTTGTCCACATTGGTCGACAGATTGGTGATGTTCAGCACATCCGCGTTGTTGCCGGTGGCGAAGAAATTGCCGCCGGCGCTGTCCGTCACGTTGATCTGAGGCGTGGGGTCGATCACCAGCTGACCGTCGATGATCTGGCTCTGCGGGGCCGCATTGGCGACGAACAATTGGCCGCTGGTGGTGAAATCGGTGAAGCCCGGCAGATTCGAGGGGAAGGAATGCGGCGCGTCCTGGTCGACGTAAGTCGTCAGGATCGTGCCATTTCCCAGATTGGCGACGTTCAAGGCCTGCTCGACCGCCGCAGCCGTCGATGAGCCGACGTTCGCGTTAAGCAACGCCTCAATAGCCGTTTTGTGGAGATTGTACGTAAAAGTCACAGCCGCCCCCGCCTGTTGTAATCAAGAGTGCAAAATTTCCGCTCAGGCGCTCGCCATGGCGCGGAAAACCTTCAATTTGGACTCGGGCGAAGACTCCGCCAAAGTCCGCTCATTCGCCCCGACGCCCACTACGGAAGCCGAGACCAATTCGACTTGCAGCCCGACCAGCGGATCGACGCCGGCCGGGCTGACAAACTCCAGTTCGCGGCCGCGGCGGTTCTGCACGGGAGACCCGAGGAACAAGCCGCTGGCGGCGATTTCAAAATTCTCCGCGGACGCGCCGGTCAGGCGAAGCCGCAATCCGGCCAGGGGCAGCGCGCGCCGCCTCGTGCCGACGAAGCCTCCGGGACCGGACCAATCCATCCAGCGCGGGGGATTGGTGGCCAGAAGCGGCTGAAGTTCGATGGCGACGCCCCCCGGCAGCGCGCCCCGCACTTCCAGACCTTCGATCGGCGCCGGCGCATCCGGGCCGGCGATCCAGGCGCCCATCGCGACTTCGACGTCTCCCAGCCGAGAGACGTGCGCGAGAATGGTGGGCTGCGCGAAAATGGCTGGCTGCGCCGGAATGGCGGGCGCGCCCTGCTGGGTCGGCGCCACGGCCGCCGCGGCGGGCGCGGTTTTCTCGACGCTGGAGAGCGGCTCCATGCGCAACGAGGCTTCGAGGGGATCGCCGGGCACCTGCGCAACGATCTTGACGATGAGATTGCCGCTCTGCTCGGCGCGCACGATGGCGAAGTCGCCAGGAGCCGAAAGAAACCCGGCGACGACGCCGGGAGGGGAAATGACTTCGATGAAAGGCGCGCTCGCGGGCGCCGGGCGTACGACGGCGAAGGGAGAACGACCGTTGGCGGCGCCGGTTGCGTAACGCAAAAGAAACAACCCACGGTGTACCGTGATCGCCGTCTCCTGCTCTTGCGTCGCCTGCGCCAAAATAGCCTCCAACTGTCTACCGGAACTCATAACGGTTACAGAGCGTTTAGTCGTTCCCACTGAGTAACCTTTACGTTTCGTAACATCGGGTCCGCCGTTTTTCCAGCCCAAATTTGTCCCTCAAGTGACGATCTCGCGCTGAAAGGGCGCCGGCGGACGGCGGCGATACAGGCGGGGGGCGCTATGGCCTGATGAAAAGTACTGTAAATCAGTATGGTAGCGCGGAGGTCCCGATGCTGCGGCCGAAAACCCAGCGAAAATACGTACGGGATTGGGGTGCGCGCTCTGGCGACGATCTGGCCAATTGCTGTTCGATCTGATCACACTATTGGCAATACAACCTGAAGCAGCAATTTTCTGTCGGCAATGTCGAGACGCGCGGTCGCGATATAACATTGAAGATGAGAAAAATCCCTGGGAACCCAGGGGTGTCGCGTTTCAGTGGCGCCCCTTGGCGTCCGCAACCGGGTACAACCTAGGCCTGTGCGGGCGTCGCGCCGGACTTTCGGCGCGGCTTGCGTAGCGAAAGTTGAAGCGACTTTAAAATCATATAGATACCGCATAAGCGTTGCGTGAGTCGCACTGCAACCTTGGGATTGACGGTGTGAAGCGCGCCGCGCGCAATTTTGTGTCACGGATTGCGACTCACGCGCGAGCGTCGGCAAACGCCTGAGTTTCGGGGTGTTTGCCTTTTTCTGGTCTGTTAATCGCGTGTTATGGGGTGTTTCTGGACTGTGTTACGTCGCTCCGAATCCGGTACGGTCCCGAATCCGCCGGGCCGCGCCGAGAAGCGCCGCCGGGCGGTGAGTCGCGCCTTGGTGCGCAGCGTTTGGCGCGAAGCGGCGCCAGAGCCGCGCGAAGGCCAGTGGGCGCAAACGATCAGAGCCCGTTCGGCTGAACGGGCTCTTCAGGGGCGTCCGCTGGTCGCGCGACGCCTTGTGGTCGATGCGGGGGTAGAAACGCTCCGCGGAGCGTCAGGCGACCTGGGGCTTCAGATGAATTCCACCTTGAGGATTTCGTAGCTCTTGCCGCCGCCGGGCGTGTTGACCTCGACGGTGTCGCCGACCTTCTTGCCGATCAGCGCCCGCGAGATCGGCGACGAAATCGAGATTCGGCCCAATTTGACGTCGGCCTCGGTGTCGCCGACGATCTGGTAGCGCTTCTCTTCCTCGGTGTCTTCGTCGATCAGCGTGAGGGTGGCGCCAAACTTGACGCTGTTGCCGGACAGTTTGCTGACGTCGATGACGTCGGCGCGGGCGATCTTGTCCTCGAGCTCCGCGATCCGGCCTTCGTTCAGCGACTGCGATTCCTTGGCCGCGTGATATTCGGCGTTTTCGGACAGGTCGCCATGGGAGCGCGCCTCGGAGATGGCTTCGACGATGCGCGGACGCTCCACCTGCTGGCGATGCTTCAATTCCGCTTCCAGCGCAGCGAAGCCGGCGGCGGTCATGGGCAGCTTTTCCATCCTTACGTCTTTCATTCGAGGCGGTCCGGATCTCGGGCCGCCGGGTTAAAATGCGCAACGCGCCCGAAGGGGCGCGTCGGACTTGCACAAAAAGGGGCAGTCATGATCGTACAGTCGGCGCTTCAGGTCAATCGCGTTCGCAGGCGCGGCAAACCCGCGCCTTTCACTCGCGCGCGAGACGCGAGGCTGTCGCGTCAAAATCCTTGGGAGAGCGGAATTGCGCGGGACGCAGGCGCATGATCGGCTGTTCGACAAATCGGGTCAGCGCGAAGGCGCTCAAGGCCGTCAGCGGGATCGCAAGCAGCGTGATGGAGGTGGGCAGCCCGTTCTTGGTCGCAATGGCCCCCATGATGTCGAAACATTGGCAGTGCACGAGATAGAGCGTGTAGGCGTGCAGGCTGACCACCCGGACGCCCGACGCCCAAACACCCGAGGCGGTCTGAAGCCGCGACAGCGCCACCACGGTCAGCGCCGCGCCGATCGAGCAGGTCAGGAACGGACCGTTGGACACCCAGAGCCGGCTGCTGGCGAACAGGTCGTGGACGACGCCGTACCAGGAGAACACGAGCAGGGCGACGCCAACAGCGCCGATGAGGACGACGGCCCGTCGCCCAAGGGCGCGGAAGCGGGTGAGATAGGCGGCGAGCACGCCATAGACGATGGAATCAAGCTGGAGCGGAACCTGCTTGCGGATCGCGCTGTCCCAGAACGGATCGTAGCCGCCGCTCGCCAAGCCTTTGACGGCCGCATGGTCGAGGACAAGATAGCGCGCGACAGCCGGCGCGATCAGAAACAGCAGAATCGCGTAGAGCGCAGCGTTCCTGACTTTTAGCAGATACAAGACGTAAAGGACTGCCGGAAACAGGACATAAAACCATTCTTCGACAGCAAGCGACCAGGACACGCCGAAGAAGACGCCCTGGTAGGGCGTCAGGAAATTCTGGACGAAGAAGACATATTTCAGCAGGTGAACCTTGTTGTATCCGACGAAGTGGATGGCTTCGTAGGTGGCGATGAGCACGATGAGATAGGCGGGAACCGTGCGCATCCACCGGCGGACGTAGAACCGAAGGATTTGATTGAGATCGGGATTTCGATCGAAAATCGCAAAAATGATGCGGCCAAGCAGGAAGCCGGACAGCGGGAAGAACAGGCCGACGCCGATAAAGCCGACGGTGGTCACCGCATAGGACGCCTGGTATTGAAAAGCCCAGGCGTAAAACATGGTGTAATGGCAGATCAGGACGAAGGAGATCGCCGTCGCCCTGACAAGATCGAGACCGAAATTTCTCTTGAGGTCCATCAATGGGCTCCCGACCCGGTTTGCGCGCGCGATCCGGCGCGCGCAAACCGGCCGTGGTCAGTCGAAATAGTCTTGCAGCGCCCGCACTTCCAAATCGCCGGCGCGGTAGGCGCGCACGCCCTCGGCCGCGGCGAGCGCGCCCGCCAGCGTGGTGTAATAGGGCGCCTTGTGCAGCAGGGCGGCGCGGCGCAGCGAGCGCGAATCCGCCAGAGCCTGCGCGCCCTCCGTGGTGTTGAACACCAGCTGCACGCCGCCGTTCTTGATGGCGTCGACCACATGCGGCCGGCCTTCCGACACTTTGTTGATGCGCTCCGCCGCAATGCCCTGTTCCTTCAGGAAACGGGCGGTGCCGCCGGTCGCCAGCACCTTGAAGCCCAGGCTCGCCAGCAGCTTGACCGCATCGAGCACGCGATGCTTGTCGGTCTCGCGCACCGAGACGAACAGCGCGCCTGAGGTCGGCACTTTGGCGCCGGCGCCGAGCTGGCTCTTGGCGAAGGCGACGTCGAAGGAGCGGTCGAGGCCGATCACTTCGCCGGTCGAGCGCATTTCCGGTCCCAGGACCGTGTCGACGCCGGGGAAGCGGGCGAAGGGGAACACCGCCTCCTTCACGCCGACATGCCCGCCCTTCCAGGGTTTTAGGCCGAACCCGCCGAGGCTCTCGCCGGCCATGATCCGCGAGGCGATCTTGGCGATGGGCTGGCCGATCACTTTTGCCACGAAGGGCACGGTGCGCGAGGCGCGCGGATTGACTTCGAGCACATAGATCTCGCCGTCCTTCAGCGCATATTGCACGTTCATCAACCCGCCGACGTTCAGCGCCAGCGCGAGTTTTTTGGTCTGCTCCTCGAGCCGGGCGATCATTTCGGGCGGCAGCGAACGCGGCGGCAGCGAACAGGCGGAATCGCCGGAGTGAATGCCGGCTTCCTCGATGTGCTCCATCACGCCGGCGACGAACACCTCTTTGCCGTCACACAGGCAGTCCACGTCCACTTCCACGGCGTCGACCAGATAACGGTCGAACAGCAGCGGGTTTTTGCCGAGAACCGTATTGATCTGGCCGGTCTTGTCGTTGGGATAGCGCGCCTTGACGTCGGAGGGGACCAGGCCCGGCAGGGTGCCGAGCAGGTAATCGTCGAGATCGCTTTGGTCGCGCAGGATGGCCATGGCGCGGCCGCCGAGCACATAGGACGGGCGCACCACCAGAGGCAGGCCGAGGTCGCCGGCGACGATGCGCGCCTGTTCCACGGAATAGGCGATGCCGTTTTTGGGCTGTTTCAGGCCCAGCTTGTCCAGCAGGCGCTTGAACAGGTCGCGATCCTCGGCGAGATCAATGGAATCGACGGAGGTTCCCAAAATCGGGATGTCGGCGTCTTCCAAGGCCTTGGCGAGTTTCAGCGGCGTCTGGCCGCCGAACTGCACGATCACGCCGACCAGCGTCCCGTTTTCCTTTTCCTTGGCGAGGATTTCGAGCACGTCCTCGCGGGTCAGCGGCTCGAAATAGAGGCGATCCGACGTGTCGTAGTCGGTCGACACCGTCTCCGGATTGCAATTGATCATGATGGTTTCATAGCCGGCGTCGCTGAGGGCAAAGCAGGCGTGACAGCAGCAATAGTCGAACTCGATGCCCTGGCCGATGCGGTTGGGACCGCCGCCGAGAATGACCACCTTTTTGCGGTCGCTCGGCCGGGCCTCGCAAGCCGGCGCGCCGGCGAACGGGGCCTCATAGGTCGAGTACATGTAAGCCGTGGGCGAGAAGAACTCGGCCGCGCAGGTGTCGATGCGCTTATAGACCGGGCGCACGCCGAGCTCGCGCCTGTAGGCGGCGATATCGGCCTCGTTCTTGCCGGTGAGCGAGGCGAGACGCAGGTCGGAGAAACCTGCAGCCTTGAGCGCGCGGAAATTCGCGGCGTCCTTGGGCAGACCGTAGGTTTTGACCTTCTTTTCCAGCGCGATGATTTCGCCGATCCGCGCCAGAAACCACGGATCGACCTTGCAGGCTTCATGCACGTCCTGCTGGCTCATGCCCATGCGCAGGGCCTGGCCGATCACCAGGATGCGGTCGGGCGTCGGGGTGCCCAAAGCCGCGCGCAAAACATTCATGTCGTCGCCGCGGCCGATCCCGTCCACCTCGAACTCGTCGAGGCCGGACAGGCCGGTTTCCAGCGAACGTAGCGCCTTTTGCAGGGATTCGGCAAAGGTGCGGCCGATGGCCATGGCCTCGCCCACGGATTTCATCGCCGTGGTCAGCACCGGCTCGGCGCCGGGGAATTTTTCGAAGGCGAAACGCGGGATTTTGGTGACCACATAATCGATGGTCGGCTCGAACGAGGCCGGGGTGGCGCCGCCGGTAATGTCGTTGGCGATTTCGTCGAGCGTATAGCCAACCGCAAGCTTCGCCGCGACCTTGGCGATCGGGAAGCCGGTGGCTTTCGACGCCAGCGCCGAAGAACGCGACACGCGCGGGTTCATTTCGATGACGATCATCCGGCCATTGGCCGGATTAATGGCGAACTGCACGTTGGAGCCGCCGGTCTCCACGCCGATCTCGCGCAAAACCGCCAGCGAGGCGTCGCGCATGATCTGGTATTCTTTATCTGTGAGGGTCAGCGCGGGGGCGACGGTGATGGAATCGCCGGTATGAACCCCCATCGGGTCGAGGTTCTCGATGGAGCAGATGATGATGCAGTTGTCCGCCTTGTCGCGGACCACCTCCATCTCATATTCCTTCCACCCCAACACGCTCTCTTCGATCAGAACTTCGTTGGTGGGGGAGGCGTCGATGCCGCGCTCGACAATGTCGATGAACTCGGCCTTGTTGTAGGCGATGCCGCCGCCGGTGCCGCCCAGGGTGAAGGACGGGCGGATGATGGCGGGCAGGCCGATGTCGTCCAGCGCCACAAGCGCCTGGGTCAGGGTCTTGATGTGGTGGGAGCGCGGCGTGTCCAGGCCGATCTTGGTCATGGCCTCGCGGAAAAGCTCGCGATCCTCGGCCTTGTCGATGGCTTCCGCCGTGGCGCCGATCAGCTCGACGTCGAATTTTTCCAGAACGCCCATTTTCTTGAGCGACAGCGCCGCGTTGAGCGCGGTCTGGCCGCCCATGGTCGGCAGCAAAGCGAAACCGCCGGGAACGGCGTAGCGCTCCTTCTCGATGATGCGCGCGCAGATTTCTGGGGTGATCGGCTCGACATAGGTGCGATCCGCGAGATCCGGATCGGTCATGATGGTCGCCGGATTGGAGTTGACCAACACGATCCGGTACCCTTCGGCCTTCAGGGCCTTGCAGGCCTGGGTGCCGGAATAGTCGAATTCGCAGGCCTGCCCGATGACGATCGGCCCCGCGCCGATGATCATGATCGTCTGGATGTCTGTCCGTTTCGGCATGGCTGCTCTTTAGTTATGCGGGCTCGCGCCCGGTTTGTCGTTGTTCCGGGCGCGGCCCGGGCGGCGCTGGGCCGCATACAAAAAAGGCCGCGCGCCGGCCCGAGGACCGGCGTTCCGGCGCCAAGAGGGGCGCGCGCGGTCCGGGGCCGCGGTCGCGGTCCCACACAAGCGCTCCTGTTAGACGAGTTTTTTTCGCCTGAAAACCCTTTTTGACAGAGAGACGGCGCCCGGCGGCGCAATGACGACTTTTCCGCGCCGCCATGCTAGAGCGGGATGTTTTAGGACGGAACCGCCTGCGCCGGGCGATTTTGCCTCAGGGGAAGGAGAATGGCGCAGGCCGTGTCGGGGACACGGCTAAGCCGTTCGACGCACCCCTGAGGCAAAAGCGCCCGGCCCTCCGGGTTGA
>NZ_JAOQNX010000044.1 GCF_025961575.1 Rhodoblastus acidophilus | reverse complement strand
CGCGCAGAAGCTTTTGCAGCTTGTCGTAAAAGGCGTGGCCAGGCGAGCGCGGGATCTCCGACCAGACGGCGATAAGATCTTCTTGAACGCCCTCGTCCCGCCTCATCGCCATCGCCAAAAACCCCGTCGAGTTTACGTGACTCAAGGGAATCAGCGCCAGCCGACTTCGTCAACGGGCAGTTAAGCCGCTCCGCGATATGCCACTCGCAAAGATGGACCGGCCTTTCATCTTCGCCCTCCGGGACAAGAAAATTTTCCCCAAGCGGGGGCGCTGGCTCGCAAATTACACGGTCACGGTTCTTTCTATCCTCCTGCTGTTCGCCAAGGACCGGGGATGGATCAAGGAAAACCCGCTCGCGGAGCGCGTCAAGAAAATCCGGAACACCTCAGAGGAGGTGGCGAATCGGCCATGGTCTGAGGCTGAGCGCCGCGTGGTCATCGAACGCGCGCCGCCCCAACTGCGCCTCCCGTTGGCGCTCGCCATGTGTGGGGGCCTGCGGAAAGGTGACTTCCTGAAAGTCACGCTCTCGGCGCTAAAGGATGGGGGAATCACTGTCCGCACTTCGAAGCGCGGCGTTCCCGTCTGCCTGCCCCTTCATCCGATCTTGAAGCGCGCCCTCGCTGAGCGCCCCGAGAGTGACGCGGTTCAGATCGCCGTCAACTCACACGGCGAGCCGTGGACAGAGACTGGCTTCAACGCGTCATGGCGCACGTTCAAGAAACGGCTGGAGGCCGAAGGCTTGGTTGAGCCGGGCCTCACTCCCCACGGGCTGCGTCACACGCTGGGTACGCTTCTACGCGAGGCCGGCGCGGATGACCGGACGATTGCCGACGTACTGGGGCAAAAGTCCACGGCAATGGCGCGGCACTATTCAGAAAACGCCAAGCTGCCGGAAGAGGCCCGCAAAATGGTCGCGGGGCTCAATTTGACCGGCGATCCTTTAGAATGAGTCGGCTCACGCTGATTCGGTGCAGACATGGACAATATCGATCACTTCAACACTCTTACGGGCCTAATTTTCGATGAGCTTTACCGATCTTTCCCCCTCCCCATAAGCTATTTCCACGGCGACAAAGCGCTTGCGACAATGGGTGTCGAGATAAGCTATACAACGAGCGAATTTTTTGACGAAGAATTACCTAACGAATATGGCAATCTTCCCGGCACAGAAATCAAATCGTACCGCTTTCTGATCGAAACTCTTTCGTGGCTGCGCACTGAAGGCTTCATTCTCGCCGATGGCGACCACGCAAATCGAGATGTGGTTTTAACCTCCAAGGCTCTCACGGCCTTGAACGCCACGCCCGCGACCTTGAAAGGCGAAGAGAGTCTCGGCAAGCAAATCGGCAAGGCTGCCAAAAATGTTGGCGCTGAGACTGGGAAGCAGACCATCGGGCAGCTTGTAAGCTGGGTCTTCGGCTTCGCCGTAAAGGGATATTTCGGAGGCTAGGGTCATCCCGAAAGAACGAACCCGGAAAAGATTTTGTCTACACGACACGACTTTTTTGTCTACGTCGCGTGGGCATCTCGGCTAAGTTGTTGATTTTGATGGTGCCCAGGGGCGGAATCGAACCACCGACACTGCGATTTTCAGTCGCATGCTCTACCAACTGAGCTACCTGGGCGGCTGCGGCTCAACGCCGAAGCACGGGCCTTATAGAAAGCACATTTGCGCTTGTCCAGCCCTCCAAACGCCAGTTCTGCAAAATTCTGTCACAGACCTGCGACTTATCCGGCCGACGTCCACAGACGCTTGGCGTTGGCCCGGGCTTTCCGGCGCGCCGGCTGGGTCGCCGCTTCCGCCACGTCGAACATGTGATGCGCCATCGCCGTCGCATCGGCCTGGCCCATCATCAACCGCAAGGTCGCCTTGGCGGTCTGCAAGGCGCCGGCTTGAAGCCCCTCCGCCGTCGCCTGGAGTTTTTCTGTGACCATTTCCCGCGTTTCGCGTTGCGCGTGAGGGGAGCCGAATCCGGTCGCCGCCGCCGCGATCATCGGCAAGCGCGCCGCGATCGTCTGAGACGCGGCGAGACTGACTTCCGTCATGTCCCACCAGGAGTTCGCCAGTCGCCGATTGAAGGCAAAGATATCGTTCATGACCCACCGTCCCTCGAAATGCCCCACATAACGCCTGTGGCGGAGAAAAGACTCGTACGCTCCTCCCACGCGCCATTGGCAGGCGCGTCACAATTTGTTATAGCGCGGCGGATATCAGCGCGATTTGCCTCGCTGAACGTCCTGCCGCCCCAGGGGAGACAGGCGTGAACTTCGCCGCGACTTTCGATCTTGCGCGGCCTGCGCGCCGATGACAAGCGTCTTTTTCTCCTCCCAAGGTACAGGGGGAGGGACGCAGGCCGACCATGATAGGAACCCGATGTCGAAGGAAGAACTGCTTGAATTTCCCGGTGTCGTCAGCGAATTGCTGCCGAACGCCACTTTCCGCGTGACGCTCGACAACGATCACGAGATCATCGCGCACACCGCCGGCAAAATGCGCAAGAACCGCATCCGCGTGCTGACCGGAGATCGCGTCCTGGTGGAGATGACGCCCTACGATCTCACCAAGGGCCGCATCACCTACCGTTTCAAATAGCCTCCCTTGTTCGCCGCAAGCCCTCCCCGCCCCGCGCATCTCGCGCTCGCCTCCGGATCGCCGCGCCGGTTGGCGCTGCTGCAGCAGATCGGCATCGAGCCCGACGCGCTGCTCCCGGCGGACCTCGACGAGACCCCCGGCCGCAACGAATCGCCCCGAAAACTGGCGGCGCGTCTGTCGCTGGAAAAGGCGCGGGCGGGCGCGCATGTGGCGCGCGCGCGCGAAAATCTTTCGCCCTGCTTTGTCGTCGCCGCCGACACGGTCGTCTGCGTCGGCCGTCGCATTCTGCCGAAATGCGAAACCGTGGAACAGGCCGAGGATTGCCTGCGGCTGCTGTCGGGACGCGCGCATCGCGTCTATACCGGCGTCACCGTGATCGACCCGCAGGGCCGCGAACGGTCGCGGCTGGTCGAAACCCGGCTGCGCTTCAAGCGCCTGTCGTCGCGCGAAATCGAGGCCTATCTCGCCGGGCGCGAATGGGCGGGCAAGGCCGGCGGCTACGCCATCCAGGGCGCCGCGGGCGGTTTTGTGGTGCAGCTTGTCGGCTCCTACACCGCCGTGGTCGGCCTGCCGCTCTATGAGACGCGCGCCCTCCTCGACGGCCTGGGTTTTCCCGCGCATGATCTGCGGGCGGTCGGAGCGGCGGTGTGACGGAGACAAAAGGTTCGGCGAAGGACAAGCCGGCCCCCTGCCCGATCTGCGGCAAGCCGGTCGATCCCAAATACAAGCCCTTCTGCTCGAAGCGTTGCGCCGATGTCGACCTGCACCGCTGGTTGAACAATTCCTATTCGATCGCCGGCGCGCCCGCCGACGAGGCCCCCGCCGGCGACCCGTCCGAACAGTAAGTCCGGCAATCTAGACCTTTGCGATTGCGGCGCCTCGTCCCGCGGCGCACTATGCGCGCCGATTGATTTGAGCGATGCAATGACGGCCCTGAGCGAACCTGCCCCCACCAAGAAATCCCGCCTGGCGCGTTTTCTGGCCGTGGCCGGCCCCGGACTGGTGGTGATGCTGGCCGACACCGACGCCGGCAGCGTGATCACCGCGGCGCAGAGCGGCGCCTCCTGGGGCTTCCGGCTGCTGTGGCTGCAGATCATCCTCATCCCCATCCTGTTCGTGGTGCAGGAGCTCACGGTGCGCATCGGGATCGCCACCGGCGAAGGCCATGCGCAATTGATTCTGCGCCATTTCGGCCGGTTCTGGGCCTGGGCCTCGGTATCCACCCTGCTGGTCGCCTGTCTGGGCGCCCTGCTCAGCGAATTCGCCGGACTGGCGGGCGTCGGCGCGCTGCTCGGCCTGTCCCCGCCCCTGACGATGGCGCTGGTGGTCGGCGCCCTGATCGCCATGGCCTATTCGCACTCCTATCTCACCGTCGAGCGCATCGCCATCGCGATCGGGGCGTTCGAACTGGTGTTCCTCGTCGTCGTCCTGCTGGCGCAGCCCGACCCTGCGACGGTCGCGGCGCAAATCGCCGACATCCCCCTGCACAACGACAAATACCTTTATCTGATCGCCGCCAATATCGGCGCGGTGATCATGCCGTGGATGGTGTTCTTCCAGCAGAGCGCGGTGGTCGAAAAGAAGCTGACGCCCGAGGACTTGCCGGCGGCGCGGCTCGACACGATCCTCGGCGCCATCCTCACCCAGATCATCATGGCCTCGGTGCTGGTCGCCACGGCGGCGACGCTCGGACGCACGGGCGAAGCCGCCGATCTCGACACGGTGCAGCGCATCGCCGAGGCCATCACCCCCTTCCTCGGCGAATTCGGCGGCAAATTGCTGTTCGGCCTCGGCATGACCGGCGCGGCGCTGGTCGCGGCCATCGTCGTCAGCCTGACGGCGGCGCGCACCTTGAGCGAAATGCTCGACGTCAAATGCAGCCTCGACGATTCGCCGCGCGAGGCGCCCTGGTTTTACGGGGCCTATACGCTGGCCCTGATCGGCTGCGGCCTCATCGTCGCCTCGGGCGTCAATCTGGTGTCGCTCAGCGTCGGCGTGCAGGTGATGAATGCGCTGCTTCTGCCCTTCGTGCTCGGCTTCCTCTATCTTTTGGCGCGCCGGCTGCCAAAACTTTTTCGCCTGCGCGGCTTCAACGCCTTTGTCTGCGCCGTCGTGATCGTCATCGCCTCGTCATTCGGCGTCTATTCAGGCTTTATGGGGCTGTTCGAATGACGGACGGCGCTTCGGCGCCAGACGAACCAGCAGCAGCGCCAGAGCGGCGCCCGCATAAAGCAACGGCTCCAAGGGCCAGCTCTTCACGGCAAAAATGAAATGGGCGGCGGCCAGCAGCGCCGCCGGATAGACCAGCCTGTGCAGGCGCGTCCAGTTTTTCGCGCCGAGCCGCTTGATCATGGCGTTGGTCGAGGTCGCCGCCAGCGGAATCAGCAGCAACAGGCAGGCCATGCCGATGAAGGCATAGGGGCGCTTGAGGATTTCGCGGGTGATTTCGGCCCAATCAAAACTGTGGTCGAGCCCGATGAAGGCGAGCAGGTGCAGGCTGGCGTAGTAAAAACACAGCAGGCCGAGCGCACGGCGATAGCGCAGCAGGTTGACGCCAAAAAACCGGCGCAAGGGCGTCACGCACAGCGCGGCGAGCAGAAAACGCAACGCCCAGAGTCCAAGCGTCTGTTCGAGGGCGCGGATCGGGTCCGGCCCGGTGGTCCCGGCGAGGCCGCCGCCGAAGGCGACCACGGCCGGAACAAACCCCAAAGCATAGACCGCCCAGACGGGGAAGCCGCGCGTCTTCAATAATTCGCCCTCAGGTCCATGCCGGAATAGAGGCTGGCGACGGACTCGTAGCCGTTGAACATCAAAGTCGGCCGCCGCTTGGCGAACAGGCCGCCCTCGCCGATGCGCCGCTCGGTCGCCTGGCTCCAGCGCGGGTGATCGACGCCAGGGTTCACATTGGCGTAAAATCCGTATTCGTCGGGCGCGATCATGTTCCACGAGGTTTTGGGCTGCTCGGCGACCAGCGTCATGCGCACGATCGACTTGATGCCTTTAAACCCATATTTCCAAGGAACGACCAGCCGCAGCGGCGCGCCGTTCTGGTTGGGCAGCGGCTCGCCATAAAGGCCGGTCGCCAGGAGGGTCAGCGGGTGCATGGCCTCGTCGAGCCGCAAGCCCTCGCGATAGGGCCAGGGAATGATTTTCGGAAAACTGCGCTGCCCCGGCATTTCCTCGGGCCGCACCAGCGTCTCGAAGGCCACATATTTGGCGCCCGCTTGCGGCTGCGCCCGCTTGATCGCCTCGGCCAGAGGAAACCCGAGCCAGGGGATGACCATCGACCAACCCTCGACGCAGCGCATGCGGTAAATCCGCTCCTCCATCGAAAAGGGTTTGAGAAAGTCCTCGAGCGCGTAATCCGCGGGCTTTTCGACGAGGCCGTCGATGCGCAGCGTCCAGGGTTTTGTTTTCAGGCGGCCGGCCTTGGCGGCGGGATCGCTCTTGTCGGTCCCGAACTCGTAGAAATTGTTGTAGCTGGTGATGTCGGCGCGGCTGTTGGGCTTTTCGTCGGTGGAATAAGGCGACGTCGCCGCCCGCGCGCCAAAACCGGCGAGGCCAAGCCCGAGCCCCGCCCCGGCGGCCAGAAACTCACGGCGCCGCAGCCAGAGCGAACGGGGCGTGATGTCGCTGGAGGCGACTGGCCGATCCGTTCCGACGCGTATGAGCATGACCCGTCTCCTCCCCTGGCCCTGAACGCGGCGGGACCGCGCCCGTTTCATCCCCGAACGCATAAAGCATTGGCAAACTGTGGTGTTTTTGTGATGGCGGCGCGCCCCCGGCCCAGGGGCCGTGCTGGCGCGGCTTGCGGTTGCGGAACAGAGCCGCAATCGACGGGATCAGGCGGGTGGAAAAGCGCGCGCTCCCTTTGACGAGCGGGCGCTGTGCATTTATAGGCGTGCGGGATGAATTCCCCTGGCGGCCTCGCCGTCCTCACCGCGGAAAGCAATAAAAATGCGCGTTTATTACGATAGCGATGCCGACATCAATCTGATCAAGGGCAAGAAGGTCGCCGTGGTCGGCTATGGCTCGCAGGGCCACGCCCATGTGCTCAACCTGCGCGATTCCGGCGTCAAGGACGTCGCGGTCGCCCTGCGCGCCGGCTCCGCCACCGCCAAAAAGGCCGAGGGTGAGGGCGTGAAGGTGCTGACCGTCGCCGAGGCCGCCAAATGGGCCGACGTGCTGATGATGCTCACCCCCGACGAGCTGCAGGCCGACATCTACAAGACCGACATCGCCGACAACATCAAGCCCGGCGCGGCGCTGCTGTTCGCCCACGGCCTCAACGTGCATTTCGGCCTGATCGAGCCGCGCAAGGACATTGACGTGGTCATGGTCGCCCCCAAGGGCCCCGGCCACACCGTGCGCGGCGAATATCTGAAGGGTGGCGGCGTGCCCTGCCTGATCGCCGTCCACCAGGACGCCTCCGGCAACGCCCATGACATCGGCCTGTCCTACGCCTCCGCCATCGGCGGCGGCCGCTCGGGCATTATCGAGACCAATTTCCGCGAGGAATGCGAGACCGACCTGTTCGGCGAGCAGGCTGTGCTCTGCGGCGGTCTGGTCGAGCTGATCCGCGCCGGCTTCGAAACGCTGGTGGAAGCCGGCTATGCGCCCGAAATGGCCTATTTCGAATGCCTGCACGAAGTGAAGCTGATCGTCGACCTCATCTATGAGGGCGGCATCGCCAACATGAACTACTCCATCTCCAACACCGCGGAATGGGGCGAGTATGTCACGGGCCCGCGCATCATCACCAAGGAAACCAAGGCCGAGATGAAGGAAGTCCTCAAGGACATCCAGACCGGCAAGTTCACCTCGGAATGGATGCAGGAATATCGCGCCGGCGCCGCCCGCTTCAAGGGCATCCGCCGCGTCAACGATTCCCACCAGATCGAGGAAGTCGGCGCCAAGCTGCGCGGCATGATGCCCTGGATCGGCAAGAACAAGCTCGTCGACAAGGCGAAGAACTAAGACTTTTGCGGCGCGTCCCACGGGACGCGCCGTTTTCGTTTTGGGCCTGCCTTTTGCAGGCCGTGCCCCCGAGACGGCCTGGGCGGCGTCCGAGCTCTCGTCCGACTTGAGCGGCGCAAGACGACATATCGGCGCCAATCGGTTCTTTGTTTTGTTTTTTTGGCCTGATCGCGCCACACGACTCTTGCTCATTCACCCGACTGGCGCCACCCTTTACAGGCGCGGGGCGCGGTGATCGCAAGTTTCTATGGCGTATAGGATTCCGATGAATTTATTTGAGATGACGCGTGAGGATTTTATCGCCATTTGCCGTGACATTTACGGCCGCCGCGCCCGCGGCGATTTTGAAGCGGCGCTGGCCCTGTTCGACGACAACGCCACCTTCCGCATCCTCGGCTCGCGCGCGCTGATTCCCGCCGCCGGCCTGCGCGTCGGCAAGGACGAGATCCGCGAGGCTTTTCGGACGTTCGAGGTCGACTTTGAAATGGTCCATTTCGACGTCGACGATTTCGTCGCCGACCTGCCGCGCGTCGCCTTCGTCTCCTGGCGCATGACGCTGCGCAGCCGCGGCACCGGCGCGCAAGCCGACATCGAAGGCGTCGACCGCCTGAAATGGCGCGACTTCAAGATTGTCGAATGCGTGCGCTTTCTCGACACGGCGCTGGTCGCCGCGCTGGGCCAGACCGATGAGGACAGCGAACCCTAAATAGACTAGCCGCCATTGCGCGGCGGCGCGGCCGGCGGCGCCTCGATCTTCTGCTCGGCGGTGGGCTGTTTCGGCTCGGTGAGCCCATTGGCGATCTTGCCGAGAATCTTGGGCAGATCGTCCGGCTCGGGATTGAGATCGCGCGCGTGGTTCCACTGGAATTGCGCGTCGAGCTTGCGCCCCGCCTGCCAATAGGCGTCGCCGAGATGGTCGTTGATGGTGGGGTCGCCGGGCTTGAGCTCGATGGCCCGCTCCAGCAGTTTCACCGCATCATCGTAATGGCCCAGCCGGTAATGCGCCCAGCCCAGGGAATCCACGATATAACCGTCTTCGGGCTGCAACTCGACAGCGCGCCGCAGCATCTTGAACGCTTCATCGAGATGCACGCCCTGGTCCACCCAGGAATAGCCGAGATAGTTCAGCACCAAGGGCTGTTCGGGATAGAGTTCCAGCGCCTTTTTGAAATCCGGCTCGGCCTTGTTCCAGACCTTGGCGCGCTCATAGGAAATGCCGCGGAAGTAATAGACCGCCCAAAGACCCTTTTCGCCGGGCGGGCTCAGGTCGATCACGCGGGTATAGGCGTCGGCCGCCTCGAGATATTTCTTCTTGTTGCGCAGCAGGTCGGCGAGCGCCGATTGCGCCTCCGGATTGTCCGGATGCGCTTCGGTGATCTTGCGCAACCGGGCGAGCGCCTCGTCGGGCTTGCCGATGGCGTCGAGCAACAGCGCGATATGGATGTCCGCCGTGGTCCGCATCGGACCGTTTTCCGGCGTCTCGTCATAGACTTCGATGGCGGTGCGGTATTGCTTCAACCGGCTGTAGGCTTCGCCGAGCGTGTCGATCGCAAGCTCATGGGTGGGCGCGAGCGCCAGCGCCAGCCGCAGGAACACGGTGGCGGCGACTTCATCCCCCTGGCGGCCGCCGGAGGAGCCCAAGCCATAAGCGCCGAGGCCGTAAAGCACTTCGGCCGCGCCGCCGCTGACGTCCTTGACCAGCGGATCGAGCTTGCGACCGGCTTCGAGATCGCGCAGCGCCGCCTTCACCATGGGCTGGCGCGGCTGGATTTTCAGATAGGCCGTATAGGCCGCCTTGGCCTCCTCGGTCTTGCCCTGGCGCGACAGGTTGCGCGCATAGGCGTCCACCAGACGCAAAGTGTTCTGGTCGACGGCATAGGCCGCGGCAAAGCGCTTGCCCGCCTCTTCGACATTGCCGGAGACATCGAGCATCAGTCCCGCGTGGAAATCACGGAACACCGCAAGATTCGATTCCGTCAAAGTGTCGACGATCGCCAGGCCGCGCTTGGAATCGCCGCCGCCGACATAGGTCCAGGAATCCAGCAGGATGGCGGTGAGATCGCGCTGGCGCAGGTTGCCGCCGCTGTTGAGCTGCTTGCGCGCCGAAGCGAAATTGCGCGCCTTGATGTCGCGCACGGCGAGCGCCAGCCGCGCCGTGCCGTTCTTCTGGTCGCGCGCCACCAGTTTTTGCGCCAAGGCGAAACAATCGGGCATGTCGCCATTGAGCAGCGTGGCGACGAAGGCGCGTTCGATCAGTTCGAGATTTTGCGGGTCGGCCCGCAGGGTCTCGCGGGCGAAGGTCGAGGCGGCGAACGAATCGTGCTCCGCTTCCGCCACGCGGGCGGACAGATAATTGCCGGCCGGGCTGTCGCTGACCTCGAACGGGTCGGACAGCGACACCGATTCACGCGCCTGGGCCAACCCAGAACCGAGGAAAAGCAGCGAAACCGCCAACAGACCAAGTCTGTGGCCACGCGCGGGCGTAAGGGAGGTTTTCGGCACGAAAGAACTTTCTGGCGGCTTTGCGCAAGTGGCGCGTCGCGAAACGGAGCAATCGCACTGCAAGATGGCGATTTTGCGCTCCGAGCACAAGGGCGCTCAGGTCATTTCTATGTCGAGGCCAAGGTCGAGCGTCGGCGCGGAATGGGTCAGCGCGCCCGCCGAAATCAGATCGACCCCGGTCTCGGCGATCTCCTTCACCGCGGCGAGCGCGACGCCGCCCGAGGCCTCGGCGCGCATGCGGCCGCCGATCATTTTGACAGCCGCGCGCAACTGGTCTGGCGTCATATTGTCGAGCAGGACGACATCGGCGCCTTCCGCCAGAACCTCTTGGAGCTGGTCGAGCGTGTCGACCTCGATCTCGATCTTGACGAGATGCCCGACAAAATTCTTGGCCGCGCGCAGAGCGGGAACGACGCCGCCCGCCACGGCGATGTGGTTGTCCTTGATCAGCACGGCGTCGTCGAGACCGAATCGGTGGTTCATGCCGCCGCCGCAGCGCACCGCGTATTTTTCAAAGGCGCGCAGGCCCGGCGTGGTTTTGCGGGTGCAACAAATCTTTGCCTTGGTGTGGGCGATGGCCTGCGCATAATGCGAGGTCAGGGTGGCGACGCCGCACAGGCGTCCCAAAAAGTTGAGCGCCACCCGCTCCGCAGACAGAATGCCTCGTGCGGACCCTTCGATGCGCGCGACGATGGCGCCCGGGGACAAATGATCGCCGTCGCCGGCCAGAGCTTCAAAGGTCAGGCTGGGATCGACCAGCTCGAACGCTTTTTTCGCCAGATCGAGCCCGGCCAGCACGCCCGGCTTTTTCCGCGCCGCGATCACCGCGCGGGCGCGGGCTTCGGCGGGAATGGTCGCCTGCGAGGTGATGTCCCCGGCCCGGCCAAAATCCTCGTCGAGGGCGGCGCGAACCGCCTGTTCGACGATGAGCGGATTAAGCACGGGCAAGGACATGGGATTTCTCTTCAGTTGCTAAGGCGCGGGCCAAAGCGAGCGCCTCGTCGAGCGTGAGGCTGGAGCGCTGCGCCTGCTTGGGATCGGCCTGCGGGTAATCGGTGCGAAAATGCCCGCCCCGGCTTTCGCGGCGGTTGTAAGCGGCGGCGGCGATCAGGAGCGCCGCCTCGGCGCGATTGCGCAGGTCGAGATTTTCGGAAACAACCGCCTTGTCGCGCAAGCGCAGCAGCCGCACGACCGCAATGCGCAACCCCTTGTCGTCGCGCAAAACACCGACATGGCGCTGCATGATCTCGCGGATTTCGCGGGCGCCGGCGGCGTCGGGCGGGACGGCGCGGGGCGCGGACGCCGGCGTTTTTGGCGCGGGCAGCCTGGGCAAAACGGTTTGGACGTCCTCGGCAGCGCGGGCGGCGAACACCACGGCCTCCAAGAGACTGTTGGAGGCGAGCCGATTGCCGCCGTGCAGGCCGGTCGAACCGCTTTCGCCCGCCGCCCACAGGCCGGGCAGACTGGTGCGGCCGCGCGCGTCGGTCCACAGTCCGCCCATATGATAATGCTCGGCCGGCGCAACGGGAATCGGCTGCGTTGCGGGATCGATGCCGGCTTCGAGGCAGGCGCTCGCGACATTGGGGAATTTTTCGGCGAAAGCCGCGCCGACCGCCTGGGTGGCGTCGAGGAAGGCGCCGCGTCCGCCCGAGACTTCGGCGAAGACGCCGCGCGCGACGACATCACGGGGCGCAAGCTCCGCATCCCTGTGCAACGCCGGCATGAACCTCTTGCCGGCGCGATTGACGAGAATGGCGCCCTCGCCGCGCAAAGCTTCGGTGGCGAGCGGCGCGGGATCGCGGCCGATGTCGATGGCGGTGGGATGGAACTGCACGAATTCGGCGTCGGCGATTCGCGCCCCGGCGCGCGCGCCCATGGCCAGGGCCGCGCCGGTCGCTTGCGGCGGGTTGGTGGTCAGCGCGAACAGCGCGCCGATTCCGCCGGTCGCCACAATCGTAGCGCGGGCGGTAAACGTTTTATACGCGCCCTGAGCATCGCGGGCGAAGACGCCGGCGACGCGGCCATCCTCAAGGATCAGGTCTTCAGCAACATAACCCTCGACCACGTTGACCGAGGGCGTGGCGCGAACTCTTGCAATCAGCGCGGCCATAATCGCAGCGCCGGCGCCGTCGCCCTTCACCCGCACAATGCGTCGCGCCGAATGCGCCGCCTCCTGCGAGGGAAGCAGCGCGCCGGAGGCGTCGCGGTCAAACGGCGCGCCAAACGCCAACAGATCGTTGACGCGGGCGCCCGCCTCGCGCGCGACGGACAAAGCGAGGTCCTTGTCGACGATCCCCGCCCCCGCAACCTCCGTGTCCTTGGCGTGCAATTCCGGGCTGTCGCTGGGCAGGACGGCGGCGGCGACGCCGCCCTGCGCCCAGGCCGAGGACGAGCCCTCGCCCAGAGGCGCCGCGACCAACAGGGTCACCGGCTGCGGCGCGAGTTTGAGCGCGCAGAACAGGCCGGCGAGCCCGCCGCCGACGATGAGAATATCAGACCTGGGCATGACGCCCTCCCGAGCGGCCTATTTGACCGCGATCATCCGCTCCACCGACCGGCGGGCGCGGGCGGCGAGGGCGGGGTCGATGACCACCTCCTCGCGCATGTAGACAAGGCTGTCGAGGATCTTCGGCAGGGTGATGCGCTTCATGTGCGGGCACAGATTGCAGGGGCGGATGAAATCCACCCCGGGCGTCTCCGCCGCAACATTGTCGGCCATCGAGCATTCGGTGACCAACAGGACTTTTTTCGGCCGGCGCGTCTTCACATAGTCGATCATCGCCGCCGTGGAGCCCGAGAAATCGCAGACATCCACGACTTCCGGCGGGCATTCGGGATGGGCGATCAGTTCGATGCCCGGTTCAGCCTCGCGATAGCCCAGGAGTTCCTCGGGCGTGAAGCGCTCGTGGACTTCGCAGGCGCCATGCCAGGCGATAATTTTGACTTTGGTCTGGCGCGCGACATTGGCGGCCAGAAAACGGTCGGGGACCATGATGACAGTGTCGACGCCGAGGCTCTCGACGATCTTCACCGCATTGGACGAGGTGCAGCAAATGTCCACCTCGGCCTTCACATCGGCGGAGGTGTTGACATAGGCGACGACCGGAACGCCCGGATATTTGCGCTTGAGCGCGCGCACATCCTCGCCGGTGATCGAGGCCGCCAGCGAGCAGCCGGCCTGGCTGTCGGGGATCAGCACGGTTTTGTCGGGGCTGAGAATTTTCGAGGTCTCAGCCATGAAATGCACGCCGCCCTGCACGATCACGTCGGCTTCCGACTGTTCGGCGATGCGGGCGAGCTGCAGGCTGTCGCCGACCACGTCGGCGACGCAATTGTAGATTTCCGGCGTCTGGTAATTATGCGCCAGGATGACGGCGTTGCGCTGCTTCTTCAGCTCGTTGATCGCCTTCACATAGGGCGCATGAAACGGCCATTCGATCGGCGGGATGATCGCCTTGACCTTTTCATAGAGATGCGCGGTTTCGCGGGCGACTTCCGGCGTCCAGGCGAGATTGGGCAGCGCCACGGGGGCGAATCGAGCTTCACGGCGCTTTTGGGCGTCGGGGAGATGAGCGGGCGAACCGAGGACGGCTTTGGCTGAAGTGGCCTGCATGACGCTTACCCCCTTATGCTCATATTGAGCATAACACGCACCCAAAAATACGCCGATTACCGGCGTCATGCTTCCTACATATACTCAGTCTGAGCATAATGCAAGGGCGTTAAGGTCTGCGGCTTTGTTGGGGCGTGAGCTCGGCGGCGACGCGGAGAGCCGACCGGGAGGCGGGACCGCCCTCGCCCTTCGAGACGGCGGCGATGCCGCCTCCTCAGGGTGAGGGCTCTTGATAAATCAGGCGAAAATCAGGTGATCACAGTCGGCGCGTCGCGGCCGGTGTGCTTTTTGATTTCCGCAAGGCTCCCGGCCAGCGCGATCAACTCGGCGAGCGCGCTTTGCGTCTCCAGGTCGTGGCGCGCGGAATCGGGCTCGTAGCGCTCGATATAGACGCGCAGGGTCGCGCCCGAGGTGCCGGTGCCCGACAGCCGATAGACGATGCGCGAGCCCTCAGTGAACAGGATGCGAACCCCCTGCTGCTGCGACAAGGACCCGTCGATCGGGTCGAGGTAAGAAAAATCGTCGGCCGCCGCGACGGTCAGGCTCCCAAAATTTTTGCCCGGCAGGCTGGCGAGTTTTTCGCGCAAGCCGGCCACCAGCGCATTGGCGCCCTCGGTGGCGACTTCCTCATAATCGTGGCGCGAATAATAGTTGCGGCCGAATTCCGACCAATGCGCGCGCACGATGTCCTTCACGCTCTGCTTGCGCGCCGCCAGAATATTCAGCCACATCAGGACGGCCCAAAGCCCGTCCTTTTCGCGGACATGGTTGGAGCCGGCGCCGGCGCTTTCCTCGCCGCAGATCGTCACTTTGCCGGCGTCCAGCAAATTGCCGAAAAACTTCCAGCCGGTCGGGGTTTCAAAAATGCCGACGCCCAGCTTTTTCGCCACGCGGTCGGCGGCGCCGCTGGTCGGCATGGAGCGGGCGACGCCGGCAATGCCTTGCGCATAGCCGGGCGCCAGATGGGCGTTGGCGGCGATGATCGCCAGCGAATCCGAGGGCGTGACGAACTGGCCGCGTCCGATCACCAGATTGCGGTCGCCGTCGCCGTCGGAGGCCGCGCAAATGTCCGGCGCCGCGTCGGACATGGCGAGATCGTAAAGATGCTTGGCGTGGACGAGGTTCGGGTCGGGGTGGTGGTGGCCGAAATCGGGCAGCGGCTCGCCATTCAAAACGGTTCCGGGCGCGGCGCCGAGGTCGCCTTCCAGAATCGCCTTGGCGTAGGGACCGGTCACCGCGCTCATCGCGTCGAATGTCATGGTGAAGCCGGAGGCGAACAGCGCGCGGATCGCGGCGAAATCGAACAGGCTGGCCATGAGGTCGCGATAGATCGCCACGGGATCGATGATCCGCACTTTTGTCGCGCCGACAAAAATCTCGCCGAGGTGATCGATGTCCACATCGGGCGCGTCGACCGTCTTGTAGCTTTCGATCACCTTGCTATGGGCGAAAATCGCCTCGGTGATCTTTTCCGGCGCCGGGCCGCCAGCGGAAATATTATATTTGATGCCGAAATCGGCGTCGGGGCCGCCGGGATTGTGGCTCGCCGACAGCACGATGCCGCCGAACGCTTTTTCGTGGCGGATCACGGCGGAAGCGGCGGGCGTCGACAAAATTCCGCCGCGACCGACGATGATTTCGCCAAACCCGTTGGCCACAGCCATTTTCAAAATGATCTGGATGGCTTCGCGGTTGAAATACCGGCCGTCGCCGCCGACGACGAGCGCCTTGCCCTCAAACCCTTCCAGCGCGGCAAAGATCGACTGGACGAAATTGGCCAGATAGTGCGGTTGCTCGAAAACCTTGGTTTTCTTGCGCAGGCCGGACGTGCCCGGACGCTGGTCGTTGAAGGGTTTGGTCGCAACAATCTTGATCGGCAGCGGCGCGTTCATCGGCTCACCTGTTCTTGGAATGCGGCTTCATGCCAGAGAGTTTTCTTCCGCGCCAGCCTTGGTTTGCGCAGCATAGACGCGCCAGACCGCCAGGCACAGCGCCGCCACCGGCAGGCCGATGCAACTCGTGGCGACAAAAAACGCGGCATAGCCGAATTTTGCCGCGGCAAAGCCGGAAAAGCCGCCCAGAATCTTGCCGGGCAGCGCGTAGAGCGAGGACAAAAGCGCATATTGCGCGGCGGCGTGCAGCGGCGAGACCAGCGACGACATGAAGGCGACCAGCGCCGTCCCGGCAAAACCTCCGGCGAAATTCTCGACGCAGATCGCCACGGTCAGCATGCGGATGTCATGGCCGACATGGGCGAGCAGGGCGAGGCTCAGATGCGAGGCCGCCGCCGCCATCCCGCCGACCAGCAGCGTCGGCATCAGTCCGAAGCGCGACGCGCTCCAGCCGCCGGCGAAGATGCCGGTAAGCCCCACCGCAAACCCGAACACCTTGGTGATGTTGGCGATATCCGTCTTCGAAAAGCCGAGGTCGATATAGAGCGGATTGGCCATCACGCCCGACAAAAAGTCGGGCAGGCGGTAGATGGCGAGCAGCAGCAGAAACAAGATGGTGTGCCGCCCATTGCGCGCAAAAAACTCCTTGAGCGGCTCGGCATAGGTTTCGACCAGCGAGCGATGCGCGCCGGGCGCTGTCTCGATATGGTTCTGCGGCTCCGGCGCCAAAAGATTGGCGACCATCCCCACCAGCATCAGTGACGCCATCACCAGATAGGCCGCGCGCCAGGAATAGAATTGCGCCAGATAAAGCGCCCCGGCGCCGGCGCAGAGCAGAGCGATCTTGTAGCCGACCTGGCTGGCGGCCGACATCGCCCCCTGCTTTTCCGGCGGCGCCACGGCGATGCGCCAGCCGTCGATGGTGATGTCCTGGGTCGAGCCGCAAAAACCGAGCAGGAAACTGAAGACGATGGTCCAGAGCAGGCCGTTGCCGGGATCGCCGAAGGCGAGGCCGGCGAGGCAGAGCATGACGCCGATTTGAATGAGCGCCATCCAGCCGCGCCGGCGCCCAAGTTTTCGTCCCAAAAATGGCGCGTCAAATCGGTCGAGCAGCGGCGCCCATAAAAATTTGAGCGAATAGGCCAGCGCCACCCAGGAGATCATGCCAATGGCCTCCTTGCTGACGCCCACTTCGCGCAACCACGTGGATTGCGTCGAAAACACCAGAAGGAAGGGCAGGCCGGAGGAAAAGCCCAGGCCCAGCATCATGGTGAGCGTGCGGTCGGCGAAAATTTTTGGGCGGCGCGGCGATTCGGTATCCATGCGCCCGACTATCGCATGAAAAGCGTGAAATTTGGACAAAGACGCCTTAGTTTCTCTAGTCAATTACTGGATTGCGGGCGCCCGATGCTGATATGTTGGGCGCCGAAGGGATTCGCGTATGCTCACCAACAAGGGGAAATACGGCCTCAAGGCCATGGTTCATCTCGCAGGCATGGAGCCGGGCGCGCTCGCCCAGGTGCAGGATATCGCCGACCGGAACAATATCCCCAAGAAATTTCTGGACCAAATCCTATCGGAATTGCGCAACGCCGGATTGGTGTTTTCGAAAAAGGGCAAGGGGGGAGGCTATGCACTGGCTCAACCCGCCCACAAGATCAGCGTCGGCCAGATCGTGCGCGTGCTTGACGGCCCGCTCGCGCCGATCCAATGCGCCAGCGTCACCGCCTATCGGCCCTGCGACGATTGCGACGACGAAAAGGGCTGCGCCGTCCGGCTGATGATGGTCAAGGCGCGCAACGCCCTCGCCGCCGTGCTCGACAACCACAGCCTCGCCGACATGCGCGCGCAGAGCAATCCGGAAGAAGCGCAGTTCAGCTACCAGATTTGAAGCCGCCGCTCCCGCAGCTATGCGAAATAGCGGGAAATCTCAGCCTCGCCCACATCGTCCAGCCGCGCCGGCGTCCATTTGGGCGCGCGGTCCTTGTCGATGACCGCCGCGCGTATCCCCTCGGGGAAATCGGAACCGCCCAGACAGGCGGAGGCCGCGACCAGCTCCATGTCGAGGCAGGGGGCCAGGCGGCCATACGCCCTCGCCTGTCGCAGCGCGCGCAGCGTGACCTTCAGCGAGGTCGGCGAATGTTTTCCCAGCTGCGCGAGCGCCGCCTGGGCCGCAGGCTCGGGCCGCGCCGCGAGGGCCGCGCAAATCTCTTCGACCGTGTCGGCGGCATAGGCGGCGTCGATCCAGGCGCGCTCCTGCGCCAGAGGCGCCGGCCCCACGGGGCCGGACAGAGCCGAAAGCACGGCGCGCACATCGTCATGGGTGGCGCATTCGCGCAGATCGGTCAGGGTCGAGAGCCGGTCCTGGGGCACATAAAGATCGGCCAGGCCGAGCAGCAGGCAATCGGCCGGCCCGGCGCGCCCCGCCGTCATCGCCAGATGCGTCCCAAGCTCGCCGGGGGCGCGCGACAGCAAAAACGTGCCGCCGACATCGGGGATGAAGCCGATGGAGACTTCCGGCATGGCGACGGAAGAGCCCTCGGTGACGATACGATGCGCCGCATGGGCGGAGACGCCGACGCCGCCGCCCATCACAATGCCATGCATGACCACGACGATCGGTTTGGCATATTCGGCGATCATCAGGTTCAGCGCATATTCCTCGCGCCAAAAATCCACGGGCGCCCGGTCGCCTGTGCGCGCCGCATTGTAAATCGCGACAATGTCGCCGCCGGCGCACAGCCCGCGCTCCCCCGCGCCGCGAATCAGGATTGTGGCCACCCGGTCGTCATGGGCCCAGTCCTCCAGCGCCCGGGTGATGATGCGCACCATGTTCACGGTCAGCGCATTGATCGCCTTGGGGCGATTGAGGGTGATCAGGCCGAGGCGGCCTTCGCGGGCAAGCAGGATTTCGGCGTCGTCACTCATGACTCGTCTATAGGCGGGGGCGCGCGCCGGCGAAACCGGGCAAAAATGCGCAATGGATTTGCGCGGTGACCGAAACCTTTGCAGAATGGGCGCGCGCATATCGCGAAAAGAAACTTTTATGGCGCTCGATTGGAACGATCTGCAATTTTGCCTGGCGGTGGCCCGCGACGGCACGGTGTCGGCTGCGGCGAAAAAACTCGGCGTTGACCACGCCACCATCATCCGCCGCATAGATCGGCTGGAGCGCGACCTCGGCGCCAAACTTTTCGCCCGGCGCAAGACCGGCTATGAGCTGACCGAAGCCGGCCGGCGCGCCGCCGGCATGGCGGAAACCATCGAATCGCAGATTCGCGGCGGCCAGGCGGAGATTTTGGGCGGCGCGGCGCGGCTCGCCGGCACGGTGCGCGTCGGCGCCCCCGACGGGTTCGGCTCGTTCTTCCTCGCGCCCCGGCTCGGCCCGCTGGCGGAAAAACATCCGGAATTGCAGATCGAACTGGTGGCGACGGCGCGGCTGTTCAGCCTGTCCAAGCGCGAGGCCGACATCGCCATCAGCCTCGCCCTGCCCCGCGAGGGCCGCATTTATGGGCGAAAATTATTGGATTACCGGCTGTTCCTCTATGCCTCGCCCGACTATCTCGCCAAAACCGGCCCGATCCGAACCCGGGAGGATATCAAAACCCGGCGGCTGATCGGCTATATTTCCGAATTGCTGTTCACCCCGGAGCTGGATTATCTGCCGCAAATCCTTCCGGGCCTGTCGGCGCAAATCCGCAGCGCCAATCTGATCGCGCAATTGCAGGCGGTGCTGGCGGGCCTGGGGATCGCCGTGCTGCCGCGCTTTCTCGCGCAAGGTTTCGACCTTGTCGCCATTCTTCCTGATGACATTTGCATCACCCGCAGCTTTTATCTGTTGATGCATGCGGATGGCCGCGATTTCCCGCAAATCCGCGCCGTCGCCGACCATATCAGCGCGGCGACCCAGGCCGAAAAATCCCTGTTCCTCGATCCCCCGAAACGCGCGCCATGATGGATGAAGCCCTCAACATTTTCGAAGACCTGCCGCATTCCTCGATGGAGGAGAATTTTGCCGTCCTGTTCGACCGGGGCGGCGTGATGATCGAGCGCATCGTCTCGACGGGACAGGCGAGCCCGCCCGGCTTCTGGTACGACCAGAACTGGACGGAATGGGTGATGCTGCTCGCGGGCGCGGCGCGGCTGCGTTTCGAGGACGATACCGAAGCGGTGCTGTTCCGGCCGGGCGACCATGTGCTGATCACGCCGCGCCGCCGCCATCGCATCGAATGGACCCAGGCCGAGCCGCCGACGCTCTGGCTGGCGGTGCATATCAGGGAAGACGGCAAGGGCGCCGGCTGAACGTCAGGGATGAGCGGAAAGCCTGGCCAGCCGCGCGCCAAGCCCCGCCGTGACCTCGGCAAAGCGCGGCGACAGCAGAAAGGCGAGCTCCGCCTCGCGCGAGGCGGTGACGGGATCGAGCCGGGCGAGTTCGTCATCGACATGGCCGGGATGGCACATCAAGAGCTGTCTGGGACCCGGCGCCGTCAAATAAGTCGCGAAATCCGCCGCATAATCCGCGCCGGCGTCGAAATCGGAAAAGCCGGAGAACCCGTCGTTCAGGGCGAAGCCCGCCGCCCGCGCTTTCTTGCGAAATCCCCGCGCCAGCCCGGCCACGGTCAGCGCCTTGCCCCAATGTTTTCCCCGGGCAAAAATCCGCTTGGGACGGTCGGCCGAATCGCGCAGCCAGCCCGTAAAACCTCGGTCCAAAAGTTCGGCGAGCAGGACATCGGAAATTCCCGGCAGAACCTGGACATGCTGGTGGCCGTCGACAAAATCGGGCGGCGCGCCATGGGCGCGTTCAAAAGCGTCGAGCTGGCGGCGCAATTCGTCGCGGATTTCGTCGAGCGGCAGCGCGCGCCGCCAGGCCGCGGGCACAATCGCATTCATGGCGGGAAAGCGCGAAGGCGCGAAGCGGGGCATGTCGCCCAAGGGTTCGCCGAGCGTCAGGTTGAAATGCAGACCGAGATCGGCATCGGGGCTGAGCGCGCGGAACGCCCGCGCCGCCTCGAACCAACCCTTTTGCGTGGTCATGGCGCAGGTCGCGCTGAGCCGCCCGGCGGCCAGGGCTTCCAGAATGCCGGCGGTGACCGCCGGCGAGAGCGCGAAATCGTCGGCGCAGAGGGCGAAAGCGAAGGTCATGGGTCCCGCAGCCTGTCGAAAATCCGCCCCTTTCTTGCGCATTTTCGTCCGCCAAACTAGACCTGACGCACGACCAGCCGCTGGAACGGGAAAAGATGTCGAACGTAGCAGAGGAAACGCCGGAGCTTTCGGTGATCATCCCGGTGTTCAACGAGGGCGACAATCTGCGCGCGCTGGTCGCGCGACTCGTCCCGGCGCTGGCCTGCGTGAACAGTTTTGAGATCATCTTTGTCGATGACGGCTCCAGCGACAACACGCTGGATGTGGCGCGCGAGCTGAACGCGGCCGACCCGCGCGTCACGGCGCTGTCGTTCTCCCGCAATTTCGGCAAGGAAATCGCCATCGCCGCCGGCGTCGATGCAGCGCGCGGCCGCGGCGCGGTGATCATGGACGCCGACCTCCAGCACCCGCCCGAGGCCATCGCCCTGTTCGTCGAAAAATGGCGCGAAGGTTTTCAGAACATTTTTGGCGTGCGCAACAGCCGCGACACGGATTCGCCGGCGCGCAAATGGCTCACCAGCCACTTTTACCGGCTGTTCCGCACATTCGGCGAGATCGGCCTGCCCGAGGGCGCCGGCGATTTTCGCCTGCTCGACCGGGTGGCGCTCGACGCGCTCAAGACGCTCCGGGAACAGGCGCGGTTCTCAAAAGGCCTTTACGCCTGGATCGGGTTCAAGAGCATCGGCGTTCCCTTCGACGTGGCGGAGCGCCATGCCGGGGAATCCAAATTTTCCTATCGCAAACTCACCCGTTTCGCCCTCGACGGCCTGGTCTCCTTCACCACCGTGCCGCTGAAGGTGTGGACCTATATCGGCATGGCGGTCGCCGCCTTTGCGCTGGCCAATGCGCTTTACTACGTGCTCGAAACCCTGATCTGGGGCGTGTCCGCCCCCGGCTTCGCCACCCTGGTGGTGTCGATCACCTTTTTCGCCGGCGTGCAGCTGATTTCGCTCGGCGTGCTCGGCGAATATATCGGCCGGGTGTTCGCCGAGGTGAAGGGACGCCCGCTTTATCTGGTGCAGGAGCGGATCGGCGCGGGCGGCTTGGACGCCGGCCGCGCCGCCAAAGCGGAAAAGGCGAAGTTTTAATCGCAATTGATTTATCTCAGCCAAGAGCCCCCAACCCGTCCGGCCCCGATGTACAAAAGCTTCCTCTCGGTCAGCGGCTTCACGCTGCTCTCCCGCCTGACCGGCTTTTTCCGCGACATCATGCTCAGCGGCGTGCTCGGCGCCGGCATGATGATGGATTCCTTCGCCGTCGCCCTGCGCCTGCCCAATCATTTCCGCGCCATTTTTGGCGAGGGCGCCTTCAACGCGGCCTACGTTCCCACCTATCTGCGGGTGCTGGAACAGGATGGCGAAGCGCGCGCGAAAAATTTCGCCAATCAGATTTTCAGCCTGCTGCTGCTGTCGCAGGTGGTCCTGCTGGCGCTGGGCTGGCTGTTCATGCCCGCCTTCGTCGAGCTGCTGGCGCCCGGTTTTTCCGCGGATCCGCAGAAATACGAGCTGGCGGTGTCGCTGACGCGCATCACCTTTCCCTATCTGTTCTGCGTGACGCTGGTCACCATGCATTCGGCGACGCTGAACGCCCATGGCGTGTTCGCCGTCCCCGCCTTCGCGCCGGTGCTGCTCAATGTCGTCACCATGGCGTTTCTGACGGTGAGCTTCCTGTTCCCCAACGCGGCCTATGCGGCGGCGACGGGCGTGGTCGCCTCCGGAATCGCCCAGCTCGTCCTGCTGATGGTCGAGGCGCGCCGGCATGGGCTGATGGAAAAGATCGCCAAACCCGGCCTGGGCGAGGACGTGCGCGCCTTTTTCCGCATGTTCGGCCCCGCCGTGATCGGCTCCTCCGGCGTGCAGATCGCCATGTTCGCCGACACGATCATCGGCTCGCTGCTGGCGACTGGCGGGCTTTCGTCGCTCTATTACGCGGAGCGGCTGTATCAGCTGCCGATCGGCCTGGTGGGCGTCGCCGCCGGCACGGTGCTGCTGCCGGAAATGAGCCGCTGCTTCGCCCGCGAAAACTGGGAGGGCGCCTTCACCGCGCAGAACCGGACGCTGGCCATGACCGTGGCGCTGACCGCGCCTTTCGTCGTCGCCTTCATGGTGATCCCCGATTTTCTCGTGCGCGCCCTATTCGAGCACGGGCGTTTCCAGATCGAGGATTCGCTGGCGACCGCCGCCGTGCTGCGCGCCTATGGCGCGGGGCTGCTGGCGATGGTGGCGATCAACGCCATGCGCTCGGGATTTCAGGCGATGGGCGACACCAAAACCCCGATGTATGTCGCCCTGGGCGCGCTGGCGGTCAATCTGCTGCTGAAGATCGCGCTCTACCAGCCGCTGGGCGCCGTGGGCATCGCCATCGCGACCTCCGTCAACGCCTGGGTCAATGTCGGGCTGCTCGCCTATCTGGCGCTGCGCCGCTACCTGTTCCAGCCGGACAAAACTTTTGGCTCGATCGTGCTGGCCTGCGCCACCGCCAGCGTAATCCTCGCCAATGTCGCGCTGTGGCTGCAGGGGCCGTTCCTGGCGCTGGCGCGCGCCGTGGGCGGCGTTCCCGGCCTGCTCGCGGGCATGGCGGGCCTCGGCCTTTTGGGCGCCTTGGTCTATGGCGCGGCGCTGGTGGCCGGCGCCCGGGCGCTGGGCGTCACGGCCGCGGAGATGGGCCTGTCTCGTCTGATCCGGCGGAAATGAAGCGGTCGAGCCCGGCGCGCATGGTGCTGCGCACCAGGTCGGACAGGCAATCGGCGCCGAGCTTGGCCATGACGCTGGCGCGCAGCGCCTCCACGGTGCGCAGGCTCACCCCCATTTCGAAGGCGGCGGTCTTGTTGAGCTTGCCTTCGAGCAGGCCGGCGAGCACCCGGCGCTCGGGCGGCGTCAGCGCCTTGAAGCGCTGCTCGATTTCACGCCGGTCGCTGGCGCGCGCCTCGGCGTCCGCCGCCGCGTCCAGCGCGCCGCGCACCGCCGCGACGAACGCCGTCTCGGAATAGGGTTTTTCCAGGAAATCGCTGGCGCCGAGCTTCATCGCCTCCACCGCCAGCCGCACATCGCCATAGGCGGTGATGACCACGACCGGCAGGGGCGACGGCGATTGCCTGATCTGCGCCAGCAGCTCCATGCCGGACATGCCGGCCATGCGCAGGTCCGTCACCACGCAGCCCGGTCCCTCTCCCAGCGGCGCGGCGAGGAATTCGAGCGCGCTGGAGAAGGCCCGCGCGTTCAGGCCCTCGGTCTCCAGCAGCAGGGTCAGGGACTCGCGGATCGCGGCGTCGTCATCGACGATGTAAACGGACGCCGCCCCGTTCATCGAGTCTCCCGGGGATCGTCGCCCGCAATCATCAAGGGAAGGCTGAAAGTGAACACCGTTTTCTCCGCATCGTCCTGCAGCCAGATGGTCCCGTAATGGGCCTCCACAATCGCCTTGGACATGGCGAGACCGACGCCCATGCCCGATCCCTTGGTGGTCCAGAATAAATCAAAAAGATGGCGGCGGGCATCTTCCGACACTCCCGCGCCATAATCAATGATTGAAATCTCGATCCTGTCCCATTGGTTCCGGGTGGCGACGACGATGGCGCGCCGCCCTCCGGGCAAGGCGGCCTGTGCGGCGTTGCGCAGCAGATTGGTCAAGACGGCCGCGATCTGCAGGCGGTCGATGAGGACGCGGTCGCGGGCGGCCTCCAGACGCAACTCGAATGCGAAGCCGGAGAAACTCAAGTCCCCTTCGAGCTGGGCCAGGGTTTCGTGGATGGTCTCGTGGACGCTGCGAAACACCTTGTCCGCCTCGCCATGCTGCGTGAATTCGCGCACCCGGGTGATGATCTGGCCGGCGCGCAACAGCTGATGCGCCGCCTTTTTCAGCGCCTCGGCCCCGGCGGCGCGGCTGTCGTCATCCGGGAGGTTCGGGGTCAACCGCCGGCGGGCGACCGCCAGCAGGGTCGCGGCGGCGGCGAGCGGCTGATTGACCTCATGGGCGAGGCGCGCCGCCAGCTTTTCCAGCGCCGCCAGACGTTCGTCCTTGAGCGCGCGGACCCGCGCCTCGCTGTCCGCCAGCGCGCGGGCGGCGGTTTCGCGCTCGGTCACGTCCTGATAATAGCCGTGCCAGACCGTGGCGCCATCCTCGCGGCGGGTCGGCTGACTGTCGCCCTCGATCCAGATTTCGCCCCTTTCCGGGTGATCGTAGCGAAACACCACATTCCAGAGCGCGAGGTCGCGCGCGGAGATTTTGGCGGCGGCGCGCACGCGCGGGAGATCGTCGGGATGAACACGCGCCAGGAAACTGTCGATATCGCGCGCGAAGACGGCGGGCGCAAACCCCAGGAGCCGCTCGATATTGGAGGAGACATAGGCGACGAAGCCGCGCTGGCTGCGCCCCACGGCGCCGCCGACGTAGGAATAGATGGCGCCCGGCAGCGCCTCGGCGAGCGCGCTCAATTGCTCCGCCAGCCGCGCCCTTTCCTGAAGGACGGCGGCGGCGGCTCTCTCGTCGGTGATGTCGCGGGTGACGCCGAACACGCGCGCCGGCGCATCGCCCTCGAAATAGACCTGGCCACGGGTGTCGACCCAGCGGAGGGCGCCGTCATTGGCGCGGCGAATGCGAAATTGCGCGGCGTAGCGCCCGTCTCCGCGCAACGCGGCCAGCCGCGCCTCCTGGAGCACAGCGCGGTCCTCTTCGACGACCATATCTCCGTCCATAATGTCAACCGGCAAGGGCTCCTCGCTGGTCCAGCCGGAAATTTCCCGGTGTTTCTCGCTGAGGTGAATATCGCCCCTGATCAGATCGACTTCGAAGGTCCCGATGGCGCCCGCTTCAAGCGCCAATTCGAGGCGGCGCCGCTCCCGCGCGAGCTCCTCGGCGCGGACGCGATCCAGTTGCGCCAGCCGCGCCTTTTCCTCCAACATCGCCGCCGCCGCCCGTTCGTCGGTGATGTCGCGCATCAAGCCGACGACGCGGACCGCGGCGCCATCTTCGAAAAAGACCTGGCTGCGCGTGTAAACCCAGCGCACGGCGTCGTCGTCTCGCCGGCGGATGCGAAAACGCTGTTCACATTGACCGGCGCCGCGCGGATCGAGCGCCTGCGCGATCGTCGCATAATATGCCGTCCGGTCCTCGGCCACGACAAGGCCGTCGAGGCTGTCCAGCATGACGGGGCCGGCGCCCAGGCCGTAGATCTTCCGCAGCTTGTCGTTGACCTTGACCACGCCGGAGCGCAGGTCGAGCTCGCCGACGCCGATCGCGCCGGCCTCGAGCGCCAGCGCCAGGCCCTTTTGCGCCTGGACCAGTTCGTCCGCCTTGGAGCGGTTCTGTTCCGAAAGCCGCGCACGCTCTTCCAGCGAGGCGGCCGCCTCCCTCTCATCCGTCACGTCGCGGGTGGCGCCGAACACGCGCACCGGAACGCCGTTTTCAAAAACCGCTTCGCCCCGCGTCTCGACGTGCCGCAACGCGCCGTCATTGGCGCGCCTGATGCGAATTTTCGCGTGAAAGCGCTCCTTCCCGCTCAGGGTCCGCGCCCGCGCCTCCTGCAGCCCCGGAAGGTCCTCCGGAACGACCAGCGTGTCGATCAGGCCGGTGGTGACGAGCTGGTCGTTGCTCCAACCGAAGATTTCACGATGTTTTTCGTTGAGGCGCATGTGGTGGGTGGAGAGATCGACCTCGAACGTGCCGATCGCGCCGGATTCGAGCGCCAGCTCCAGCCGCTGCTGCGCCAGACGGGCTTCCTCGGCCCTGACGCGTTCGTTCTCGGCGGCGCGGAGCCAGAGGTTGTGCGCGACATCGGCAACCAGGACCACGGCCAGCCATTTGGCGACATAGACGACGAGACGAAACGGCTCGGGGTCGGGATCGTCGAACAGCATGACCAGCGCGGTCGCGACGAACAGGGCGGCCAAGCCGCCGGCGCGGCGCCCGAGCAGAGCGGCGATGGCGATGAACGGGCCGAGGCCCGCGCTGGGCAGCGGCTCCATGCGCACAGGCGGCCAGGCGAAATGCAGCGCCGCCGCCAGCAGGGCGAGGGTGACGCCGAAGGCGGCCCGCCGCCAGCTGGGCGCCCGCAGCAGGCGGATCATCGACTGGAGGAAGGCGCCGGACGGCCGCGAAAACATGCGCGCGCCTAAGCAGAGCTTCGTTGGTCACCCAACGAAGCTCCGCTTAGCCTCCTCTGTTTTTGCAGGATTTTTAAACAAAAACCGGGGACCACTGTTCGGAAACCCTGCTTAGCGCAGTTCGATCACGCCGCCGCCCCGCGGGCGGTTCTCGCCGAGGTCGAGCATGGCGCGGCGTCCCGACGAGCTTTTCATCAGGACCTCGATCGCGCCGATCGTCTCGGTCGCCTTGCGCGTCAGCCGCTCGGGCCGCCGGGCGCCGGCGCTGGCGTCGCCGACCGGCGCCTGCGGCCCCTGCGCCGCGATCAGGGTCATGCCAGGCAACGGCTTCAGATCGACGCCGCTGTGGGCGTATTGCATCACATCATGCCAGGTCATGGCCGGCAGCGTGCCGCCGGTCATTTTGGCCATGGATTCGTCGTCGTCATTGCCATACCAGACCGCGCCGACGAAATTGCCGGTGAACCCGCAGAACCAGGCGTCCTTGTATTCATTGGTGGTGCCGGTCTTGCCGGCCACTTTGACGCCTTCGAGTTTGGCGCGCCCGCCGGTGCCCTGCTCCACCACCTGGGTCATCATGAAGTCGAGCATTTCGATATAGCGCTGTTCGATCGCCTGCTGCGGCTGCTCGCCATCGCGATCGTGGCGATAAATGACATCGCCGCGGCTGTTGGCGATTTCGAGCGCGGCATAGGGTTTTATACGCTTGCCGCCATTGGCGAAGGCGGCATAGGCGGTGGCCTGGTCCATGACGCTGACATCGTCGGCGCCGAGCGGCAGCGATTGCGTGTCGGGCAGCGGCGCGCTGACGCCAAGCCGCCGGGCCGTGTCGATGATTTTTTTCCGCCCCTTTTTCGCATCGCCGTCGCCGACCGCCACCGACAGGCGCACAGCCACGGTGTTGAGCGAATGGGCGAGCGCGTTCCACATCGGCATGGAGCCGGAATAGGAGCCGCCATAATTCTTGGGGCACCAGTTGCCGAGACAAATCGGGGCGTCGACCACCGTGGTCTGCGGCGTGAATTTGCCGCTCATCAGCGCGGTGAGATAGACGTAAGGCTTGAACGACGAGCCGGGCTGGCGCCGCGCGTCGACGGCGCGGTTGAACTGGCTCGCGCCATAGTCCCGGCCGCCAACCAGACCGCGCACCGCCCCGTCCGGCTCGAGAATCACCGCCGCCGCCTGATGGGCGTTATAGGTGGGCCCGCTCTCGCGCAGATTTTTCTCGATCGTGTCCTGCGCCAGTTTTTGCACGCCGCTGTCGAGCGCGAGCTTGACGTTCAGCACGCGGTCGGAGCCGAGTTTTCCCGAATCCGCCAAGCTCTTGATCTCGCCAAAGGCCCAGTCGAGATACCAGTCCGGCGTCGCATTGGCGCCGCGCTGCTCGACGGCGGAAGCAGGGTTGCGCCGCGCCTCCGCCACCTGATTCTCGGTCATGAAGCCGGCGGCCACCAGATTGCTGAGCACGTCATTGGCGCGGCCGCGCGCGGCGGGCAGATTGGCGTGGGGCGCATATTTGGTCGGCGCCTTGAACAGGCCGGCGAGCATGGCGGCCTCGGCCAGCGTCACATCCTTGATGGAATGGCCGAAATAGAACCGCGCCGCCGCCTGGATGCCGAACACGCCGCCGCCCATATAGGCGCGGTCGAGATAGAGCTCGAGAATCTCGCGCTTGGTCAGCCGGCTCTCCAGCCAGAAGGCGAGGAAGGCCTCGTTGATTTTGCGGGTGACGGTGCGCTCATTTGAAAGAAAGAGGTTTTTCGCCAATTGCTGGGTCAGGGTCGAGCCGCCCTGGACCGAACCGGAGCCGCGGGCGTTGACGGTGAGGGCGCGCGCCAGGCCGATCGGGTCAATGCCGAGATGGTCGAAAAAGCGGCGGTCCTCGGTCGCCAGCAGCGCCTGGATCACATGGTCGGGATATTGCTCGATCGGCACGGAATCTTCGTGCAGCGCGCCGCGCCGGCCCACCTCCACGTCGTCGCGGTCGCGAAACACCACGGCGAGATTGGTCTTCTTCAGCCAATCGTCGTTCGCGGTCATCTTGAAGGCTGGCTGGGCCAGAAACACCAGCACCATGCCGCCGAACACGCTCAGCGTCAGGCCCTCGCAGGCGACTTCGACCGCAAGGCGCGACACCCCGCGCACGGAAAAATTCTCCATGAAGCCGGAGAAATCCCGCCAAAGCTCGCCCGCCCTGACCTGCGCCGAGAACAGCACCGAATCGAGCCACGAATCCGCGGCCAGCGCCAGATGGCGCAGCCGACGCAACAGAGCGGATTTGCCTTGATCGGACTGCACCTCAAAACCCTTTCAGCGCGAATGTGCGGACCTGTCTTAACACTTTTTTTACGCGCTTGACGAGCGCGGAGCTTGACGCGTCCACCGTCGCGGCGCATCTCCGCCTCATCTCGGCTTCCGGCGCAAACCCGGCGCCACAACAAACGTTTCATTCTGGAACAACGGGGCATTTTTGGCGCGCAAGGGCGAGAAATTTTGGGCAGGCCGGTCGCTCGCGGATTTTTCCAAATCCGAATGGGAGAGCCTGTGCGACGGCTGCGGGCGCTGCTGCCTGGTCAAGCTTCAGGACGAGGATACCGGGGAGATCTACTTCACCGATGTCGGCTGCCGGCTGCTCGACGCGGCCAAGGCGCGCTGCGCGGATTACGGCCACCGCTCGCGCCGGGTGAAGGATTGCATCCGCCTCGATGCCGAAAGCGCGGGCAGCCTGACCTGGCTGCCGCCGACCTGCGCCTATCGCCTGATCGGCCAGGGCCAGGACCTGCCGCACTGGCACCCGCTGGTGAGCGGCCGAAGCGAGAGCGTGGTCGAGGCCGGCGTGTCCGTGATCGGCCGCGTCTACGCGCTCGAGGACGATCTCTCCATCGACGAGCAGGTCGAGCGTGTGGTCAGCTGGCCGGGAAAGGTCCCCAAGGCGGCGAAAGCGAAGAAATAGCGGCGGAAGTGGCGTCGAATCCGCGAATGGATTAGTCTTGGTCCGGTTCACGTCGGCGGCGGGCCATCCGACGCCGCTGATCCACAACGCCAAGGAGGATTTAGCCTTGAGGAAAATTCTTGCCATGCTGGGCCTGGTCGGCGCGATGTCGCTGGCGGCCTCTGGCGCCGAAGCCTTTTCGCCGTCTTCGGTTCCGGAGGTCCAGTCGCACGTGACGCTGACGGCGGGAGGCTGCGGCATCGGCTTCCACCGCGGCCCCTACGGCGGCTGCATTCCCAACGGCGTCGGCTATGGCGGGGTCTATCGCGGCCCGGTCTATGGCGGCGGCGCCGTCTATCGCGGCGGAGCGGTTTACCGGGGCGGCTATTATCGCGGCGGCGCCGTCTATCGCGGCGGGGCCTATCGCGGCGGCGCGGTTTATCGCGGGGGCGCGTACCGCGGCGGCGGCGCCTATCGCGGCGGCGGTCGCCGTTGGTGACGGGAGTTTAGCGCCATCGCGCAAGGCAGGGCGGACCCTCGGTCCGCCCGATTTTTTAGGGCGCGGCGATCCATTCGAAGCCCGGCAATTGCGTGCGGGCGAAAGTGAACTGCCGCTTGGCGTAATGACGGCTGTCGCGTTTGCCGCGCTCGACCGCTTCGTCGAGCGAACACAGGCCGTCGAGATGATCCAGGAGCCCGGGAACGCCGACGGCGCGCAGGGCCGGCAGCGAACGGTCGAGTTTTTTCGCCCGTAACCGCGCAACTTCTTCCAGAGCGCCGCTCTCCATCATCCGGTCGAAGCGCGCCTCGATCCTCGCATTCAGCACCGGGCGCTCGGGCGCGAGAAACAGGCATTTGCAGTGTGACGCCTCCAGCAGCGGGGCCTGCCGCGCGCCCTGCAAACGCGCCAGCGGCGTCTGAAACGCTTCGAAAATTTCCAGCGCGCGAATCAGCCGCTGCGGGTCGGTCGGCCGCAACCTTGCCGCGGTTTCCGGATCGACCTTCGCCAGCCGATCATAAATCTCGGCCGGCGCGACGGCTTCGCATTCCGCCCGCACCCGGGCGCGCACCTCCTCGGGCACGGCGGGAATGTCGGACAGGCCCTGCAAGAGCGCCTTGAAATACATGCCGGTGCCGCCGACGAACAGCGGCCTCCGTCCAAGCCTGCGACATTCAGCCACAGCTCCTTGAGCATCAACAAGCCATTGACCCACGGAATAATTGCGTTCCGCTGCGATATGTCCGAAAAGCAAATGAGGCGCGGCGGCTTTTTCCGCCGCCGTCGGCTGCGCGGAAAGCACGGGCAGATCGGCGTAAACCTGCATGGAATCCGCATTGATCACCACGGCGCCCATTTTTTCGGCGATCCCAGCGGAAAGCGCGGTCTTGCCGCTTGCGGTCGGACCTGCGATGAGCACGGCCTGTACGGCGTCGAATTCCGAAAAATTGAAAGTGTTCAACAGCAAATGACCCATGTCGCGACCCTGGTCGGCGCCGCCGACGCCCAGACGATCAGCCCCGATCTGCTCATGGCCGCCGCCCGCCGGCTGCCGGGCGCGCGCGACCCGCAGTTTCTCGCGCCGGGCCGCGCGGCGGACATTCCTTTCGCACCGGGCGCCGCCCATGGCAATCACGCCGACGGCTCTTTCGCCGACGCCGCCTATTGCCGCGCCGCCGCCGACGTGCTGCGTCTCGCCTTGGGCGGCGCGCCGGTCGACATTTTCGTGCAGCCGCTCGCGGGGCGCCGGAAAAAGCTGTTTTTGGCCGATATGGATTCGACCATGATCGGCCAGGAATGTATCGACGAGCTCGCCGATTTCGTCGGCCTCAAGGATGAGGTCGCCGACATCACCGAACGCGCCATGCGCGGCGAGATCGCCTTCGAGCCGGCGCTGCGCAAACGCGTCGCCCTGCTGAAAGGCCTCGACGCCTCCGTGGTGGACGAGGCCATCGCCAACCGGATCACGCTGACGCCAGGCGCGCGCGAATTGGTGATGACCATGCGCGCGAACGGCGCCTATGCCGCGCTGGTGTCGGGCGGCTTCACCGTGTTCACGGAGGTGATCGCGGAAAAGCTCGGCTTTCAGGAAAACCGCGCCAATGTCCTCAAAATCGCCGATGGAAAATTCTTGGGCGAAGTGGAGGAGCCGGTGCTCGGCAAGGCGGCCAAGCTCGCGGCGCTGAAGGAATTGACGCAAAAGCACGAACTGCCGCCGCACAAGACCCTTGCCGTGGGAGACGGGGCCAACGACCTCGACATGCTCCAAGCCGCGGGCCTGGGCGTCGCCTTCCACGCCAAGCCGGCGGTGGCGAGCGCGGCGCATGCGCGCATCGACCACAGCGACCTCACCGCGCTGCTGTTCGCGCAAGGCTACCGGCTCCAGGATTTCGTGAGCTGAAGGTGGGCGAGGCGCAGACTTTCGAGTATCGCCTCCAGCGCCTGCCTCTCGGCGTCGTCATGCTCGACCGCGACCGCCGCATCCGCGCGGCGAGCGGCGCCGTCCAGAGCTTTTTGGGCGATGGCGACGGCCCGTTTTTCGGCGTCGACATTCTGGAGCTGCACCCGCCCCAGGCCCGCGCCAAAGTGGGCTGGCTGATCGCCAGCGCCGGCGAAAGCCCGCTCGGCGCCTCGCTGATCGTCGCCACCCGCATGGGCAATCTGCTGGCCCGCGCCATCGCGCTGGCGACCGGCGGCGGCCCCGAAGACCCCGCCACCGTCTTAATGTTCTTCATGCTCGGCGATCTCGCCGCGCCCCCGGAGCCCGAGGCCGAGCCCGGCCCCTTCCTGGTCAAACTGCCGATCCAGAAGGGCATGGGCGACGTCACCGCGCTGATCGACATCGACGAGGTCGCCGCCTTGTCGGCGCAGGGCCATTATGCCGAGGCGCTGACGCTGAATTTTTCCGCCTTCTGCCCGCGTTCGCTGGCGAGCCTGGAGGCGCGGCTCGATCCCGCTTTGTTTGTCCGCGTCCATCGCCGCCACATCGTCAATCTCAGCCATGTCCGCGCCGCCGAGCGCCTGGATGGCGCGTGGTTCCTGCGCATGGCCGACAAGGCGGCGACCAAAATCCCGGTGGGACGCCGGCAGGTGGAGCGCCTGCGAAAACTGCTGGCTTTTTAGGCTTGCCGTTTATTCAAGCACGCGACCGCTCGTGCAAGCGCATCGCCGGTCGCGTGTTGGCCGTTGCGCCCGCGGAAAAGCTCAGGTCTTACTGGCGAAAATCCAGTTTCGGAGACGATCATGAACGCCGCCGCCCAGCCCGACCGCTACGTGAGCTTTTTGGACATCGATTTCGAAGGCAATATGCAGCGCGTGCTCACGCATCTGCGCCGCTACATCGACAATCCCGAGACCGGCAACGCCTTCTGGGACCGGTTCAAGGCGCGCCTCGCCGCCATCGAGGCCGGTGAGAACTCCATCACCGACAAGCTGCTGCTGCTGCACTCGCATGTCTATTACATGGTCGAACTGTTCGAGGACCATGACGACGACCAGGCGCTCAAGGATCTGAAGACGCTCGAAGAAGAGTGTTTTTGAGCGCTCATGGCGAGAATTTACCAGAAGGACATTCTTGTGGGCGCCGAGGCCATCGACGCCCACCGCCACGTCAACAACCAGGAATATCTGCGCTGGATGGAGGAGGTCGCCATCAAGCATTCCTGCGCTCAGGGCTGGCCGATGCAGCGCTATCTCGACCTCGGCGCCTCCTGGTTCGTGCGCTCGCACACGATCGAATATCTGCGCCCGGCGATGCTGCATGACGAAATCGCCATCTACACCTGGATCGCTGGACTGAGCGAGCGGACCTCGCCGCGCCGCACTTTGTTCGTGCGACGGGGCGAGCGCCCGCACGTCCTCGCCCGCGCCGAAACCCTGTGGACCTTCGTCAATATCGCGACCGGGCGCTCCATCCCGATCCACGAGGACGTCCGCTCCGCCTTCGAGGTCGTCGAATCCGAGGACGAGGTTTTCGCCGCCGCCGGCCTGCGCTGACGTTTCTCAAAGCTAAATAAGGATCGCGGCCCTGCCGGCCCGCTCCGTCTCGCGTTAAAGTCCCAGAGCGCGGCTGGAAAAGCCGCCTTGCAACGAGACGACGCGATCACGGAGGACATCTTGCGCAAAAACATCCTTGCGGCGGCGTCTGGCGCGCTCCTGGCGCTTTCGCCCATGGCTTTCGCTCATCCCGCCGACAAATATATCGCCAAGGCCATGCTCATGACGGCCGCCGCCGACGTGACCTCCGACAGCAAGCACGCTTTTGAAGAGTTCAATGCGGGCCGAGGCAAATTTTTGACCGGCATGACCGGCAATATCTATGTGTTCTGCTTCAATGTCGGCGACGGGAAATTCGTCGCCCAGGGCAATGTCAACGCCAAGGACCTGCTCGGCACGGACGTGCGGGCGCTCAAGGACGAGACCGGCAAGGCCTATGGCGAGGAGATCTACGCCGCCGGGCAGAAGGAAGGCGTGATCACCGAAGTCACCTATCTCTTCGGCAAGCCGACCGACCCGAAACCGGCCCACAAAACCTCATTCGTGACCCGGGTGAACGCCGATTACGCCTGCGGCGTGGGCTATTACGACTAGCAGACTGCTGAAAAACTCGTGGCCCGCCCCCGCCCTTCGAGACGCCCGCCAAGGCGGGCTCCTCAGAGGCTGTGACTTAATCTCTGTCCCTTCGCTTGTCTGATGAGTTGGGTGTGGGGACAACCAGCGTGCTTGCGGGGTCCCTCT
>NZ_JAOQNX010000043.1 GCF_025961575.1 Rhodoblastus acidophilus | reverse complement strand
ATAGGCGCGCTCCTGTCAGCTTTCACGCCGCAAGAGTGCGCCAATTTCTTCGCCGCAGCAGGATATGATCCGGATTAAGTCGAATCCGCTCTAGCGCTCGAGCTTAGGCGCGACGTCGGCCAGTATAATTTCACACTCATCTGGATCCTCAGCCCCTCGCCAGAGATTTTTGGCGGGTCTGAAGTGATTCGGCTGGGACCGCAGACTGGCGCAGCCTCTCGTTTAATCTTCGACAGGGCTGCACCGTCGCTCATTTAAACTCCTTGTGGATAAAATTGACGCAGCCGACGGCGCGCTGTCGTAGCGCGCCCCGCCGCGTGCGCCGACCAACCGACTTCATATCAAATTTCTGTTATAAAAAGATATTTATCGCATTTCTCCTGTTCACATCCCGCGTGATGCGTTCAGTTGGCTAAGGCAGAAAGCAAGACGGCATTATTTAATTTCGCCGCTCCCCGTCCTGCTCCTGAAAAAAATATCGGCTGGCCGGATTGCATCGCTTGGGCTGGAGAATTAAACACAGGCATGGCGGATGAGGAAAAAACCGCCGAGACTCCCTGCATTTTCGGAAGAAATCGCCTTTTTATCATGGGCTTTCTTCCGCAGGCCCTCACCGAAGCGCCCGCCTGTGATTTAAATTTGGGCGGACGCCGAACGCAAATAACCTTGGCGCGGCCGCGGTCACGTCACAATGTCGCCTCTTCTACAGACTTTTTTGGCGACCGTTAACTTGGCCTTTTGGTTGCTTGGCATTCTCCGCCAAATAGCCTGTCAATTAGCACTATACCTTGCCAAAACTCAGGAGAGCACGCTTGGCTACAACGACCACCTCCACCGGTTTTCCCGACGCCACCAACACCGGCGTTCCCGCCGGAGTGACGCTGAGCCCATCAGGCAGCCTGACCGTCACCAAGGCCGGGACCGTGATTTCCGGCCTCGACATCAAGGGGACCGTCTATATCAACGCTCCGAACGTCACGATCGAGAATTGCAAGATCACCGGGAGCACCGACACCGGCGTCGTCAACATCGCCAGCGGCGTGACCGGCGCGACCGTCAAGAACTGCACGATCAGCGGAACCGGCGCCAACAATGACGGCTCCCACGGCATCAACGGCCAGGGGACGTTCATCGGCAACAACATCTCCGGCGTCGAAAACGGGATGAACATTACCGGCGCCTCGACCATCCAGGACAATTACATCCACAACCTCAAGGCCTCGGGCTCGCCGCATTACGACGGCATCCAGATCGACGGCGGCGAATCCAACGTGTCGATCAGCCATAACACCGTCATCAACGACTTTGGCCAGACCTCCGCCGTCATGATCGACAATTATTTCGGGCCGATCTCCAACATCAAGGTCGACAACAACCTGCTGTCCGGCGGCGGCTACACCGTCTACAGTGACGCCCAGTTCAGCGGCGGCTCGATCAGCGGCGTGTCGTTCACGAACAATCACATGGGTTCGGGCCAATGGGGCGTCACCGACTTCAACGCCAACAGCCCCACCTATACCGGCAACGTCAATGACGGCGCGAGCCTGATCAAGACGCTCAACACCTCGGCCAATGTCGGCTCGACCAGCACGACCACAACGGGTTCGACGACCACGACGGGTTCGACGGGCTCGACGACGACAACGGGTTCGGGCGGGACCACGACGGGGTCGACCGGCGGCGCGACCACAACCGCCGGCGGCGGGACGACGACGGACGGTTCGACGACCACGACCACCAGCCACACCCATGGCGGCTCGCACCATCACGGGACCACCGCGACGACCGCGACCACCAGCCCGACCACCCATGCGTCGACGACCGTGACCAGCGCCGCGGACACAACCGGCGCGACGGCCGCAACGCCGACGAAGACGGACGCGACCACGACGAAACCCGCCGCCGCGACCACCGCCGCCTCGACCACCGACACGACCACGTCCGACGCCTCCGGCCACCATGTCGAGGTCACCGGCGCGCATGCGCATGGACATCAAGCTCTGATCAAGGGAGTGGCGGACGCCGGCGCCCATGTCAGCCTCTACGACGGCGCCGCCCAGGTCGGAACCGCGACCGCCGACGCTTCAGGGCATTGGACCTTCAAGTCCAGCTCGCTGTCCGACGCGGTGCACACGTTCACCGCGAAGGAAGTGGACAGCGCCGGTCACGTCGCCTCCGCCAGCTCCGGCGCGGCGATCGTCGGATCGAGCGGCGCCAATACGCTGACCGGAACCGCCGGCAATGATGTGTTCGTCGGCAATGGCCATCCCGACACTTTCGTGTTCGCTCAGAATTTTGGACATGACGTGATCAAGGATTTCCACGCGAGCGGCGCCAATCATGACACGATCCAGCTCAGCACGAGCGCATTCGCCGATTTCAACACCGTGCTCTCCCATGCGCAGCAGGTTGGGCATGACGTCGTCATCTCCTCGGGCGCCGACTCGCTGACGCTCAAGCACACCCATGTTGGCGCGCTCAACGCGCAGGACTTCCACTTCGCCTGACGCTCTTAACAAAGTCACGCCAGCGGCTCCGGCCGCTGGCGTCCCGGCGCCGACAGAGGGAGCCCCATGACTCATATCGAACGACGCGGGAATTTCTCGCCCCCGGACCATTTCGACAATGACCAGACCGGGCCTCTCAAAAGCCTGGCCGCGCTGGTCGCTCGGACAGAGAAGCTGCGTGCGCAAGCGAAGGATCTGCTCGATACCGCGCGGAAAATCCTGTTTTCGCATCGGGCGCAGCCATCGTTCGACGGAGACCCACGTTCGGAGATCCGCGCCTTTCTCGCCTCCTGCAAGAGCGTTTTCTGGGGCCTCGCGCTGTTCAGCGGCTTGAGCAATTTGCTGATGCTCACCGGCTCGTTCTTCATGTTGCAGGTTTACGACCGCGTCCTGCCCGGCCGCAGCGTGCCGACGCTGGTGGCTCTGCTGATTTTGGCTTTGACCCTTTATCTGTTCCAAGGCGGCATCGATCTCGTGCGCGCGCGGATCAGCACGCGCATCGGCCGCCATTTCGACGAACGCGTGGGCTTGCGCGTGTTCGACGCGCTGGTGCGCCTGCCCCTGAAGACCCGCGGCGACGGCGACGGCCTGCAGCCGCTGCGCGATCTCGACCTGTTGCGCGGCTTTCTGGCGGGCGGTGGTCCGACGGCGCTTCTCGATCTTCCCTGGATGCCGGTCTATCTCGGCATCTGCTTCCTGTTCCATTTCTGGATCGGCGTCACCGCGCTGTTCGGCGCGCTCGCTCTGATCGCGCTGACCGTCGCCACCGAATTCACCACCAAGGGGCCGGCCGCCGCTTTCGCGCGCCATGGCGCGACCCGCAGCGCGCTCGCCGCGGAGAGCCGGCGCAACGCTGAGGTGCTGCACGCCATGGGCATGCGCGGCCAGGCCGCCTTGCGCTGGCGCGAGGCCAATCACGCCTATCTCGCCGCGCATGAACAGGCGAGCGACATCGCCAGCGGTCTCGGCGGCGCCTCGCGGGTGTTCCGCTCCGTGCTGCAATCCGTGGTGCTCGCCGTGGGCGCCACGCTGGTCATCAACCAGCAGTCGACGGCGGGAATCATCATCGCCGGTTCGATCCTGACGGCGCGCGCGCTCGCGCCCGTCGACGTGGCCATCGCCAACTGGAAGGGGTTTGTGGGCGCGCGCCAGGCGGGACGCCGGCTCGACCTGCTGCTGAAACTGCTGCCGCAGGAGGAAGAGCCGCTCGCGCTGCCGGCGCCGCGCGACTCCCTCGTCGTCGAAGGGCTGCATGTCGCGGCGCCCGGTTCCGAGCGGCCGCTTCTGTCGGGCGCGTCCTTCACCCTGCGCGCCGGAAGCGCCTGCGGGATCATCGGCCCCAGCGGCTCCGGCAAATCGACGCTGGCGCGCGCCCTGGTCGGCGTCTGGCCGCGCCTCGGCGGTCGGATCAAGCTCGACAATGCGGCGCTGGATCAATGGGCCTCGGATGCGCTTGGCAAACACATCGGCTACCTGCCCCAAGACGTCGAATTGTTCGAGGGCAGCATCGCCCGCAACATCTCGCGCTTCCATGCCGGCGTGAAAGCGACCGACGTACTCAAGGCGGCCAAGGCCGCCGGCGTGCATGACCTGATCCTGTCCTTCCCGGACGGCTATGCGACCCGGATCGGCGAAGGCGGCGTCGCGCTTTCGGCTGGGCAGCGCCAAAGGATCGGACTGGCCCGCGCGCTTTACGGCGATCCCTTCCTCGTCGTGCTCGACGAGCCCTCGTCCAATCTCGACGGCGAGGGCGAGGAGGCTTTGAACGCCGCCATCTCTGGCGTGCGCGAGCGCGGCGGCATCGTCGTCATCGTCGCCCATCGGCCCAAGGCGCTGGAAAGCGTCGATCATGTGCTGGTGGTCGGTTCCGGGCGCATCCAGGCGTTCGGCCCCAAGGAGGAGGTGCTCAACAGGGTGCTGCGCAAGCCCGTCAATCTGAACGTGGTCGCGGACAATTCAGGAAAGTGGAGCGCGCGATGACCACGGCGATCAATTCAATCCAGCGCTACATGGTCGTGGGCGGGGCGCTCAGCCTGTGCGTGACCTTCGGCATCGGCGGCTGGGCGGCCACCAGCCGTCTCTCCGGCGCGGTGATCGGCCAGGGCGTCGTCGTCGTCGATTCCAGCGTGAAGAAGGTGCAGCACGCCACCGGCGGCATCGTCAGCGAATTGCGCGTGCGCGACGGCGACGAGGTCAAGGCCGGCGACATCCTGGTCCGGCTCGACCAGACCCAGACCGCCGCCAACGCCGCCGTCGTGACCAAGGGCGTGGACGAGCTCCTGGCGCGCGAGGCGCGGCTGGAGAGCGAACGCGACAATGCGGACGCGATCGCATTCCCCAAAACCCTGCTGGATCGCGTGCGCGAAAATTCCGATGCGGGCAAGGCGATCAGCGCGGAAAAACGGCTTTTCGACCTGCGCCGCCAGGCGCGCAATGGCCAGAAGGCGCAGCTCAAGGAGCGCAGCGCGCAATTGCAGGACGAGATCCAGGGGTATCAGGGGCAGGCGGAGGCCAAGCGCAAGGAAGTCGAGCTGGTTCACAAGGAGCTGGAGGGCCTGCGCACGCTCTGGGACAAGAAGCTGATTCCGCTCAACAAGATCAATGCGATGGAGCGCGAGGCCGCGCGGCTCGAAGGCGAAAGCAGCCAGCTCGCCGGCATGATCGCGCAGACCCGGGGCAAGGCGTCCGAGATCGAATTGCAGATCATCCAGATCGATCAGGATTTGCGCAGCGAGGTCGGCAAGGATTTGATCGACACGCGCTCCAAACTGTCGGAACTCGCGGAGAGGAAGGTCGCGGCGGTCGACCAGCTCAACCGCGTCGACATTCGCGCGCCGCAATCCGGCCGCGTGCATGAACTGTCCGTTCATACGGTAGGCGGGGTGATCTCGCCGGGAGAGCAGATCATGCTGATCGTGCCGGAAGCCGATGCTTTGGCTGTCGAGGTCAAGTTCGCGCCGAACGACATTGACCAGGTTCATGTCGGGCAGACGGCGGCGCTGCGCTTCTCCGCCTTCAACCAGAAGACCACGCCGGAAATCGAGGGCCCCGTCGCCATGGTCGCGGCGGACGCCACGCAGGACCAGAAGACCGGCGCGGGTTTTTATAAGGCGCGGGTCGAACTGAAGGCGGACGAGGTCAAACGGCTGGGTTCGGCGAAGCTGACGCCGGGCATGCCGGTCGAGGTCTTCGTCAAGACCCCGGAGCGGACCGCCCTGTCCTATCTGACGAAGCCGCTGTGGGATCAGGCGGAGCGGGCGATGAAGGAGCGCTGAGGTCCATTGCGACAAGTCTCGCCGGCGCGCCGTAAGCCTTGGCGCCGGCGGGAACGTTGCGATTGACCAGGGCATGGGCGCCGATGATCGCCTTGTCGCCGATGGTCACGCCCATCTGCACGATGGCGTTTGGGCCGATATAGACGCCGTCACCGATTTTTGTCGGCGCATAATCGACGGGCAGGCGGCCAAGCGAGGTCGACCTGTTCACCGCATTATGGGTGTAGATCTGGACGCCCGCGGAAATCGAGCACCAGTCGCCGATCTCCAGTCCGTGTCCGGAGCCATCGAGGATGCAGCCGGGTCCGATCCAGCAATGACGCCCGACCCGGACGTCGCCAAGGACCAGAACATTGTCGTACATGGTCGTGCCCTCTCCAAAACCACAGGCGGCGGCATTGTCGGCGCGTTCGGTCAGCAGGTCGCCGATCGAGACCCTGCGATTGAAGCTGTGCTTTTTGCGCATGGCGAGAACGCGGATGAAAGCGCGGATGCGCTTCAGACATTCCTCCGGATTTTCGGAAGACAGTTTTCCGCCCGGCGACAGGTCCATTCTCGTATCCCCGCTAGAACATCGTGTTGCATGGGAACGGCCGCGCGGCCGCACCGGTCCGCCTCGCGCGAGAGCCCTGCAGCCGAGGCGATATTAAATAATTTATTTCCAGTTGAATATATTTATTTTTCGACATTAAAGTTTGGCGTTCCGGCGTTGCCGCGCGCGGGCCAGAAAAAAGCCCAGAGTTTCCACCTTGGGAAGCAAGCGCGTCTGGCGCGGCCCCGTCTGTGGCCTCACCTCGCTGCGATAATGCAGCAAATCGAGAACGCCGGCGGCCATGAAGATCGGACGCAGCTCTGGAAACCGCAGCTGCAGCATGCGGCGGCGATGCTGAAGGCGGGGAACGAACCGGCGGCGCAGGTCCGCAGGCGTGTCGACGCCCAGCAAGGCGTGGAGCGCGAGCACTTGCGTCTCCAGCGCGTTGCGGCCGAGCTCCCCCACCGCGAGCGCCGACAGTTCGCTCCAGTCAAAATCCTCGTGCGCCGCGAGGTCGCGAAGATCGAGCAGATGGCGCATATCGATGTCGCCCAGCCAGTAACCGTGGTCCTGGAACTGGTCGTGAACGACCATGATCAGCGCCTGGGCGACGGGCGACGGCAGAAGCGCGAGGCCCAGCCCGACGGTCACGGGACGGCAGCGCGCCGCCACCTCGCCCAGAAGCTGGTAATGGTGGGCGGGGCCGGGCGGCGCGACGTGCAGATCAACCATGCCGACATCGCCCGGCCGTCCGAGATCGACGAACCATTTTCCGGCGTTCGCGCGGCGGAAGACGCGATAGCCGATGCGCGCCAGGGCGTCGAAAGTCGCCGCGCGCTCCTGCGGCGCGATCAGCAGGTCGAGATCGCAGGACAGCCGGCGGCCCGCGCTGTCGCAATCGCTTGCGGCGAGCGTGGCTGCGCCCTTCAGCAGGACGGGGGTAACGCCATGCGCGTTCAGCGCCGCCAAGGTCTCGCCGAGTTGCGCGGTGAGCCTTTCGTTGCGGGCCAGGTTGCGCGCGAACAGGGTCTCTACGAGACTCCTGACGTCCTCGGGCATTTCTGCGCCGCGCCCGCGCACGACATCGACCAGGAACGGCGTCGTCAGGGTGCGGTTGGCGAGCGCGACGATCGCCATCCAGTCGGGCTCAGGCGGAAGCGCGCCGCGAAGGCAAAGACAGAGGTCGGCGAAGGCGCGGCTATGGTCCATCGCAGAAATCGCAAAGCGCGTCGGCGGCCTCGGCGGCGCAGCCGTAGACGAGTTCGACGGTCGCGGCCTCCGCAAGAATGCGCCGCAGCGTGGCGAAACCGGTGAGGGTCAGCCGCCGGCCCGGCGCATGGGCGCCCGCGATGATGCGGCGCAGCGCCTCGACGCGGTCGACGGAAAGAAATTTCGGGGCGCCCGCTTGCCTGCGCAAGAAGACGATCCATCCGACCGGACGGCTGGCGTGATCGCCGCCATCGAGCGCGGCATAGATCACCTCCTGGCCGTCGGGCCGGCGATGAACCTCGCCTTTCAGACCGGGGAACAGGCTCCAGGCGCCCGACTTGACCGTGGGGGGAAATGGCAGGCCGCAGACATGACCGTTTGGCGCGATCAGCGCGATGTCGTCGCCGCAATAGCCGAAGTTTTTCGCGGTCAGGCGCAGCGAAAGGGTTGTTTTGCCCGCGCCGGGCTCGCCGTTCAGCAGTAGCGCGCGGCCTTTCCGCGACAGGCAGGCGGCGTGGAGCAGGATGTCGGTCCGGTCGCGGGCCAGAATGTCGGCGATGACCAACGCCTTGGCGGCCGGCGCGACCTCGTCCGGGTCGCAGCGGCCGACGGAACGGCCCTTTCTGAACATGTGCAGGGAATCGCCGAATTCGATGAGTTGGAACTGCGCGGCGGGGCTCTCAAGCTGTTTGGTCTCTGCGGGAAACGCCTGCGCGATCGCATCCCGGATTTTTTTGCGGGGCGTCGAAAAGCTGTAAGCGGCGCCGTCCACCAAAAATGTGTTGGCTCCGGTCTGCGCGCAAGAATTCAGGCGCAGCAGGCCCAGACGCAGCCAGCCTTCGACCGCCTCGTTGACGTGGCGCGCCGCCAGGCTCGCATCCAGGCCGGCCTCGGTCAGCGCCGCGCGCGCCCCGGCGACGCCGCCCTCGTCGAGGCCGCGCCAGATGAGCGCGGCGACCGGATTGAGCCGGTACAGCGCCTGCGCGGCCTCGCAGAACACCGTGGGCTGGCCGTCGAACAGGGCAAAGGCGGCGGCGGGGCGCAGGTCGGCGGCCTCCGGGTCGGGTTCAACGCAGCGCGGCATCGTCACGGTCATCCGGTCCATCCGTTCGGCGAGAACCGATGTTGAAGGATCGGTAAAGGCTTTTAAATCCGGGAAAGTGCCCATTTTGATATTTTTTGTTTAATAAATTTAATTTGAAACATATTTATTATCGAACGCATTTTAACCTCACCCGATCGACCGCCTGGGCGATTGGGAACCGCCGCGCTGAAGCCCCGGCGGACACGTTGGACGCAATGTCTTGTGGAGAGAACCATGACTGATGAGGCAGACGACAAGCCGGCCACAACGGCCGAAGCCGCGGATCGACGGGCGTTCCTGTCCGCTCTTGGCCGGTTCTCGGCGGTCACGCCGCCGGCGATCACCCTGCTGCTGTCGACGACGCTGTCGTCGCAGGCGATCGCCCATTCGGGCGGCGGACCCCGGCGCCCCGGCGGCCATGGCTGGGGGAGCCATCACCACGATCACGATCATTATCACCACCACGATCGCGACTGAGCGGATGCGAGCGACCGACGATGCGAGGCGCGGCCAAACCCTGGCCGCGCCCGCGGGCGTGATCCCGGCGGGGTTGAAGCGTCAGTTTCGGATCACCAGGCACTGGCCGCCCGCCGATTTCAGTCGTTCGCAAAGGGAGCTCGCGCTCTGGCGCGAAGCTTCGGAGACCCGGACCTGATACCAGACATTCGGCCCGCGGCCGCCGAGCCGCCTCTGCGCCACTTCCGGCGCGCGCGGGCCAAGGATCGACGGGAATTGCCGCCTCATGTCGGCATATTGCAGCAAGACGGCCGACTTCGAGCGGTCACCGGCGAGCTGCAGCGCCCAGGAGCGGCCGGGCCTTGTGGAGCCCTCGAGCTTCGGCTTGTCCAGGGCGCGCGGAGGCGCGAGGCCAGGCGTTGCGCCAAACAGCGCCACCGCGCCGCGCGGCGGACATTCCGCCTTGTCCGGACCGTCCTCAACATCCCGCATTCCCACCCAGTCGTCAGCCGCGCGTCCGGTGACGATGCGCACATAATCCCGGGTTTCCTCGGGCAACGCGCGTTCGCCAGCCAGCCAGCCCTGGACGCGGGCCGGGCCGGCGTTGTAGGCGGCCGCGGCCAATCCGAGATTGCCGAACTGCTGGCGCAATTCGCCGAGCCATCGGCCGGAATGACGGATGGATTGCGCGCTGTCGAAAGGGTCGTCCAATCCGCGCCATTGCGCCGTCCCCGGCATGAATTGCGCGATGCCTTGAGCCCCGGCCGAACTCACCGCCTGCGGGTTGAACCGGCTCTCTTGCCAGAGCAGCCGCGTCAAGAATTTCTGGGGAAGTCCAAACGTCCTGGCCGCGGAAGCAATCTCCCCGCAGGCCTTGGTCAGGAGATCGGCGCGGCGCATGTCGCGGTCTTCCGCGGCCCCCGCGACAGAGGCGGAGGCGGTGATGACGATCGCCAGCCCTAAGCGCAGCGCGCCCGCTCGCTCATTCACCCCCAACATCTCGTTGACCCATTCGATTGCCGACAACAAATCCGGTTCACACGCAGAATTAAAACGATCGCCGCCAGGATAATTCGCGCGGAAGCGGGATCAAACCGCGGGAAACCACCGAAGCGAAGTGATGACGGCAGGCTGGCGCCGAGCGCGCCTCTGCGTCGCCAATAGAGTTTCCACAAAAACCTTTAGGAACACTTTTGAGGGTCGAGCGCGGAATGTTCGGCTCAAGGCGGCGGGGTCGCGCCAAGCGCCGCCGCCGCGCCGATCGTCGCAACGCCAAGAACAAGCTCTAGCGCGACGCTTGCGCGCAGCCGCGCCAACATGCGCCCCTCGCGCACGGAGGGCATGGCGACAAAACGATTGAAACCGGCGAGCGCCAGCATGGCGGCGAAAAGCGTCGCCTTGAGCGCAAGGATCAAGCCGTAATCGCTTCGCGCGAGAGCTTCGGCAGAAAAGCCGACGCGGGCGCCGACGCCCATGAGGCCGGTGACGAGGATGAGCGCGACTGCGGCCATGGCCATTGCCGAAAAGCGGGAGAGGGTCACTGAGGCGTCTGGCGGGCCGTTCCCCTGGCGCAGGGCGAACAGCAGCGGCGGCAAGCCGCCAATCCAGGCCGCGGCGGCAAGCACGTGAAGGCAATAGGCTGCGATCAAGCCCGCGCGTCCGGTCGCGGCATGACCGAGCCAGGCCTGATCGACGAGCAGCGCGACCGCGACGACAAGGAGGACGCGCGCGCGAGCGCCCGGCGGAGCGACAATGGCGGCGCCCGCGGCCACCAGCAAAAGCAGACGCAAGGCCGCGACCGGACCGAAGGGGCTTTGAAAGAACGCGAGGAGGATTTCCGGGTCGAGCGCGGCCCCGAAGCCGCCGGCCATATTGGCCAGCAACAACCAAAGCCAGCAGAGGCCGGAGACCATGGTCGCCGGCCCCGCCGCTTTCAGCAGCGCATCCGTGGCGCGGGCGGCGCGCGGAGACGCTTGCGGCATGCTCAGGCGGAACAGGGCCGCCCCGAGCAGCACGAACAAAGACGCGAAGTGAATCCATCGCACCGGCAGCGCCAGCGCCGCCGGATCGAAGGCCATTTCGGTCACGGCGCGATGGTGAACTTGTAAGAGCCGGAGGTGCGATGCGTGTCGTCGGAGACGACATGCCAGTTCACCACATAGGTTCCCGGCGCCAGCTTGCGTCCGACCGGCACATGAAGCGTGTCCGGGCTCGACGCCTGCACTGTGGCCTTACCGGTGGGAATGACGGCGCCGGCGGCGGTCGCCAGCGTCGCGCCCGAAAAGGCGGCGACGACATTTTCCGAAAAGCTGATCTGGAGCTCGCTCGGCGAGGCTTGAACGGTCGCGCCAACGCCGGGAACGGCGTGGTCGAGCGTGGCGTGGGCGAATGCGCCGGGAGCGCCGGCGAGCGAGATGAGCGCGGTCAGCGCGAGGCGAAGGTTTTTCATGTTTTCTCCTCAATACTGGGCAGTGCGGGCGCGGGGCGGACCGAACAACGGTTTGCCCAGGGTGTCGGGCGCGAGGTGGTCGAAGAAGAAACAGACGGTCGCCATGGCGCCAATGTGGGCGCCGCTGGCGCGGTTGATCGGAACCTGCGCCATGGCGCCGACCTCGAAACCATTGCCCATGTAATAAAGCGCCGGCCCGAACACGCCAGTGGTCGTATGGGGTGAAAAATCGTCGGGCGACGAAGGAGCGACATGGGCGATGGGGGTGGTGAAACTCGCCTCGAAGGTGGGAATGAGCCGCCGGAACAGTTCCGGGACCTCCTCTACGTAGGAATTGCGATAGAGCAGGCTGTATTGCAGCGTCGCGCCATAGGTCACCAAGGTCGGCCCTTGTGGCGGCATGGCGTAATCGACCTCGCCCGTCACCGCGAAAGGCCGCGCCCAGTCGAGCGTGGCGTCGCCAAAGCCCTTGCCGGCGTAAAGCCTCGTGGTGACCGTCGAGAACGGGTCCGGCGCCAGCGAGGCGCTTTGCGGGCTGCCCGTCCCGCCCCATTCGACGGCGACCGCGCCGGCGATGATCGCCTCGGACTTGGCGTCCTGCCAGAACACATATTTGAGCTGCGTCTCGAGGTTCGACCAGCCCTGCGCATTGGGACGCCTTTGCCAGTTGAAGCCTTCGGAGCCAACGGACAGCGCGAGGTCGGCCGTGATGGTCTTGGCGTATTCCCAGCCCAGCGCATAATTGATCGGGCCGGGCGTGCGGTCGAAGTTCGATCCGGTCATGTAGGCGAAGGTCGGCAGCGCCAATTCGTCGTTGACGCCGGGGTCGTCGATGGCGAGCGTAACTGGAAAGACGCGGTCGCCGACAATGGTGTGGGCTTTCGCCGGCGCGAGAGCGGCGACCAGCGCGCCGCAGGCGAGCAGGACGCGCCGCGATGCGGCCGCGTGATGGGGATTGAACATTTGGAGCTCTTTTCGGAAAAGGGAATTTCTGCGCAAGCAAGCGGAGCCTCTTCCGCTGTGCGAAAGGGGGCTCAACAAAAAACTTGCGCGCGGATCACCCCTCCGAAGGCGGCGCCCTCGCCTGCGCCGTGACCCTGCGGGGACCGACGAATTTCCGCTCTTCCGGCAAGACCCAATCGACGCGGTGGGGCGCAACCGGGCGGACTTCGATCTGCGGCGCGTCGAACGCGAGCGGCGCCGCGCCGGAAAACACGAAAGCGCAGAGATCGCAGGGCGGGCCAGGAGCATGCGGCTGCGGGGCCGCGGGCTGGCGCGCATGCATGGGACAGGGAGCGGCGACGGCATGGTGCTGCGCATGGGCGATGGCGCGCGCCGACCCGACCGGCGCATAGGCTTGCACCAGCAGAGCCACCAGAAAGACCGGAAGAATCGCTAGGATTCGCCGACGCACGCCTTCCCCCAAATCCGCATGTCCGCAACGACAATGCCTGGACATTGCGAAACAATCTACGCCACCTTCGACCCTCCCCTGCTCAGGCGCAAGATCGGGAAACAGCGGTTCGCCGGCTTTCAACGCCGAACGTGCTCTCGGACAACAACATCCCTTTGAGGTCGCTATAGCTCTTGCCCGTCGGACAGTCCGGGACGAACTGATGACGGTTGATCACGAGGCCATGCTGGAGCGCTCGCCGCTGTTTCAGGCGATGGGGCGGGAGACGGTGCGCGCGCTCGTCCAGAGGCGCGCCCCGCGTTTCCACGAGCGGGGCGAAGGGATTTTTCAGCAAGGCGACCCTGCAGACGCCTTCTTCTTCGTGGTCGAAGGCTGGGTGAAGGTTTTTCGCGAGCGGGACAGCGGCGAGCAGATCGTCGTCTCGATCTTTTCCGCGGGCGACACGTTTGGCGAGGCCGCCATGTTCATCGGCGGGCGCTATCCCGCTTCCGCAGAAACCGTCGCGCCCTCACGCATCCTGCGGATCGAAGGCGCAGCGCTGCGCCGCGCCATCCTGCAAAATCCGCAAATCGCCTTCGATATGCTGGCGGCCTTCTCGGTCCATCTGAAAGGCCTGGTGGAACAGGTCGAACAGCTCAAGGCCCGCTCCGCGCCGGAACGGATCGCCGATTTCCTGCTCGACCAGACCAGGGAAACCTCGGGCGCAGCCACAATCGCCCTGCCCTATGAAAAAGCCCTGATCGCCAACCGGCTCGGCATGCAGCCGGAGAGTTTTTCGCGCGCCCTGGTGAGGCTCAGGGAGGTCGGGGTGACCGTGTGCCGCGACAACGTGCTGATCCGGGACATTGCAAAACTGCTGGCTTTCGCGGCGCGTTCCGCGGACGGCGAGGCCCGGCTGGTCGGCGGTCAAGCCCGGGCGCATCCGGCGGGCTGCTCCCCGCGGATGCGATCGTAAGCGGCAGCGTGAGGGCAAAGGTCGAGGTCGAACCGGGGCCCTGATGTCTGGTCGCCATGCGCGCCCCTCAACCCGCGCAAGCGGCTTGCTGCTTTTCCTCCGCCACACCCGAAATCTCATCGAATCGCTTCATGAGAACCGCCAAGCGCCGGCTCGCCTGCGCGGCGTAGCGCGCCTTCACCGGTCCGAAGCCGCGGATACGCTCCGGCAGAGCCGCCAGTTCGACCGCACTCTCGAGATTGGCGGAGGTCAGACGCCTCGCAACCGTGCGCATAAAAGTCTCGTAATCGCGCAGCCATGCGCGTTCCAGCTTGCGGTCGGTCCCGTGGCGGAACGGGTCGAACCAGGTCCCCCGGAGGCCGCGCAAGGCCGCCAGCCCCCGCAACACCGGCAGCGCCCACGGGCCCAGGCGGATTTTGCGCTTGGCGCCGGCGATGGGCGGGGCGAAATGGAGCTTGATGGCGAAATCGCCGCTGAAGGCTTCGCGCAGCTGTTGCATGAACGCCGGCTCGGTGAAGAGCCGCGCCACTTCATATTCGTCTTTGACCGCCATCAGCTTGTAGAGCCCGAGCGCATAGGCGCGGGTCAAGCGTTCGCTCGTCGGATCGACGCGCTGCTCCGCCGCGGAAACCTCCGCCACTTGCGCGACAAAACGGTCTGCGTAAGCGGCGTTCTGATAGGCGCGCAGTTCCTCCGCAAGCGCCGCGATCATGGGCTGGAGCGGTCGCTCGGCGAGCGGAACAGGGCGCTGCGCCAGATCGGCGGCGCGATGCGCGGCTTCAAAATCATGCGCGGCGCGCCGCCCCCATTGGAAAGCCAGACGGTTTTGCGCGACCGCGACGCCGCGGTCTTCGATGGCGCGCAGAATCGACGCCGCTGACAGCGGCAGCAGAGCTTTTTGCACGGCGAAGCCGAGCAAAAACGGGTTCGTCGCCATCGCGTCGCCCAAAAACTTGGTCGCGAGCCGGGAGGCCGGCAGAAAATCGGTCCGACCGGGACCGCAGGCCTGCTCCAGCACCGCCTCCATCTCCGCCTGCGGATGGACAGGATCAGGAAAAGCGTCGAGGTCGCCGGTGCGCGCCTGGGCGGCGAAGGCGCGCACGAACTCGCTGGTGATGGAAAAATCATTATTGACGACGGCGCGCGTAAAATCGGGACGCAGCTTGAAAATGATGTCAGGCGAGACGGAGGTGACGAGGTCGCAGCCGATCAGGACCGCCGCCTCGCCCGAGGCGATGCGGGTGGCGTGCAGATCGACCCCGGCCGGCGCGATGCGGATGTGCGTGGTCACCGGCCCGCCCTTTTGCGCGAGACCGGCCATGTCCAGGGCGGTGACATTCTTGCCTTCCAGCGCCGCCGCCGCGCCGATCAGCGCACCGAGCGTCACCACGCCCGTGCCGCCGACGCCGGCGATCAGGATGCTGCAAGGACCCTCGAGCGGCGCCGGCGCCGGTTCGGGCAAGGCGTCGATCCAATCGAGATCGCCTGATGGCGCCTGACGAAGCGCGCCGCCGTGAACCGTGACAAAACTCGGACAAAAACCTTCGACGCAAGACAAATCCTTGTTGCAGGCGGACTGGTCGATGCGGCGCTTGCGGCCGAATTCGGTTTCGACGGGAACCACCGACATGCAGTTGGACTGCGTCGAGCAGTCGCCGCAATTTTCGCAGACGCGGGTGTTGATGAAGGCGCGCAGCGCCGGGTCGGGCAAAAGTCCCCGCTTGCGGCGGCGACGCTTTTCGGCCGCGCAGGTCTGATCGAAGATCAGCGCGGTGACCGCCGGGATGTCGCGCAACTCGCGCTCGACCTCCAGCAATGCGCGGCGCTCGCGCACATCCACGCCGGCCGGCAGATCGACGTCCGCGTATTTTCGCGGCTCGTCCGCGACCACGACGACGCGCGCGACCCGCTCGGCCAGCAGTTGCCTGGCGATCATCGGCGCCGTGAGCGCGCCTTCGACGCTTTGGCCGCCGGTCATCGCCACCGCGTCATTGTAGAGGATTTTGTAGGTGATCGCCCTGCCCGCCGCCACGGCCGCGCGGATCGCCAGCAGACCCGAGTGCTGGTAGGTGCCGTCGCCGAGATTGGCGAACACATGTTTTGTCGCCGTGAACGGCGCCTGCCCGATCCAAGCCGCCCCCTCGCCGCCCATTTGCGAAAAGGTTTTTGTGTGCTCCGCGTCGATCCAGGTCGCCATGTAATGACAACCGATGCCGGCCATGGCCTGGCTTCCCTCCGGCAATTGCGTGGTGGAACGGCTATGCGGACAGCCCGAGCAATAATGCGGCTGGCGCACCGGCAGGGTTTTGAGCGCGCGCGCCTCATTGGCGAGCAGCAGCGCCAGACGGTTTTCCAGGCCCGCGTCGCTGTGAAAACGCGCCAGACGCTCGACAATGACTTTGGCGATCAGCGTCGGCGTCAGTTCGCCCGCCGGCGGCAATTGCCAATCGCGCAACGGCGCCTCCCATTCGTCGGCGTCGGCATATTTGCCGATCACGCGCGGGCGCACGTCGTCGCGCCAATTGTAGAGATGCTCCTTGAGCTGGTATTCGATCAGCTGGCGCTTTTCCTCGACCACCAGAATTTCGTCGAGGCCTTCGGCGAAGGCGCGCATGCCCTCAGCGTCGAGCGGCCAGTTCATGCCGACCTTGTAAAGCCGCAGGCCGATCTGTTCCGCACGCGCCGCATCGATCCCGAGGTCTTCGAGCGCCTGCCGCACGTCGAGATAGCTTTTGCCCGTGGCGACGATCCCGAACCGGGCGCGCGGTCCGCCAAAAATCAGGCGGTCCAGCCTGTTCGCCCGCGCGTAGGCCATGGCGGCGTAAACTTTGGCGTGCTGGAGGCGAAGCTCCTGCGCGAGCGGCGGATCGGGCCAGCGGATGTTCAGCCCGTCGGGCGGAAGGGCGAAATCCTCGGGGATGAGGTTTTGGACGCGAAACGGATCGACGCTGACGCTGGCATAGCTTTCGACCGTATCGGCGGTGGCCTTGAGCCCGACCCAGCAGCCGGAATAGCGCGACATCGCCCAGCCATGCAGGCCGAAGTCCAAAATTTCCTGCACGCTCGACGGGTTGAGCACCGGCATCATCGCGGCGGCGAACATGTGCTCGCTCTGGTGCGGCAAAGTGGAGGAGCGCGCGGCGTGGTCGTCGCCCGCAACGGCCAGCACGCCGCCGAACCGCGAGGTCCCCGCCGCGTTGGCGTGTTTGAACACGTCCATGGAGCGGTCGACGCCGGGGCCCTTGCCATACCACAGGCCGAAAACGCCGTCATAGAGCGCGCCCTCGAACAGGTTGACCTGCTGCGAGCCCCAGACGGCGGTGGCGGCGAGGTCTTCGTTGAGGCCCGGCTCGAAATGCACGTTTTCGGCTTCAAGCTCCGCCTTGCGCCGCCAAAGCGTCTGATCGAGCGCGCCGAGCGGCGAACCGCGATAGCCGGAAATGAAGCCTGCGGTGTTCAGGCCGGTGGCGCGGTCGCGCTGGCGCTGCAGGATCGGCAGCAGGGCGAGCGCTTCCGTGCCGTAGAGAAAGCGGGAGTCGACGCGGTCTCGCGTCCTGGCCGGCAATGGCGTTGCGATGTTCACCGCGCCTCCTCAAAGGCGGCTGATCCGCCTTTGCTCTAAACACGCCAGCCGGACTTTGGTTTCTCAGCCTTGGCCGTTCCGCGATTGAACCAATTCGCCGCTGCGGCGTCTTTGAATCAAGAGATTGGCGCCGGTCACGCTGTCGCCGCGATCACGCAGGTCCAGGTTCATGTCCACGAGGGAAATCCTGCTCTGTCATCCCGCGCGCACACCGATCGGAGCGTTCGGCGGCGCGCTGAACGCGTTTTCGGCGGCAGAATTGGGCGGCATCGCGGTGCGCGCCGTGGTGCAGCGCTCCGGGCTCGATCCGGCCAAGGTCGGCGGACTGGTCATGGGCAATGTCGTTCAAGCAGGCGGCGGGCAGAATCCCGCACGGCAGGCGGGCCTCGGCGGCGGCCTGCCGATCAGCGTCCCCGCGATGACCGTCAACCGCGTCTGCGGTTCCGGCGCCCAGGCGATCATCAGCGCTGCGCAACAGATCGGCGTCGGCGAGATTGATTGCGCCGTCGCCGGCGGCTTCGAATCCATGGAGCGGACGCCCCATCTGCTGCAGGCCGGTCGCTGGGGCGCCCGCATGGGCGCGACGGCGGTTCACGATTCCATGCTGCGCGATGGACTCGAGGACGCCTTTTCCGGAGAGCATGCCGGCTGGCATGCGGAAGACCTGGTCACACTCTGCCAACTGACCCGAGAAGCGCAGGATCGTTTTGCCGAGCGGTCTCAACGCCTGTTTTGCGCCGCGCGCGACGCCGGCAAGTTCGAAGAGGAGATCGTCGCGGTCGACGGTTTCGCGCGCGATGAAGCCCCGAGGGCCGACACGACCCTTGCGGCCCTGTCAAAACTTCGGCCGGCGTTCCGGGCCGATGGAACCATTACGGCTGGAAATGCGCCGGGGCTGAACAGCGGCGCCGCCGCCATGATCGTGGCCGAGGCCGGCTTTTCCGAGCGCAACGGCCTGCGCCCCATGGCGCGCCTTGCCGGCTATGGCGTGGCGGCCGTTGAGCCCGGCCTGTTCGGCTTGGCGCCCGCGCCGGCCATCGAGACGGCGGTCACGCGCGCCGGGTGGCGGCTGGCGCAGGTGGAGCGCTTCGAGATCAACGAAGCCTTCGCCGCCGTGCCGCTCGCGGTCATGCAGAAACTCGGGCTTCCCGACGACGTCGTCAATGTCGAAGGCGGCGCCATCGCCCACGGTCATCCCATTGGAGCCACCGGCGCCATTCTCGCGACCCGTCTGATGCATGCCATGCGCCGCGACGGGGTTCGGCGCGGCGTCGTCTCGCTGTGCATCGGCGGCGGCATGGGGGTGGCGCTGGCGCTCGAAGCCTTTTGAAGGACGCTCTCCCTTGAACATCACCATCGATCCGCCTCCGGTCGCCAGCGCCCTGTCCTTCGTACAGCGCTCGACCTCCAGCGCCTGGGCCACCTATCTTTCGCAGATCGACCGCGTCACGCCCTATCTGGGAAAACTCGCGCCGCTGGCGGAGACGCTGCGCCGGCCCAAGCGGGCGCTGATCGTCGATGTGCCCATCGAGCGCGACGATGGCTCCTTCGCCCATTTCGAGGGCTATCGCGTGCAGCACAGCCTTTCGCGCGGGCCGGGCAAGGGCGGCGTGCGTTTCCATCCCAATGTTTCGCTCGAAGAGGTGATGGCGCTGGCGGGCTGGATGACGATCAAGAACGCCGCGATCAATCTCCCGTTCGGCGGCGCCAAGGGCGGGGTTCGCATCGAGCCGCGCCTCTACTCAAAGAAGGAGCTGGAGCGGGTCACGCGCCGCTACACCAGCGAAATCGGGGTCATCATCGGGCCGCAACAGGACATCGCCGCGCCCGATGTCAACACCGACGCGCAGGTGATGGCGTGGATGATGGACACCTATGACATGAACACCGGACTCGCCAGCACAGGCGTCGTCACCGGAAAGCCGATCCATCTCGGCGGATCGCTCGGCCGCAAAAAGGCGACGGGGCGCGGCGTTTTCGTCATGGGTTGCGAAACCATGCGCCGCCTAGGCATGCCTCTTGAGGGCGCGCGGGTCGCCGTGCAAGGTTTTGGCAATGTCGGCTCCGTGGCGGCCGAGCTTTTTGCCGCCGCTGGCGCGAAAGTGGTTGCGGTGCAGGATGTGGACGCCACTGTGTTCAACGCGTCGGGACTTGATGTCGTCGCGCTTGCCGCAGATGCGCGCGCCCAGGGTGAGATCGCCGGCTTTTCCGGCGGCGAGGCGATCACCCGCGAAGCCTTTTGGGAGGTCGGCTGCGATGTTCTGATCCCGGCGGCGATGGAGGGCGCCATCGACGCCGCGCGGGCCAAGAAAATCGCCGCACGCCTGATCCTGGAAGGCGCCAACGGCCCGACGCTCCCGGAAGCCGATGATGTTTTCGCCGCGCGCGGCATTGTCGTCGTTCCCGATGTGCTGTGCAACGCCGGCGGGGTGACGGTCAGCTATTTCGAATGGGTGCAGGATTTCGCCAGCTTTTTCTGGACTGAGGAGCAGATCAATGCGCGCCTTGCCAAAATCATCCTCGACGCGCTCGACCATGTCTGGCGCAAGGCCGAAGAGCTGAAACTGCCGTTGCGCACCGCGGCCTTCGTCGTCGCTTGCGAGCGCGTGCTGATCGCGCATGTCGAGCGTGGGCTCTATCCCTGAAGCGCGCGCGCGACGCGCGAAGCTGGGGGACGCCCGAGTTGGCTGCTCATCCAGACGGCGCAATCGACCAGTTTTCGCAGATCGATTCCGGTTTCGACGCCTGAGCGCTCGAACATCCAGACCAAATCCTCCGTCGCGACATTTCCGGACGCGCCCTTTGCATAGGGACAGCCACCCAAGCCGGCGACAGACGCATCGAACACCCGCACGCCCTCTTGATAGGCCGCCCAGGCGTTGGCCGCGCCCATGCCATAGGTGTCGTGGAAATGGCCGGCGAGTTTTTCGACTGCAACCAGTTCCGTGACGCAGGCGATGAGCGCCTTCACCCTTTTCGGCACGCCAACGCCAATCGTGTCGCCAAGGCTGATTTCGTAACAGCCCATATGGGTCAGGTCTTGCGCGACGCGCGCCACCGCTTGTGGCGCGATCTCGCCCTCGTAGGGGCAGCCGAGCGCACAGGAAACGTAGCCGCGCACCTTCACGCCCGCTTGCCCGGCAGCTTCCATCACCGGCGCGAAACGCGCGAGCGATTCCGCAATGGAGCAGTTGATGTTCCTTTGGCTGAAGGTTTCCGACGCCGCGGCGAACACGGCGATTTCGCGCACGCCCGCGGACACCGCCGCCTCGAAACCCTTGAGATTGGGGGTGAGGACGGGATAGGCGACGTCCTCGTGCTGCAGAGCCCGCAGCACGGCGTCGTGGTCGGCCATTTGCGGGACCCATTTGGGCGAGACAAAGGCCGTGGCCTCGATCGTTTGGCAGCCCGCCGCAACGAGGCGTGCGATGAGCTCCAGCTTTGTCGCCGTCGGGATCGCCTGCGCCTCGTTCTGCAGGCCATCGCGCGGCCCGACTTCGACGATTCTTACTCGTTCCATGGCGCCCTCACGCCGGTTTTCTCTTTCATCTGATCAGACGCGCTCTTGTTGCGTTTAAACGGTCTCAAGCTCGAACTCGACGAGTTCGGCGCCTTCGCTCACCTGGTCATCGGCCGCGCACAAGAACGCCTTGACGGCGCCGGTCGCGGGCGCCGTGAGCTTGTGCTCCATCTTCATCGCTTCAAGAACCAGCAGCGGCGCGCCCTTCTCGACTCTTTCGCCCGGTTCGACCAGCAAAGCAATGATGCGGCCGGGCATGGGCGCAAGCAGGCCGCCATGGCCGGCGCCGCCCTCGGTTGCGACATCGAGCGGGTCGAGTTTTTGCAGTTTGTGCGCCGCCCCGTCGAGAAACAGGTCGAGCGCATTGTGGCCGGGCACGACCACGGCGCGGACGCGGCGACCGTCAAACTCGGCCGCGATTGCGTCGCCCCTCAGGCGACCGCAAGCGTTCACTGCATGTTTGCCCGATGCGAGCCGAAACGTATCGCCGAAATAGGTGGCATCGACCGTTCTTTCGAATTCCCCGCAGCGAAAAGCCATCGCGCGGGAAAAAGCGCCGTTCAGGCGCCAGCCGTCCTGTCGACCGCAGCCGCTGGCGCCTTGCTCGCCCAAAATCTGCGCCAGCGCGGCCAGGAAAAACACCTCGTCCGCTGGCGGGGCGTCCGGTGGGAACAAGGCGGCGCTCTCGCGTTCGATCAGCGCGGTGTCGAGATTGGCTTGCGCAAAAGCGTCGCAGGCGACCAGGCGCGACAGAAAACCGATATTGCTGGCGACGCCGGAGATTTGAAAATCTCCCAAAGCCCTGCGCATACGGGAGAGCGCTTTTTCGCGCGTCTCGTCCCAGACGATCAGTTTGGCAATCATCGGATCGTAGTGGGGGCTGATGACGTCGCTCTGCTCCACGCCCGCGTCGACCCGCACATGCGCGCCTTCGGCCGGCGTGCTCAGATGCCGCAGTTTCCCGATCGAGGGCAAAAACCCTTTTGCGGGGTCTTCCGCGTAAATGCGCGCTTCCAGCGCATGGCCGCGGAAGGTGAGCTGCTCCTGCTCGAGCGGCAGCGGTTCGCCGGCCGCGATCCGCAATTGCCATTCGACCAGATCGAGGCCAGTGATCATTTCGGTCACGGGGTGCTCGACCTGGAGACGGGCGTTCATCTCCATGAAATAGAAAACGCCATCCGGCGCCAGGATGAACTCCACCGTGCCCGCGCCGACATATTTTATCGCGCGGGCGGCTTCGAGCGCCGCACGACCCATTTCAGCACGATGCTCGTCCGTAAGACCGGGCGCCGGCGCTTCCTCCAGAACTTTCTGGTGGCGGCGCTGCACCGAACAATCGCGCTCGAACAGGTGGACCATGTTGCCGTGCTTGTCGCCAAACACCTGGATTTCGACGTGGCGCGGTCGAACGACGTAGCGCTCGATCAGCACATGGGCGTCGCCGAAGGACGAAACAGCTTCACGCTGGCAGGACGCGAGTTCCGCCAGAAAATCGTCGTGTCTCTCCACGCGGCGCATGCCTTTGCCGCCGCCACCCGCCGCCGCTTTGATCAGGACGGGATAGCCGATCGCGTCGGCTTCCCCGAGCAGGCGCTCGGGCGACTGGTCGTCGCCATGGTAGCCGGGCGTGAGCGGAACGCCGGCCTTCTCCATCAGTTTTTTGGCTTCCGACTTGGAGCCCATGGCGCGAATGGCTTCGACGGGCGGGCCGATGAAGACAAGGCCGGCCTCCGCGCAGGCGCGACAAAACGCTTCGTTCTCGGACAAAAAACCGTAGCCGGGATGGATGGCCTGCGCGCCGGTTCGCTGTGCCGCCGCGATGATTTTATCGCCGCAGAGATAGGACTCGCGCGCCGCCGCCGGGCCGATGCGGACGGCTTCCTCGGCGAGACGCACATGCCGGGCGTTTGCGTCGGCGTCGGAAAAAACCGCGACGGTTTTGATCCCCAAGCGTCGCGCGGTGCGGATGATGCGGCAGGCGATTTCGCCGCGATTGGCTATCAGGATTTTTTCGAACATGTCAGGCGCTCCACTTCGGCGGGCGCTTGTCGAGAAAGGCGGACAGGCCCTCGCGCGCCTCATCGCCGCCGCGCAGCCGCGCGATGCGTTGGGCCGTCTCCTCGATAATGGAGTCGTCGGCGGCTTTGCCGGCGATATCGCGGATCAGCCGCTTGGCTTCCGCTTGCGCGCGGGGGCCGCCCTGAAGCAGCAGGTCGAGTTGCGCTTTTACGCAAATGTCGAGCGCCTCCGCCTCCGCGACTTCGTGGACGAGGCCGATTTCCGCCGCCTTCCAGGCCGGAATGCTCTCGGCGGTGAGAAAATAGCGCGAGGCGTGGCGTGGACCGATGGCGCGCAGGACATAAGGGCCGATGGCCGAGGGAATGAGGCCGAACCGCACTTCGGATGTGGCGAAAGTGGCGCCACTCGCGGCGACGCAGATGTCGCAGGCCGCCGCCAGGCCCATGCCGCCGCCAAGCGCCGCGCCGTGGACGCGGGCAAGCGTCGGCTTGGGCATGTCGGCCAGCGTCCGCAGCATGGCGGCGAGCTTGCGCGCGTCGGCGAGATTGTCGTCGAATCCGGCGTCTCCCAAAGCCTTCATCCAGGCGAGGTCGGCGCCTGCGGAAAAACTTTTGCCGCGCCCGGCGAGAACCATTGTGCACACGCTTTTGTCGGCGCCGATTTTTTCGAATGCCTGCGTGAGTTCCGCGATGAGTTGCGCATTAAAGGCGTTGTGGCGCTCCGGCCGGTTCATCCAGACGGTCGCAACTTTTCCCTCCCGGACGATTTCCAAAAGCTCGAACATGGCTCACATCCTGAACACGCCGAACCGCGTCTCGCGCGGCGGCGCGTTGAGCGCGGCGGAGAGAGACAGACCGAGCACGCGGCGGCTTTGCGCGGGGTCGATGACGCCGTCGTCCCAGAGCCGCGCGGTCGCATAATAGGGATGGCCCTGGGTTTCGTATTGGTCGCGGATCGGCGCTTTGAACCGCTCTTCATCTTCGGCGCTGAAACTTTCCCCCCTGCCCTCCAAGGCGTCGCGGCGCACGCGCGCCAGAACGCTCGCCGCCTGTTCGCCGCCCATCACGGAAATGCGGCTGTTCGGCCAGCTCCACAAAAAACGCGGGGCATAGGCGCGGCCGCACATGCCATAATTGCCGGCGCCGAAGGAGCCGCCGATCAGCATGGTGATTTTGGCAACCTGGGTGGTGGAAACCGCCGTCACCATTTTGGCGCCGTCGCGGGCGATGCCGCCGTTCTCATATTTGCGGCCGACCATGAAGCCGGTGATGTTTTGCAGAAACACGAGCGGAATCTGGCGCTGCGAGCACAATTCAATGAAATGCGCGCCTTTTTGCGCGGATTCGCCGAACAGGATGCCGTTGTTGGCGATGATCCCGACCGACGTTCCGTAAAGCTGGGCGAAGCCAGTGACCAGCGTCGTCCCGTAGCGCGCCTTGAATTCGTCGAAGCGCGAGCCGTCGACGAGGCGCGCAATCACCTCGCGCACGTCGTAGGGGTAGCGAGTGTCCGCCGGGATGACGCCGTAGATTTCTTCGGGATCGTAAAGCGGCTCCTCGCCGCCGCCGAGCGCGGCGCTCGTCCGGTTGAGGTTGTCCACGATGCGCCTCAGAATCGCCAGCGCGTGAGCGTCGTTTTCGGCGAGATGGTCAGCGACGCCGGAGAGCCTGGTATGCACGTCGGCGCCGCCCAGATCTTCCGCCGTGACGATTTCGCCGGTTGCGGCGCGCACCAGCGGCGGGCCGCCGAGAAAAATCGTTCCCTGGTTGCGCACGATGACGGTTTCGTCCGACATGGCGGGCACATAGGCGCCGCCGGCCGTGCAGGAGCCCATCACCGCCGCGATCTGCGGAATGCCCTTGGCCGACATATTGGCCTGGTTGAAAAAGATGCGGCCGAAATGATCGCGGTCCGGAAACACCTCATCCTGCATCGGCAAAAAGGCGCCGCCGGAATCGACGAGATAGACGCAGGGCAGATGATTTTGCTCGGCGATTTCTTGTGCCCGCAGATGCTTTTTGACGGTCAGGGGATAATAGGTTCCGCCCTTCACCGTCGCGTCATTGGCGACGATCATGCAGTCCACGCCGGAAATTTTTCCGACACCGGCCACGACGCCGGCGCTCGGCGCGGCGCCGTTGTAAAGGCCGTGGGCGGCGAGCTGTCCGACTTCGAGAAAGGGCGCGCCGGGGTCCAGGAGCAGGTCGATGCGCTCCCGCGCCAAAAGTTTTCCACGTGATTTGTGACGCTCGGCCGCCGCCGCGCCGCCGCCGTGGCGCACCGCTGCTGCTTTTTCGCGGAGGTCCTCGACCAGCGCCTTCATGGCGGCGCGGTTGGCTTCGAAATCTTCGGAACGGGTGTTGATGCTGCTTTTCAGGACCGACATCAGCGCGTTTCCGCCATCAGCTCGCGACCGATCAGCATGCGGCGGATTTCCGACGTGCCTGCGCCGATTTCGTAGAGCTTGGCGTCGCGCCACAGGCGCCCGGCGGCGAAGTCGTTGGTGTAGCCGACCCCGCCCAAAGCCTGGATGGTTTCGCCCGCCATCCACGTCGCCTTTTCCGCGGAATAGAGAATGGCGCCGGCGGCGTCCTTGCGCAGGACGCGCGAATGGCTTTGGCGGTCGCAGGCCTGGCCCACGGCATAGACATAGGCGCGGCTCGCCGACCACACCGCATACATGTCGGCGAGCTTGCCTTGCATCAGCTGGAAATCGCCGATTGGCTGGCCGAATTGCTGGCGCTCATGGAGATAGGGCACGGCGACATCCATGCAGGCCGCCATAATGCCGAGCGGCCCGCCGCACAGCACGGCGCGCTCGTAATCGAGGCCGGACATCAGCACTTTGGTCCCCTCGCCCACAGCGCCGAGAACATTTTCAGCCGGGACCTCGCAATTATCGAAAAACAACGGAAACGTGTTGGAGCCGCGCATGCCCAGCTTGTCGAGATGGGCGCCGGCGGAAAAGCCCGCAAAAGCATTTTCGACGATGAAGGCCGTGATCCCCTTCGCCCCGGCGGCCGGATCGGTTTTCGCATAGACGACCAGCACATCGGCGTCGCCGCCGTTGGTGATCCACATTTTGGCGCCGTTCAGAACGAAGCGGTCGCCCTTCTTTTCCGCCCGCAGCTTCATCGACACCACATCCGAGCCGGCGTTGGGTTCGGACATGGCGAGCGCGCCGACATGCGCGCCAGACAAAAGTTTGGGCAGGTATTTCGCTTTTTGCGCGGCCGTTCCATTGCGGCGGATTTGATTGACGCAGAGGTTTGAATGCGCGCCATAGGACAGGCCAACCGAGGCCGAGGCGCGCGAAATCTCCTCCAGCGCCACGATATGGGCGAGATAGCCCATGGCGGAGCCGCCGTCCTCCTCGCTCACGGTCATGCCCAGCAGGCCGAGGGCGCCGAATTTCTGCCAGAGGTCGGCGGGAAAGAGATTGTCGCGGTCGATCTGCGCGGCGCGGGGCGCGATTTCGGCCTGGGCGAAGCTGCGCACCGTGTCGCGCAGCATTTCGATCTCCTCGGGAAAGCCGAAATCGAGGCTCGGAATGGACACGGCCTTGCTCCCTTGGGGGCCTATCGGGTGACCTCCCGCTATTGCGCTCACCCGATAGGCTCTTGTTCTTGTGTGGGATGCGCTTCGCGAATTCTCTCCCCTTCGCTGGAAGCGCTTTTGTCGGCGCTCTTGAGCGGCGCCAGTCCCAGGACCTTAGGGCGCCCTAAGGAATTGTGTCGGCCGATCAGGTTGCATTTTCAGCCAGACAATGAAATCCTCAAACGCGTCATGACTGCGCCTTCGCCTACGATCGGAACGCCAGTCGCCTTTGTCAAAGCGATTTGCCTCGGCTACGCCAAATATGGCGTAGACCCCGGGCCGGCGCTCCAGAAGGCGCAAATTCCGCCAGATTGCTTGAGCCGGGCCGAGGCGCGGGTGACGCCGGCGCAATTCGAAGCCTTCTCTTTCGTCGCCATGCAGGAGCTCGACGACGAGGCGCTCGGCTGGTTCTCGCGCCGACTGCCCTGGGGCGCCTATGGGCTGCTGTGTCGCGCTTCGATCACTTCGGCAACGCTCGGGCTGGCGTTGCGGCGCTGGACGCGGCACCACCGCATTCTCGTCGACGACATCCTGCTGCGCCTGGATGTCGAGGACGGCGTCGCCCGCTTGTCGATCGACGAGACGCGCGATCTCGGCGCCTTTCGCGAGTTCTGCCTGGTCTCGCTGCTGCGCTATGTGCTGGGCTATGCGTGCTGGACGGTGGATTTCCGCATCCCGCTCCTGCGCGCCGAATTTCCGTTTCCGGCGCCGCCGCACGTCGATGTCTATGCAAAACTGTTTGCAGAAAATCTGCGCTTTGACGCGCCCTGCGCGCGCGTGTGCTTCGACGCCGTCTATCTCGAGCGGGCCCTGCAGCGCGACGAGGCCGGCTTGCAAAAAATGCTGAAGCGCGCGCTGCCGCTGACGGTCCTGCCCTATCGCCGCGACCAGCGCCTGAGCGCGCGCGTCAAAATGGTGATGAGCCTGCCGAAGGCCGAGCTTCCCGCTGCGCAGGATCTGGCCGAAGATTTCAATATTTCGACCCGCACCCTGCACCGCCAGTTGAGCAAGGAAGGCGCGAGCCTGCGCGATCTCCAGAAAAAGGCGCGGATGGATCGCGCCAAAGAGGGGCTCGCACGCACCAACCAGCCGATCAAGCGCGTGGCCCATTCCGCCGGCTTTCAAAGCGAAAAAGCTTTTTCGCGCGCCTTCAGGCAGGCGATGGGCGAGACGCCCAGCGCTTACCGGAAGCGCATGCGGCATTCCTGACCGAAAAGAATCCGGATAGTCTCACGCCTGTCACGACCACGAGCGCCCCGCATGACTTTCAATGTGCAAGACCCCTTCGCGCTCGATGCGCAACTTTCCGCCGAAGAACGCCTCGTCCGCGACGCCGCGCAGCGCTATGCGCGCGAAAAACTGGCGCCGCGCATCCAGCTGGCGTTTCGCAACGAGCAGACCGACCCCGCCGTTTTCCGCGAAATGGGCGACCTTGGACTTTTGGGCGCGACCATTCCTCAGACTTACGGCGGGGCGGGCCTCGGCTATGTCTCCTATGGCTTGATCGCGCGCGAGATCGAGCGAATCGACTCCGGCTATCGCTCGATGATGTCGGTGCAATCCTCGCTGGTGATGCTGCCCATTTTCGCCTTCGGCTCGGAGGAACAGCGCCTGCACTATCTGCCGAAACTGGCGCGCGGCGAATGGATCGGCTGTTTCGGACTGACCGAGCCGAATTCCGGGTCTGACCCAGCCTCAATGGCGACGCGCGCGAAAAGAGTCGCCGGCGGGTTTTCGCTGTCGGGCTCGAAAATGTGGATCACCAACGCCCCGATCGCCGACATTTTCATTGTCTGGGCCAAGGACGACGCAGGCGACATCAGGGGCTTTGTTCTTGAAAAAGGCCTGAAGGGCCTGTCGGCGCCGGTGATCCATGGCAAAATCGGCTTGCGCGCCTCGATCACCGGCGAGATCGTCATGGACGAGGTGTTTGTTCCCGAAACTGCAATGCTGCCGGGTGTAAAGGGGCTGAAGGGGCCCTTCACCTGCCTCGACGCCGCGCGGTTTGGCATTGCCTGGGGCGCATTGGGCGCCGCCGAGGCGTGCTTTTCGACCGCGCTGGCCTATACCAGCGAGCGAAAGCAGTTCGGCCGGCCGCTCGCAGCGAACCAGCTCATCCAGAAGAAACTGACGGACATGCTGACCGAGATTTCACTGGGCCTGCAGGGCTGCCTGCGCCTCGGGCGGCTCAAGGAGCACGGCGGCGCGCCCGTCGAACTGACCTCCATTCTCAAACGCAATTCCTGCGGCAAGGCGCTGGACATCGCCCGCGCCGCCCGCGACATGCTCGGCGGCAACGGAATTTCAGATGAATTTTGCGTCGCCCGGCACCTGGTCAATCTGGAGGTCGTGAACACCTATGAGGGAACGCACGACATTCATGCGCTGATTGTCGGACGGGCGATCACCGGGCTTGCCGCCTTCGCCAATTGAAGATCAGCCCTGGACCATGGGTGAAGCGCCGGCGGGTTCGGAGGCGCGGTGAGACAAGAGCGCCTCCACCTGCTCAAAATCGACGGGCTTGACCAGATGTTCATCGAACCCCGCCTCGCGGGTGCGCCGCCGATCCTTCTCCTGGCCCCAGCCCGTCAGGGCGACGAGATAAATGTCCTTGCCCTGCGGGAGTTGGCGGATACGGCGGGCTGCTTCGCACCCATCCATGCCCGGCATGCCAATATCCAACAACACAATCTCAGGCGCGAAGGCGGCGACGATGTCCAATGCTGTTTGGCCGTCATAGGCGACGCGAACATCCGCGTCCAAGGTTTCCAGGAGCATGACCAGGACATCGGCGATGTCGCGGGTGTCGTCGACCACGAGGACGCGGCGTCTGGCGCCGCGAGCGGAAGGGATGGCGTCCGGCTCAGCGCTCACGCCGCTCGCCTGCGCCAAGGGCAGGCGCACGATGAATTCACTGCCGCGGCCGAGCCCCTCGCTGAACACTTCGACCCGTCCGCCGTGCATTTCGACCAACTTGCGCACCAGCGCCAACCCGATGCCGAGGCCACCGCCATGCGAGGCGTCATCATTGCCCAACTGCATGAAAAGGTCGAAGATGCAGGAGCGTTTTTCGGGCGGAATGCCTGCGCCGGTGTCGCGGACGCTCACCACGGCTTCGCCCGCCTCGCGGCGCGTCGAAATCTCGACCTGTCCGCCGGGCGGGGTGAATTTGGCGGCGTTGTTGAGCAGGTTGCTGAGCACCTGGGCGAGACGAGTCGGGTCGGCGTCGAGCGGCAGAGGCTCGGGCGTCAGCGCGACCGTGAGCCGCATGTGTCGCTTCGCCATCAGCGGCTGGCTGGCCGAGACGGCGTCATCCACGGCTTGCGCCAGTTCGATGTTTTCGCGCCGTAATTCGATCAATCCACGGCTGAAGCGGGCGACTTCGAGGAGATCGTCCACCAGCCGCACGAGATGATCGACCTGGCGGGCCATCGTCTCTTGCAGGCGCGCCGCCTGCGCGCTGTCCACGCCCGCCCGCAACACCGCCAGTCCCGTTCGCAAGGGGGCGAGCGGATTGCGGAGTTCGTGGGCGAGCATGGCGATGAATTCGTCCTTGCGCCTATCCGCCTCGCGCAAAGCGTCCTCGGCCTGCTTCAACCGGGTGACGTCGAGAAAGGCGCCGACCGCGCCGCAAATCTGGCCTTTGTCATCGAGCAGCGGCGTCGCCTTGGCGAAGGCGTTGAGGGCGACGCCGTCCGCGCGAACAACGTCCAGCACTTGCCCTTCGACCAATTCACCGCGCAGCGCATGCTGCATCGGCAGTTCGTGCGGGGACAGCTCTCGCCCATGCTGGAAAAGCTGAAATGCGGCCGGATTCGCGCCCGACGTCGAGAATTCGCCCTTGAACGCGATCCCGAACATGTCTTCCAGCGCACGATTGCCCTCGATGCGATCGCCGCTCAGATCATGCGAGATCGCTATGCCGAGCGGCGCCGTGTCCAGGATGGCCTGCAGTTCCGCAACGCGCAGCTTTTCCCGTTGCTCGGCGTTCTTGCGCTCGGTGATATCGCGGCTCACCGTGGCCAAGCCGACCGCGTTTCCGCTCTCATCCTTGAGAACGAAAACGTCGTAGATCATCCATATGGCTTTGCCTGTCCTGAAATGCCGGAAGCGGATCTCGGTTTCGGCGCGACCTTCCCTCATGACCCTGGGAAAAAAATCGTTCAGAATGAAATCCTGGTCCTCGGGAAAGAAGAAGTCCTGCACCGGCGCTTGGCTCGTGGGCTGGACATCGTCGAGACCGACCAGGCGTAGCCCCGCCTCGTTCGTATAGAACGGCCTGAAATCCATGTCGCACATACCGATGAACAATGGACTGTTGTCCGCCAACAGTCTGAAAAACGACGTGTCCTGGCCGTTCATCTTCGTCGAAAGCCCCGGTTTCTCTCAGCCATTGCCGAGTTTGAGCTAGAAAAGCTGGCGCGCATCGCGCCGCCCGACTACGCTTAAGCTTTGCGACATTTGCCAGCGGCCTCACCAGACCGTTCTATACGCCTATTCAGACGTCAAAGACATCCTCAAGACGTCCACGCACTTCATTGCGGGCGATACGGAGCGGCTTGGCCTGCCCAGACGTCGCGCGTTGCAGCGCATCGGCCAAACCACTTGGGAACGCGAGCGAGGGCTGTGCGTTGCTCTGCCGAGGGAGCGGGGCATGTCCAACAAAATATTGAGCGCAAAGACCTGCACGCCCTGTCGTGGCGGCGTTCCGCCGCTTGCTCCTGACGAGGCCGAAGCGCTGCGTTCGAAAAACACGCCGGACTGGCGGCTGGAGGACGAAGCCCGGCGCGTGGAGCGCGGCTTCGCCTTCGCCGACTTCCGTCAGGCGCTGGACTTCGTCGACCAGGTCGGCGCGCTTGCGGAAAGCGAAGGCCACCATCCCGACATCGCCTTTGGCTGGGGCTACGCGACCATTTCGCTGCAGACCAAGAAGATCATGGGCCTGAATGAAAATGACTTCATCATGGCGGCCAAGATCGACGGCGTTCACGAGGCGGCGAAGCGCCAGAACGCGCGCTGATCCGCGCGCCAATCCCGAGGCGCCCGCGGCGTGAGCGGGTCATCTTTTTGCTTTCAACCGGCGCGACGATGAGAAAGGATGGCGGCCGAGTTCAAGTCGGCACGCGCGCCTGTCGATTCGGCGCGCGGACGCGGGAGTGTGAGCGATGGCCGGAGATTGCCTCATAGAGATCGAGCACGGCTCCGACCGGATCGCCTTGACCGGCTCCGGCGCCTGGGTGGCGTTCAACGCCCGGCGGCTGGAAGTCTTGATTGACCGGATTTTCTCCCTCGACACGCGCCGCATTGAAGTAAATGCGGCCGATATCAGCCAATTCGACACGTTTGGGGCCGTGGCGCTCGACAGACTGGCGCGCGGCGACGGGCGTCATGACGTGGTCGTCACCGGGCTCTCCGGGCGCTATGCGGGGCTTTACGAAAAAGTGCGCGAGGCCGGAAAAGAGCACCCGCCGCGTGACAAGCAAACCTCCGCGCTCGCCGAAATCGGCGCCGCCTTGCAAAATTTCGGCGCCGACGGACTGCGCTACCTTCACATGATCGGGGCCTTCGCCATGGCGCTGGCCTGCGTCGTCACGCGACCGCGACGCTTGCGGCTGCCCTCGCTGGCGAACCAGATCGACCGTGTCGGCTGGAAATCCATTCCGATCATCACCCTGATCACGCTGCTGATCGGCGGCATCATCGCGCAACAGGGCATTTTTCATTTCCGCAGGTTCGGCGCCGAGGATTATGTCGTCGACCTCGTCGGCATCCTGATCCTGCGCGAGATCGGCGTGCTGCTCGTCGCCATTATGGTCGCCGGGCGTTCCGGCAGCTCCTACACCGCGGAGCTCGGCTCGATGAAAATGCGCGAGGAGATCGACGCGCTCCGCACCATGGGCCGCGAGCCCATGGAGGTGTTGATCCTGCCGCGCGTCCTGGCGCTGGTGGTGGGGCTGCCCGCCCTTGCGTTTTTGGGATCGATAGCGGCTTTGTTCGGCGGCGGTCTGGTCGCTTGGATCTATGGCGGCATGGACCCGAGCATTTATGTCGCGCGCCTGCGCGAAGCCGTCTCGATGACCGATTTTGAGGTCGGCATGATCAAGGCGCCGTTCATGGCGCTGGTGATCGGGCTGGTCGCCTGCACCGAGGGGCTGAAGGTTCAGGGCAGTTCGGAATCGCTGGGACTGCAAACCACGGCCTCGGTCGTAAAATCCATTTTCATGGTGATCGTGCTCGACGGTTTCTTCGCCATTTTCTTCTCGTCGATCGGCATGTGACCATGACGACGGAAGCGATCGCGATCAAGATCGACGACCTTGTGGTCGCCTTTGGCGCTCATGTCGTGATCGACCATTTGTCGCTCGACGTACGGCGCGGCGAAATTCTGGGGCTTGTCGGCGCCTCGGGCGGCGGCAAATCCGTATTGCTGCGCACCATGCTCGGCCTGATCCCCAAAATCTCCGGACGCATCGCCATCCTTGGGACCGATCGCGATTCCGCGAGCGCGCGCGAAACGCACGCGCTGGAGCGGCGCTGGGGCGTGCTCTACCAGCAGGGGGCGCTGTTCTCCTCGCTGACCGTCTTCCAAAACATCGAATTTCCAATGCGCGAATATCTGGACCTGTCGCCGCGCATGATCCGCGAAGTGGCGGCGGCGAAGCTCGACATGGTTGGCCTTGACCCGCGCGATGGCGAAAAACTGCCTTCCGAGCTTTCCGGCGGCATGACCAAGCGCGTCGCGCTGGCGCGGGCGCTGGCGCTCGATCCCGAAATCGTCTTCCTCGACGAGCCGACCTCGGGGCTCGACCCGATCGCGGCGGGCGAGTTCGACACGCTGATCCGCACCCTTCAGGACACGCTCGGCCTGACCGTGTTCATGATCACGCATGATCTCGATTGTCTCAGGCTGGTGTGCGACCGGATCGCCGCGCTCGCCGACGGCCGCATTGTCGAAATCGGCTCCATGGACGCGATGCGCGCCTCCGCGCATCCCTGGGTGCAAACCTATTTTCGCGCGGCGCGGAGCCATTCCGGGCAAGGCGCGCAAGAGGGAGTGTGAGGGATGGAAACGACGGCCCGCTATGTCATCGTCGGCTTCTTCACCTTGGCCTGCGCGCTCGCCGGCTTCGTGTTCGTCTATTGGCTGAAGAATTCCGGCGGGTCCGGACAGGCGCTCTACTGGATTCGCTTCGAGCAGCCGGTGATCGGCGTGCGACCCGGCGTATCCGTGCTTTTTAATGGCTTGCGCGTCGGCGAGGTCCGCCAGGTCAACCTTTCGGCCGCCGATCCGAAAGAAGTCCGCACGCTCGTCGCCGTCGATCCCGCCACCCCTGTTCGCGCGGACACGACCATCACCGTGGACACCCAGGGGCTGATGGGTTCGGCGGTGGTGTCGATGATCGGCGGTTCACCGGCCGCCGAAATCCGACGCGAGGCCAATGTGACGCCGGTGCTGAGCGCCTCGAAAGACGCCGGCCAGACCCTCACCCAGGCCGCCAAGGCGACCCTAAAAAAAATCGACGATCTCGTCGGCGACAATTCCGAGTCGCTGCATAGCGCCATCGACAACATCAACACGTTTTCGGCCGCGTTGGCGCGCAATTCCAACCGGGTCGACGATATACTCGCGGGCTTGGCAAAACTTTCGGGCGGCGGCGAGACCAAGCCGCAGCGCACCTTCGACCTCGCCGCTCCGGCGCTCACGCCCGGCGCGCCCATCGAGGCCCAGGTGGCGATCCCGGACCTGTCGACCCTGCTCAGCTTCGAGACGCAGCGCCTGCTGGTTTCGCCTCATTCCGGCGAGAGGAAGCAGATCGAGGGCGGGCAATGGGGCGACACCCTGCCCAAACTGGTGCAGGCGAAAATCATGCAGAGCCTCGAGGCCGCCGGTTTCGCCCATGTCGCCAAGGGCATGGATGGTTTTGACGCGCAATATCAGCTCATTCTCGACATTCGCGCCTTCGAGGTCAGCCTCGATCCGCAGCCCGAGGCCAAGGTGCAGTTGAACGCCAAGCTCGAAAAGGGCGGCAAGATCGTGGCGACCCAGGATTTTGCAGGTTCGGCCCCGGCGAAAAGCGCCGACGCGCCCGACGCCGCGGCCGCGCTGAACGCGGCCTTCGCCAAGGCCGCCACCGATCTGGCGGGCTGGATGCGCAAGAAAGTGTGAGGCTCAGTCCGGTTTTCCCGGGGGCCGTTCAGACCCGCCGATCAGCTTCATCTTGCCCCCTCCCCCGCCATGGGCCAACCTGGATGCGGCGCTCGACCTGAACCGCGCAACGCGCGCAGGCGTCCAGGGAGGATCAGAATGCGGCGGCTCATACTTCTCCTTCGGCGCCTGCTGGTTGTCGCGCTCGGAGCTGTGACGGTCTGGCTGATCGCCTTCGTGATCTTCGACTTCGCCGACCAACGCTTGCCCGTTGCGCTTGCGGTCGCCTGCACTTACGCCCTTGCCGCCTATGTGGTCTTGCCGCGCGCCATTCGGATTGGATTGAGACTCCTTCAGCGGGGGCGCGTGCCCAGCTACACGCTCACGAGTGATGGTTTTCCGGGCGACCCCGTCAATCTCGCCCTGATCGGCACGATGCGCCAATTGCGAACGGCCTTCGCCGCCGCCGGCTGGTCGGAAGCGGATGCGCTCAACTTGGCCAGTTCCTGGCGAATGGTCCGCGCCTTCGTGCTCAACCAGCCCTACAGGGCGGCGCCCTTCAGCACGCTCTACCTCTTCGGTCGAAGGCAGGATATCGGCTTCCAGCAGCCCATCGGCGACAGTCCGCGGAAACGGCATCATGTCCGCTTTTGGGCGATATCTTTCAATCGCGCCGAGCAGACCCTGGACACGCCGTCCTTCTGGCTCGACACGCTGCGCCCCTCCGATGACGAGCGCGCGCTCTGGATCGGAGCGGCAACCCGGGACACCGGATTTTCCCTGACGCGTTTGAGTTTTCAAATCACGCACGCCACCGACGCCGACACGAACGAGGAGCGCGACTTCATTGTCGAGGCGCTCGAAAAATGCGGCGCGATCGCCAATTTCCGCTTGCATCGCCCGAGCGAACGTTTCGAAATCGGACGCGTCAACCGATACGTCACCGACGGATTCGTCGCTGTGGCGGAGCTGGTTTCTCCGGAAAACGCGGGTTTTACGCTGGATAATCCGCCCTGCCCGCCCTGACGCGAGCCCCGCGGGAGCAGGTGTTCGATTTTGGGACCATCCACAGGCCACGAATAAAAAATCAGATTTTTTTGCAGAATGCAGTTGACCGCGACAGAGCTTAGCCTCTAGAAGCCGGTCATCGACGGCGTCGCTGCCGGTCACTGGCGGCGGACGCTGACGCGTCTTCAACTGAACCTTCGTGGGTTTGGCCGGCTGGGTCGCCGGGGATGACGCGTCGCTGAAGGATCGGGTTGACGCCTTCGGGTGTGAGGCTTAAATTCTTTGGCCCTGCTGTTTGACAATCGCATCGGAAGAAAGAGAAACGTGGACGGCGGAAGTCCTTGCGTTGACCTTCGAGGAAACTTGAAGGTCTTTCATGAGGAAC
>NZ_JAOQNX010000042.1 GCF_025961575.1 Rhodoblastus acidophilus | reverse complement strand
TCACACCCAACACCCCGGCGCCCTCTGACGAAAGAACCCGGCAGAAAAGCACTTATCGGTCGCGGGAAACTGTTCAGACAACCGGGACCAGCTCTGTTTCGCGCGCTAGAGATGGCAGGCTTCGACCTCAGTCTGCATCTAGAACCGTGCCGCCCTTTCGACGTGGGCGCCGGGTTTTTCTTCTGGCGCGGCGAGCCCGCCTTCGACCGCGATCTCCATCAGCGCGTGATAGGCCGGATGATAGCGCACACGGTCGACGCGACGCACATAGGTCGCGGGCGAGCTTGAAGGCCGGATCAGCGATCGACGCGCGATGCGATTCCACTGTCCGCTCGCTGATCTTCAGCTCCTGGCCGATAATCTTGTTGGCCTTCCCAACGAGAGCCTCGCTCAACACCTCCTTTTCCCGTCTGCTCAGCATGGGCAAATCGGTTTGCGGAATAGGCTCATTCAGATTGGCTTTCTCGACGGCGACGCGAACTGCTTGGATCAGCCGCTCGGCGGAAAACGGTTTTTCGATGAAATCGACCGCGCCCTTCTTCATTGCATGCACTGCGAGCGCAATATCCCCTCGGCCGGAGACAACGATGACGGGCATGGCGGCGGCGCTCTGCTGGAGCCGCGCCAACAGCTCGATTCCGCTCTCGTCGGGCATGCTTAAATCGGGGACCACGCAGCCGTTGCTTCCGCGGTGGTCGGCGTCGAAGAACTCACGCGCCGAACTATAGCTGCGCGCCCGGTAGCCGGCGCTCTCAAGAATAAGCTCCATCGCGTGACGGATATCGGCTTCGTCGTCGACGATATGAATTGTAGAAGGCTGAGCCATTGAAGATAACGGTTGGCGTCAGGAAACGTCTCCTAAAATGCCAAGTTTCTGCAGAGGTGTCACGCGGGTTCTCCACTTCGGTGCTGCGCTGCGGAACTATTTCGCGCCTGCACAATTATATGGGAATTCCCTCTACACTGCGAAACATCGCCCGCCAGGAATGGGATCCTGCGGGCGTCTTTTTATAAAGATGACCGACCTTGCGCCCCGGAACACTTAATGCGCAGTTTAGGGCCAAAGCCCATCAGTTCCACTCAGGTCCCAAAACGCTTCGCCGAAGTTGCGGTTTATACCGACGAGCACGACGAGGGACGCGTGTTCGGTGGTCTCGCGCGCAAGATTTATATTTTTCGTCAAGGCCGAAAACCCCGGCCATAAACGTCGCCCCCACCACGGCGATCACCACGGCAGGGACGCGCTTGTAATTTTTGAGGGCCAAGATGACCGCGAGGACGCCGACGCCGACGAAAACGGCGGACCAATTCGCCTTACCTTGGGCGATCGTCGTCCCCGAGCTCCTGGCTTAAAGTGTTAAGAGTAACGCGACATGACCTTCACGTGAGATTCGTTGGACGGTACGGGTTCCGCATAGGCACCTGCTACCGACGATGGAGTGCAGGCCGAATGGACACTCGCCGCCGGCCTCGTCCTCACCCCCGGCGCGCCGCTCGGCCTGCTGACCGATGCGGTGCAGACGCTGGCCGGCGTGCTGGTGCCTTCGGTAACCGTGTTCCTGCTGCTGCTGTGCAACGACAAGAACGTGCTCGGACCCTGGGTCAATGGGCGCTGGCTCAACGTCTTCACCTGCGCGGTGATCGGGGTGCTGGTGATCCTGTCGATCATCCTGACGGCCTCGGTGATGCTGCCTGACGCGACCGACGAGGAGGCCATTCTCGCCATTCTCGGCGGCGGCGACGCGTTGACCCTGGTCGGCACGCTGGCGGCCTTCGCGCTGCGCGGCAAGGGCGAGGCGGTGAAGGTCGAGCCCGAAGTTCGCGCCTGCTGGCGGATGCCTCCGCTGCACAAACTGCCGCCGGCGCGCCTTTCAAGGGCGTCGCGGCTGTGGATGTCCGTGCTGCGCTTCTACCTCGTCTTCGCCGGCGGGCTGGTGCTCTACCGGATCGTGATGCTTGCGCTCACGACTCAATAAAGCCGCTTTCCCCTGAGCAGCGCAGCCGGGCGACAATCCCGGCTGTCATGAAACCGAAACATTCCCGGCGCATCGACCCGCTCGTCCGCATGGTCGAACGCGGATGGCGCGCCAACATCTTCCCTTTCGACGGAATTCCTCATGCCCCTTTCCCGAAAAATCGCTTTGGGCAATTTGGCGATCAGCCTGATTGTTCTGCTCATCAAGGGCTTTGCCTGGCACATGACGGGCAGCGTGGCGCTGTTTTCCGACGCGCTGGAAAGCGTCATCAACGTCGTGACCGCCATCGCCGCCATCGCGGCGATCCGCTATGCCGCCGAACCGGCGGACGAAAAGCATCCCTACGGTCATCACAAGGCGGAATATCTGTCCGCCGTCGTCGTTGGCGTCCTCATCGTCCTCGCCGGCGTCACCATTCTCCACGAAGCCTACAACAGTCTTCTCGCGCCCAAGCCGATCGATGCGCCTTTGCTCGGCGTGGGGATCAGCAGCATCGCCACCGCCCTCAACGCGGTCTGGAGCGCCGTCCTGATTCGCCAGGGACGGAAACATTATTCGCCCGCTCTCGTCGCCGACGGCAAGCACCTGTTCGCGGACGTCGTCACTTCGGGCGGCGTGGTGGTGGGCGTTGGACTGGTGATCGTCACCGGAATCCACGTTCTCGACGCCGTGATCGCCGGTCTGGTGGCGCTCCACGTCCTGTGGAGCGGCTGGGAGGTATTCAAGGAGAATTCCGGAAGTTTGCTCGACGAGACCGCGCCGGAGGACCAGTTGGTCGCCATTCGAAAAGTTCTCGCCGATCATGCACAGGACGCGATCGAGTTTCACGACCTTCGCACGCGCTATGCAGGCAAGGTCACCTTCATCGATCTCCATCTCGTCGTTCCCGGGGACATGACCGTCGCCCGCTCGCATGAAATCTGCGACCGGATCGAAGCCGCCTTGACGGAGGCTTTGCTCGAAGCCGTCGTGACCATCCACGTCGAGCCGCACGACAAGGCCGAGAAGACGGCCGATCAGCCCTTGGCTTCGGCGCCCTAGGTCATGAACTCATAAACGGGATTCCCGAATCGCGGCCGCTCTGATTCAGTTTCCCCGATCTGGGGGGCATGAGAATGGCTCGTTTTGATTTGACGGATTTTGAATGGTCGGTGATCCAGCCGCTTTTGCCGAACAAGGTGCGCGGCGTCGAGCGTTCGGACGACCGGATGGTTTTGAACGGGATTTTCTGGCGTCTACGCACCGGGGCCCCCTGGGCTGACATCCCGGCCCGCTACGGGCCGCACACAACTTGCGTCAATCGCTTCAACCGGTGGCGCAGCGGGCGTGTGGGATCGGCTTCTCAACGCTGTTTCAAAGGCTTACGACGGCGACATCCAAATGATCGACTCCTCGTCGATCCGCGTCCATCAACACGCCGCATTGAAGGACGGGCAAATCCTGTTGGCCGATCGCGCGTATGACAGCGACGCGATGCGCAAAGCTCTCACCGATCGCGGCGCATGGGCCAACGTCAAACCCATGCCCAACAGAAAGAACGTGCCCGCCTTCAGCAAATACCTCTACCGGTATCGCAACCTAGTGGAGCGGTTCTTCAACAAACTGAAGCACTTCAGAGCCGTCGCCACGCGTTACGACAAGCGAGCCGACAACTTCCTCGCAGGCGTCAAGCTCGCGGCGTTTCGCATATGGTGCCGGTTTAATGAGTCGATGACCAAGTCTAGCGCGCGACGCCGGACTCGCGAGGGCGATATCATGATCAAGGTCGAAATCGGGCCGGTGATGGATCTGACCATCGCGTCGCTGTCGCCTTCGTGCTGGCGCCGCTGATCGGCGCCGAGCGGCAATACCGCCAGCGCAGCGCCGGACTGAGGACGAATGTGCTTGTCGTCGTGGGCGCCGCGCCCTTCGTTTCGCTCGGGTTTCGAATCAGCGGCGCCGCGGGCGCGGCGCAAATCGCCGCCTATGTGGTGTCCGGCATCGGCTTTCTCGGCGCCGGCGCGATCATGAAGGAGGGCAGCAAGGTCTGGGGCCTCAACGCCGCCGCGACGCTGTGGTGCTCGTGGCGATCCACAGAAGCACGATGCCTATGGACTGAATTTCCGCATAACAGACCCGCCGTTCGCAATTGCTGAGGCGCAGTTCAAAATATGGCGCGGAGATGGGCTCGCTCCTGCCCGGAACGTTGCGGATCGGCGGCTGGAGCCATTTCGGCTGCTTCGCCGACGAGCGCTTCGCCAGCGACGGCGGGTCCATTTGGGATCCGGGCGGCAGCGGTTCGCTTCGTCAGCATCGCGGCGATTTAGCGTTTTACGGCATTTTGGACCGGCAGGTTTAGCAAAAGCCGGGAAAGGCGGACGATGGCGCCTTCGCCTTCGGCCGCCTCGCCTTCGCCCCACCCGACCGCAAGATCGTGGATTCTATGGGGACGGGGGGCTGACGTTCCAGGGCATGGTCCCCGGCCGTCCTGACGACCAGTTCGCCTTGCTTGGAACGTTCGCACGGATCAGCGCCATAGCACACGCCGCCGATCTCGACGCCAATTACTTCACTGGCGCAAACCGCGCCGCTCGGACTTTCGAGTCGATCATTGAAGTAACCTATTCCTTCAAGGTGGCTATGGGCGTTCTCGTAAAGCCACGCATACAATAGGTCATTCATCCCGGCTCTGCGCTCCGGACCCGCACAAACCGAATGTCTTTCTTTCTATTCCCAACGCCCTCGTTCTCGGCGTGCGCACAACGGTCCAGTACTGAGCGTCAAATCAGCTAATTTGTGTCTGCTTTGGGGTGGAGGTTTTTCAATCATCCAATCCTCAGTTTGCGCTGGAGGCATCCGTTACGTCTTTAAATCCGCCGCAGTTTCGTGACCTTTCAGGTACACGGCTCTGATCTATTCGAAGCCGACGCTGGTGACCGTGGCATTCCGGTCACCGTTCGTGCGGCAACGCCGCTCTGAGGCGGTCATTCAGCTATCGGACTAATCACTCTTGTGAGACTTTTCGCGCGCGGCGCAACGTCTCGAGCGCCTGGGAAAACAGATATTCGGTGATTTGATGCCTCATTGGCTCGTATGCGCGACCAAGAGCCGCTTGAAGCGCGGTGGACGAAGATTCGACGATTCGATTCGCCTGGACGTCGCTTGCGGCGAGCGCTGCCTCAAGCACGTCCAGAATGCGACGAACCTTTTCGGGGTCGTGGGAGATTTCGGCCGAGCTCACGGCCACTTCCGGCTCGAGCGAGGCTCTTATGGATTCGACTAGTGAAGTCAAACGCCCAGCGGTCGTGGCCATGGCCTGTTCGACCTCTTTTGCGTCCCCGCGATCCTTCAAAGCGGCCTCAAGACGACTGGCTGCATTGAACAGCGCGTTCGCGCCGATGTTCCCTGCGGAGCCTTTCAGGGTATGGGTGATCAACACAGCGCCATCTGCATCATCTTGGCCAAGACGATCCCTTACGCGATCGACGTCGCCCATGTGAAGTTCAGCGAAGCGCGCGACCAGTCGCTTGTAGGCATCCATCCGCCCGTTCATCCGCCTGACACCGTCAGCGACGTCCAGGCCTTCGATAGACAGCGGGCCATCGTCGCCGCGCGCCACTTCCGACGGCGTCTCGGGTCGGACGGCGCCTTCGGCCGGAAGCCAGCGCGCCAGCGTAGCGTAAAGCTGAGCGGGATCGACCGGCTTGGTGATGAAATCGTTCATCCCAGCGTCCAGGCAGGCGCGGCGGTCCTCGTTGAAGACATTCGCCGTCAGCGCCACGATCGGCTTCGTTTCCCATCCTGGTAGCTTGCGGATAGCCCGTGTGGCCTCCATACCGTCCATGACAGGCATCTGTAAATCCATCAGGACGAGATCGGCCGGCTCGGCTTTCGCCTTTTCAACGGCTTCCCCACCATGCGCGGCCGTCGAAACATCCAGGCCGACCGCCCGGAGCAGTTCAACCGCAACCTCGCGATTGATCTCATTATCCTCGACCAAAAGGATGCGTGTGTTCGTCCGTCCCTCGAAATGCGCGACGAAATCGCCAGAGGACCGTCGCACTTGGTTCTCCCACGCCCCCTTGCTTTTCTTCAGCAGCGCCGTGAACCAGAAGGTGCTGCCGGCGCCTGGCGCGCTCTCCGCGCCGGCCTCGCCGCCCATCGCTTCCGCCAGCCGACGGGTGATCGCCAGGCCAAGCCCGGCGCCGCCGAAGCGGCGCTTGATCGAGGCGTCGGCCTGCTCGAACAGGCTGAACAAGCGGGGCAGTACCTCAGGCGCGATGCCGATGCCGGAATCCTCGACCTCGAAACGCGCGAATATGCTGTTGTCGCCTTCATGAATCAGCAAGGCGCGGAGGGTGACGGACCCTTTTTCCGTGAACTTCAGCGCATTGTTGGCGTAATTGAGCAGCGCCTGACGCAGGCGCGTCACGTCGCCCGAAACCCGGTCCGGCATATGGTCGAGGTCGATGTTGACGCGCAGCCCCTTCTCGCGCGCGCCGGGGCCGATCAGGGAGGCGACGTCGGCGAGCAACTGGCCCAGGTCAAAGTCGCGTTCCTCGAGCTTCAGCCCACCGGCCTCGAGCCGAGAAAGGTCGAGGATATCGTCGATCAACACCAGCAGATGTCGCGCCGCCACGTCGATCTTACCCAGGCGTTCGGCCTGTCCTGGCGTGGGATTCTCGCGCTCCAATAGGCGGGTGAAGCCCAGGATGGCGTTCATCGGCGTGCGGATTTCGTGACTCATGTTGGCCAGGAACTGCGAGCGCGCCGCCATAGCACGCTCGGCCGCCAGCTTGGCGTCTTGCAGGGGCGTGACATCGTAGAGCCAGGCGAGCGAGGCCGGCCGCCCCTCGTAGGAGATACGCATGAAAGACACCAGCGCCCAGACCGACGGAGGATCGGGAATATCAGGGCGACGGAGCTCCACCAGCCGGTTCTTCACGGCTTCGCCGCGAGCGAGGCGCTCGCAAAGATCATCAAAAACCCTGGGGTCGCGATAGCCGCTGCGGATGTCCCAGTCCAGCGCATCATTTTCGGTGCGACCGACGAGCTCGGCGAAGGCGTGATTTACGAACAGCAATCTGTTGTCCTGCAGCGACGCCACGCGCACCGCCATCGGCGCCGCCCGCATCACCTGGCGCAAAGTCTCCTGCTCCATGCGCAGACGTGAATAGTCCAACACCACGGAACGGGTCGCCACCGTTGCGCCATCCGCGTCTTGCAGCGTGGTCGCCGAGATGAGGACGGGCATTGCGCTTCCATCCGCTTTTCGCAACTCCATTTCCAGTTCGTCGACGCGTCCGGCGGCGAAAGCCTTCGGGAAAACGCGTCGGAAGGTGTCTTGTGATTTTTCCGACAGGAATTCGAGCAGCCGTCTCTTTCCGACGACCTCCTCCCTAGTAAGCCCGAGCCAGCCGAGTTCAGTGTCGTTGATCCGGACGATGACGCCATTCTTGTCGAGCGAGTGATAGCCGCAGGGCGCCCTGTTATAAAGATCCGTGTACTCCTCCGCCTGTTTGACCAGCTCGGCCTGCACCCGCTTGAATTCCGTGATGTCGGTCGCCGCGACGACAAAGCCGCGAACCGTTCCATCGACGATATCTGGAGCAAACAAAGTCAAGGCATGGCCGGTCGTCCCATCGGCTCTGGTGATCGGACGCTCGAAGCTGCGCGGCTCGCCGTTCAGGACTCCGCGCACATGGGGCTCCACCAAGGCGATTAAGTCCGGGTCGAACACCTCGGCCAGTTCCCGGCCTTCGATGCGCTCCGGCGCGATGCCGAACCATTCGAGATAGCGGCGGTTGGCGAACCTGTTGCGCAGATTTGCGTCCCAATAGCCCAACACGCCCGGCGCCACGTCGGTGATCGTGCGCAGCAAGCGCTCTTTGGCATGGACTTCCGCAGTCCGTTCGGCGACGCGGCGTTCAAGGTCGACGTTCAGGAGCCGGATTTCCGCTTCGGCCTTTACGCGCTGCGAAATATCCAGGAAAGTCACGGCGCACTGTCGCGGCGCGGGCTGGTATGCGCCGACCGCGAAATGAACGCCCAGCAAGTCTGAATTTTGTTCGAATTGAATGGGCTCGCCTGTCAACGCCACCCTGCCGTAAGCGCCGATCCAGTCCGCCGGGTCCTCTTCAATGCCCGGCAGGCATTCTGTCAAACGTTTGCCAATGACCTCGCCAACCTTCAGCCCGGTGACCTGTTCAAATATCTGGTTGGCTGAGAGGACGGTCAGATCGACAGGATTGCCGAGTTCGTCCTGCTCGATTTCAAACAAGACGAAGCCGGTGTTCATATTTTCGAACAGCGAGCGATATCTTCGTTCGGAGTCCTTTAGACGTTGCTCATCGCGCACACGCTCGGTAATGTCGGTGGAAATGCCACAAAGAGCGTAGATGGCTCCATTCGCGTCGCGAAGAGGGAGCTTGAACGACAAATAGGTCACGGTCTCGCCGCCGCCGCGCCTGGCGACAGGCTCCACTTCCCTGAGCGTTTCCCCGTCTTCCAGCACACGACGGTCTGCAACGCGCACGCGGGCGATCGTCTCCGCATCCCAGAATTTTTCGTCTGTGAAGCCAACGATCTCGCTGAGCTCCGCGCGCCAGATCCGGCGTACGGCGGCGTTTGCGAAGAGATAGCGACCCTGCGGATCCTTCAGGTAGATGCAAGCGTCGACCGCGTCGAGAATGGCGCCCAGACGCGCCTCGCTTTGCTGCAGTTGCTCCTGAGTTTTGGTCCTCTCGCTGATGTCCTCCATGAAGAGGATAAGACCACCGACTTCGCCGTTGGCGCGACGCCAAGGGCGAGCCTCCCAGCGCAAGAATTGGATTGAACCGTCGGCCCGCGTGAAACGATCCTGCTCCGCTGAGATCACTTCGCCGGACAGGCATCTCTGATACAGCGCCTTCCATCGTTCGGGAAGGTCGGGAAAAATCTCAAAATGCGTTCGGCCAGCGAGGTCCTGGGATCCAAGACCATAGGTTTCGAGCCAGCGCCGACTGACGGCGATATAGCGCATGTCCTTGTCGAACATCGCCTGTGCGGCCGGCGCATGTTCAATGAACAATTGCAGCAATTCCTCGCTGACGTTCAGAGATCGGCGTTGCTCTTCGTTGATCTGCTCCAGGAGCTCCAGTGACGGCAGAGCGACGAGCTTAGGGACCTGTGGCCAGAGGACAACGGCTGAGCCCATGGAGACGAAAGCCGTGACCGCCTTGATCACGCCCTCGATCCCGTAAGCCGGAAACCAAAGCGTGAATACCGACATGAAATGCGTCATCCCGCATGCGAGGATGAAGGCGACAAACAGGTAGAGCATCCAGGTGAAGCTGAGATCGCGCCTACGCCGGGCAAAGGACGCTATTGCCAGGGGCATCGAAAAATAGGCCAACCCGGTGATGGCGTCCGATGCGACGTGCAACGCAATCAGACCCGGCGCCCAACTCAGACAGAAGCCATGCGCAGTCAGGCCTGCCGGGTTTAAGAGCCAGTCCCAAATCGACATGCGTGCCTCCGACTTGCACGGTATAGGCGAGAATATCGCTGGGAAATCGTTCCAAACAACTTCGGGCGACGTTCGTTCTCAACTACTTCAGTGTCTGCTGTCAGCTGATTTTGTCAATTTTGATTAATGTCGCTAGGGTTGCAGAAAAGCGAAGCGTTGATTTCGTGAAGAGTTGTGGTGGAGCGAGGCGACTGCCGCCGCTCGAAATGTCCACTATTCCGCGGTCCCTCTCGCGCCGCCGCACATTTCGATCGGCGGCAGTCGGATCGGGCCAATTGCTGGACAGGCACTCCGCAATGAAATCGCTTGAACGTTAGCCCATTAAGGATGGCAGGTCGTCGGGCGTGTCGACAAATTGAGGCGCCGCTGCGCCGAGAACATTCAATTCATTTGCAAGCAATTCTTTGGTTCGTTCGTCAAACTCGGTTAGCTTCGCGTCAATGTTCGCCTTGATCGCCAGTGCTTTCGCTTCGCTCTCTTGCGCGGCAGAGCGAACCTCCTCATCGGAGATTTCCTCGACGTCTTTGTCAGCTGCTTCGGGTTGCGCGGCCTCGACCCGGTTTACCGCACCGCCGCCAGCTGCCCGCGTCGCCTCGTCTGGCGGGTTCGCCGGCGCTGCGATCTCCGGCAAATTCGCCAACCCACTGTCGGCAATGCCCGCCGCCACTCTGAGAGCCGGAACGACGCCGGCGCGATCCATCACCGTTTCGGCGCGCTCGTTGTTCAGCGCTTGGCGCGCGGCGATGATTTGCGCCCTCAAGACCAGCGTGCGATCGTCGTTCGCCGTGAGCAGCCGCGCCCGCAAGTTGAGCGATCGCAACGTCCCGAACGTTTCGGGCTTAGTGCGGAGGATGTTGCAGACCTCCGCGACTGCTGCATTTTCGCGAGCCTGCATGGCCGTAAGGAAGGCTGATTCAAAGTCGCTAACGTCCGCGAACAGCGCACGCGCTTCGCGCATGATCGCTTTAATGGCGGCTTCATGATGCGCTGCCGCTGTCAAGGACGGCGTCCCGGCCTGGGCCGCACCGGCCTGGATCCGAGGCATCGGGTCGCCGTGGTCGACGTGCAGGTGGGGCATCAGCACCGCCGACTTGAACGATGCCGCGTCGTTCGCCCGGCGTTTGTAAGCGCTATCAAGGAAGAAGTTCACTTTGTCCAGGATGGCGCCATATTGCCCGCGCACCAGCAGGAGCGATTTCCGGCTGTCGAGGCGACGAAGGCCTTCGGACGTCAACAGCGGCTCCAGCTCCCACCGGCCCTGAATCGACCGGCTCATCCGCGCGGAGCCACCGACGCCAAACGACGCGCCCCAGCCTTCGCGGCGAACATAATGCTTGCCCACTTCGTCGGAGCCATATTTCGCGGTTGTTTCGTCTCCAACGCCGATGAACAGCTTCACGTCCATGTTGCCGATCAGCATGTCGCGGGTGGGTTTGCCATAGCGAACGTCCAACTGAGTCAGCCCTTGCGCGATCACCGCGATCTGGAAGCCGTAGCCCGCGACGAGCGGCGCGCGGTCGACAATCTCGGGCATCCGGCCAAACTGGTAGAACTCGTCAAGCATCAGCAGGAGCTTGTGCGGCTCATCCAGGCCGGGAAGCGCCCGCAGCAGCACGTCGTGCACCTGCTGGACCAGCAGCCGAATGACGGCCTCGACGGCGCCGAAGTCGCCGATCGGTGTGCCGATCAGGATCGTGAAGGGCTTCCGCCTGAGGTCTGCGATGTTGAAATCGCTCGCCTCCGTGGCTTCTTCGACCAGGCTGTTGTTCCAGGCGTCGAGCGCCGTCACGATATGGGCTTCGAAAGACATGCGCTGCTTTTCTTCGCGGCCGATGTGCTGCGCGAATTTGTCCTTCACAAATTCATGCAGGTCCGGTTCTTCGGTCAGAATCTTGGCCATCACCCGCGCCAGAGGCTCGCCCCGGCTGAACATCTTCAGGGCCGATTTGATCGTGCGCCGGCCTTCCATCTCGCGGCTGTCGAGGACGTAAGCCAAAATCCCGGCGAACAGGCCGCGCGCGGTTTCCGCCCAGTAGGCGTCGCCGGTCGCCGGCGCTGCGATCAGGCTGCGCGCGATATTGGCGACGTCGGTCGCGCGCGCCGGCCAGGGCGCGACGAGATCGAGCGGATTCCACCGATGCGTTTCCTCAGAACCAGGGGAGAACAGGAACACCCTCTGGCCCATCTGCACGCGCGCGGCGGCGATCTCGGCCCACATTTCCCGCTTGATGTCGAGGCCAATCAGAGATCCCCGCCATTCCAGGGCGTTCGGCAGTACAAAGCCCACGCCCTTGCCCGCGCGGGTGGGGCCGTTCACATAGACATGGCTCGGCCCGGAATAGCGCACGTCTCGCCCGTCGAAACGGCCGAGAAAGATGCTGTACCCCACTGTGCCATTGAACAGATCGGCCTTGCGCAATTCGGCCGCGCCTGCGAACCGCGCCCCGCCCTTTGGCGCCCGGGCGCCCACGAATTGCTGCGCCAGTTGCGCAACGCCGGCGCCGACGATGACGATTGCTGCGACTGTCGCCAGCAGAGCACGGCCGGCGAGTTCGCGCACCAATGGCGCCCCCCACTGGTCCATGACGGTCTGAGCCGGCAACAGCAGCTCGCCGTGGGCGAACCTCTGCCAGAGCGCCCAGGATTTGGTGGAGAGGCCGACCGTGACTGCGAAGGCCACTTCCCAGGCTACAGCGACGAGGACGCCGCCAGCGAGCAGCACCCCCAGCGCAGCAAACGTTCCCAGCCCCTGCCGCGCCTCTTTGCTCGGATCATATTCGGCCATTAGTCCCCCGCCCTGCCCTTGCGCCGCCAGGATCAGGCCGGCGCGTTCGCGCGTGCGCGGGTTGCGGCGTCACCTGAGGCAAGTCTGAACCGGCCTAAGCCTGCTCGCGCTTAAAACCCCGGAAATAAATCTCGGCGACGCCGCGCGTCGGCCGCCGGCGCAACTGAATTACCATCGGAACCACCATGCGGACGTATTCCAGCACTTCCGCCTTGCTGAGCTTCAGGCCAGATTGCAGCGTCATCAGCGCGAGGCGCTCGAAGGCGCCGAAGGTCGAGTCCGCGTGCAGCGTCGTCAGGGAGCCGGGATGGCCGGTGTTGACGGCCTGCAAGAAGGTCGCGGCTTCCGCACCGCGAATTTCCCCGAGAAACAGCCGATCCGGTCGCAGGCGCAGACTCGCTTCCAGCAGGTCTTGGACCGTCACTTTGGCGCGGCCCTGATCGCCCTTGGACGCCAGCATGGAGAGCCAATTCGGCTGCGGTGGGCGCAGTTCGCGCGTGTCCTCAATCGACACCACGCGTTCATCGTCGGGAATGGATTTCAGCAGCGCGTTCAGGAACGTGGTCTTGCCCGAGGACGTGCCGCCAGAAATGACCGTGGTAATATGGTTTTCCATGGCGAAGCGGAGTGCCGCCTGAATGCCGACTTCGGTCTGATCCCGCAGCAGCTCCGCCAACTCGACTTCAGCGTCCGACAGGCATTCGGCATCGACATCGCGCGGGCCGCGCACTTTCACCTGCCTGAAGGCGCCCATCACCGCATAATCTTCAAGCCGCAGATCGGACACGACCTGCTTGCGGATCGAAAACGCCCCGCCGACCGGCGCGGCCGGCATGAGCACGCCCTGAAACCGCTCGCCATGCGGCATGGCCGCGGACAAAAGCGGGGTTTCCTCGTTGACGCTTTGCTTTGTCGCCGAGGCTACGTGCTCCGCCAGCCTTTGCACCGCGTCCTTGGTCAGCGATGGCGCCTCGAAACGCTCCATCGCCGGTTTGCCGACCGCCTCAACCCAGACCTCTCCGGGCCGATTGCAACAGATTTCGATCACATCAGGGTTTTGCAGCCACTGTCGGATCGGGGTAGCCGCCTGGCGGAAGAAAACTGGCAGATGATCCCAGATTGGGTCCTTTAGGCTTTCGCCCTTGGTGACGTAGTCCATAAAGAGCTTCCTTGACCGGATCGGGATAGATTTCGGAGAAATCGAGATCGCGTTTCACGAACACAATGATGCGCGTGCCCTGATCGATGTGGATCGTCGGCGGAATGTTGATCGAGTTTTTCAGGGCCTCTTCGGCCATTTTCGAAACCGACTGCGCAACCGTGTTGGCGCCGATCTGGCGCGCGCTATTCAGCGTCGAATTCTGCGAGCCGGCAATCGGGATGAGCTGCCCGGTCGTTGAATCATAGGCGTATTGGACGCCCGTGCTCGACTGATCCGAACCCAGCGCGCCGATGAATTGCGCCGTGCCGCCCGCGATCGTCAGCATCATGGCGGCGCCGAACCGCTCGACAAAATGATCGTCCACTTCGCCGGTCAGGCCCGAGCGGCCCAGGCTGTCGGTCCCGATCGAGCCGAGCATCATCGAGACGCCGTCCGCGCGCAGCATGCGCGTCCAGATCATGAAAACCCGCGTCTGGCCCCTCGACAGGCTCGACTTGTATTCGCCGGTCAGCATCGTCCCTTTCGGGATGAGCACCCTGCGCCCGTCGAAGGAATACACGTCTTCGGTCGTGATCGCCCGGACCATGCCGGCGAGATCGGATTGCACGGCCGTTTCCAGAACCGCACGGATCATGAAGCCCTGCGGCACCAGGGCGTCCGTCCGTTTGTTGACCGTCGCGCGGGCCTTTACCACATCCGCTTCCGACCGCTGCAGGAAACGCTTGTTCGGATCCTCGTCGTCCTTGTCCGCCGTGACCTTCGCGGCCTCAGGATCGACCGAGGCTGTGCCCTCTCGGTCCGAGACGAGCAGCATCGGAGATCGCAGGCGCGCCTGGAGCTTGGCCTCCGCTTCCTTACGCAGCCTTTCCGCCTCAGCCGCCCGCCGCAAGGCGTCCTGGTCGACGGGGGCGACCGTGGTCAGGGGAGCGGCGGGCGGCGTTGGCGCCACCACCGGGGGAGCGGGGGGAACAACCGGCGGCGGGACGGGAATGACAAACTTGTTGTCGGCGGGCGACTGTTCAGCGGCGGCCTTTTCGACCGAGAACCCCTGCGGCAGTTGCGCGGTCTTGAACGATTCATCGCCGACATTTCGCGGCTTGTTCGCGGCCTGCTTGCTTAGGGACGCATACCAGCCGACGCCGAGGACGACGGCTACGAGGCCGAAGGCCCCCAGCCCCATGACGAGATTGGGGTTCGACGCCGGCCGTGTAACCGTCTCACGCGCCAGCCTGCTTTCTTCTTCAAAATCTGCCGCCATCGGGGCCTCCAAAATCGATCAGTTCGCCCCGGCGGGGGCGCCAAAGACGCGCGTGAGAAATTCGGGTTCCGCATGGACGGTCTGGACGTCGGGTTGGACATCGGTTTCATTGCGCTTCGGCGCCGGCTCCTTGACCGCCCGCAGATTGAACACGCAGGCCGTGCTGGGGCCGTTTCGCATGGCCCATTGACCCGCGACCTCGTCCACGACGACGAATTCACCTTCCCGCCGATAATTGATCAGCGTTTCCGTCATGTCGGTGTTGACGCGGAAGATCGAGGGCGCCTGGCCGTTGAACTTGAAATAGGTCTTCACGCCGTCGTCGAAGGCTACGCCTGGCTTTTCCGTAAAATGGCCCTTGTACGAATAGTCGTAATTGACGTTCGGCTGGCTCATGATCTGGTGAATGCCGGCCGGCTGCGCCATGGCCCGCGCCTTCTCGATCAGCTTCGCCGAATATTCTTCATCCGGGTAAGTGAAGCGCACCTTGAACACGACGCGCTTCGGCGCCGCCGTGCCGATCAGCACGAAATTGTAGATGCGCTTGTTCGTGACCACGTTCATGTTGGTGCGCGCATCCGGTTCGAGCGGCTTCACGAACAGGAATCTCTTGGATTGATCCGGCACCGCCTGCCAGCCGACGGAGTCGCCGATCGCGACGGTCGCCACGTGCTCGTCCTCGCCGAAGACCAGCATGGTGGAGACGCCGCGCGTCCCGAAGATCTGGACGACATTGTCCTTGTCGAACGCGATCGTCCGAATGCGCGCGTCGCCAGGAACGGCGCGTGGGTGCTTCTCAGCACGCGCGCCGCTCGCCAGCGCTAAAGCCACGCCAACCAAAAGCGCCAGACTGATCATTCTCATTGAAGCGCTCCGGAAGTCGCGGCCGGAGCCACCGTTTCCTGGTCGCGTCGATATTCAATCACCTGGAAGCCAAGCGGATTATCGAAACGCCACTGGTTCTTAAGGGGTTCGCGTGTGTAGCGGAAACGCACGTTCGCCACCCAGTTCTGCACGACGTTTTCGCCCCGCTCCGTCGTGAGCGTCGTCTGGAACCGCACCGCCGCCGTCGCCGGCGCGCCGGGGTTCGTCATCCAGCCGTTCGTGAGGAAGATGACCGATTTCACGAAGACGGAAGCGCGCCCCTTCACGCCCCAGAGTCTTACTGGGTTCTGCGGATTGGACGCTTGGTACAAGTCGGCGAGCTCCTTGCTCGCCGTGCCGGCCGACAGCAGGGACGCCAGCTCGAAATTGTCGCGCAGCGCGGGCGGATCATAGGTTTCGCGCGCCCGGATAAAGCGGACGATGTTCATCTGCGTGACGGCCTCGCGTTCCGAAATCGGGCCGCCGGCTTCGAGCGGCCTCGCGACCTCGACAAAGCCCGTCGCCTTGTCGACCAGCAGCGTGACGACTTCGGTTGATTTGAGTGGCACGAGCATTCCGAGCACGACAAGGCTCGCGAGCGCGATCAGGCCGAGAGTGACCGCCACCACGCGCCAGGCGTTCCGCGACCATTGCAGCTTGCGATAGATGTCCCGCTCCCAGCGAGCGCCGTCATGGAAATAGGAATCGCTGACAATCTGGCGAGTCGCCCCGCCCTGGGCCTCTGTCATTACTGAAAATCCTTGCGGTTAAGTCCGGCTCTCGCGAGCGTTGGTCAGCGCGCTCGAAACCTGTTGCGCTCGCGGATCGTGCGGAGGCGGCGCCTGCATCGTGTTTGTCCCCGCCGCGGCGAGCGCCGGGCGCTCGGCGTAATAATTGTAGATTTTGCGTGTTCCGCCGGTGATGCCGCGCCCGGCGTATCCGGCGCCTGTCATCGCCAGCTTCGGGCCGGCCCACAGCCCGGACAACACCGATGAGGCGATCGGATTCCTCAGCGCGTGGCCTCCAGCAATGGAGGCCGCGATCGCCACGGACATTGGCAGCAACACCGTGCCGACGAAACATAGGATCATGAACGGGGCGATGACCGTCAGCCCGGACGACATATCGGTGATCGAGCCGACATTTGTGATCGTCGCCTGCATGATGTTCAGCAGGAACGACAGCATCCCATAGACGACCACCGGCACGAGCGCATATTGCGCGCAGGTTCTCAGCCAGCCCGAAAACAGCGGCGATGAGAATTGGAACAGCGCCATGGCGATGAAGACAGGCGCTAGTCCCAGGAGAATGAACAGCGCCACCTTGCCAATCAGAACATAAGTCACGGCCAAGGCGACGAAAACAACAGTGGTGACGAGGATGATGTCCGCGATGATGTAAAGACCGATGGCGGTCGCGCCCGCTCCCGCGCCAACCGCCTTGGAGGCGGCCATGCCGTTGTTGAACACGTTCGCGATCATTGTCGAAACAGAACTGATGTTTGACGAGCAGTTTGTGCCGCCGACACCCGAGCACACCGCGCTTGCGACGGTGTCGCCAAACTGAGAAAAGGTCGGCACCACCAACGCTGAGAAATCCGCCCAGCCGAAAGCGAGGCTGTAAATCAGCGCAATCCGGACCACGCGCCAAATGAATGCGGGCGCCGTCACCGGCGCGCGCCCGAAAATCATCTCATAGCCCCAATACGCAACGTAGATCGTCAAGGCGACGGTGAACACCGGCAGCAAGCTGGAGGAAAGCGACTGATAGATGGACTGGACCGCGGTCGTGGACAGGGTGTCGACCTTGTTGAAGAGCTGCGTGATCAGGTCCAAGGGCGCGCTCCTACCTGTTGACCGGGAGCAGCGGGCCGCAATCGTCCGCATGGGCGGATCCGAATGACCACAAATGGCTGTCTCGCTCGCACGGCGCCGTGAGGTCGTGGTGGCCGCAGGCCGACAGCGCGAGCAAGATCGCGCTCAAACCGGCAGCGTGGAGCAATCTGCTTTTGTTCATGATGGTCTCAGTTTCCGATCAGGGTGGCTTTCGAGGCGTCGTAGCTCAGGACGTTCGAGAGCTTCGATTGCGCCGCCAGGTCCTGTTGCTGCTGGGCATTGAGCGCCGCATTGGTCAGGTTCACCGTGCCGATCAGTTCGTTGATGGTCTGGCCGGTCTGGGTTTGAAGCTGGGAATTCTGGTCGATCGATCCCTTGATGTCCGCGGCGCTGCCGATCGAGGCTGCGGCGGTCGTGAAGGCCGAACTGCGCGACGAGGCCGCCGCCTGCGCGCCGGCTATGCCCGCCGTGATCGCAGCCGCCGTGTTGACGGCGCCCGTGTAGGCCTGATCGGTCGCGCCGCTGGCGCTCGTCGCTCCCGATAGCGTCTTCACAAGGTTCAGGCCGTTGATGATGGTGGCGGCGAGCGACCCATAGGAGCCGAGCCCGCCCATCGAAATGCCTCCACCGCCGAGCAGCGAACTCATCGACGGCACCGCCGACATGCTGAACCCGCCGCTGAGCCCGATCGAAGACAAGGCATCCGTCTGGCGGCTGCCAGTGACGGCCGAAAGCGTCTGGTTCACCGTCGTCAAAATCTGCTGGTTCGACTGCATGATGGCGGCTGTGTTCGACGCCGTTGCCGTCGCCTGCGAAAGCGTCGCGGAATCGATGACTGGCACCTGCGCGATCGCCGGCGCAATAAGGAGCGTCGAGGCCAGGCACGCGGCGATTACACGTTTGGACATGCGGACCTCCAATCAGTTGCCGGTTTGGGACGTTTGCGGTTGCGCATCTGAACCGGTTAGCGTCGCTTTCTGCGCGTCATAGGTCATGATTTGCGCGGCGATGCTCGCCGCATTGACGCGATTGGTCAGACGCTGATTGAAGAGTTGCGCGGTGACGGATGCGAGCTGGAGGTATTGATTCCAGACCGATCCCGCTGCGATCCGGTTGGCGGTGTTCTGGTTCCACGCGCCTTGAATTCCGGCCATCGTCCCGATCAGCCCCGCCGCCGTCGCCAAGCCGGAATTGTTGGCGCCGGTCGCGCCGTTCAGCGCGCCGAGTGAGGCGACGACTTGCGCCGCCGTGTTGAAATTCACGTTCGTCGCGGTCGCGGCGCCCGCGAACATGCTGCCGGACGAAACGCCCGTCGGGACGCTCGCGCCGACGCCGCTGAAATCCATGCCCGAGATGATGGAGCCGCCAGCCTGCGTTCCCGCGCCCGACACCACGTCCTTGCCGGCGTTGACGGGCGTCGCCCCCTGCCCTGGCGAGGCCACGCTTTTCTGGATGTCGCCTTGCGGCTGCTCCTGCGCCTTCTTGTAGGTTTTTGACGCCGTGAAACAATCCGCGATCGACTTTTCCTTGCCCTGGCGCGCGGAGTCGGCGACTGGCACTTGCGCGAAAGCTGCGCTCGACGCCCCGGTCAAGCCTGCGATCAGCAGGAGCCTAATGCGCGACATGACCATGCTCCTTCTTCCAGCCACAGAAAATCGGGAGCCAAGCGCGGGGATCGTCGCCCACTTCGGCGCGGATGCGCTCGCATTCCTCGACGGATTCGACGTTGCCCGAGAGCACCTTCACAATGTCGAGCATCGCCGACAGGTCGAGGCGTGCGATGACGGAATCCTGATCGTGCTTCACCAGGAACTGGCGGCTGTCCGGGTGCGTGTTCTGCACCCAATGCAGCTCGCGTTCGCTCAGCTTGAAGCCGTGCACATAGCTGTCGAAATCCGCTTTTGGATTGGGGAAGAAAATGTTCGTCGGCGTCTGCTCCAGCAGCGTGTGGCCCATGGCGGATGACACAATGTCCTTGGCCGATTGCGTGCCGAAGCCGACGATCCCGTTTAATTTGCGGATGGTTTTCAGCTTGTCGTTCAGGAACGCCGCGAACTTGTTGTCGGTAAGGATTTTCCAGCCCTCATCGATGAACAGCATCATCGGCGTGCCATCCATCATTTGTTCGATGCGGTGGAAAATGTAGCCGAGCGCCGCCGTGCGAACGTCCTCGTCATCGAGAACCTTGCTCATGTCGAAGCCGAAAATGCCGTTGGCCGCCGACCAGGTGTCCACGGGATTGTCGAACAACCAGCCCCGCGCCTTCGTCCAGACATCGAACCGCGACGCCAGATCGCTGTGCCCCTGCCGCTCCGCGCCGCTCAGGAGCTGCGCGACGTCGCGGAAGCGCCGCTCATGTTTGGGGACCGTGAAAATCTGCTCGACCGCGCTTTCGACGATCTTGATTTGCTGCGCGCTCAGATCGGTCCCGTCCGTCGGCCGCACCAGAAATTTGAGCAGGTCCGTAAGGAACGCCCGATCATCCGGCGTTCCCTCGAGCTGCAGCGGATTGAAGCCGGTGGGAACGCCGGGGTTCAGTGTTTCATAGGACCCGCCCATAGCGCGGATGAGCGGGTCCGCGCCGCGGTCCTTGTCGAAGAAGGCGATGCGCGGCCTGGGTGCGACGCGCATCGCTTGCGCCAGCAGAAAGCCCAGCCCGACCGTTTTTCCCGCGCCCGTCGGGCCGCAGACGGTGAAATTTCCCACCTGCCGGCGGTGGAAATTGAAATAGTAGGGGGTCTGGCTCGTCGTCTCCAGGATCGAGATCGCCGGTCCCCATCGGTTGCCGTCCCGCTGGCCGACCGCAAAATTATGCAGGCTGGTGAAACCCACGAAGTTCCGGGACGAAATCAGCGCTCTTCGGGCGATGTAGGAGAGGTTGCCGGGTAGTTGCGCCCAAAATGCCGGCTCGGCATTCATGTCCTCGCGGACGACGATCGTGCCAAAACCTTGCAATTCCTGCGTCGCCTCCTGCACGCACTTTTCCATTTCGCGGATGGTGCGCCCGAGGCATTGAACGGTCAGATGATGGTAGCCAAGCACGGTCGCGCCTGTGACCAGCTCGTTGCGGGCGATGTTGATCGCCTCTTCGACTTCGGTCCCGGCCTCGTCCGACGCGCCGATCTGGCGCTGCACCCGCGCGACGCTCGACAGGACCGGCGCGCGGTCCTCCAGGGCGAAGGACTGGGCGATGATGAATTCGTGGGGAATGCGCAACAGGCCGTCGAGCATTCCGGCGCCGGAATAGGCGGGATATTCGCGGATCGACAGCATGGCGCCGAACCGGGTGTCCGCGTCGGTCGCCCCGCGCACCTCTAGCGCCTTTTTGCCGAAGGTGATGCGCTTCGTCGGGAGATATTCGTCGAGCGCCATGCGCGGCAGCGCCATTTTGATCGGGCAGCCGCCATTGATGATCTGGGCGAGGAACTCGCAAATCTCGGAGCGAACCACGCCGTCGACGAGTCTGCAGCCGAGAATCTTTGTGTTGTAGCTCGCCAGTTCCTTGGCGAAATTGCCCATCGTGTCGCGAAGTTCCTGCCTCGCTTCCCGCTCGATTTCGCCCTGATCGACGCCGAGACCTTTTCTGAACAGCTTGGTCGCGGAATCGGCGAGGCCGACCTTGCCTTGAAAGCCGCGACGGATGATCGTCACGTATAAATCGTTCACGAACATGCGCTTATGGCTTTGTGCCGCCATGTAGCGCTGGTCCAGTTCGGCGCAGAAGAAATTGTCGAACTGTCCGCCAATTGTCGGATGCACCTCGCGACGAACGATATGCGAGTAGATCGCGAACCGGCTGTCGTACATCGCGCGGATGATCGTGTTTCGCCCGGTCAGCCGCAGGTCGATTTCGGCCTGATCGGCCGTCTGAAAACAAATTCCGCCGACATGCGCGACCATCAGGAAGTGGCCTTCCTTGGTCTTGATCATGTCCTCCGCGACATGGCGCAAATACGGCACATGCCGCGCCACCTTGGCCTCGCTTGCCGCCACGCCGCCGAAGGACACGGACGATAGAATATGCCTCGCCAAATTCGCCAAAACGGTCCCCTCAAGGCTCGTAGGAATCGCCGCCCCAAAACCGATGATTTCGCGTCACCGGACATTTCCCGAACCGCACGAGGATGATGTCGATGAACCTGTTGTCGCGGACGGTCAGCGCGTATGCGATGGAGTGGACCGGGATCAGCAGAAGAAACATGAGCAGGTTCTTCGTGTTGATGAAGATCAGCACCACCAGACAAAATTCCATGACAAACAAAGTGTAGGGTACACCGAGCATCATGGGTGGGCGGGTGAGGCCGCCCACCAGCGGGTCAAGTGTTGGCTCGACCTGCTGCATCCGTCAGCCGCCGCTGCTCATGCCGCTGGTCAGCGACGAGACGATTTGCGCGGCGCCGAAAATCAGCGCGACGCCGATCACGACGGAGAACGCCCAAGACCAGGGAATGCGGCTCGTCAAAGCCAGAAAGCCGACGGCTGCGACCGCGACTGTCGCGGCTGTTGTCGCGAATGTTCCGGTCATGAATTGGAGGACAGCGCTCATCGCCGTGTTCAACGGCTGGAAGGTCGAGGCCGAGGCCCACGCCATGTCCGCGCTGGCTGTCAGGCCCAGAACGGCAAGCGTCGCGACCAGAACAATATCATTTCGTTTCAACATACTGCTTCTCTCCATCCTCGTTGCTGACATAAAGCACCGAGCCGCCGATCCAGTTGAGCTTCGCTGCCGCGCCAGAGGCATCCCGCGCGTCTGCAATAAGCGCGGCTCTAGCGGACGGCGCGGCTTCCTTGTCGGCCATTCGCGTCAATCGGCTTTTGCGCGTCGACAGCACATCCAGGCCGAAATAAGTGTTGGTGACGGCTGCGACATAGCGCACGGTTTCGGCAATGGGCGGCACGCCGCGCGCCCGAAAGACGGCTTCCGGGCCGGCGTTGTAGGCCGCCGCCGTGAGCATGGCGTTGCCTTGAAATAGCGCGGTCAGGTCCTTGAGATAGTGGACCCCGCCCCGGATGTTTTGCGCAGGATCGCAAATGTCCTCGACGCCATATTGCGCCGCCGTGCCTGGCATCAATTGCATGGGGCCGCGTGCGCCCGCCGGGCTGTTCAAATCGCGGCCGTGGCGGGACTCCTGCATCGAGATCGCCAACGCAAGCTTTTCATCGACGCCTTGCGCGGCTGCTTCGCTGCGGACCAGATTCTGAATGTCGTTGTCAGAAAAAGTCGCCTGGCACAATTGCGCGGAACGACGAACCTTTATGACTCTTGCTTGCGCTTCACCCGGCGGAGGCGATGCATCTCGCGCCATAGCGCCCGCCACGGCGCACAAGAACGCACAGACTGAAACTGGTAAGCGCATGAGATTGCCTCTGGAATTTAGATGCTGCTTACAAAAAATAAATGTTGTTGGCAACTAAAAAAGGTTCGCGTACGCTGATGGCGTTCGAGTTGGAGCGTCGCTGCTCCCCCCGTCGTTTCATCACTTGGAGCACAAGAATGCTGTCTCCCCCTCCTCCAGTCTACGAGGCCTATGAGACGTCGCCGAGCGCGCTCGACCGCTTCTGCGCCTTCGGCATTTTCAGCGTCTTTGCCGTCGTTTTCGCATACGAGCCTTTGATGTGGGTCGATCAGCACACGTTCTCGATCCTTGGCTACATCCTCTATCCCCTCGAATGGACCGTGAATAAAATCCTGTTCCCGGAGGCGATCACGCCATTTCGCGGCAACGTTGGGGCGTTGCTTGTCGGCCTTCTATGCGCGGGCGTTATCGCGTTCGCCGTCGCCGCGATCGGACTCGTGCTGGGCGCACTCGGCTGGGCATTCCGCGGCGCGGCCATCGTGCACACCTGCTGCAGCGCCGTCGCAGACTTCGCGCGCGGGATTTATCGCGCCAGGATCGCAATGCCGCCCAAACGCGCTTCACGCTGAGCGCGCCGAAATATCAGGAGTCATCCCATGCTGTTCAAATCGCTTACCGCGATCACCCTCGCGGGAATTCTGTTTGCTGGACCGGCTGTCGCTGCTTCGAATGCGCTCCCGTTCTCATTCTCCCAGGCGACGACGGACGCCAAAGCCGACCCTAACGGCATCTGGTCGAGCGACGACTTCACGCCTCCACCCGGCGGGTCCGTGTCTATCTACACCTATTCCTTGAACGCGCCTGACGGGCGCTGGATCGCCTCGCAGATCTGGAACGAAAATTGTGGTTCGAGCACCTGCCCGACGCGGCTGGTCTTCATCAACAAAAATGGGGGGAGGACGCTTCGCCTGGAAGCTGACATGCAACAGGTCATTCCGCCTGGAAGCGCTCTCGCGGACCTACCCCAGACCGCCGACTTCGCGAAGCATCCCTTCAAGTTATCTGGTGACGCGCACGCGCTCATTGCCGGCGACAATCAATTCAAGATTGCCCCCAGGAAATGACGATGCGATTGATTGTTTCTGTTTTATTTTCAGGCGTTATTCTCACAGCTTCTACAGTTCAGGCGGGTCAATCCGCCGCCTCCATCGCCGCTGCCGGAATGCCCGAGCAATGCTCTCAGTTCGCCGCGAAAGTATCGGCGAGCGAGGGCAATTGGGGTTCCGTCAACCGCTTTGGCTGCCTGGGCGCCTTCCAGTTCTGTCCAGGGACGTTCGAGCGATATTACAGCGGCTCGGCGTCTTCCTTTTTATCGAGCCCATCCTCGCAGGTTTCGGCCTGGACGCAGTATGAAAAGGATTCTTGGGCGCAGGCCCAAAAGGCGGGATCGACCAGCCTCATTGGTCAGCAAGTCTGCTATGGCGGCAAGTGCGTCACAGTCGATCAATCCGCGATCCTGATGGCCTGCCAGTTCGGATGCGGCAGCAAGGGAAAGCTCGCCAACTACATCGCCAATGGCGGTCATTGCGTTGGCAGCGGCGGGAGCAGCTCGACCAATGACGGCAATGGCGTCTGCATCGCGCAATACATCGTCAAGGGCGCCGGCTACGACGTGAGCTGTTTCACCGGTCAGAAATCGACGGGCGGAAATTGCCCGGACGGCGGCGCCACCACACCCGGATCAAGCACCCCGCCGACGAACACGCCGACATTGAACCTGCCGGCGAACGCCGGATGAGCGCGCCCGTTGCGTCGCTTTGAGGCGAAAATCTTTGCAGCCCCTTGGAATTCGATATGCGTGATCTTGCAATTCGCATTGCTGCTGGCGTTGTCATGTGTGCGTTTGCACCCCTCGCCGCCGCCGCGAGTTTTACCGACGATCCCGAAGCTTGGCGACCCGTCGCCTATTCTGACCTTCGTCTGCCTGTGGGCGACGCCGCCTCCTACGCATCGATGTGGTCTGACCTTCTGGAGAAGAACAACGCCCAGCCGGCGCCAACATCCTCGCCGATCGCGAGCTACGCCTTTGGCAACCGCGCCGCCGCCGCATGGCACTTCACCGTCAATTTTCAGAACAAGCTGGTCGTGCTGACGGTCCTTTACACGCCGACGAGTTGCACCCGCGAAATCCCCTCGCCTTCCGCGGGCACGCGGATCTGGGTTTGTCCTGCCCGGGTCGTCACCTATCAGGGCGACGAATTCCGCGTAATCGACGGCGCCGGCTGCTGGCTCGAAAAGCTCGCTGGTCGCGAGCCCGAGGATTCGACCGCCACTGTGGTCTACGCCGCCTATGACGTGAAGACCAAGGCATTCCTCACCCGAGCGACCGTCGCGCATCAGGACATTGCAGCCTGCGCCGGCTCGATACCGCTGCACTGACCAGGAGCGCGCGACATGAAGTCCCCCCACGCCATTTCTGCGCTCGCGCTCTTGCTGGTGATCGCGCCGGCCTGCGCCCAGCAGCCCGCTGCGGCAGAGCCCAAGGCATCGCCCGCCTTCGATATTCCGCAATCCGGCGTGGAGTTTCAGACCGGCGACACATGGGAGCAGAACGGGCAGACGTTCCGGCTCTATGCCGTCCAGAGCTGCATTCGCCAGACCTATTTCACCAATCCCGCTGGCCTGAAAACCGACTGCTGCGAAGCCTCATTGAACTATCTGGCCGCTATCATCCGCGACACCAAGCCCCGCTGCACCGCGATAGCCCAAGCCGGGCAGCCGCCGGTCATCTACGCCGTTTGCGCCGCGCATATCGGCGCCAACACGCTCGATCTTGGAACCGTCCTGATCAGCCAAGGATTCGCACTCGCCGCCCTCGACGCCAACGGCAAGCCGATCCATTTTCCTTACGTGATCGCCGAAGACGACGCTCGTAGCCACCGGCGCGGACTATGGGCCGCGCCGGACTTTCCCAATCCCAACAAGATTCTGGCTGATGCGGCGCGCGCCGCGCGGCAGCCGGCGTCAGCGCGCTGATCGTCGACGCCGTAATGCCGCTCGTCGCCCTCAAGAATTACACAGCGGCTGAAGTCGCCGCCATTTTGCACGGACATCCTGAAGGCTCCGGTTATCTGTGTCGTTGCCCTGTGCTCACCCATGGAAAAGGGCGCGGCGACCGCCGGCCCTCGCTCGGCGTTTCCGACGGTCGGCGCGGCGTCGTCTTTCATTGCTTCGCTGGCTGCTCGCATGACCAAGTGGCGGCCGCGATCAACAATTTCGCCGGGTCTCCCCTGCCGGCCCCGTCGCCCATCGTCGGCGGCGTGAAGCCGAAAACCACCAGCACATTTGCGCGGAAGCTTTGGGCCTATTCCCGGCCTATCGCCGGCACGCTCGCAGACAAATATTTGCGGTCGCGCGGGTTCACGGCGCCGCCTCCGGCCACCGTTCGATTTTTGCCGCGTTACCGCTACGACGCGATTCGCGAGTTTCCATGCCTCATCGCCGCAGTCCAGGCGCCGTCTCGCGAGATAATCGCCGTCCAGCTCACGTTTCTTGGCGCAGACGGCCGAAAAGCGCCTGTGACATATCCGCGCCGCGCCATTGGCCCCTATGCCGACGGGATGTTGCGCCTCGCGCCGGCCGGGTCCCACCTTGGCATAGCCGAAGGATTTGAAACCGCCTGGGCGGCTTCTCTCGTTCACAAACTTCCGGTCTGGGCGACCTTGAGCCGCGACCGCTTCTTGATCGCGAAATTTCCGCCGGAAGTTCGGCGGCTCACCATATTTGGTGACAATGACAAGCCAGGACGCGAGGCCGCCGACGCCTTGCTGTCCGCTGGCCGCGATCTGGAAATTGATATTGTTCTACCGCCATGCGCCGGGGACGATTTCGCCGACGTATGGGAACGTCAGGTCCGCGAAGTTGCGGGACGAAGCTAACGCCGACGCTCGAATGCCGGCGATCACCCACTTCCGCTTCTCCAAGAGCGAACGGTCGCAATCATTAGACTTTCCCTGGTCGTTATGGCCTGGGATCGCATTCGTTTGCCACCGTGAACATCACAAGGCGGTGGAAAAATCGGTGCGCGCCGCGTACTCTAGGCTGGTCAGCTTCGCTGAGGACGGGGCTCGGACCGGCCAAAACTTGTGGCCGGCGCCCTCTCGGCTTCGTCGGGGACGCCCATGGAAATGCATCAAATCCGCTATTTCCTCGCGGTCGCAGAAGAGCTGAATTTCACGCGCGCGGCGGAAAAATGCCATGTGGCGCAACCTTCGCTGACGCGCGCCATCAAGCTGCTGGAAGAGGAAATGGGCGGCCCCCTGTTCCACCGCGAGCGCGCCAACACGCATCTGACCGAACTCGGCCGATCCGTGCGGCCTCATCTCCAGGATGCACTGGTCCAGTCAGATATCGCCAAACGCGTCGCTCGCGAATTCAAGACATTGCAGAAGCTGCATCTCAAACTCGGCCTCATGTGCACGGTCGCGCCGACGGAGTTGGTCGGTCTCGTCGGCGCCATCCGGGCCCGCCATCCCGGCATCGAGGTGGAGCTGGTGGACGCGAGCGCGCGTGAACTCAACGAGAAACTCATCGAGGGCGAACTCGATGTCGCCATCTACTGCCTGCCCAATGATGAGGCCTCCGAAAAGCTTCTGTTTCGCCCGCTGTTCTGCGAGCGGATGATGATCGTCCTGCCTCGCGAGCATAAACTCGCAACGCGAAACGCCATCCGCGTCGTCGATCTCGATGGCGAGCCTTACATCAACCGGGCGAAGTGCGAGTTCAGAGGCTATTTGGGCGGGTTTTTCGTCGAAAGGGGAGTCAAATGCGAGGTCGTGTTCCGCAGCGAGCGCGACGACTGGGTTTTGGCCATGATTGCGTCTGGCCAGGGCTTTGGCTTCATGCCCGAGAATTGCGCCTCCAACCAGGGCGTCGTGACGCGTCCCCTTGTCGATCCCGAGTTGTGGCGTGAGGTCAATTTGGTGACAGTCCGCGGTCGGCCGCATTCGCCTGCAGTCGCGGCGCTGGTGAAGGAAGCGGCACAAATCAATTGGGGAGGAAATCCGACTCTGGCCGCGGCGAATGCGCCAACCAAGTCGGCCATCGTGATCGGACGCGCCGCAGGGGGGTGGCGCCGCATCCAGACCATGGTTGAGAGATAGGACCTTGTCGTCCGCCTTCTTGCCTCTCAGCGGTGTGGCGGAGGCGACCGAGGCGGTGACTCTCGGCCGCAGCAGACTCGCGCGCCCGCGTCAGCGAACGTTGCAAAATCCGAAGACCCGTTGCTCGCAATCGTTGGATACGTTGCCGCCCTGATAAAGGCTTTGGAAGCTCGTGGGGGCAGGCATGGGCGCGGACGTATGGCGCACGATTCCAACGCCAGCGCGATGGTGACGATCGAGCGTATCGGCATTGGCGCCGGAGGAAGCGAAAGCGGCGGCGGCGAGGGCGGCGATGGTGAGCAGCGACTTCATGGTTTCATCCTCTTGGTTAAGCAGGGGAACAATTCCCTTCTGCATGAGAGATTTGGCCATGGAGGGCGGGAAATTTGAAATATCGGCTGTCCATGGGTTCGATAGCCTGCCGCTATGTTGAGGGGGCCCTTCGCCACGGGAGGCGCCAGAACGCGCGACATCAAGGCTTCGCCGATGTAACAATCGAAAGCGTTGGCCGTAAAAAGGGCTGGAATGTCGGACTGGAAAGCGCGGGATCTCGAATGGAGCGCGGACATGCGCGCAGCCCTTGCGGGCGATAACCAGGCGTACAAACGCCTGCTGACGGCGCTCGCGCCCTTCCTGCGCAAAATAGCCTTGCGCGCCTGCGCGCGAACGGGAATGTCGGCGAGCGAAGTGGAAGACGCGATTCAGGAAACCCTGCTCGCCGTCCACCTCAAGCGCCACACTTGGGATCCCACGCAGCCGCTGGCGCCTTGGCTCGCGGCGATCGCGCGCAACAAGGTGATCGACGCCGCGCGCAGGCGGGGCCGCCGCGTCGAGACGGATATCGCGCCCTTCGAGGACATTCTCGCTGCGCCCGACGAGACAGAAATTCTTGAGCGCGAATTGGACCGGCAGGAAGCCCTGCGCCTCCTGGATCAACTGAGTCCGAAGCAGCGCGAGGCGATCGAGGCCGTGTCGATCCGCGGCCAGAGTCTGCGCGATGCGGCTGCGGCGCTGGGCGTCAAGGAAGGCGCGCTGCGCGTCTCCGTGCATCGCGGACTGAAATCCCTCGCCGAACTCTACAGGAAGTCAAGTTGAAGACCGAAGACCTCATAGCTGCGCTGACGGCGGACAATGAAACCAAGGCCGCGCCCCTGTCGCGGACCCTGGCGCTCGATCTTGGCCTCGGGTTTGCGGCCTCTATCGCGTTCTTTTTCGCCTTCGTCGGCTTGCGCGACACGTTCTTCATTTCGCTCGACCAGCCACGTTTTCTGTTCAAATTCGTCTTCAGCCTGACCATGGCGGCGAGCGGGCTGGTTCTCGCCTGGCGTTTGGCGCGACCGGGCGCCAATCCGGGTCGTGCTGCAAAGGCGGTCTTGCTTGGCCCGGCGCTCGTCATCCTCGCCAGTCTTGTCGAGATGGCGGTCACGCCATCCGGTCTCTGGGAGACGCGGATGATCGGCCATAACGCCCTCCATTGCCTGACGCTGATCCCGTTGATGTCGATGGCGCCGCTCGTCGGCCTGTTCGCGACGCTCCGCCACGGCGCGCCCACCGATGGCCGCCGCGCAGGCGCCGCTGCGGCGCTCGCTGCCGCCGGCCTTTCGGCGACGCTCTACGCGATGAACTGCCCTGACGATTCGCCTCTGTTCCTCGCGGTTTGGTACATGATCGCGACCGCGATCGTCGTGGTGGCCGGGTGGTTTGCCGGCGGGCGCCTGTTGCGTTGGTGAGGCTGCCGATCGCGTGGTCCTAAGCACGAAATCCTTTTCGGTCTTTTTCGGTGATCGGCCTTATGACACGCGCGGGTGCGCCGGCCGCAATGAGGCCGGCGGGAATGTCGCGCGTGACGACGCTTCCGGAACCGATGATGCTCTCGTCCCCAATCGTGACGCCCTGGTTGATGTTCACACCTCCACCGACCCAAACACGGTGGCCGATGCGGACGGGCTCGGCCCAACGGCGGCTCGCTCCATCGCGTCAATGGCGTGATTTGACGTGTATATGCCAACCCGTGGGCCGAACAACACGCTGTCGCCGATTTCGACGGTGGCGCCATCGAGAATGACGCAGTCGAAATTGGCATAGAAGTCTCTGCCCGTGACAATGTTGAACCCGAATTCGCAGCGAAAGGTTGGCTCGAAAAATGTCCCCGGCCCGACACTCTTCAGCAATTTGAGGAGGATCTTCTCGCGGCAGGCGGCGTCGCGTCCAATGGAGGCATTGTATTCGTTCGTCAGAATGACGGCGTTCGCTCGCGCTTGGATCAGCTCAGGCGTGGGGTCGTTGTACAGCTTTCCAGAAGACGTCAAACGCATCTGGTCCTGAAGACCGTTTTCAATCTGTGGAACGTTGCCGTCCCGCCCGCTTTGCACGTCAGATGCCCGCGTACCATTCGTAGCCGCGGTCGGGCCAATAGCCGCCCTTGCCGCGACCCAGCGTGTCGAGCCGCTCGACCAGTTCGATGCGCATCACATATTTGGCGTGCTTGTAGCCGAGTTGGCGCTCGACGCGCAGGCGCACAGGCGCGCCGTGGCCGACGGAAAGCGGCGCGCCGTTGAGGCTGTGCGCGAGTATGGTCTGCGGGTGGAAGGCGTCGATCAGATCGATGCTCTCATAATATTGGCCGGTTCCATCCGCTGCATGCTCCAGGAAATCTGCGCAATGGAAGACGGCGAAGCGGGCGGCCGGAAGCGGGTTCGCGCGCGAAAGAACTTCCGACAGTTGCGGCCCCTGCCATTGGCCGATGGCGCTCCAGCCTTCCACGCAATCGTGCCGCGTAATCTGCGCGCGTTGCGGCAGGGCGCGCAGGTCCGCAAGCGACAGGTCGAGCGGCGTGGCGACCAGCCCGTCCACACGCAGCTTCCAGCTCGCAAACTGATCGGCGAGCAGCGCCTCGTATTCGGGCGTGTCGGGCCGCTCGGTTCCATTGACTTTGAAATCCGGAGACAGGTCGGCGGCTGAGAACTCGCGCGCCATGGAATGACGGCCTCCGAGGGCGCGCTGGGCGCGATAAGTCAGGCCTTGCGCCGAGGCGATCAGCTCCTCGAAGGTCCATGCGTCGGCCGGGCGGCTAAAACCCAGCGCCGTCGCGCCGAGGCCGAGCGCGCTGAAGCGCAGGAACTTACGGCGCGGAATGACGATCCGGCTCATGGCCAGCCTCCACTTCTATTTTGAGCTTTCCGGTGATCATGGAGCGGATCTCGTTGATCGGACCGGCGAGAACCACCATGACCAGATGGACCAGGATGAACAGGACGATCAGGCTGGCCGCGATGAAATGGATCGTGCGCGCCGACTGGCGCCCGCCGAACAGATCGATCAGCCAGGGCAGGATGGCGTCCATTCCTGGCGACATGGTCAGCCCTGTGAGGATCACCGTCGGCAGCAGCACGGCGACGACGCCGAGATAGGCGAGTTTTTGCAGTGGATTGTAATGGCGCGCCGCCTCGCCTCTCGGGAACTGCAATTTTACATGATGGACGACGTCTGCGAGCAACGCGCGCGGATTTAACTGTTTGCGCGTCGGCAGGAGATCGCGGCGCAAATGGCCGTTGGCGAGGCCGACGAGACAATAGACGGCGAGATTGGCTACGAAGAGCCAGGCGAAAAAGAGGTGCCAGCGCCGGCCGAGCGCAAGTGAGCGGTAAGACGGCAGAGTCGCCCAATAGGGAAGCGCGCGGTCATGCCATTCGCCGTCCGCGTCCTTGACCGCGCCCAAATAACCAGTCGTGTCCAGCGTCTTGCCTCCAATGCGCAAAAAACCCTTCAGCGCGTTGTCGTCGGTTTCCTGCGCGCCGATTTCGAGGGCGGGCCGGTCGCGATCCGAGCCGTACGGGCCCCAGTAAAAGGCGGGATGGGCCATGAGGATCTGCAATCCGCTCGGCAACAGGATCAGAATGCATAGGACGTTGATCCAGTGCGTAATGCGCGTGACCAGTGCATGCCGGTGAACGAAGATTTTCGCGTGGGCTTTGGTCAGCGGCTGGCTCTGCGTCATCACGGGCGTCCTCGCGAGAGATGAATTGGACGTCCGCCGCAAGAAAGACGCGGCGGACGTCCCGACAGCGGCTTACTTGTCGCCCTTCATGGAGTCGCCGTGCATCTTGTCGGACTTCATCGCGTCGCCCTGCATCTTGTCGCCTTTCATCGCAGCGCCAGTCGCCTTGTCACTTTTCATTCCGTCGGACTGCATGGCGTCGCCCTTCATCGAGTCGGCGGCGAAGGACGGGCCCGCGGCGAAAGCGGACGCGAGCGCAAATACAACGCCCGCGGCGACGTGATGTTTGAAGGTCTTGGCGGTCATGGTGTGCTCCTTCTGGATGTTGCGGCATGGCCGCGTCTGTTCCGCCTCCGACATGTCGAAGGCGGCTTGGGACCTCAAAGAGCGAGGTCGCCGAAGCGGGGATGGACCTGCGCGCTGGCGCCGCGCGCTTGTCGCTATCAGATACGGAAGGAGATTTGACTTGTTACAGAGCGGCGACGGAAATCGATGTGTCCGTGGGCGAGTGCGTCAGCTGTAACAAGCCGGCGCCTCGGCGCGTAACGGGCTTTGCGTCGATCGCACGGCGCCGGGAGTATTTTTCATGACCACCAGACGCACGCTCGTCCGAAGCGCATTAGCCAGCTTTGCCGCATTGGGCTTTGTCCGCAACACGCGCGCCGCGCCGGGCGGCGGGTTCGAACTCACGCTCGACGACGCGGAATGGCGGCGCCGCCTGACGCCGGAGCAATATGACGTTCTGCGCCACGAGGGCACGGAGCGCGCCTTCACCAGTCCGTTGCTGCATGAAAAGCGCCGCGGCCTGTTCGCCTGCGCCGGCTGCGGGCGCGATCTGTTCTCGTCCGAGACAAAATTCGACAGCGGCACGGGCTGGCCGAGTTTCTGGGCGCCGTTGGACAAGGCCGTGGGGACCGAGCAAGACCGGAGCTTTGGCATGGTGCGCACCGCCGTGCATTGTGCGCGGTGCGGGGGGCATCTCGGCCATGTCTTCGACGACGGGCCGAAGCCGACAGGCTTGCGCCATTGCATGAACGGCGTCGCCCTGACGTTCAAGCCCACGTCGGCTTAGGCTGCGCGCCCAAGCGCGTTTGAACGCATCGAGCAGACCGGGCGTTGTTTGAGCAGAGCCCGGCGGCAGATGAGAGGGTTGGCGCCATGCTTCGTCCCTCGTGCTTCTGTGTTTGTCGCCTGACGTTCTCGCGGGTGAGGTCCGCAGCGCGGTTCCCCAGTCCTATCTGGAGGACGCCTTTCTCAAGTCGCTTCGCGCGTCGAAGGCGCTCGCTGAAATCGGCGTGACCGTTTCTCCTCTGTCGAAGGACGACTCCAGCGCCGCGCAGGCGGCGGTCACGTCCGGCGCCGCCGAACCGGCGTAGTCACGTTTGCCGAAAGGGACCAGCGCGCGCTCGAAAAAGCGGGACCGGAAGCTTCGCTGCTGACAAGACTCTTCCTATTCAAATCGGCGAAGGAAGTGTCGTTGATGCAGAACTCCTTCCTGGGCGAGGCCGCCATGGGCGATGCGAGCCGAACCGGGCTCTTTCCCCTCAAATTTTGGAACCACGGCGTCACCTATCTGCTGACCAAGCCCCCCTCCGGACGGCGGCCGACCTGCAAAATTTGACGCTTGCCGCCAACGCGGCTTCGCCCGGGTTCAAGTCGCTCTCGTCGCTGGGCGCGTCGATGTCCGATGTCTCGCCCCGTGGCGCGATGTCGATGAGGGGCGGCAAGGTCGGCGGCTTCGAAACTTCGCTGGACAAGGCCACGCAAGATTTAGCCGAGGGCTACGGCGGCAAGCTATATCTGACGACGGCCTGGCCGCAGACAGGTTCAGTGATGATGGTCGGATATAACCGGCCGGCGCGCGTCTGCATTTCCTTGACTGTCGGCCCGCCGCTGAGCCCGGTTCCAAACTGATAATCCGACAGAATCACGTCAAACCGCCATACGCTTGTCGAGATTCGAGCTGTCGGGGGAAAAGTTATCCCTGTCGCGGCCCATAGCATTAAGGGTAGTTTTATATTTCTCGCACAGGTTGAAATACCTCTTTTCACAACCTAGAGGCGTTTACGCCCTGCAAGTTTGGACCCCGACGCATGCAGCTCTGGCGCGACCTGAAAATCGGAAAGAAAATCATCGCGGCCCTGGCCGCCATGTTCGTGCTGGCCATCGTGGTCGGCGCGCTGGGCATGACGCAGATGGCGGCGATCAACGCCAGGGCGATCGATATCCGCGACAATTGGCTGCCTTCTGTTGGCAAGATCGACCAGCTCAATGTCGCCCTGACTCGGGTTGGGCGCACCGAAAATGCGCTGCTCCTAGCGGTGGCCTCGCATCACGATTCAGCGCAAGCCCTCGCCGACCACAAGACCGCCCTCGATAAGGTCGATCAGGCTTATGCCGACTATAAGCCTCTGATCTCCGCGAACACGGACGATCAGAAATTGATGGCCGAATTCTCGGAGCTGTGGCCGCGCTACCGCAAGATTTCGATGGATACGGTCGAACGGGCGCTCAATGGAGACATCGACCGCGCCGCGGACGAATCTATGGCGGTTAACCTGCCGAAGCGGATCGAAATCCAGAAGGTTCTCGAAAAGGATGTCGCGTTCAACGCGTCCGAAGGCGCCAGAGCCGCGCGAGAGGGAGAATCCATCTACGCCTCGGCGCGCCTCATCATGCTGGGGGCCCTGGCGCTAGCGGCTCTTGCTGGTGGGGCGGCGGCTTTCGCGCTGATCGGCGGCGTGTCGCGTCCGCTCGGACAGGCCACGGCCGCGATCAAGCGGCTGGCCGGCGGCGATTTCGAGATGGACATCGCGGCAGATGCGCGCAAGGACGAGGTTGGCGAGTTGATCCAGGCCCTGACGGTGTTCAGGGCCAACATGCTGCAAGGCCGCAAACTGGAGGCGGAGGCCGCGCGGAGCCAGGCGCGCGCCGCGGAGGAGCGCCGCGCGCACGCGCTGAAAATGGCCGAGGATTTCGACCGCAGCGTCAATTCAATTGTTGCCGAAGTGGCAAGGGCCGCCGGCGAGTTCCAGGGAACGGCGCGTATCCTCAGCGATTCCGCGGTGGAAACCGCCAGCCAGGCCAAGGTGGTCGCCGAAGCCTCGGAGAATTCCTCGACCAATATCGGCTCGGTGGCCTCCGCGACGGAACAACTCACCTATTCGGTGCAGGAGATCAACGGCCAGGTCGTCCAGTCCCGGCAGATCGCCAGCGAATCCGCGGAGCAGGCGGAAAAGACCGATGCGCAAATGCGCGAACTCTCCGCCGCCGCGGAAAAGATCGGCGGCATCGTCAGCCTGATTTCCGACATTGCCGCGCAGACCAACATGCTGGCCCTCAACGCCACCATCGAGGCGGCGCGCGCCGGCGAGGCCGGACGCGGGTTCAATGTGGTGGCGCAGGAGGTGAAGTCGCTCGCCGAGCAGACGACCAAGGCGACGGCCGAGATCGCCGGCCAGATCGGCGACATCCAGGCCACGGCGCAGCGCGCGGCGCAGAACATTTCGGCCATCGTGCGCACCACCGAAGAGACCAACCGCGTGGCGCAAACCATCGCGGCCGCCGTCTCCCAGCAGGGCGAGGCGACCTCGGAAATCGCCCGCAACGTGCAGCAGGCGTCAAAGGGGGCGCAGGCGGTGACGGAAAACATCGGCGGCGTGCTGACGGCGGCGCAGCATTCCTCCGCGGCCTCGACGCAAATGCTCGCCTCGGCGCAGACGCTGTCGCAGCAGTCCGAACGGCTGCGCAAGGAGGTCGACGCCTTCCTCGCGAGCGTGCGCGCCGCCTGACTCACGCCGCCTGCGCTGCATGGAGGCTCCGGCGGCGTGAAGCGGCGAATAGCGGCCTGAAGCCAAAGAGTTGCGAGCAAGTTCGCGGCTGAGCGTGCATTTGGGCCGGCCGAGCGCCTTGGCGATGGCGCCGATGGAGCGCCCGGCCGCCCGCAACACGCCGGCAGGGGGGTGCACTTCGCGTTGGGACTCAGGCTGTACGCAGATGAACACGAACGCTGCGGCTACGCACCTGGAGGGGGGCAGGATCGGCCGTCCCGAAGGAAACACCGCGCACGGAAACAGCTCGTCGCGGAACCGTTTGGCTTGCGAGCTCGAGCCGCTGGTGTTCACGAGGAAGGATTCGTCCGCAACGGTCTCAACAGTCTTGCGCGCGACCGCCATGGCGAGGGGCTTGCCGCCAAACGTGCGGCCGTGCGTTCCCGGCATCATGGTTACGCGATTTTTCCACGGGCATGGGGAAACCGTTCCCAGCCCCTTGGCCGTTGCGAGAATATCCGGCGTCGCGCCGGCGGGCTGATAGGCGAGCAGCCGGCCGGTCCGCCCGCAGCGCTCTTGACTATTTGGTCAACAGGACTAAATTGCCTGTCAGGAGCAATGTGATGGGCGGCCAAATTCCTGAAACCAAGAGACGGCTGATCGCCGCAGCGCTGGAGTTGATCTGGCGCAGCAGCTATGGGTCCGTCAGCGTCGACGACATCTGCAAGGCCGCCGATGTGCGCAAGGGCAGCTTTTATCACTTCTTCCCGTCCAAGGCCGATCTCGCCGTCGCCGCCATGGACCATGCCGACAAGGAGTTGCGCGCCAC
>NZ_JAOQNX010000041.1 GCF_025961575.1 Rhodoblastus acidophilus | reverse complement strand
TGCGTATAAACCGGATAACGCGGGGTGGAGCAGCCCGGTAGCTCGTCAGGCTCATAACCTGAAGGTCACAGGTTCAAATCCTGTCCCCGCAACCAAATTTCAGAAAACAGCCCCGCCCCTTCCAGGACGGGGCTGTTTTGCGTTCCCGCGATGAGCACGCCAAAAATCTCTCTCGGGAACCATCCTGGCACCAGTCCATTCAGCTGAATGTCGCGAGGGAACGGAATTTGAGCCAATCCGAGAAGGGCAAGATACGCATCGGGATCGGCGGGTGGGCCTATGCGCCTTGGCGCGGGACGTTCTATCCAAAAGACCTGCCGCAAAAACGCGAACTCGCGTTCGCGAGCCAGCGCCTGACCTCCATCGAGATCAACGCGACATTTTACCGGACCCAAAAGCCGGAGAGCTTTGCCGCCTGGCGCGATTCCACGCCCGATGAATTTGTCTTTTCGCTGAAGGCGCCGCGCTTTACGACCCATCGTCGGACGCTCGCCGATGCAGGGGAGTCCATTGAACGGTTTGTCGCGAGCGGGGTGGCGGAGCTGGGAACGAAACTCGGTGTGATCAACTGGCAGTTCGCGCCCACCAAGACATTCGATCCTCAGGATTTCACGGCGTTTCTGAAGCTCTTGCCCCGATCGGTCCACGGGCAGGCGCTTCGCCACGCCCTGGAAGTGCGGCACATGTCCTTCCACACCAGGACGTTCCTCGAACTGGCGCGGGAAGCTGGCGTCGCCGTGGTCATCGCCGCCGACAGTCCCTATCCGCAGCTTGCCGATATGACCGCGCCCTTCGTCTACATAAGGATCATGGGCGCCCGCCAGTCCGAACGTTTGGGCTATGCCGAAGCCGAGATCGCGCTTTGGGCTAGGCGCGCAAAAATCTGGGCCTCCGGCGGCGAACCCGATGGTTTGAGCCGCTTGGAGGACGCGAAGAGCAATCGACCCATGCGCGACGTGTACCTCTATGTGATTGGTGGAGAAAAAGTTCGTAATCCCGCCGCAGCCATGGCGTTGATCTCCCGCCTGAACAACTGATGCGCGGCGCGATAGGCTGCCGCGTGCCGCAGGACAAACCCGGTTTTCACGGTGGACGATCTGCCCGCCGCCTTTTAGGGTGATCCGCGCGATAAGGCGCAGGGGCTTGCGCTTGGTTCTGAGAGCGTCGCCCCGCGGCCGTCAGGGCAAAAAGTGACTCAAGTGACCGACAGTTTGGAAAGAACGAGCAAATACAGCCCGTGGCGTTTCTGCATCGCCCCGATGATGGAGTGGACGGACCGCCATTATCGCGTGCTGGCGCGGCTGCATTCGCGCCATACGCGGCTTTACACGGAAATGGTCACCTCGGCGGCCATCATCCATGGCGACCGCGACCGTCTGCTCGGTTTCGACGCATTTGAACATCCCATCGCCCTGCAATTGGGCGGCAGCGACCCGCGCGAACTCGCCAGAGCCGCCCAAATCTGCGCCGACTACGGCTATGACGAGGTCAACCTCAACGTCGGCTGTCCCTCCGACCGCGTGCAGAACGGGGCGTTCGGCGCCTGCCTGATGCGCGAGCCCGATCTGGTCGCCGATTGCGTCGCCGCGATGAAGGCGGCGATCCCCCTGCCCGTCACGGTGAAATGCCGCATCGGCGTCGATGACCAGGACCCGCGCGCGGCTCTGTTCGAAATCGCCGAAAAATGCGTCGCGGCCGGCGTCGACGCTCTTGTCGTCCATGCGCGAAAAGCCTGGCTCAAGGGGCTTTCTCCTAGGGAAAACCGCGATATTCCTCCCCTCGACTACCCGCTCGTCCACGCATTGAAGCGCGCCCTGCCCCACATTCCCATCGCCATCAATGGCGGCCTGGACAATTTTGACGCCTATCAGGCCCAGCTCGACGTTCTGGACGGGGTGATGGTTGGCCGCGCCGCCTACCACGACCTGTCGCATCTGATCGACGTCGACGAAACGCTGTTCGGAGCGGCGCCGCCTTACGAAAACTCGCGGGCGGCGGTCGAAGCCTACTTGCCCTATATCGAACGCAAGCTCGGCGAGGGGCTGCGACTCGCCGACATCACCCGCCACATGCTCGGCCTGTTCGCCGGGCGACCGGGCGCCCGCGCCTTCCGCAGGCATCTGTCCACGCATGCGGTGTTGCGCGGCGCCGGTCCCGAGGTCGTGCGCGACGCGCTGGTGGAACTCGATCGCGCCTGGGAGCGATCTTCACAGTTCGTTACCGAAGAGACGTCATAGCGCTGCCACGCCGTTAAGGGCGTGTTTTCCCAAAGCACGGATATCACCAAAGGTCATGGACGCATTTACGATTGAAGGTAGGTTTTTGGCATAGTCTGTTAGGGGTGACGAAACGCGCGTCGGGAAACACGGGGATGGCGATGCGGCTGATGCTGCGATTTTGGCGGGACGAAAGCGGTTCGACCATTACCGAATACGCCTTGATCGGCGGTTTCATTTCGGTGGCTCTGCTCGCGACCTTCGTGTCGATCGGCCAGAAGGTCAACCACATGTTCAATCCCATCGACAATGCGCTGAACTGATCGTCAGGGCGAGGCGAGCGCTCCCGAAAATACTGCAAGCACGATGATTTCCGCGACCTGTTGCGCGGCCCCGGCGACATCGCCGGTCTGGCCGCCGATCATGCGTCGCGCCCAGCCGCAGAGCAGTCGGACGGCGAAGGCCGTGAGCAGCAGCGAAGCGACACAGGCGACGAGCGAAAATCCCGCCAGCAGCGGCGCGAAAGCGAAGATCGCGGCGAAGATCCAGCTTTGCCGCGCCTGGGCGGGAGTCATCAGCGAGGCCCGTCCCAGACCGTCCGTGCGGGCGGCCGGCAGCAGCACCAGCGGCGCCAGGCAAGCCGCCCGCGAAACGGCGCCCGCCGCGACCAGCGCCAATATAGCCCGCTCCGGCGCGGCCGCCAGAGCGGAGAGCGCGGCGGCCCGGGCGCCGAAACTGAAAATCAGCGCGCTCGCGCCGAAGGCTCCAATGCGGCTGTCGCGCATGATCTCCAGCCGCCGCTCTCGGGTATAGCCGCCGCCAAAACCGTCTGCGACATCGGCGAAGCCATCCTCATGCATGGCGCCGGTGACCAGGGCGGAGAGGCCGACGACCAGCCAGGCCGCCACCTGAGGAGTGGCGCCCGCATTGGTGGCGGCCAGCAGCATCAAGCCGAAGCCGAGCCCCAGCACCGCGCCGGCAAGGGGCGCGCGGGCCAAAGCCCCGCGAAATGGATCGTCGCCCGTGGCGATGGCCCCTCCGGGAATCGGCACACGGGTGAAAAACCGCAGGGCTTCCGCCGTTTCCTTGATGATGCGCATCAGCGTGCGAGCCCCTGCGCCGCGAGGTCGTCGAGATAGGCTTGCCATTTGGCCGGCTGCTCCAGGCACAGCTCGCGCAGAAAATCCCAGGTGTAAATGCCGGTGCTGTGGCCGTCGTCGAAGATCAGCTTGATCGCATAATTGCCGACCGGCTCGACCCCGGCGATGCGGACCCCGGCCTTGCCCGAGACGGTGCGGCCGCCCACCCCATTGTGACCGCGCGCCTCGGCGCTGGGGGTGAGCACGCGCAGATACTCGGCCGGCAGCGCGTAAGTTTCGCTTCCGCCATAGACCAGGTTCAGCGTCGCGCCGGCCCCGGTGACGCGAATTTCCTCAGGCATGGCGACGCCCATCGGGATTCCTCTTCGATCTTTGCGCAAGGTTCTGTTTCCCGCGCCTTTCCCAGCTTATATAACAAATATGGGGATCGACCAGGCAAGCTTGCACACACGACCGCTGATCGACGGTTTTTCACGGCGCGTCGATTATATCCGCGTTTCCGTGACCGACCGCTGCGACTTCCGCTGCCAATATTGCATGTCGGAACATGTGAATTTCCTGCCCAAGGCGGATCTGCTGTCGCTCGAGGAGCTGGAGCGGCTCTGCGGCGTGTTTGTGGCGCGCGGGGTGCGAAAGATCCGGCTGACCGGGGGCGAACCGCTGGTGCGGCGCGGGGTGATGAACCTTGTCCGCGGGCTGGCGCGCCATATCGAAACCGGGGCGCTCCGCGAGATGACGCTCACCACCAATGGCTCGCAACTCGACCGTTTCGCCGCCGAGCTCGCCGCCTGCGGCGTGAAGCGCATCAATGTGTCGCTCGACACGCTCGATGCGGAAAAATTCCGCGCCATCACCCGCTGGGGCGCCCTGCCCCGCGTGCTCGCCGGCATCGACGCCGCGCAAGCCGCGGGTCTGCGGATCAAGATCAATTGCGTGGCGCTGCGGGGGATCAACGAGGACGAGTTCATCCCGCTGGTGGACTGGGCGCATGGGCGCGGCATGGACCTGACTTTCATCGAGGCCATGCCGCTGGGCGAGGACGCCGCCGGCAATATCGAGCATTTTGTCTCGCTGGGGGAAGTCGCGGTGCGTTTGTCGGAAAAATATGCGCTCAAGCCCTCGGCGCATTCGAGCGGCGGTCCCGCGCGCTATTTCGATTTGGCCGAGACCGGGGGACGAGTCGGGTTCATCACCCCGCTCAGCCATAATTTTTGCGAGACCTGCAATCGCGTGCGCGTCACCTGCACCGGCGAGCTCTTCACCTGCCTCGGCCAGGAGGACCGCGCCGATTTGCGCGCGCCGCTGCGCGCCAGCGCCCAGGACGACCTGCTGAACGCCGCGATCGACCGCGCGCTGGCGGCGAAGAAGCACGGCCATGAATTCGCCGCGCAGGCTTTTGGCGGCAAGGCGCCGCATCAGCGCCCGATGAGCCTCACCGGCGGGTGAAACCTTTCTGAAGAAAGAAAGCCTCGCCCTTCGAAAAGGGCGAGGCGTCGGCCGCTATTGCGGCGGATGCTCATGCTGCTCGCCGGGCGGCCTGGGGCGCGGCTGCGCGGGCGGAGGCGGACGCTGGCCGGGAGGCGGCGGCGCAGGACGCGGGGCCGCCATGGGCGGAGGCGCGGGACGCGGCGCGGCTGCGGGCGGCGGCGGCTCACGGTGTGGCGGCGGCGCGGGCCGTTCGACCGCGGGAGGCGCCGCGCGCTCCACAGGAGGCGCAGGACGCGGGCGCGGTCGTTCGACGGGCGCGCCATCGGGTGGGACTGGCCGGACCTGCGCGGGCGGCGGTTGCGGACCGCGCGGTCTTTGTCCGTCCGGCGGCCCGGGAGGATGAGGCGCAGCCTGCGGATTGACCGGCGTTGCTGGCGGCGTCGGCAAAGCATGGGGTGGCTCTGCAGGCCTTGGCGCGCCGACCGGGGGCGTGGGCTGGGGCGCGCGCGGGGGCGGCGCGACCGGTTGCGAACCGCCTTGCGGCGGCAGGCCCGGCCGCGGGACGCCAGGAACACCGGGCTGTGCCGCGCCGGGTTGGTGAGGCGGCTGACCGGGCGCAACCGGCTGTTGACCGCCCTGCGGCGGCAAGCCGGGCCTCGGGACGACAGGAACGACCGGCTGAGGCGCGCCCGGCGCGACCGGTTGCGGAGGCTGACCGGGCGCCACCGGCTGCGGACCGCCCTGCGGCGGCAAACCGGGTCTCGGCACGACGGGAACGACCGGCTGCGGCGCGCCCGGCGCGACAGGTTGCGGAGGCTGACCGGGCGCAACCGGCTGCGGGCCGCCCTGCGGCGGCAAGCCGGGCCTCGGCACGACGGGAACGACAGGCTGTGGCGCGCCCGGCGCGACGGGTTGCGGAGGCTGACCGGGCGCCGCCGGCTGTTGACCGCCCTGCGGCGGGAAGCCGGGCCTCGGCACGACGGGAACGACCGGCTGCGGCGCGCCCGGCGCGACGGGTTGCGGAGGCTGACCGGGCGCCGCCGGCTGTTGACCGCCCTGCGGCGGGAAGCCGGGCCTCGGCACGACGGGAACGACGGGCTGCGGCGCGCCCGAGGCGCCGGGCTGCGGGGGCTGACCGGGCATGGGCGGCTGTGGCGGGCCGCCTTGCGGCCCCGGCCTCACCCCTCCTGGAGGAAAAGCGGGCGGCGGCGGGGTGCGGGCGCGTTCATCATAATATTGCTGCGCGCCAGGATTTTGGGCCTGAACCGGCGCAGGCGCGTGGAACAGGCCATGGCGTATCGCGGGGACGGCGAACAGCAGCGGCGCGGCGACGAGCGGCAACGGCAACAGGTTGCGTTGCGGCGGCGGAGGCGGCGGCTCGTCGTAAAACACAGGCGGCGGCAAAACCTCCACCACCGGCGGCGGCGGGCCGTAGTCGGGATCGTCGAAGACGACGTATGGCCGCCGGAAATAGACCCTGTCCTCCTGCGCCTCCCAGTCGGGCGGCGGGGGCACATCGAATTCATATTCCGCGAATCGCGGCGGCGGCGCCAGTTCGGCGCGCAGGATCGCGAGCCTGCGGCGCGCATCCTCGGCGTGCGGGCCTCTCGGGAAGCGCCGCAGATAGGTCCAATAGGCCTCGGCCGTGTCGCCGTTGCGGGCGCGCCGCCAGGTGAGCGCCTCGCGCCGCACGGCGACGATCGCGCGCACCCGCGCCGAATAGGGCGAATTGGGATAGGCGGCGAGGAATTCGGTGTAGCCGGCGATGGTGTCGCGCTCCAGCGCCGCGGCATAGGCCTGATCCACGCTGTAATCGCGGATCGGCCGGCTGCGCAGGTCTGGCGCGGCTTGCGGGGGCGGCGCGTCCTGGGCGCGGGCGAGCAGCACCGGCGCGGGCGAGAGTTTTGATTCGTCCCAGGGAATTTGCGCGCCCTTGGTCTGTTCCGCGACCCGCAGGCGCACGCTGTCGAACACCTGATCCACGGGCAGGCCGCCGCGCCGCATCATTTCGTTCAGCGCCTGCGCGTAGACGCCATAGGGGCCGTTCTCGGCGGGCGCAACCGTGCCCGGCGCGGCGTTGAAGGCGATGAGTTCGCCGGGTGGCGGGTCCACCAGCGCGAGGCCGCCGGCGAGCTGTTGGCCCGAGGGGAAATCATTGGCGCGGGCGGCGTCGAGCACGACGATGCGGGCCTTCAGCGGCATTTGCGCCAGCGGGGTGAGATAGTCGGCGAGGCGCACCGTCTCCAGCGGCACATTGGCGGGGGCGGGAATCGCGGCTTCGATCGGCGCGAAATAATTTTCGCCCTCGTATTGGAGGGCGCGGCCGGACAGATAGATGAAGACGGTGGCGTCGGGACCGGCGGCGCCCGCCTTTTCGACGAATTCGCGCAGGGTTTTGCGCAGGCCGTCCTGATCGAGGTCGGCGGCGCCGGTGACGTCGAAGCCGGCGACCTGCAAGGTCTGGGCGATGAGGCCGGCGTCATTGGCGGCGGAGGCGACGGGGCCGCTCCGATAAGCGGATTCGCCGATCACGAGGGCGATACGACTTCCCGCCGCGGGGGCCGGCTGCGCGACGACCTGCGCCAGGGCCGCGAAGACGCCGCTCAACGCCAGAGCGCCCGCCGCGACCCGGATTTTTATGTTCTTCGCCTTGCGCGTCATGGAATCCTCTCGGGCTGCTTCGTTGCCCCATGATAACACGCCCGGGCGCGTGAATACGGCTTGAACCAAAAGCGGCGCCATTGTGTTCCGTTTTCGACGATTTTTGCGTGTGTTGAAGCTTGACGCGGGCGGAGCGGCCCCCTAAAGAGAGGGTCCGACGTCACGGCGTCCGGGCGATTAGCTCAGCGGGAGAGCACACCCTTCACACGGGTGGGGTCATAGGTTCGATCCCTATATCGCCCACCATTTTTTTCAGCCCCAAGCAGATAGACCTGAAGTGCAAAAGCCTCCGCGAGAACAGCGGAGGCCTTGGCGTTTGAGCGGATCGGCGGAAACCCTCGGCGCCGTCGCGGCGTCAATGTTCGCTGGTCTGCGTGCGACGCGCATAACGCACCGCCGCTTCGGCCCTGACCGTCGCCGCATTGTTCACGCTCCAGTCGAAACCGGGCTTCGTCGTCGTCCCGTCCGGCGCCAGCACATGAATCATGTGGCGGTCGTCGATGCAGTGATCGCCATAGGCGTGTCTGAACTGATTGCGTTCGCAAGCGGCGGCGAAATCGGCCTCCGACGGCCACAAGCCGAACGCGTGCGCCGAGGACACGAGCCAACCGGCGAGACCGAGCGTGATGGCCGCCGCCACGATCAACGGCTTCGATTCGCCAAGCGCCGAACCCTCAGCCTGCGATGGAGTGAAATCTTTTGTTTTCATCTGTCCGCCCTCAAAAAGCTTCTGAGCAACACGTCCGCCAAGGGACGTCCGAACATTGCGGACAAGATGCGAAGGAACAGCCAAAGGGCTCGGTGGCATTTTATGCATTTGATTTAAATAAGCGCCAAATGCGAGCGATCTTCCCCGGCCGCATGAGCAATCCCTCGCTCGCCCGGATCTCTGAAGGGCGCGCAAGCGACGGACGTCAACCGCGAATCAACCCGTCGATTGCAGCTTTGCCGCCCAACGCCGATTAACATGTCACCGGACTCGCGGGCGCCCTGCCCCAACGACGCGAAGAGGCGCGACAAGCCAGGCTTTCCGGGCGGAAAGCCTCCCATTAACATGCTTTGACCCGCTTAACCTTTTTTGGTCGCGCCAAAACGTCGCAGGTTGCAGGACGGTCAAGCAACAACCCTTTGATTGAAACACGGGCTGTGCATGACCCAACAACCAAAGGCATTCCTATGGACGATCATTTGCAGCGCGCCCTCATCGAAATCTACTATGCGATGGCCGAGTTCCGCCTGAGTGGCGCCAATGCGCGGCACAAGCTCGACGCCACCGGCGCGCGGCTGGTCGTGATCATGGCACAACTGGAAGAATTGATTTTGGTCCGCGAACAGGAGCCCGAAAGCGAGCGCGCGGCCTGACCGTGACGTCGCTCCCGCCCGGCAGCACATCCATTTTCCGCAAGACGAGGAACGACGCCATGAGAGACGTTCGAGGCGCGACCCACCGTATTTTCGTCGAATCCAGCCCGCATTCGCTGCCCAACCAAGTGGTCTGCGTCGCGCGCGGCGCCATTCGCTGGCGCGGCGCCGTCGAGCGCCTCGCCGCCGCCCTGCCCTTCGATTCCGTCTACTGCCACGACGACGACGCCGAGGCGGTCCGAAGGGCAGTCGCATCGCTGCCGAGTCCGCGCGTCGGTTGACGCGGGGCGCCTCACGCCCCAAATCTTGGGAATGGAGGCGCGAATGGCGGATGAAGACTGGAGCGCGGTGGACGCCTATATCGGCGGCAAGCTCTTGCACGACGATCCCACGCTTGCCGCGGCGCTCGCGGAGAACCGCGCGGCGGGACTGCCGGGAATCGACGTTTCTCCGCTGCAAGGCAAATTCTTGCACGTGCTGGCGCGCGCGATCGGCGCGCGACGCATTTTGGAAATTGGAACGCTTGGCGGCTATTCGACCATCTGGCTTGCCCGCGCCCTGCCCCAGGGCGGCCGGATCGTGACGCTGGAATTCGCGCCCGCGCACGCCGAGGTCGCGCGTAAAAATCTCGAGGCCGCGGGCGTCGCCGAAAAGGTCGACCTGCGCGTCGGCGCCGCCCTCGACCTGCTGCCGGTCCTTCAGACGGAAGGGCAATCCTTCGATTTTGTCTTCATCGACGCCGACAAGGAGAACAATGCCCCCTATCTCGAATGGGCGCTGAAACTGGCGCGGGTCGGCGCCACCGTTATTGTGGACAATGTCGTGCGCAAGGGCGCGATCGTCGATCCGGCCAACGAACGATCCGATGTCCAGGGTACCCGGCGGTTTTTTGATGTCGCGGCAGGACAGAAGCGCTGGGTGGCGACCGCGTTGCAGACGGTCGGCGCCAAGGGCTGGGACGGGTTCGCCATCGGAATCGTCGAAGAGACGACGCCTTAAGGCTCTCCGTCGCGGAGCGAATAGCCGGCGCCGCGCACGGTCTGCAGCAATTGCGGCTCGAATCCCTTGTCGATCTTGCTGCGCAATCTCGAAATGTGGACGTCGATGACATTGGTCTGCGGATCGAAATGGTAATCCCAGACATTTTCCAGGAGCATGGTGCGCGTCACCACCTGCCCCGCATGGCGCATGAGATATTCCAGCAGCCGAAACTCGCGCGGTTGCAGCACGATCTCCTTGCCGGAACGAAACACCTTGTGCTTGAGCCGATCCATTTCGAGGTCGGCGACGCGATAGATCGATTCCTCCGTCGACCCGCCGGGGCGGCGCCGCGCGAGGATTTCGACGCGGGCCAGCAATTCCGCGAAGGAATAGGGTTTTGGCAGGTAATCGTCGCCGCCGGCCCGTAAACCCTTGACGCGGTCGTCCACCTGGCCGAGCGCCGAGAGGATCAGGACGGGCGTATCGATTTTTTGCGCGCGCAAGCCGCCGATCAGGGTCAGGCCGTCCATTTTCGGCAACATGCGGTCGATGACCAGCACATCATAGCCGCCCGCTTCGGCGCGGGCGTAGCCGGTGACGCCGTCGCCCGCGGACTCGGCGACATGGCCGGCCTCACGAAACGCCTTGACGAGATAGGAGGACGCCTGGGGATCGTCTTCGACAATAAGGATTCGCATGAATGCACTATAGCAAACCGGAAGAAAAACGGCAGGCCAGTTGAGAGGGTGGAACTGGCCTGCCGGAGGTGGACGCTGGCTGAGGGCGTCCTGTAGCTCTGTTCGCGCGTTACGACGGATTGGCGGGCAGCGCGAGGAAACGGGTGTTGTCGCCGGTCCTGACCCGCAGCAGAACGGCGGTGCGGCCGTCCTTGCGCGCGGTGTCGAGCGCGGTGACGATGTCTTCGGGGCTCGTGACCGGCTTGCCGCCGGCGTCGAGAATCACGTCGCCCGGGCGCAGGCCTTTTTGCGCGGCCACGCCATCCGGATCGAGATCGGTGACCGCCGCGCCCTCGGCGCCGGCGTTCGGCACATCGGAAGCCGGCGCGAGGCTCATGCCGAATTTGGCGAGCGACGTCTTCCCGGCCTTCGCCTTGGGAACGTCGAGCTTGGCTTCCTTCTCGTTCGGCAACTGGCCGAGCTTGACGGAGGCCTTCTTCTCGGAGCCGTTGTGGATATAGGTCAATTCGGCGGTGGCGTCGGGGCCGAGCGCGGCGATCTTGCGCGACAGTTCGCGCGGGCCGTCGATCTTGTCGCCATTGACCGCAATGATGACGTCGCCGGCGCTGATGCCAGCCTTGGCCGCCGGCTTGTCCGCCTGCGCCTGCGCCACCAGGGCGCCCTTGGTCGATTTCAGGCCGAGGCTGTCGGCGATATCCTGGGTCACCGGCTGGATCTGCACGCCGATGAAGCCGCGCGACACAGCGCCCTTGTCCTTCAGCGCGCTGATCACGTCCTTGGCGACTTCAGACGGAATGGCGAAGCCGATGCCGACGCTGCCGCCCGACGGCGAGAAAATGGCAGTGTTGACGCCGACGACCTCGCCCTTGTTGTTGAAAGTCGGGCCGCCGGAATTGCCGCGGTTCACCGGCGCGTCGATCTGGAGATAGTCGTCGTAAGGGCCCGAGCCGATGTCGCGGCCCCGGGCGGAGACGATGCCGGCGGTCACGGTGCCGCCGAGTCCGAACGGGTTGCCGACCGCGATCACCCAGTCGCCGACGCGCGGGGTTTCCGTAGCGAATTGGACGAAGGGATAGGTCCCGGCCTCATTGATCTTCAGCAGGGCGAGATCGGTCTTCTTGTCCGTGCCCAGCACTTTCGCGGACACGGTCTTGCCGGAGTCGAGCGTCACCGAAACTTCCGTGGCGTTCTCGACCACGTGGTTATTGGTGACGACATAGCCGTCGGCGGAAATGATGAAGCCGGAGCCTTGGGCCTGTCCCTTGTGCGGGCGCGCGTCACCGTGCGGGCCATTCGGCGCGCCGAAGCGCTTGAAGAAGCGATAGAGCGGATCGTCGGGCGACAGCGGCGGCATGCCCGGAGGCAGGCCAGGACCTTCGCCGCCTTCCGCTTCGGCCTTGTCGATCGTGGTCACCTTGACGGAAACCACCGCGCCTTTCACGCGATCGACCATATCGGCGAAGGACGCCGGACCGACGGCCGCCATCCCCTGGGTGACCGGCGCCTCGGCGCGGGCGGCCAGGGGAAGAGTCGTTCCAGTCGAAAGCGCCAGCGCGGCGGCGGCGCCGAGCAGCATCCCGCGCGTCGTGACGCGGCGAGCGGGGGGTTCGAAGGAAGACAGCGACGACATTTCAACGGGCTCCAACTGGAAACTTGAGCGGCCTCAGCCGTTTCGTTTCCGCAATATGGGGGGCCGCGCCTTGCCTCGCTGTGGCGGGAGCATGAATTTTTGGTAATTTTGTCGTGAGCTATTTCATCGCCCCGGTGATGCCGCGCACGATCTCGCGCGCAATGGCCGAGCCCACGGTGCGCGCCGCTGATTGCGCCGCCGAGCGCACCGCCGCCTGTCCCACCGACATGCGCTTGCCCTGCGGCTTGAACAATTCGCCCAGGCCCGCGCCAATTTTTGAAAGAATGCCGCCCTCGTCCTGCTCTCCGACCGGCGCGCCGCTCGCCCGCCCCTGCGCCTTGGCCTGCAAGATCTCGAAAGCGGATTCGCGATCCACCGGCGTGTCATATTTGCCCTTGAACGGGCTGGAGTCCTGGACCTCCGCCAGTTCCGCATCGGTGATCGGCCCGACGCGCGTGCTCGGCGGCGCGATTCTGACGCGCTCGACCATGGTCGGGGAGCCGCTTTCGTCGAGCGTGGAGACCAGCGCCTCGCCCACCTTGAGTTTTGTGATGACGTCGGCCGTGTCCAGCGCCGGGTTCTGCCGAAACGTCTCGGCGGCCGTGCGCACCGCCTTCTGGTCGCGCGGGGTGAAGGCCCGCAACGCGTGCTGGACGCGGTTACCGAGCTGTCCGAGCACGACATCGGGCACGTCGGTTGGATTTTGCGTGACGAAATAGACGCCGACGCCCTTGGAGCGGATCAGCCTCACCACCTGCTCGATGGCGCGCAAGAGAGATTTGGGCGCCTCGTCGAACAAAAAGTGCGCCTCGTCGAAGAAGAAGACGAGTTTGGGTTTGTCGAGGTCGCCGACCTCCGGCAGCCGGGCGAACAGTTCGGACAGCAGCCAGAACAGGAAGGTGGCGTAGAGATTCGGACTAAGGATCAGCTTTTCGGCTTTGAGAATATGGATATAGCCGCGCCCGTCGAGGTCGGGCTTGAGCAGGTCGAGAATGTCGAGCGCCGGCTCGCCGAAGAATTTTTCCGCGCCCTGGTTCTCCAGCACCAAAAGTTGCCGCTGGATGGCGCCGATGCTCGCGGCGGAGACATTGCCGTAACGCTGCTGCAAATCCGAAGCGTTTTCGGAGACATAGGACAGGATTGCGCGCAGATCCTTCATGTCGAGCAGGGCCAAGCCCTGCTCGTCGGCGACGCGGAACGCGATGTTGAGCACGCCCTCCTGCACCTCGTTGAGCTGCAGGATGCGCGACAGCAGCAACGGGCCCATTTCCGCCACGGTGGCGCGCACCGGATGCCCCTTCTCGCCGAAAACATCCCAGAACACCGCGCGAAAAAGGTTGGGCTGCCAGTTCAGGCCAAGTTCTTGCGCGCGTTTGGCGATGAACGGCTTGTCCTCGCCGATCATGGCGATGCCGGAGAGATCGCCCTTGACGTCGGCGGCGAACACACAGGTTCCCGCGTTGGCAAAACCTTCGGCCAGGGTTTGCAGGGTCACGGTCTTGCCGCCGCCGGTCGCGCCGGCGATCAGGCCGTGACGATTGCCATATTTGAGCAGCAGATAAATGAAATCCTCGGCCTTGCCGACCAGGACTTTTCCGGGGACATCTTGAGGGTCGTGCTGGGACTCTTGGCCTGGGGCGCTCTGGGGCATGGGCGACTCTTTCCGCTGGTGTCAGGAAGATGAGCCGCCCCCGCAGCGAAGGCAAGCGCCCCCGGCTCAGGCGGCTGCGGCGCGGGCGCGGCCGCGGGCGGCGCTGGCGAGGAGATTGTCGCGCACGGGCTCGGCGCGGCCGGCAAGCGCGTCCAGCCAGGCCTCGGTGGTCATGACCGCGGCGAAATTGGACTGCAGCACGATGCATGAGGTCTCGTGGACCGTACGCGCATCGGCGAAGCCGGCGGCATTCTCATAGGCGACCGCGCCACAGGCGTCAGCCAAAACTTCGACGGTGAAATCGAGATGCGCGGCGGCGCGCGCGGTGGATTCGACGCAATTTTGCGTCATGTAGCCGGCGAGCGTCAGCGTTCCGATCCCGCGTGTCCGCAAAACATCCTCCAGCGGGGTTTTGGACAGGGCGGAGGCGAGCGTCTTGTCGATGATCGCCGCCAGCGGCAGCGCCGCGACCTCGTCATGCAGCCGCCAGCCCGGCGCATCGCGCTGGAATACGGGAGCGCCCGCCGGCGCCTCGTGGCGCACCGCGACAATGTCGATCCCCGACTGCGCCGCCGCGCGCCCCGCGCGCAAAATATTGGCGAAACTCTGGTCGCGCGGCGGATAGGCGATCGGCAAGAGGTCGCCGAAATAGTCGTTCTGGACGTCGATCAGGATGAGCGCGCGGCGTTTGGCGATGTCGGACATGTGGTTTCCTCCAGGTTTGCGCGATCCTGCCCGGTTTCGGCCGCGCCCGCGCTTGGCCCGCAGGCCAAAATCCGTTAGGATCGGGCCAATCATGCAGCGCATCGCCCTTGTCCTGTTCGACGGGATCAGCCTGTTCCATCTCGCCGCGCCCTTCGCCGTGTTCGGCGAGGATTGGCGGGGGATCGGCCTGCCGCGCTTCGACCTGCGGCTGTGTGCGGCCCAGGCCGGCGCCGTGGCGGATTCCGCCGGCTTTTCCCGCGAGGTCGCCGGCCCCGAGGTTTTGGCGGAGGCAGACCTGATCGTCATTCCCTCATGGACGCCGGAGCGCCCCAGCCCGCCCGAGCTCCTGAAAAGCTTGCGCGCCGCCCATGGGCGCGGCGCGCGCCTCGCCGGCCTTTGCCTCGGCGCTTATCCTTTGGCCGAATCCGGACTGCTCGACGGCCGCACGGCAACCACCCACTGGGCCTGGACGGCGGATTTTTCCGCGCGCTTTCCCAGGGTCGCGATCGATCCGCTGGCGCTTTATGTCGACGAGGGCGCGCTGGTCACCTCGGCCGGCGCCGCCGCCGCGCTGGATTGCTGCCTGCATCTGCTGCGCCGCGCCTTCGGCGACGCCGCGGCGGCGCGGCTGGCGCGGCGGCTGGTGGTCGCCCCGTTCCGCCAGGGCGGTCAGGCGCAATATGCCGAACCCGAACCGCCGCCGCACCATTCCGACGGCGGGCTTGAGCGGGCGCGCGCCTGGGCGCTGGACCGCCTGCGCGACAAACCCGACATTGATGGCGCCGCGGCGCAAGCCGGGATGAGCCGCCGCAGTTTCACCCGGCATTTCAAGCGGGTTCACGGCGAAAGTTTTGGCGCGTGGCTGGAGCGCGAAAAACTGTCCGAGGCGCGGCGGCGGCTGGAGCGCACCGCTGACAAAGTGGAGGCCATCGCCGGGGATTGCGGCTTTTCCGGCGCTTTGGCGCTGCGCGCCGCCTTCCTGCGCCATTTCGACACGACGCCGTCCCGCTATCGACGGGAATTTTGCGGTGGCGCACGCTGAGGCATGCTGACGCTTTCTTTGATCCGAGGAAAACGATAAGAACCCTGCCATGATCTGGATCGTCTTCGCCTTGCTGACCGGCGCCGCCGTGCTCAGCGTCCTCTGGCCCCTCTCCCGCCCCGCCTCCGCCGCAACGGAGGACGCCGCCGACGTCGCCTTCTATCGCGCGCAAATCGCGGAAATTGATGCGGAACGGGAGCGTGGCGCCATCGATCCCGCCCAGGCGGAAACCGCCAAGGCGCAGGCCGCGCGCCGCCTGCTCGCGAGCGCGCCGCAGGAGGCTGCGACCTCCGGCTCGACCGAACATCGCAAGATCGCCGCCGTCTTCGCGCTGGTGCTGATCCCGCTGGTGTCGGTCGGTCTTTACCTGCGCATCGGCGACCCCGAACAGCCGGACATGCCGCTGACCGCCCGCCTCAGCGAGCCGATGCAGAACGATTTCATGGTCGTGGTCGCCAAGATGGAGGCGCATCTCGCCGCCCATCCCGACGACGGCAAGGGGCTGGAGCTGATGGCCCCGGTGTGGATGCGCATGGGCAATGCCGAAAAGGCGCTTGCCGCGCGCAAGGATGTCATCCGCCTGCTCGGCGAGACCGCGGACCGGCGCATCCGGCTGGCGGAAGCCATGGCCAACGCCAACAATGGCGCCTTTCCGCCCGAGGCTTACCAAAACATCGACCGCGCCATGGAGCTGGACCCGAAATCGCCGGAAGTGCGCTATTTCGCCGGGGCCGCCGCCGCGCAAAAGGGCGAGTTCGAGCGGGCGCGCGCGGTCTGGAAGGCGCTGGCCGCCGACCTCCCGGAAAATTCGCCGCCGCGCAAGGCGGTCGAGGAGCAGATCGCCGAACTCGACGCCAAGGGTCCTGTCGCGCAACGGGCGGACGCAGCCCCGGCGCCGGCCAATCCTCAAAACGACATGATCCGCTCCATGGTGGAACAGCTTGCGGCCCGTCTTCAGGAAAAGGGCGGCTCCGTCGACGAGTGGGAGCGTCTGATCCGCTCCTATGCGGTGTTGAAGGACGAGGCCAAGGCGAAAGGCGCGCTGGCCGACGCGCGCAAAGCGCTGGCGCCGGACGCGCAAGCGGTGGCAAAAATCGACGCGCAGGCGAAAGAGCTGGGATTGGACAAATGACGCGCAAGCAGAAGAGACTGACCCTGATCGGCTCCGCCGTCGGCGTTCTGGCGCTGGCCGTTGGCCTGATCCTGTTCGCCCTGCGCGACAATGTGGTGTTTTTCTATGGGCCGGGCGAACTGGTCGAAAAACATGTCGGCGCTGGAACGCGGCTGCGCATCGGCGGCCTGGTGAAGACCGGCACGCTGGTCCATCTGGAAGGCAAGAGCGTCAAATTCGAGGTCACCGACGGCAAGGCCGACGTGCCCGTGACCTATACCGGCCTGCTGCCGGACCTGTTCAAGGAAGGCCAGGGCGTGGTCGCCGAGGGCGCGCTCGACACGGCCGGCGTGTTCAAGGCGGATTCCATCCTGGCCAAGCATGACGAGCGCTATATGCCGCGCGAGGTCGCCGACGCCCTGAAGAAACAGGGCGTGTGGCAGGAGGGGGGCGCAGCGGCGCAACCGGCCAAGAATGCCGGAGCCGCCCAATGATCATCGAAACCGGCCATTTCGCGCTCGCCCTGGCGCTGGCGCTGGCGCTGATGCAGGTCGTGCTGCCGTTCTGGGGCGCGCGGACCCGCGACGCCAACCTGATGGCGACCGCCCGTCCGCTGGCGCTGACGCAATTCGCCCTGGTGGCGCTGGCCTATGCCGCGCTGACCTGGGCCCATGTCGTCTCGGATTTCTCGCTCGTCAACGTGATCGAGAATTCCCATTCGACCAAACCGATGATCTATAAAATCTCGGGCGTCTGGGGCAATCACGAGGGCTCGATGATGCTCTGGGCGCTGATCCTGACGCTCAGCGGCGCCGCCATGGCTTTGTTTTCGCGCGCGATCCCGCCGCGGCTGTTGGCCGACGCCACTTCGGTCCAGGGCCTGCTCAGCGTCGCCTTCCTGCTGTTCATCCTGCTGACCTCCAACCCGTTCGCGCGGATCGAAACGCCGCCGATGGAGGGCAATGACCTCAACCCGATCCTGCAGGACCCCGGCCTCGCCATCCATCCGCCGCTGCTCTATCTGGGCTATGTCGGCTTCTCCATCGTCTTTTCGCTGGCGGCCGGCGCGCTGATCAGCGGACGCACAGACGCGGCCTTTGCCCGCTTCATCCGCCCCTGGACGCTCGCCGCCTGGATCTTTTTGACGCTGGGCATCGCGATGGGCTCGTACTGGGCGTATTACACGCTGGGCTGGGGCGGGTTCTGGTTCTGGGACCCCGTCGAAAACGCCTCGCTGCTGCCCTGGCTGTCCGGCACCGCACTGCTCCATTCCGCCAGCGTGATGGAAAAGCGCGAGTCGCTGAAAGTCTGGACCATCTTCCTGGCGATCCTCACCTTCTCGCTGTCGCTGCTCGGCACGTTTTTGGTGCGCTCGGGCGTGCTGACGTCTGTTCACTCCTTCGCCAGCGACCCGACCCGCGGCCTGTTCATTCTCGGCATTCTCGTGCTGTTCATTGGCGGCGCGCTGTTCCTGTTCATGCTGCGCGCGCCGACGCTAACCGGCGGCGGCCTGTTCGCCCCGATCTCCCGCGAAGGGTTTTTGGTGGTCAACAACCTGCTGCTCACCGCCGCCTGCGCCGCCGTGTTCATCGGCACGCTCTATCCGCTGGCGCTGGAGGCCTGGAACGGCTCGAAAATCACCGTGGGCGCGCCCTTCTTCAACCTCACCTTTGGCCCCTTGTTCGCGCCGATCCTGCTTCTGGCGCCGCTCGGCCAATTGCTGGCGTGGAAGCGCGCCGACCTCCTGGGCGCGGCGCAGCGGCTGTGGTTTGTCGCGGCGCTGGGCCTCGTCGCCATGCTCGGCTTTTATGCGGCGCAAGGCGGGCCAGTGATCGCGGTGATCGGCGCCGGCGTCGCCATCTATCTGATGACCGCCTCCTTCGTCGAAATCTGGGGCCGCGTCTTCCCGCAAGGGTTTCGCAAGCGCGCCAACGCTTTTGGCCGCCTCGCGGGCTTGCCGCTGTCGGCCTGGGGCGCGGCTCTCGCCCATGCCGGCCTGGGCGTGACCCTGCTCGGCCTCGCCGCCACCGGCTGGGGCGTGGAGAAGATCACCAAAGTGCAAAAGGGCGAGACCTATCAAGTTGGTCCCTATGCCTTGCAGGCGACCTCGATCGAAGCCGCGGAGGGGCCGAACTATCGCGAAGCCATCGTCCACATGACGATCTCGCGCGACGGCAAGGAAGTGGCGAAATTCGACCCGTCCAAACGCTTCTTCAAGACGCGGCAGATGGCGACTTCGCAGGCAGGCATTGTCACACTCAATCTCGGACAGGTCTATGTCGCCGTGGCCGAGCAGAGCGCGGACGGCGCCTTTGACGCGCGCATGTACTGGAAGCCGTTTGTTTCGCTGATCTGGCTGGGGGCGCTGGTCATGTCCTTTGGTGGCGCGCTGTCGCTGGCCGACCGGCGGTTGCGCGTCGGCGTGGCGCGAAGGGCGAAAATTCTGGCGAGCGCGCAACCGGCGGAGTGACAGATGCGCAAGACCCTTATTGCCTTCCTTGCCCTGAGCGCCTTGGCCTCGCCTGTCCATGCGTTGCAACCGGACGAAATTTTGGCCGACCCCAAGCTGGAAACGCGGGCGAGAGAGATTTCGGCGGGATTGCGCTGCCTCGTCTGCCAGAACCAGTCCATCGACGATTCCGACGCCTCGCTGGCGCGGGATTTGCGCACCCTGGTGCGCGAGCAGCTCAAGGCGGGCAAGAGCGACCAGGAGATCAAGACGTTTCTGGTCGACCGCTACGGCAATTTCGTTCTGCTGAAACCGCCGTTCGAATGGGACACGGCGGCTTTGTGGCTCTCGCCCTTCGCCTTGTTCGCCGTGGGCGGCTTTTTCCTCTGGCGCAAGAGCCGGAACCGCAAGGCCGAACCCGCCGCCCCCGCGCCGCTGTCGGCGGAGGAGAGCGAGAAGCTGAAGGCGCTGCTGGGCGGCGACGCCAATCCCGCTCCCCAGGCCGACAAGTCATAGGTCGGAGCGGCCTGCGCTCATTTCGTTCTTCAACAGCGCGAAGGCGCGGCGCATGCCGTGGAGCTGGTCCACGAGATGCAGGACCAGCCCCACGCCTTCATCATTGACGCCGAAATCGCGCTTCAGGTCGAGGATGAAATGCGCCCGCGCCACATCCCCGTCGGAAAAAGCGGGGCCGTCGGGGCCGTCCTGGGGAATCAGCCATTGCTGCTCCAGCCAGAATTCCAGCATTTGCCCGTCAATCCCTGACGTCACCAGAAATGCTTGTCGGGTCATGATCATGACGGCATGCCTTCGCGCGGGTTGAACCTGTCGGCCTCGCTCCATGTCTCCACAAAGGCTTCAAGCGCGGGATCCGGCGGCTTGGGCAGCACCACCTTCAACTTGACGAGTTCGTCGCCATGGCCGCCGCCGCGGCGGGGCGCGCCCTTGCCCTTCAGGCGAAGCGTCGTTCCGGTGTTCGAGCCCTTGGGAAGCGCCATCTCGACCTCTCCGGTCGGCGTCGGGACGCGGATTCTGGCGCCGAGCACGGCCTCTCGCAGCGAGATCGGCAGGTCCAGCACGATATTGTCGCCATCCCGGGCGAAACGCGGGTCGGGCAGCACTTCGATCTCGATGAGGGCGTCGCCCGGGCCGCCCTCCCCCAGACCCGGCGCGCCTTTTCCTTTCAGACGCAGCGTCTGGCCGTCGACCAGTCCCGGCGGGATGGTCACGTCGAGCGCGCCGCCGTCCGGCAGCGCGATCCGCTTGCTCGCGCCGGTGATCGAGTCGACGAAGGCGATGGGCAGCCGGAAATGCAAATCCTCGCCGCGCCTGTTGGCGCGGGCGCGCTGGCTGCGCCTGAGCAGCTCGGCGAAGGGATCGTCGTCTTCGGAAAAATCGGTGAAGCCGGCGTTGCTGGCGTAGGAATGGCCATTGGCCGCGTCGGAATAATCCCGGTAATAGTGTCGCGGCGGCCGCTCCATCCCGGAGGCGTCGATCTCGCCGTCGTCAAAGCGCTTGCGCTTTTCAGGATCGCGCAGCAGATCGTAGGAGGCCGTGACCTCCTTGAACTTCTCTTCGGACGCTGTGTCGCCGGGATTGAGGTCAGGGTGCAGCTTTTTCGCCAGCGCCCTGTAAGCCTTTTGGATTTCGGCCGCCGAAGCCGACGCGCGCACGCCGAGAACCTCATAGGGATTGGTCGCCACTGAGCCCTCCCGATCATTCAGGGCGGGCGCGCGGTTACGCCGCCGCTCCTGACATGTGTCGAGGCATTATTGCGCGGGCTTCTGTTCGGCGGCAACCGGCGCCAAATCCGTTGTGGTGATCGCTTTGGGGTCCGGGCGCACGCTGCGGTCGGCGCCGGCGTCGATCACCGCTTGTCCCTGGTCGGCGGGCGCCTTGTTCAGCGTCGCGCCGATCTGGCTCACCACGGCCGGGGCGTTGGCGTAATTGTCGTGGCCGATCAGGCCGCTGGAAAAGGCTGAGATGTCGTAGACGGAGACGCCGAGGCCGTCGATCAGCTCGCGGTCCCGGTTCGAGCCGGGGTCGAGCGAGCCGAGGCGGCGGTCGCCCTGCAGACCCGCGGACAATTGCAGGGCGCGGTCGCCCTTCGACACGAACACCGAGAATTTCGACGCATCGAGCCGGGAGATCTGCTGCCGGAACACGGAGAGATCGATGTCCGGCGCCGCCAGCAGCACCTGGCCGAGCTTGCCGTTGAGATCGGGCGAGCCGGAAAGCGCGGCCTCGCGCAGCGTCTCCATGGTGAGCCAGGTGCCCATGCTGTGCGCGAGAATGTGCACGTGGCCGACGCCCGGCGTCGCCGCAATCTCGTTGAGCATCTTCAGATAGGCGTCGCGCGAGGCGGTGGCGCTTTCCTTGTCCGCGCCATAGGCGAGCAAGGCCGATTTGGACGGCCAGGTGAACAGCACGGGGACGCCGGAGAAATTGCCGTCGACCACCAATTGCGCCTCCCGGAAGCGCGCGTCGTCGAGCGATGTGTTGAACCCATGGACATAGACCAGCACGTCGCGGGCGAGGCCGACCCGGCCGGAAATCTGGGCGGCGAGCTGGTTGCGGAATTCGCGGCCATCCAGCTCCGAATGTTCGGCGACCGCGATGTGGCGGCGCGGGTCCGGCGCGCCCCAGTTCGGACGCTCCAGATCGCCCGCCTCATGGCCCGGCGGCACGGTGATCGTGTCGAGCGAATAGCGCGCCACGGCGCCCGGCGTCAGCTCGGTCGAATGATTGCCGCCTTTTCGCGTGGAGACGACGAAAATGCGGGTCGAATAGGCGGGCGCATCGGGTCCGCCGGAAAAAATGCCGCCGACATTGGAGACGCCGTTGGAAAGACTCGACTGCATCTGCGAGCCGAGATGGGAGCCGCCCTCGGCCATGCTCACCGTCGAGCAGCCCGACAGGGCCGGGGCAAGGGCCAGGGAGAGCACGGCGAAGCTCGCCGCCATCTTTCGCGCAAACATCAGCTTTCACTTCCAATAGCAGAATCTCGGCCGTTTCTGAGGGAGAAACACGGCGACAATGGGACCGGCGACACGGCGTCTGGGGCTGATCTTGGAACCGAAAAGTGTTAACATTTGTTAATTGCGGCGTTTGCTTCGGATGATCAACCAGAGCGCGGGCAAGGGCTGCGCCGCCCAGAAAAACAACAGCGCCTTGACCGCGCGCGGGATTGCCGCATCGCTTTCGCGTTCCGGTTGCCCCTTGGTCAGAAAGTGCGGATCAAGCGCGCTGTGGACGGCGCAATAGAGCAAGATCGCGGTGATTACCCACGTGACGAGCCAAAGATCGGGCGTATCGACCGGCCTGCCCATGCGCTCAACGTAATCGAGGCCCTTGACCATGCCGAGCGCCGGCCAAAGCCCTGCAAAAACAAAAATGAGGATCGGGAAAATCGAGTCCATGGCAAAAGGCTCCGAGTCGCAATATGGGTCCTATCTCGGAAGCCAGGAATGAACATGACGTAAAGATTTCCCTTCGCCAAAAGACAAGGTGCGCGCGGCCGCGCGACGTGGCAAAAGGGCGCGAAATAGGAGACTTGTCATGGCAGCGACCGAAACCGCCACGCCCTTCGCCGATGTGTTCGCCCCCGCCACCGAAGAGCAATGGCGGCAGAAGGTCGAAACCGCGCTCAAGGGCGCGCCATTCTCCCGCCTGATCTCCAAGACCTATGACGGGTTCGACATCCAGCCGCTTTACGCCCGCGCGTCGGGAAAACCCCGCGCCTTCCGCGGGGCCGGCGATTGGGCGGTGACGGCGCGCATCGATCATCCGGAGGGCGCGGAAGCCAACAAGCTGGCGCTGACCGATCTGGAAAACGGCGCCAACGGCCTGCATGTGGTGTTCGCGGGCTCGGCGGGAGCCTATGGGTTCGGCCTGAAGGACGCCGCCGCCCTCGCCCCGGCGCTCGATGGCGTTTATCTCGACGCGGGCCTGCGCATTATTTTCGATCTGCCCGGGGACAACGAGGCCATTGTCGCGGCGATTGAGACGCGCGTCGCCGGCCATGACTTGAAAAAGCTCGATCTTTCGCTCGGACTCGATCCGCTGGGCGCCGCTGCGCTCTCCGGCGAGACGCTGGATTGGCAAAAAGCCGGCCTCGCCCTGGCCGCGCGGGTCAAGGCGCTCCACGAAAAAGGTTTTGGCGGGGTTTTGGCGGCGGACGGCCGCATCGTCCATGCCGCCGGCGGCTCGCCCGCCCAGGAACTCGCCTTTGCGCTGGCGGCGGGCGTCGATTACCTGCGCGCGCTCGAGGCCGGCGGCCTGTCGCTGGAGGAGGCGCGCGAAAAGATCGACTTCCGCCTCGCCGCCGACGCCGACGAATTCTTGAGCCTGGCCAAATTCCGCGCCCTGCGCCGTCTCTGGGCCAGCATCGAGACCGCCTGCGGGCTTACGCCGCGTCCGATTCGCGTCCATGGCGAAACCGCCTGGCGCATGATGACCCGCCGCGACCCCTGGGTGAACCTGTTGCGCTCGACGGTCGCTGTGTTTTCCGCGGGCCTTGGCGGCGCCGACAGCATCGCCGTCCTGCCCTTCACCCAGGCGCTCGGCCTGCCCGACGCGCTCGCGCGCCGCATCGCCCGCAACACCCAGTTGGTCCTGCTCGAGGAATCCAATCTCGGCAAGGTCGCCGACCCCGCCGCCGGCTCGGGCGGCGTCGAGGCGCTCACCGATTCGCTGGTCGAACGCGCCTACAGCCTGTTCCAGGACATTGAAAAGGCCGGCGGCCTCGCCAAGGCGCTCGCCAGCGGCCTGATCGCCAGCGAAATCGCTAAGATCGCCAATGAGCGCGCCAAGGCGGCCGCGCGGCGAAAGGAGCCGCTGACGGGCGCCTCGGAATTCCCCGACATCCACGAAAAGCCCGTGGCCGTCTTGATCCCGGCGCCGGCTGCGCCCGCCGCAAACCCCAAGGCGCTCGCGCCGCAGCGGGTGGCGCAGCCGTTCGAGGCTCTGCGCGACAAGGCGGAAGCCGTGGGCGCCCGGCCGAAAATCTTTTTGGCGAACCTCGGCCCGATCGCCGCTTTCACCGCCCGCGCCACCTTCGCCAAAAACTTCTTTGAAGCCGGCGGCATCGAAGCCCTGTCCAACGACGGTTTTGCCGATCCGGCCGCGCTGGCGGCGGGCTTCAAGGCCTCCGGCGCCAAGCTCGCGGTGCTGTGCTCGTCCGACGCGCTTTACGCCGAAAGCGGCGTTGCCGCCGCCAAGGCGCTGAAGGACGCTGGCGCGACCGTCTGGTTCGCCGGCCGCCCCGGCGATCTGGAAGCGTCTTTACGCGAAGCCGGCGTCGCCGATTTCGTCTTTGTCGGCAGCGACGTGCTGGCGCAACTGACGGCGGCGCTCGACGCCGCCTGAACCGGCGTGGCCTTTTTGCTGCGGCGCCGATAAAACGGCGCCGCTTGCGCTTTCGTCCCTTTGCAATCCGGCGAAAACGTGGCAGCGGTACGGCAAATACCGACATCGGAGGTTTTCCGTGCGCGCCGCCCGCAAGCTCGTTCCCCTGCTTCTTGTTCTCTCGCCACTGCCTGCGCTGGCCCAGGACGGAGGCCTCGCCTCTCGCGCCTTTGACGGCAAATGGCGCATGTCCCTGCAGACCACGGTCGGCAATTGCACGCCCTCGGCCAATGTGGTCATCACCATCCGTGAGGCCAAGGTGGTCGGCGTCGACGGCGCGAACGGAGAAGCCTGGGGCTATATCGACGCCAGCAACACGGTCGTCGGCCGGTTCAGCCAGGGCGAGCGGGCGCTGCGCGCCAATGGGACGGTGAAGGGTTCGTCGGCTTCGGGCGCCTGGTCGGCCAACGCCGATTACTGCGGCGGCCGCTGGACCGCGACAAAGACCAATTAAGGCTTGGATCGCAGGCGTTTGCGGCGCAGACTGCCGCCATGACCGACATTGACGAAGAGCCGCGTTTCGATCTGAGTTTTTCCGCGCCGGCCGGCGAGATGCAGCGCGTCTCGCCGCTGGTGCGCCGGTTGGTCGCGCCCAATCCCGGCCCTTTCACCTTTACGGGCACCTGCACTTATATTGTCGGCGCCGGCGATGTCGTGGTCATCGATCCCGGCCCCGACCTTCCCGAACATATTGACGCGCTGCTCGCCAGTCTGGAAGGCGAGCGGGTGACAAAAATCCTGGTCACCCATACGCATCGCGACCACTCCCCGGCCGCCCGCTTGCTGCAACAGGCGACGGGCGCGGAAATTTTGGGATGCGCGCCGCATTTTCCGGCGCGCGATCTGGCGCTCGGCGAGACCAACAAGCTCGACGCCTCCAACGACACGGATCATGCGCCCGACCGGGTGTTGAGCGACGGCGAGATCGTCGCCGGACCGGGCTATGCGCTGAAAATCTGGGAGACGCCGGGGCACACGATGAACCATCTGTGCTTCGAACTGGCGCAAGAACGGGCTTTGTTCACCGGCGATCACATCATGGGCTGGTCCACCTCGATCGTGGCGCCGCCGGATGGCGCGATGCGGCCCTATATGGACTCGCTCGCCCGGCTGCGCGAGGCCGATCATGCGATCTACTGGCCGGGGCACGGCGGGCCGATTTCGCAACCCCAGCGTTTTGTCCGCGCGCTGTTGCATCACCGACGCGCGCGCGAGACCTCGATTCTCACGGCGCTGGAGGCCGGCGCGCAAGAAATCCCAGAAATCGTCGAGCGCGTTTACGAAAAGCTCGATCCCCGTCTGAAAGGCGCGGCGGCGCTGTCCACCCTCGCCGCGCTCGAGGATTTGGCTGAGCGCGGGCTGGTCAAAACCGACGGCGCGCCGCAACTGACGGGCGTTTTCCGGCGGCGGTGAACGCCTCCCTCTCAGCCTTTGCGCAGCAGGCGATAGAAGAAGGGCGCGAACCGCGCCGTCGCCAGGATCGGCGCCGAGCCGGCGATGCGGCGGGTCCAAGCGGGCGCCTGCGCCTCGGGCGGACGAATGGGCGGCGCGGGGGCGGCGACCTGCGCGGGCGGCGGGTTGAGGTCGGCGGGACGCGTGGGCGGCGTCGGCACGTCCCCGGTTTCGGGCGCAACGGAAGGCGGCTCGGGAACGGCGACCTGAGGCGACGCCGGCGGTGGCGCGACCGGCGGCGGGGTGAGATCGGCGGGACGAACCGGCGGCAACGGGGCCTCCGACGTGGGCTCCGGCTTCGCTGGCGCGGCCTCGGGCGGCGCGGCAGGGGGCGCGGAGGGCGCGACCTCAGGCGGGGGCGCCGCCGGCTCGGGTTTCGTCGGCTTGACCGGCGCGGCGGCGACCTGGGCGCGTCGGGGCTCGACCCGAACGGCCGTCGGCGTCGGCGACAGCATTTCGGCGACCTTGCTGAGGAAACCGGGTTCGGCGCCTCCGGGTTTTGGTCGCGCCCGCGCGACCGCGTAGGCGGGGCCGGCGGGCCGGTTGCAATCGCGAATCCCGAGGCGAATGAGTTCGGAGCCCGTCAAAACCTTGTAGGTGCGGGTCAGCTCGCCGAGCCGCTCGCGCACCGCCGCGGGATAGGAGGCCATCAACTGGTCCGAGACCTCGTCATTGGCCTCCTTGTTGAGCGGATTATAGGCCTTGTGGAATTTCAGCAGGCTGCTCGGATAGACGCAGACATTGGGCAGGCTCAGCGCCAGCGTGCAGGCGGAGCGGCATTCGTGCAGCCGCACCTCGCGCCCGGTCTCGGCGTAGAGACGGGTCATCGCGGCGTATTGATCGACATAACCGCCGACGTCCTTGGTGACGATCACCGGGGCGTCGCCGGGCGGCGGGTGAAGATAGGTCATGGCGCGTCGTTAGCTCATTCCGACGCAGATTGAAAACGACAGGGTAAAGACTTTATTAAGGCGGAGATTTCGCCTTGATGACAAAGGCGCTCACTCCTCGTCCGGCGTCGCCGAGCGGAAGCGGGCGCGCAGATCGTCGATCGAAATCTCCGCGCCCTTGTCGACGCAGCGCCAAAACGTCCAGCCGTTGCAGGCGGGCAGGCCCTGCGCCAGCGCGCCGATCTTGTGGATCGAGCCGACAATATCGCCGAGCGCGACGGCGCCGTCGGCGCGCACCACCACCCGCCAGCGTTTCTTTTCGTCAAACAGTTCGGCGCCGGCGGCGATCAGCCCCGCCTCGACCAGACTGGCGAAGGCGACGCGCTTTTCCTGGCGCTTCGGCAGCGGGGTCAGGAAGGCGCCTTCCGGCAGCGGCTCAACGGCGGCGATTCTTTCCCTCGCCGCGGCGATATAGCCGGGATCGCGTTCGCAGCCGATGAACCGGCGCCCAAGCTTTTTCGCCACCGCGCCCGTCGTGCCCGTGCCGAAAAAGGGATCGAGCACGACATCGCCGGGTCTGGACGCCGCCATCATGATGCGGGCGAGCAAAGCTTCCGGTTTCTGCGTGGGATGAACCTTTTTGCCCTTCTCGTCCTTGAGCCGTTCGGTGCCGGTGCAGATCGGGAAAAACCAGTCCGAGCGCAGCTGGCAATCCTCGTTGCCGGCCTTGAGCGCTTCGTAATTGAAGGTGTAGCCCTTGGCGTTCGGCCCCTTGCTCGCCCAAATCAGGGTTTCGTGGGCGTTGGTAAAGCGGCGCCCGCGAAAATTCGGCATCGGATTGGCCTTACGCCAGACGATGTCGTTGAGGATCCAGAAGCCCAGGTCCTGGAGGATCGCGCCGACGCGGAAAATATTGTGGTAGGAGCCGATGACGAACAAAGTGGCGTCGGGCTTCATCGCCCGCTGGGCGGCGGCCAGCCAGTCGCGGGTGAAACGGTCGTAATCGGCGAAGGAGGCGAACTTGTCCCAATCGTCGTCCACCGCATCGACTTCGCTCTGGTCGGGACGGGTCAGGCCACCTTCGAGCTGCAGATTGTACGGCGGGTCGGCGAACACCAGGTCAACGCTGGCTTCGGGCAAGTTTTGCAGGCTATTGATGCAGTCGCCGACGAGGATCTCGTCGACAGGCGGCGCAAGCCTTTCTTGGGAGGCCGCCAGCCTTTTGGGGGATGGGATCGCGGGGGCGCCAAACGCGCCCGGGCGAGAAACCGGCTGAAGTCCAGTACGCGAAACCAGTTTCTGGACTCTTGAGCCGGCCGCCCCGGCGCGTTGGATACTCATGCACTCGAACCTGAACGCGACTGACTGACAAAGCGAAATTAGACGCGCCAGGGTAAAGACGGAGTTTAAAAACCAGCCGGAGTTGTGTCCCTTTTCCGAACGAAACCCTTAACCGTTTCTTAGGCTTACCTAACGTCAACAGCACCGCCGCTCTGGGCGCGCTCCAGGCGCGCGTCCAGGCTCGCGACCGCCCGCACGGGCGCAAAGGAGCGGCGATGTTCGGGGCACGGACCATGCAGCCGCAGCGCCGCCAGATGCGCTGCGGTGCCATAACCGGCGTGCGCCGCAAATCCGTAGACGGGATAGAGAAGGTCCAGCCGCTGCATCAGATTGTCGCGCGCGACCTTGGCGACGATCGAGGCGGCGGCGATCGACATGGAGATGGCGTCGCCATCGACCAGCGCGCGCGCGGGACAGATCAGCTCTGGCGCATCGCGCCCGTCGATCAGGGCGAAAGCCGGCGTCCGCGCCAAGGTGCGCGCGGCGCGGACCATGGCGGCGAGCGTCGCGCCCCTGATGTTGAGCGCGTCCACCTCGGCCGCCGGCGCCATTACCACGGAAATCGCCAGCGCCGAGGCATAAATCTCTTCCGCGAGCGCCAGCCTGCGCTTCGCCGAGAGTTTTTTGGAATCGTCCAGGCCAGCCGGCAGGTTTTGCGGGTCGAGAATCACCGCGGCGACGCAGACCGGGCCGGCGAGCGGGCCGCGCCCGACCTCGTCAATGCCGGCCACCAGGGCAAAACCCTGCGCGATCAGTTCGCGCTCGACGTCAAAATGAGCCGGCATGATCCATGGCCTTTTTCAGAGCGCGCAGGTCGCGCCACGCCTCGGCTTTTTTCAGCGGCGCGCGCAGCAGATAGGCGGGGTGCAGCATCGGCAGGGCGCGAATGGTTTTGCCGCCGCACGCATAATCGCGCCAATGGCCGCGCAGCCGCATGATCCCCTCTTTCTCGTCCAAAACCGTCTGCGCCGCGCAGGCCCCGAGCAGCACCAGAAAATCCGGTGCGACCAATTCGATCTGGCGGCGGACGAAGGGCAGGCACAGCGCCAGTTCCTGCGGCGTCGGCGTGCGGTTGCCCGGCGGACGCCAGGGCACGACATTGGCGATATAGACTTTTGTGCGATCGAGCCCGATGGCGGCGAGCATCTTGTCCAGCAATTGGCCGGCCCGGCCAACGAAGGGGCGGCCGATTCGATCCTCGTCGGCGCCCGGCCCCTCGCCGATCAGCATCACCCGCGCCTCGGGCGCGCCATCGGCGAACACCAGTTGGGTTGCAGAGTTTTTCAGCGCGCAGCCGTCGAAGGCGGCGAGTCTTTCGCGCAATTCATCCAGCGTTTGGGCGCTGGCCGCCTGCTCGCGGGCGCTGGCCGTCGCCGCATCATGGCTCAGCGCGGCCGCCGGCTTGACCGGCATCGGCGTTCTTGGCGCAGCGGGCGGCTTGGGCGCGACGACAGGCGCGGGGCGGGCTCTTTCCACCTGCGGAGGCGGCGTCGGCTTGGGCTGCGAAAATTCCGCCTGCGATTGCGCGAAACGGTCGAACGGGCTTTCCGCCACCAGCGTTTCCACGCCAATGTCGCGATAAAAGCGCAGCAAGGCCGCCGCGCCCTCCCGGTCGAGCGCCGTCAGGTCGATCATGGCCGTTTCTAACTGCTCAGCGCCGGGCCGTCCATTTCGCACTGCGGCAAAAAACGCGCGCGATCGCCTTCCGACCAGTGGACACGGACGCGCGAACCGCTAAGACAGGAGCAAAAGGCCACTCTGGCGGGAGATGCGGAAATGAGCGAACTCGAACCTCGCGAGTCCATGGATTATGACGTCGTCATCGTCGGCGGCGGCCCGGCCGGCCTTTCCGCCGCGATCCGGCTGAAGCAGATCAACCCTGATTTCACCGTGGTCGTGGTCGAAAAAGGCTCGGAAGTCGGCGCTCACATCCTTTCCGGCGTGGTTATCGATCCCGTCGGCCTCGACAAGCTGCTGCCGGACTGGCGCGAAGACCCCACGCGACCGCTCACCGTGGAGGTCCACGAGGACCAGTTCCGCTTCCTGACGGAGACGGGCGCCTTCAAGCTGCCCAACGCTCTCATGCCGCCCTTGCTGAACAACCACGGCAATTTCGTCGGCTCGCTCGCGAATGTCTGCCGCTGGCTGGCCGTGAAGGCTGAGGAGCTCGGCGTCGAAATCTATCCGGGCTTCGCCGCGGCGGAAGTGCTTTATGGCGACAAGGGCGAAGTGCTCGGCGTCGCCACCGGCGACATGGGCGTGGGCCGCGACGGCAAACCCAAGGATTCCTTCACCCGCGGCATGGAGCTGCGCGGCAAATACACCTTTTTCGCCGAGGGCGCGCGCGGCTCGCTCAGCAAGCAGATCATCGCCAAATACGGCCTCGATTCCGGGAAGGAGCCGCAGAAATACGGCATCGGCATCAAGGAGCTGTGGCAGATCGATCCCGCCAAGCATCATCCGGGGCTGGTGCAGCATTCGTTCGGCTGGCCGCTCGACGCCCACACCGGCGGCGGCTCGTTCCTCTATCATATCGAGGACAATCAGGTCGCCGTCGGCTTCGTCCTCCATCTCAACTACAAGAATCCCACGCTGTCGCCGTTCGACGAGTTCCAGCGCTGGAAGCAGCACCCCAGCGTCCGCGACACGTTCGTCGGCGGCAAGCGCATCGCCTATGGCGCGCGCGCGCTGACCGAGGGCGGCTGGCAATCCGCGCCGAAGGTGGCGTTCCCCGGCGGAACGCTGCTCGGCTGCGCGGCGGGCTTCATCAATGTGCCCCGCATCAAGGGCACGCATAACGCCATGCTGTCGGGCATCGAGGCGGCGGAGGCGGCGGCCCAGGCCCTGGCCGCCGGACGCGCCCATGACGAATTGTCGGCCTATGATTCGGGCTGGCGCGACGGCCCGATCGGCAAGGATCTGAAGCCGGTGCGCAACGCCAAGCCGCTGTGGTCGAAATACGGGACCTATATCGGCATGTCGCTCGCGGGCTTCGACATGTGGACCAACACGTTGGGCTTCAGCCTGTTCGGCACTTTGGGCCACGGCAAGCCGGATTACGCGACGCTGAAATTGCTGAGCGAGGTGACGCCGATCGCCTATCCCAAGCCCGACGGCGTGATTTCCTTCGACAAGCTTTCCTCCGTGTTCCTCTCCAACACCAATCACGAGGAAGACCAGCCGATCCATCTGCGGCTGAAGGACCCGAACATCCCGATCGAAAAGAACCTGCCGCTCTATGGCGAGCCGGCGCGGCTCTATTGCCCGGCCGGGGTCTATGAAGTGGTCTATGGCGACGAGGCGACCAAGGCCGATCCGCGCTTCGTCATCAATGCGCAGAATTGCGTGCATTGCAAAACCTGCGACATCAAGGACCCCGCGCAGAACATCACCTGGACCACGCCGGAAGGCGGCGGCGGCCCGAACTACCCGAACATGTGAGCGCGCCTGACCTAAGGGCGCTAAAACTTAACGAAATTTCAATCGCGCGAGGCTAGCCTGAGCAGAGGCTTGCGCGCGATTGAGCGCGCGCGGGCGCCGGAGGCCTCGCGCCATGTTCAGCCCGCGTCACGTTTTTGTCTTCGCGCCCGTCTTTTTCCTGGCGGGCGGCCTGCCTGCCCTGGCCCAGGCCTATGGCGGGAAATCGTCCGTGCCAGGCCTTGACGCATTGGTCCACCTGCTCGGTTATGACGGCCTGCAGGCGGACCAGCGCGATCTCATTGCGCTGCTGCTGATCGTGTTCGGCCTGCTGTTCGGCTATTTCTCGCACCTCGCCTTCCGCGAGAACGGTTTTGGCTTCATTTTCAACGGCGTGATCGGCCTGGTCGGCGCCGGCCTCGGCTTTTACGCCTTCGGGCCGAAATTCGGCCTGCTGTCGCAAGTCCACGGCGGCGCCCACGATTTTCTGCTTGCCGTTCTCGCCGCTGGCGCGGCGGTGCCGGTCCTCGTCCTGGCGATGATGGTCGCCGGCGGCCTGCGCCGAGGCCTGACCAATTTCGTCTATGGGCGGTTGCGGCGCGACATGGACGCCAAGCGCGCCGCCATGGTCGAACCGGAACTGCCGCGCCGCGTCGCCCAGTTCATCAAGAAGTGACGCGCCTGCTCTTGCGCTGATTGCGCGGCGCCGCGAACGGATTTTACCCAACGTCAACCCAAAACTGACGTTTCTTCCTATATTTCCACTTTATTAGCTGAGCCGGACGACGATTCGGACTCGTATCCCGCCCACGTTCTTTCATCAATTCTCTGAAAGCCTGCTGATGCAAACAGCATTTCACGCCATGCGTCCCGCTGTCAGCCGAAAACCCATGTTTTACACGCTCGAAGCCATGCGCGGCGCCGCAGCGTTTCTCATCGTCGACCGCCATGTCGGTTGGCTCGGGACCTATGACTTCCCGATCAGCGGCCTTGCCGTCGATCTGTTCTTCCTGTTGAGCGGCGCCGTCCTCGCACATTCCTACGAAGACAAGCTGCGCACGGGAAAGCTTTCGAGCGGGCGCTATATCGGGCTGCGGCTGATCCGCCTCTACCCTCTCTATGCGCTGTTCACCTTGGTCGGCTTCGCAAATCACGCCGCCGCCGGCCCACTGACCGGCGCCGATTTCGCCAAGCTCGGCTCATCGCTGCTGTTCCTGCCCTGCATTTGGATCGATGGGTCTGTTTTCCCGTTCGATGGTCCGGCCTGGTCGATTTTCTTCGAACTTTTGATTTCTGTCGTTTACGGCGTGGCGCTGCATGACAAGTCGATCAAAACCCTGGCGTGTGTCTGCGGCGCGGCCGCCACGCTGTTCATCGTCCAAGCGATCAACCAACCCGGCGCCCTCGACATCGCAATGACCTGCCAGGGCGTGTTCGAGACCGGGCTGGCGCGCGTGCTGTTCTCGTTCACTTACGGCGTCATCATCTATCGGCTCGCTATGCGCGCGAGTGCGGGCGAGTCCGGGTTGATGTCGCTGATCCCCCTCGTCGCGGTCTGCGCAATGCTGATGGCGCCCGTCGAAAGCCGATGGATCACCAATGGGTCCATTGCGGTCATCCTGCTGGCGGGACTGCCGGCCTGCCTGTTCATGGCGCTGGTTTTCCCGGCGCCGGACTCCTGGCGCGGGCCGTTCAGACGGCTCGGCGCGATCTCCTATGCGGTCTATATCGGCCACGTTCCGCTCTACCATGCCGCCGACACCGTGCTGAAACGCCAGTTCCACATCGACGCCATGGCCTACGCACCCTATTCCGGCTTCATCTTCGTCGCGGCGCTCGTCGCCCTCGCCTATGGTTTGCACAACGCCTGGGACGCGCCCCTTCGCGCGCGGCTTCGCAACAGCGCTGCTGCAGAAAGCCCCTCTCGCGCCAGAGGGAGCCGGGAGGGTATTCCAGTCCAAAGCATGCCTTGAACGAGGGCGCCTTGGATCTCGCTCAAACCCGCGACGCGGAGAAAGTGTTGGGGGTCGCTCGCTCCCACAAGGCGCGCAAATCGGCATCGCGCGCGCCGCGCAAGAATTCGCCGGGCGCCAATGCCGGATAGAGATCGGCGAAACTGGCCACGCGGGTTTCCGACACGCGCCGCCGGAACTGGTCGAGGGTGAAGGCGCCGGGATGGTCGAGGCCCGCCGCCGCCACCAGCTCCGCCAGACAATGCAAGGTGGCGCGGTGATAATTGGCGACGCGCGCGATCTTGTCCGGCACCACCAGCGCGCGGCCGCGCAGCGGGTCCTGTGTCGCCACACCGGTCGGGCAGGTGTCGGTGTGGCAAGACAGCGATTGGATGCAGCCGACCGCGAACATGAAGCCGCGCGCGGAATTGCACCAATCCGCGCCGAGCGCCATGGCGCGGGCGATGTCGAAAGCCGTGGTGATTTTGCCTGAGCAGCCGATGCGGATGTTTTCGCGCAAGCCCGCGCCGACCAGCGCATTATGGACGAAGCTCAGGCCCTCGCGGAGCGGCGTCCCCAGATGGTCCATGAATTCTTCGGGCGCGGCGCCGGTGCCGCCCTCCTTGCCGTCGACCACGAGAAAATCCGGCGCGGTCCCCAGCTCCAGCATGGCCTTGACCAGCGCCAAGAATTCGCCGGGCTGGCCCAGGCAGAATTTGATCCCGACCGGCTTGCCGCCGGACAATTGGCGCAGCCGCGCCAGAAAGGCGATCAGCTCCAGCGGCGTCTTGAAGGCGCTGTGGGCGGCCGGCGACACGCAATCTTTACCAAAGGGCACGCCGCGAATCCGCGCGATTTCCGGCGTCACCTTGGCTGCGGGCAGAACCCCGCCATGGCCGGGCTTGGCGCCCTGGCTGAGCTTGATCTCGATCATCTTGATTTGCGGCTTTTGCGCGGTCTCCGCGAATTTCTCTTCGCTGAAGGCGCCCTCGAGCGTGCGGCAGCCGAAATAGCCCGAGCCGATCTCCCAGATGATGTCGCCGCCCTGCTCCTCGTGATAGGGCGACAGCGAGCCCTCGCCGGTGTCATGGGCGAAGCCGCCGGCTTTGGCGCCGCCGTTCAACGCGCGGATCGCATTGGCGCTGAGCGCGCCAAAACTCATGGCGGAAATGTTGAACACCGACGCGGAATAAGGCTTTGAGCACTCGGGTCTGCCGATCTTGATGCGGAAATCCGGATCGGCCAACGGCCGCGGCGCGAAGGAATGCAGCAGCCATTCGTAGCCGTCGGAATAGGTGGCGAGGTGGGTGCCGAACGGCCGCTTGTCCAGTTGCATCTTGGCGCGCTGGTAGACCAGAGCACGGCGGTCGCGCGAAAACGGCGCGCCATCGGTCTCGCTCTCGAAGAAATATTGGCGAATCTCCGGGCGCATTTCTTCGAGCAGGAAGCGCAAGTGGGCCAGGATCGGGTAATTGCGCAGCACCGCATGCCGGGTCTGGACCAGATCGTAGACGCCGAGCGCGCTGAAGAACCCGAAGAAGGCGACCAACAACAGCCAGACGCCGCCGGCATGCAGCGCCAGAAAGGACGCCCAGACGAGGCCGCACAGGCTGACCAGCAGCGCCCAATGGCGCGGCGCAAAGATGGCAACAAGTCCTGGCATGACGCTCCCCCGGTCGATTCCGACGCGAGCGAGACTATAGGACGCAAAACTTTTGCGAAAACGGTGGCTCGGTTTCGCAACCGCGCAAGGACGGCTTGCGTCGGGTACGCTATCTTGCAAACGAGCGCGGTTGAATGGCGCGAGGCGTCGCTTGCAGCGGCCAGCGACTGACGCGCCATTCGATCCAGTCCCCAATCTCGACGAGGAGAGCGAACCTGTCCGACGCGCCCAAAAAATTTCCGGCCGCCCTGGTCTTCGCCGCCGGCTGCCTGATCGCCCTCCTCTCCTTCGGGCCGCGTTCGGTGATGGGCGTGTTCCAACTGCCGATCTTCGCCAGCCGCGACTGGGGCGCCGGCCATTTCGCCATCGCATTGGCGCTGCAGAACCTGCTCTGGGGGCTGGGACAACCGTTTGCCGGCGCCATGGCCGACCGGTTCGGCGCGCGTCCGGTGCTGATCCTAGGCGGCCTGTTTTATGCGCTCGGGCTGGCGCTGATGAGCGTGGCGCCTTCCGGCCTCACCTTCGACCTGTCGGCGGGGCTGTTGATTGGCCTGGGCCTGTCGGGCGCCTCGTTCAATCTCGTGCTCGGCGCCTTCGCCAAACTGCTGCCGCCCCAGCGCCTGTCCTACGCCTTCGGCGCGGCGACAGCGGCGGGCTCGTTCGGCCAGTTCCTGTTCTCGCCGCTCGCCGGCGGCCTCGTCGCCCAAATGGGCTGGGAGACCACCTGCCTGATCTTCGCCGGCGTCACCGCGCTGATCGCGCCGCTCGCCTTCGTGTTGAAAACAGCGCCCAGCGATTTTTCCGCGAGCGGCGGGCAGGGCGCGGTGTTCCGCCGCGCGATGGCCCACAAATCCTATGTGCTGCTGTCCCTGGGGTTTTTCACCTGCGGCTTCCAGCTCGCCTTCATCACCGTGCATTTCCAGCGCTATGTGGTGGAATCCGGGCTGTCGCCGCAACTCGGCGCCTGGGCATTCGCGCTGGTCGGAATCTTCAACATTTTCGGCTCGCTGCTCTCCGGCTGGCTCGGCGGTTTCGTCTCGCGGCCCTATATTCTCGCCTTCATCTATTTCGCACGATCGCTCGCCACGGCGGTGTTCATTGCGCTGCCCGCGACGGCCGAAACCACGCTGATCTTCGCCGCGGTCACCGGCTTGCTGTGGCTGTCGACGGTGCCGCCGACCTCGGGGGTGATCGGCCGCATGTTCGGCGCGGGAAACCTGTCGATGCTTTACGGCTTCGCCTTTTTCCTGCATCAACTCGGCGGGTTTTTCGGCGTGCTGCTCGGCGGTTTTGCGCGCGAAGCGACGGGTTCGTACACGTCGATCTGGCTGCTGTCGATCGCGCTCGGCGTGATCTCCGCTTTGCTCAACCTGCCTGTGGCCGATCGTGAGGCGCCGCTGCCCGCCGCCCAACCCGCGGAGTGAAATCATGAGTGCTTTCGTTATCGCGCCGCCGCCTCAAGTTTGCGCGCCCGTCGCCGGCGGCGGGCTGTTTCCGGTGCGGCGCATCTTTTGCGTCGGCCAGAATTACGCCGACCACGCGCGCGAAATGGGCGGCGATCCCCAGCGCAATCCGCCGTTCTTCTTCACCAAGCCCGCGGATTCGCTCGTCACCGAAGGTGCCGACGCGCCCTACCCCAGCCTCACCCAAAATCTCCATCACGAGATCGAACTGGTGGTCGCGCTCGGCGCGGGTGGCGCGAATGTGGCGCTGGCGGACGCCAAGGCGCTGATTTTTGGTTATGCCGCCGGCATCGACCTCACCCGCCGCGATCTGCAAGCCGAAGCGAAAAAGGCGGGACGCCCCTGGGACATGGCCAAAGGATTTGACGCCTCCGCGCCCTTGGGCCTGATCCGACCCGCAGGCGCCTGCGGCGACGTCGGCAAGGGCCGCATAAGCCTCAGCGTCAACGGCGCGGGCCGCCAGCAGGGCGATCTCGCGGAGATGATCTGGTCGGTCGCCGAAATCATTGCCATTCTCTCGACCTATGTGGCGCTGGCGCCGGGCGATCTGATCTTTACGGGAACGCCCGCCGGGGTCGGCGCGGTGAGCGCGGGCGACCTATTGAACGGCGAAATCGAGGGCGTCGGCGAGGTGACGACGCGGATCGCTTAGGGGCTTCCCCTGTCACGCGGGCGCAACATGAATGTGGTTCTAGCTTCGTCATGAAGACACATTTGTTCCCGGCCGCCTGATGCGCATCCTCGTCGTCACGGACGCCTGGCGTCCCCAGGTCAATGGCGTGGTGCACACGCTCGAGGCGGTGTCGCGCGCCTTGCCCGAAATCGGCGCGACCATGGATTTTCTCACCCCGCAAGGCTTTCCGACCGCGCCGATGCCGACCTATCGCGAGATCAGGCTGGCGCTGGCCTCCCCCTGGGAGGTCGAAAAACGCATCGACGCCATTGCGCCGGACCACATCCACATCGCCACCGAGGGGCCGCTGGGCCTGACCGCCCGCCGCCTGTGCCTGATGCGCAATGTGGTCTTCACCACCAGTTATCACACGCGCTTTCCCGAATATCTGTATGCCCGCACCCGTTTCCCCCTCGGGCTGTCCTATGCGGCGCTGCGCAGTTTTCATAATGCCGGCGCGGGGCTGATGGCCTCGACGCAGCGGCTCGCGGACGAGTTGGAATCGCGCGGCTTTCGCAAGCCGATGATCTGGTCGCGCGGCGTCGACCACACTCTGTTTTATCCCCGCGACAGCGTGCTGGACCTGCCGGGCCCCATCTTCCTTTACGTCGGCCGGGTCGCGCCGGAGAAAAACATCGAGGCTTTTCTCTCGCTCGACCTGCCGGGAACCAAGGTCGTGGTGGGCGACGGCCCCGCGCGCGCCGGACTGGAGGCGGCCTTTCCGCGGGCGCGTTTTCTCGGCATGAAGCGCGGCGAGGAATTGGCGCAACTCTACGCCAGCGCCGATGTCTTCGTCTTCCCCAGCCTGACCGACACGTTCGGCATCGTCCTGTTGGAAGCGCTCGCCTGCGGCGTTCCCGTCGCCGCCTATCCCGTGCAGGGGCCGATCGACGTGATCGGCGACAGCGCCGCCGGCGTCCTGTCGAACGACCTGCGCGCCGCCTGCCTTGCGGCGCTGAACATTCCGCGCGAAACCGCGCACGCGCTGTCGTCGCGCTACACATGGCGCGCCAGCGCGGAGCAATTTTTGCGAAATGTGATCGCCGCCCGCGCCTGCGCGCCTGCGCAAAACCCGTCATGGCCGCATCGCGCTTGCGCCGAAGCCGTCTAGAGCGGATTCGACTTAATCCGGATCATATCCTGCTGCGGCGAAGAAATTGGCGCACTCTTGCGGCGTGAAAGCTGACAGGAGCGCGCCTAT
>NZ_JAOQNX010000040.1 GCF_025961575.1 Rhodoblastus acidophilus | reverse complement strand
CCGTCCGGGTCGGCCTTGCTGGCGGGCATTTTTCGGAATACGAAAAATTATTCGGACGTGATTTTTGGGTACTCCTCCCAAATAAGTCCGTCAATGGCCGTGTTGAAAAAAAATGGCGGCGGACCATCATCGCCGCCGCCGCAACGCCTGCCGCGGCGGCGCTCGGGTGAACGCCACCGCTTTCGATCCCTTGGAATTTGCTGCCGGCTCCGGCGCGTCGCCGCCGGAAGTCGCTACCACCCCAGCGCGAGTTCGATGTCGCCGAGCAGGCCGTCCGGAAAACTCACGACGCGCGCGCTGAGGCGGAAGCCGAGCGGCTTGAGGTCGGCGCGCCACAGACGGCAGAAATCCGCCGCCTTGCCCCTCAGCGTCGACGGCCAGTCGGGATCCGGGCAGTTCACCGCGCGGCCGCCGTCCTCGCACAGCGAGGCGGGAAAGCGCAGCAACGCGAATTCCTCGCGCCCCTGCTGCGCGGCGCGCCGCGCGCCGTCGAGAACGAGGCGCCATTCGTCCTCGGAAACCGAGGCGTTCAGCAAGGCGCTCGCCTGTTCCTCGCGCTGGCGTTGCGCTTGCGCGGCCGCGCGCTGGCGAAGCATCGCCTGTTCACGGCGACGGGCGTCGACGAGATCGCGGAAATCGCGGGCGGAGGACTGAATGGGCGGCGGTTCGGCCATGACGCGCCGGCGAACCTCGCCGGAGCCTTTCGCACGCGTCCGTGCGGGCGAGGCGCTGTCAAAGGCGATGTAGGTGCTGTGGGACATGGGCGTTCTCCTGAGTGAGACGACTGCGGCCGAAAATCTGGGAGGGAATGGCGAGGCCGGCGCCGATGGCGGCCAGGGTGAAAAACACGCGCAGCAGCGATTGCAGCGACTTGACCAGCGTCGCGTCGGCATGTTGCGCCACCGGCGAACTGACGGCGAGAAAGCCAAGCAGCGCGTCGCCGAAGAACGCGCCCGGGATCATCGGAATGCAGCCTGCGAGCGCGATGGCGCCGGCGGCGGGGCCGAGCCGGCGCCGGAACGGGAACAGCGCGGCGGCGCAAGACAGCGCCGCGACGAAGGACGCCGATTCCAGGCTCCATCCCGCCGACAGCAGCGCGGCGCGGACGCCGAGCGCCAGCGCGCCGGCCGCCGCCGGCCAGGGCAGCGCGCGCAGACCGAAGTTGAAGAGGATGCCGAACCCCGCCGCCGCGAGGCCGCCAAAGAAGGCCTGGTGGAGAAGGTGCGGCGCCCAGGTCACGACAGGCTCCTCGCCAGATTTTCCGCGCACCAGATTCCCGTCGCCGAAAACATCATCACCATGGCGACGCTGACCGCGCGCGCGCTGCCCACGGTCGGGAACCCGTCCATGATGTCCGTCTGCGCATTGGTCGCGGGCACGCCCGGCACCAGCAGCAAGGTCGCCGCCATCATGGCGATATCGACCCGCGCCGAGCCTGCAATGCGCGCGGCCATGGTCGCTGTGAAGGCGGCGAGAAACCCTGCGAGCGCGGCGACGACGAACGGATTGCCGCCCTGGCGCAGCCACCTGTGGCGCAGCGACTGCGCCGTAGCCGCCGCGACGAACACGGCGGGAAAAGCGGCCCAATCGGCGCCGAGCAGGCGCGAGAACGACGCGCAGGCGACGCCGACGCCGACGGCGACGAACCATGGGGCATGGCGCGGCGTCTCCTGAACGATGCGGTCGAGCTCCGCGCCCAGCGCGCCCGCATCCGCAAAAACGTCGCCGGCCATGCGCGCCAGCCGGCGCGTGGCCATGTCCAGGCGGTGATTGACGCCGTGCCGTCCGACCGGCGTCATTTGCGTCACCACATTGTCGCCGGAGCGAACCGTAATGGCGAGCGAGGCATAGCCGACGCGCATGCCCGCCTCATCGACGCCGAGGCCGCGCGCCGTCAGCGTGGCGCCCTCCTGGATCACCCGGACGCTGGCGCCGCATTCCATCAGGACGCGCCCGATCTTCAGGGCGACGTCGGCGATCTCGATCAGCTCCAGGCGGCTGAGGCCGATGCGGCACATCTGGTCCATTTTACGCTCGCGTCTTCGCGATGTCGCCGCCCAACCGCCTTCCGCGCAGATCGGCGAACCGGCAGCGCGCCGCCGAGATCGCGTGCGCGACATGCGCGATCGCTTTCGGCGACAGCGCGTCCCCGCGCGATGCAATGGTTTCGGGCGCATGAACTGTCATGGCGCCCTCCTATTCCGCCGCGGCCGCGAGGCGCGTTTCCCGCTTGCCCGCCTGCGCCTGGATCGCCGTGAGGGCGATGGTGTAGACGATGTCGTCCACCAGCGCGCCGCGCGAGAGGTCGTTGACCGGCTTGCGCAGGCCCTGCAGCATCGGCCCGACCGAAACCACATTCGCCGAACGCTGCACCGCCTTGTAGGTGGTGTTGCCGGTGTTGAGGTCGGGAAAGATGAAGACATTGGCGTGGCCGCCCAGCGGGCTGTCGGGGGCCTTCTGGCGGCCGACGCTTTCGACCGAGGCCGCGTCATACTGGATGGGGCCGTCGATGACGAGATCGGGGCGGCGCTCCCGCACCAGCTCCGTCGCGCGCCGCACCTTTTCGACGTCCTCGCCGGTGCCGGAGGCGCCGGTCGAGTAGGAGATCATGGCGACGCGCGGCTCGATGCCGAAGGCGGCCGCCGAATCCGCCGACTGGATGGCGATCTCCGCCAATTCCTGCGCGCTCGGATCGGGATTGATGGCGCAGTCGCCATAGACGAAAACCTGATCGGGCATCAGCATGAAGAAGACGCTCGACACGATCTTCGATCCGGGCGCGGTCTTGATCAGTTGCAGCGCCGGACGAACCGTGTTGGCGGTGGTGTGGACGGCGCCGGAGACGAGTCCGTCGACATCGCCTTGCGCCAGCATCATCGTGCCGAGCACCACGGTGTCCTCAAGGCTCATTTCGGCCTGGAGCGCCGTCAGTCCCTTGCTCTTGCGCAATTCGACCATGGGCGCGACAAAGCGCGGCCTGATCGCCTCGGGATCGAGGATTTCGACATTCGCCGGCAGATCGACGCCATGCGCCGCCGCCACCGCGCGGATTTTTTCCGGCGCGCCCAGCAGCACGCAGCGCGCGACGCCCTTTTCGGCGCAGATCGCCGCCGCCTTCAGGGTGCGCGGCTCGTCGCCCTCGGGAAGCACGATGCGCAGCGCGGCGGCCCGCGCCGCTTCGACGACGCGATGGCGGAAAACGGGCGGCGGCATCAGATCGTCGGATGGCGCGCCGATGCGCTGCGCCAGCGCGCGCGTGTCGATTCTTTCGGCGATGAAGGACACGACGCGCTCCATGCGCTCGGTATCGTCGCGGCCGATGTGCCGCGACAGGTTCGACAGGCGCGACGCCGTGGAATAGGTGTCTTCGGAGGTCGCCAGGATCGGCAGCCGGTCGAGCGGCGGCGCGTCCAGGATCGCCCTGATTTCCGGCGCCGGACGCGTGCCGCAGGTCAGCACGAAACCGGCGAGCGGCATGCCGCGCTGGGCGGCCAGCGCCGACGCCAGCAGCGCGTCGGACCGGTCGGCGGGCGTCACCACAAGCGCGCCCGGCGTCAGATGGCTCAACAGCTTTTCGGCGGGGCGCGCTGCGACCAGCAGGGTTTGCGCGCGCCGCGTCTCGATCTCGCCGCGATGAACGATTTCGAGGCCGAGGCTGTCGGCCACGTCGATCACGCGCGGCGCCGCGAGTTCGGCGTCGAAGGGCGCGGCCGCGAGAATGGGCGCCGGAGCGGCGTCGGCGGCGAAGCGCAAGGGACCGCCGATCACCAGCGCCGCCGCGAGCGCGTCGTCGCAATGGTTGACCAGGACGCCGGCAATGGCGCGCTTGCCGTCGTCGCCATATTGCTCGACGGCGGTGGCGACCTTGGCGACGATGTCCTCGCGCCGCATGTCATGGCCCGAGAGCGCCGGAATGATGTCGGCGCCGAGCGTGCGGATGATCTCGATGTTCAGCCGGGTCGCGATCTGGATGTCGGCGTCGGGGATGAGCCCCTCGACGATCATCACGTCGCAGTCCGCGCGCTGCGTCTCCACCTGCGCGACGACGTCCTCCATGAGCACGGAAAGCTCGCCGGCGCGCAACAGCGTCGCGGCGCGCTCGAACGCGATCGCGTCTGGCGTCTTGGCGCCGCAAAGGGCGCGGGCGAAATGCGCGGACAGGTCCTGTTCGGCGCCCGGCTCGGGCTGGGCGATGGGCTTGGAGAAGCCGACGCGCAGTCCGGCGAGGCGAAGCGCGCGGGCAAGCCCGAGCGCCATGCTGGTCAGTCCCGCCTGCCGCGACAGGGGAACGAGGTAAAAGGCGCGGTGGCGCGAGGCGGCGTTCATGGCGAAAGCTCCTTAGACGGCGGCGCGGCGCTGGGCGGCGAAAACGTCCAGATCGGACAGATGCGCTAGGGCGGCGGCGTCGCGCGCGATCACGGATTCCTCGTCGGTGGGAACGACCAGCGCCGCCGGGCCGAAATCCGCGTCGATGCGTCCGCCGCGCCCGCCGACCATTTCGCGATTGGCTTCGTCATCGAGGGTGAAGCCAAAGACCTCGAGGCGGCGCAGGGTCGCGGCGCGGATGCGCCCGGAATTTTCGCCAATCCCGCCGGTGAACACCAGCGCGTCGAAGCGCGGCAGCGAGGTGGCGAGGCCGCCGATGCAGCGCGCGAGACGGTGCACGAAGACATCCAGCGCCAGCAGCGCGCCCTCGTGGCCTTCGTCCGCCGCGTTTTCGAGCGTGCGGCAATCGCTGGAGAGTTCGGAAATGCCGAGCAGGCCGCTTTTCTTGTTGAGCATGTCGTCCACGCCCGCCATGTCGAGACCGGCGACGCGGGCGATATAGGCGGCGGCGCCGAAATCGATGTCGCCGCTGCGGGTGCCCATGACGAGGCCTTCGAGCGGCGTCAGGCCCATGGTGGTGTCGATGCTGCGCCCGTTGAGCACGGCGGTGGCCGAACTGCCATTGCCGAGATGCGCAATGACGAGACCATGGTTGTCGGGGTCGAGGCCGAGCATGCGCGCGGCCTTGCCGGAAACGTAGCGATGCGACGTGCCATGGAAACCGTAGCGGCGCAGGCCGTGCTCACGCTGGAGCGCGCGCGGGATGGCATAGGTGTAGGCGGCCGGCGGCAGCGTCTGGTGGAAGGCCGTGTCGAACACGACGACTTGCGGCGCCATCGGGAAGGACTTCATGCAAAGGCGAATGCCCAGCATGTTGGCGGGATGGAGCAGCGGCGCCAGCGGCGTCAGTTTTTCGAGGTCGGCCAGCACCTCCGGCGTCACCACCACCGATTCGCTGAAGCGCTCGCCGCCCTGGACGACGCGATGCCCGACCGCCGCGATATAGCGCAGGAAGCCTTCAGTCTGGAGGTGCGCGAAGATCGCCGACAGCGCGGCCTCGTGCGCGCCGCCCTTCAAATCCTCGACGATCTTGACGCCGTTGAGCTTGATGGAAAGGCGCGCTTCGGGAAGCCCGAGACATTCGGCGGCGCCCGAGGCGATCGGGGCGCCGCCGCCGACCGGCAGCAGCGAATATTTGACGGAGGACGAGCCGCAATTGACGACGAGGACGAGAAGGGGGGATTTGTAGGAGGACATGACGAGCCCTGTCGGGGAGAGGAAATCAGAAGGCGGGAAGGCCGCGGCGGCGCAGCAGGTCGATGGCGGCGGCGAGGTTTTCGGCGGTCGGCGGCCGTGTTTCGCCGAGCGGATAGGACCGACCCAGCTCAAGCCATTTCGGCGCGCCCATGCGGTGGTAAGGGAGGACCTCGACGCGCTGGATCGCCTCGCCCCATGGCAGCAGCGTGTCCGCCAGTTTTTCGAGGTCGGCGGGCGCATCGGTCAGGCCGGGGACCAGCACGTAGCGGATCCACATCGGCTTGCGCAGACGCGTGAGCCGGTCGCCGAAGTCGAGCGTCGGCTGCAACGCGCGGCTCGTGATCAGTCGGTACGCGCCGGGGTCCGCGTGCTTGACGTCGAGCAACACAAGATCGACCGCGTCGAGCCAGGCGTCGGACACCTTGTGGCCCAGGAAACCTTGCGTATCCAAAGCCGTATGCAGACCCAGCTCGTCGCGCAACCGCAGCAGCAGACGACCGACGAAATTGCGCTGGGTCAGCGGTTCTCCGCCGGAAATGGTGACGCCGCCGGCCTTGCGCAGGAAATGCGCGTAGGGGCGGATTTCCTCGATGGCGTCATCGAGGGTCACGACGCGGCCAGAGGCGAATTTCCACGTGTCCGGGTTGTGGCAGTAGAGGCAGCGCAGCGGACAGCCGGCCACGAAATAGATGAAGCGCATGCCCGGCCCGTCGGCGGCGGCGCCGGTTTCGACGGAGTGAAGGTAGCCGACCGGATCGGCATGGTCGGGCCAGTTCGCGATCAGCGCCGAATCCGGCGCCGCCCGCGTGCGGAGTGCGATGTGTGACATGTTGCGCCCTCAAGCGTCAGGCTGCGGCCGCCGCCAAGCGGCGGCGGCCGCATCGCTCACAGCGAAGCGTGGAAGGTGCGGGAGATCACATCGAGCTGCTGCTCGCGGGTGAGCTTGACGAAGTTCACGGCATAGCCGGAGACGCGCACCGTCAGCTGCGGATAGTTTTCCGGATGCTCCATCGCCATCAGCAGGGTCTCGCGGTGGAACACATTGACATTGACGTGGTGGCCGCCGGCCTCGGCGAAGGCGTCGAGGCAATTGGCGAGGTTTTTCTGGCGCTCGGTCGGCAGACGGCCCAGCGCGTCGGGCGTGGCCGAAGCCGTCCAGGAAATCCCGTCGAGCGCGCAGGCGTAAGGAATCTTCGCCACCGAAGCGCCCGCCGCGACAAAGCCCTTGCGGTCGCGGCCGTTCATCGGATTGGCGCCCGGCGCGAACGGCTTGCCGGCCAGCCGTCCGTCCGGCGTGGCGCCGGTCTTCTTGCCGTAGACCACATTGGAGGTGATGGTCAGCACCGACTGGGTCGGCATGGCGTTGCGGTAGAATTAGGGCTGCGCCGCGACCTTCTTCATGAAGGTTTCCGCCAACCACACCGCGAGGTCGTCGGCGCGGTCGTCGTTGTTGCCATAGGCCGGAAAGTCGCCCTCGATCCTGTAGTCGACGGCGAGGCCCGCCTCGTTGCGCAGCACGCTCACCTTGGCGTGCTTGATCGCCGACAGGCTGTCGGCCGCCACCGAAAGACCAGCGATGCCGCAGGCCATGGTTCTGAGAATGTCGCGGTCGTGCAGCGCCATCTCGATGCGCTCATAGGCGTATTTGTCGTGCATGTAATGGATGCAGTTCAACGCCGTGACATAGGTCTTGGCGAGCCAGTCCATCATCGGGTCGAGTTTCGCCATCACCTCGTCCCAGGCGAGGACATCCGAGGTGATCGGCTCGAAGCCGGGCGCGACCTTTGCGCCCGTCTTCTCGTCCACGCCGCCGTTGATGGCGTAGAGCAGCGCCTTCGCAAGGTTGGCGCGCGCGCCGAAGAACTGCATCTGCTTGCCGATGCGCATGGCGGAGACGCAGCAGGCGATGCCGTAATCGTCGCCCCAGTGCGGGCGCATCACGTCGTCGTTCTCATATTGGATCGCCGAGGTCTCGATCGAGACTTGCGCGCAGAAATCCTTGAAACCTTCAGGAAGTTCGGTGGACCAGAGCACGGTCAGATTGGGCTCCGGCGCCGGACCGAGATTGTGCAGGGTGTTCAGGAACCGGAAGCTGGTCTTGGTCACCAGCGTGCGGCCGTCCTCACCCATGCCGCCAATCGATTCCGTGACCCAGGTGGGATCGCCGGAGAACAGACTGTCGTATTCCGGCGTGCGGAGGAAGCGGATGATGCGCAGCTTGATCACGAGATCGTCCACGATCTCCTGCGCCTGCTCCTCGTCGATCAGGCCAGCGGCAAGGTCGCGCTGGAAATAAATGTCGAGGAAGGTGGAGATGCGGCCCAGCGACATGGCCGCGCCGTTCTGCTCCTTCACCGCGGCGAGATAACCGAAATAGGTCCATTGCACGGCCTCGCGCGCGGTGGCGGCGGGACGCGAGATGTCGAAGCCGTAGCCCGCCGCCATCTCCCGGAGTTCATCGAGGGCGCGAAACTGTTCGGACAGTTCTTCGCGCAGCCGCATCACATCATCGGTGAAATCGACGCCGTCGAGCTCGTGAAAGACCTTTTGGCGCTCCTTGCGCAGGAAGTCCACGCCATAGAGGGCGACGCGCCTGTAATCGCCGATGATGCGGCCGCGGCCATAGGCGTCGGGCAGGCCTGTGACGATGCCCGCCTTGCGGGCGGCGAGGACTTCGGGCGTGTAGGTGTCGAAAATGCCCTGGTTGTGGCTCTTGCGGTATTTGGTCCAGATTTCCTTCACGGAAGGGTCGAGCGAATAACCAAAGGCGGCGAGGCCGTTTTCGACCATGCGCAATCCGCCATTGGGCATGATGGCGCGCTTCAGCGGCGCGTCGGTCTGGAGGCCGACGATCACCTCCTTGTCGCGGTCGATGTAGCCGGGACCATGCGCGAGGATGGAGGAGGCGCGGTCGGCGGACACATCCAGCACGCCCTTCTCGCGCTCCAGCTTCAGCAGGACGGACAACTGGTCCCAAACCGCCTTGGTGCGCGCGGTCGGACCGACGAGGAAAGCTCCGTTCTTGAGGTAGGGCTGGTAATTGGCCTGGATGAACCCGCGCACGTCGACGCAGGCGCGCCAGTCATCCCCGGCGAAGCCCGCCCAGGGATCGTCGAGGGAAATCTTGGGGTTGATTGTCATAGCTGCTCTCCTTCAAGACCGAAGCGCGAAGGTCCCGGGACGGCCGCGCGGGCATTGGCGGCCGCCCCAAGGACCTGGCCGCCGGAGCGTCTCCGGCCAGCCGGGACCGTTCGCTCGATCCGGAAGATCGAACGTCTCGAGCAGGTGGAGCGAAGACTTCTTTTTTACTGAATAAGCAAAATGCTTTTCAGCAACATGATCGTCTTACGCTTTTATTCCTGCCTATTGTCCTCGTTTTGTGATTTCGATCATCTTACAGACACCTCGCATCGTCAATGATCGCCATACGCTTTATTAGACTTTAGTCCCTGGTTACTGCCTTATGATCCCATATCGTAGGATTTGCCTTCCCTGGGGCGCCAACGAGAGCTAGCGCCAGGCGTCGAACACGTGAAGGCGGCCCGAGGCCGGCGCATTGGCGAGAATGTCGTGGGCGAGTCCCAGGCGCGCCGTCGTCACGAAGAGTCGTTCGCCTTTGTCTCCGCCGAAGGCGAGGCCGGAGGGACGCGGCGCCGGCAGCGCGAGAATGCGTTCGATCTCGCCGCTCTCATCGAGCCTGGCGACGCTCCAGCCTTCCCACAGGCCGACCCAGATCCCGCCATCGGGATCGACGGCCAGGGCGCGGGGCTCGCCGGCGCCGCGCGGCAATCGGGCGAGGACATGCGGCGCCGCCCTTTGCTGGCGGAATTCGTAAACGACGCCGCGCGCGCCATCCGCGCCATAGACCAGTCCATCCCGGCCGCCCGCAAGCGCGGTGATCTCGGCGTTGACGGTCCATTCGCCGTGGAAGCCGCCGGCGTCGAGACGGCCGACCTGCGTGCGGCCCTGATCCCGGATCGCCGCCCATCGCTCGCCCGCCCTGTCCATGCAGGCGGCGACGAGTCCTATGGGCGGAGGCGCGACGAGCTCGATCTGGGTCCCACAGGCCAGCAACCGCCGCCAGCCGCCGTCGCAGAGCACATCGACGCCGCCTTCGGGCGCCGGAAGCAGCGCCTCGATCGGCTCGGGCGTCCGCGCCAGCAATTGCGTCTCCTCGCCATTGCGCAGCGTGTAGACGGCGGGCGCCAGGCGATCCGCCCAATACAGGCGGCCTTCGCCCCGCGACCAGAACGGCATGGCGCCGTGGAACGACGGTTGACCCAGCGCGCGAATATCCGGGCCGGCCTCGGCCTTGGCTGGGGCGGGCGCGAGATTGGCGCGAATCCGCGCCGCGGCGTCGACGAGTTCGGGGCCGAGTTGGTCAATGCGTTCGAGCGTCATGCGATAGGCCGGTCCGGTCACGCTGATGGCTCCGACGCACGCCCCCTCGCGGTCGAACACGGGCGCGCCGACGCAGCGCACGCCCGGAAAGATTTCCTGATCGTCGATGGCGAATCCGCGCGCGCGCACCTGCTCCAGCTCCGTCTTGAACAGATCGCGCGTCCTGAGGGTGCGCGGAGTCAGGATGTCGAAATGCAACCCGGCGACGAGATGATCCGCCTCGCGCGCCGGCAAATGCGCGACAATCGCCTTGCCCTGGCTGGTGCAATGCAGCGGCTTGACGCTGCCGAGCGCCGACATCGAACTGTTCTCATGCGCCCCGACATAGCGCGCGAGCGTCACCGCGGAACTGCCGGACAGCGCCGCGAGATAGGCGGTCTCGCCGGTCATGTCGCGCAGGCGCCGCAGTTCGAGCGACGCGACGCCGACGAGGTCGGGGATCGTCCAGACGTTGTGAGCGAGATCGAGAAAATGGAAGCCGAGCGCGATGGTTTGCCCGCGCTGGTTGTTGCGCAGCAGGCCGCGCGCGCCGAGCGCCGCGACGATGCGATAGACGGTCGATTTCGGCAGACCCGTGCGTTCCACGAGATCGTGGATGGCGACGCTCCCCGCCGCCTCGCCGACGAGATCGAGAATGTCGCAGGCCTTGGCGATCAGGTTGGCGCCCTGGACGCCGGACTTGCCCTCCTCACGCACGGCCGGAATCCTCCGTCTCATGTTCGGCTGCGACGCGGTTCTCCAACCGGCCGATTCCGTCGATTTCGACCTCCACCACATCGCCGTCGCGGAGATAGACGGGCGGCTGACGCTTGTCGCCGACGCCCTCCGGCGTGCCGGTGACGATGACGTCGCCGGGTTCGAGCGTGGCGAAGCGCGAGACGTAAGAAATCAGCCAGGCGACGCTGAAGATCATCGACGACAGAGGCGCCTTCTGCATCTCGACGCCGTTCAGGCGCGTGCGCAAAAAAGCGTGCTGGAAGGGAGGCATTTCATTCGGCGTGACCAGCCAGGGGCCAAAGGCGCCGGTCGCATCGAAATTCTTTCCGGGCGTCCACTGGTGCGAATGGCGCTGCCAGTCACGGACGGAGGCGTCATTGTAGCAGGAATAGCCGGCGACATGGCCGAGCGCTTGCTGTTCGGAAATATGGCGACCGCCGCGCCCGATGACGACCACGAGTTCGCCTTCGAAATCCAGTTTGTCGGAGAGGCGTGGTTTCACCAGCGGCGCGAGATGGGCCGTCTGCGACGAAGCCGCGCGCAGAAAAAGCGCCGGATATTCGGGCGGCGGCGGCGCGCCGGGGCCGCGATAGTTGAGCGCGACGCAGACGATCTTGCCGGGATTGGGGATAACCGGCAACAGGGCGACGGCGGCGAGATCGAAAGCCGGCGCCGCTTCGCTCAACTTGGCCAGGCGCCCGACATCGCCATGCGCGAGAAGCGCGCGCAGGTCCGGGCTCTCGGGATCGACGGCGCCGAGATCGCGGATGCGGCCGGATTCGACCAGACCATGGCTCGCGGTCCCATCCGGGCGCAGGAAGCTCACGAATTTCATTGCATCCTCCGTTCACGGCGGTTGGAAAGGTCAGGGCGCGAGGTCAGGCCTCGCGCCCAGGCTTTGTCAGGGAGACAGTTCTTCGAGCACGCGGCCGGTCGTTTCGGGCGCCCAGCGCACGCAGACCAGTCCGGTGGCCACGGCTATGCCGGAAAAGACGGCGAAGACCGGAGCGATGCCGCCGCTCGCCACCGCGAACCCGATCACCCAGGGACCGGCGAAGGAGCCGAGGCGAAGCCAGGCGCTTCCAAGTCCCGCGCCGACCGAGCGCAGGCGGGTCGGATAAAGCTCACCGGAATAGAGGTAGAGCGAGAAGGTGACGGTCTGGATTGCGGAATAGGACAGGGTCGCGAGGACAAACACCATTTTCGCCGAAGTCGCCCCCAAGACAGCCAGGGCGGCGAGCGGAATGGCGGCCACCAGCAGCGCGGCGGCGTACCAGCGCTTGCGTCCCACCCGGTCGATGGTCAGCGCGCAGACGAGCGAAGCCACGGCGGCGCAGCCGGTCATGATGAAGCCGTAGGCGATCTCCTGGTCGACAGGCATGTCGAATTTGGTGCGATAGAGCGTCGGCAACCAGGTGACCAGGCCGTTGTTGACGAGATAAGCGCCGAACCACAACACCCACAGCAGATAGGTGCGCGGACCGTAGAACGAGCCGAAAATCTCGCGCCAGGCGCCAGCGGGCGCGTCGACCTTGACGGTGATTTCAGCGGGACGCGGCTCCTCAAGGCTCGCGCCGGCGCGGCGCGCGCTGTTTTCGAAGCGCGAGATCACCTTGTCGGCCGCCGCCAGGCGGCCGCGCCCGATCAGCCAGCGCGGGCTCTCGAACAGGAAGAAGGTCAGGGGCGCGATCAGTGCGACCGGAACGACGCCGACGACGAACATCGCCTTCCAGCCGACCGTCGGAACCAGCGCGTAGCCGATCATTCCAGCGAAGACGAGGCCGACGAGGAAAAGCAACTCATAGAGAAGGAAGAAGCGCCCGCGCTTCTTGGCTCCGCTCAATTCGCTGACATAGGCGCTGGCCACCGGCACTTCGCCGCCCGTCCCGATGCCTTGCAGAAAGCGGAAGATGATCAGGGACTGCGCGTCCCAGGCGAAGATGCAGGCGCAGCTCATCGCCGCGAAAATCGCGATGGTGGCGATCAACACGGGCAGGCGACCGATCCGCTCAGCCAACCAACCGAAGAACACCGCGCCAAACAATTGGCCAACATAGCCAGCCGAGATGATCGCCGCCGTGGATGTCGGGGTCAAACCCCAGGTCTTCGCGAGAACCGGCATGGCGTAGGCGATCGCCAGGGTTGTGTAGCCGTCGAAAAACGTAGCCATGCCCACGACGCCACGCGCCCAGAACACGGGTCGGGTGATCGGCAACCGCTCGAGCCGCGCGATCAGCATGCGTCCGTCCAAGACGGAGATTGGCGCAGTTGGCGCAGCCTCCGCGGCTGCGGGGTATTCTGCAAGTGACAAGCTCATTTCACTCTCCTTGGAGTCGAGATCAGCGCGCGACGCTTGCGTCGCGTGAAAGGCCGTCGCCCGCGCACACCCCTCCCCTTGGGCTTATGGGTTAAGGGTTCTCGGGAATTGGGCTTGGAAAAGGGCGACTGCGTTCTGAGCGGCGGGCGTCAATCGGCGCTCGATTTCGTGAGGATCGTCTTGGCTCAGCGTCGTCGTCGCAGTCGCGTTCTGAATTGTCCCGGCATTGTTTCGTTCCCGTTTTTCGTATTGCGAAACTTATTTCGCATCGACGCTGGCCTTATGTTTCCGCTGCCGGATTTCGTCAAGACCCCATTGCCAAAAGCGACCACTTGTCGCACGGCAAGCGAAGGCCGCAGCGACGCTGGCGGCACAGGATGTTTCTGCATTTCAATACTTTACGGGGGCGAACGTCCCTCCCGCGGCGGCCGGGAGCCGTGCAATTCCGCTGAGCGAACGTTGTTTTTTCGCGACGCCCCGCTGCGGCCCAACGCGGCGCTTGGTCGCCTGCTTGACGGCAAAACGAATTCGGTCTAATCGCCGCAGAAGAATGCGAAAAACTTTTCGTATTCCGAAAAATCTCCGCCCGCAGGATGACGCGGCGATGCGCGAAGCCCACGCCCCCACGGTGCTCCGAGCCGGACGGTCCAGATTCCGCAGGAGACATAAGCCATGAACGAACGCATTTCCCCCGACATCCAGACAGGCGCTCTGGTCTATCACTCGCATGTCCGCCCAGGAAAACTGGAGATTCGCCCGACAAAGCCGCTCGGCAACCAGCGCGACCTTGCGCTCGCCTATTCGCCCGGCGTCGCCGTGCCCTGCATGGCGATCGCCGAGACCCCGGCGCTCGCGAGCGCCTATACCGTGCGGCAAAATCTGGTCGCGGTGGTCACCAACGGCACCGCCGTGCTCGGACTCGGCGACATCGGTCCCTTGGCCGCCAAGCCGGTGATGGAAGGCAAGGCGGTTCTGTTTAAAAAGTTCGCCGGCATCGATGTGTTCGACATCGAAGTCGCAGAAAAGAACGTCGACAAGCTGGTCGACATCATCGCCGCGCTGGAGCCCACCTTTGGCGGCGTCAATCTGGAAGACATCAAGGCGCCAGAGTGCTTCGAGATCGAGCGCAAGCTGCGCGAGCGCATGTCGATTCCCGTGTTCCACGATGACCAGCATGGCACCGCCATCATCGTCGGCGCCGCCGTGCGCAACGGCCTCGAACTCGCGGGCAAGACGATTGCGCAGGCGAAGATCGTCACATCCGGCGCCGGCGCGGCGGCGCTGGCCTGCCTGCAATTGCTGGTTTCGCTCGGCGCCAAACGCGAAAACATTTTTGTCACGGATCTCGCGGGCGTGGTCCACAAGGGCCGCAACGAGTCGATGGACCCTTTGAAGGCGACGTTTGCGCAGGACACGTCCGCGCGCACGCTGAGCGAGGTCATCATCGGCGCCGACGTCTTCCTCGGCCTGTCCGCGGGCGGCGTGCTCAAGCCCGAAATGGTCGCGGCCATGGCGCCGTCGCCGCTGATTCTGGCGCTGGCCAACCCGAATCCCGAAATCACGCCCGACGAGGCGCTGGCGGTTCGGCCAGACGCCATCCTGTGCACGGGCCGGTCGGATTATCCGAACCAGGTCAACAACGTCCTGTGCTTCCCCTATATTTTCCGCGGCGCGCTCGACGTCGAGGCCACGGCGATCAACGAGCCGATGAAACTCGCCGCGGTCGAGGCCATCGCGGCGCTGGCCCGCGAAGCGCCTTCGGAGGTCGTGGCGCGCGCCTATGGCGGCGTCGCCCCCTCCTATGGCCGCAATTCGCTGATTCCCTCGCCCTTCGACCCGCGCCTGATCCTGCGCATCGCTCCCGCCGTGGCGAAGGCGGCGATGGACAGCGGTGTCGCGCGCAAGCCGATCCTCGATTGCGAAGCCTATCGCGAGCAATTGGCGCGCACCGTGTTCCGCTCAGGCTTCGTCATGAAGCCGCTGATGCTCGCGGCCAGGGCCAATCCGAAGCGCGTGATCTACGGCGACGGCGAGGATGAGCGGGTGTTGCGCGCCATCCAGTCCGTGGTCGAGGAGCGCATCGCCCGCCCCATTCTGATCGGACGGCGCGCGGTGATCGAAAAGCGCCTGCGGCAGTTCGGGTTGACCATCGAGATCGATCGCGATTTTGAACTCACCGACCCCTCCGACAATCCCCGCTACGACGACTACGTCGCCACCCTGATGGAGGCGGCGGGCCGGTCGGGCGTCAATCCCGAAATCGCGCGCACGCTGGCGCGCACCAACACCACGGCGATCGCGGCGCTGGCGCTGCGGCGCGGCGAAGCCGATGCGGCGCTCTGCGGCCTCGACCGGCGCTTCGCCTCGGCGCTGGACTATGTGAACGCCATCATTGGTCCGGCGCCCGGCGTCGCCAAATTCGCCGCCTTGAGCCTGATGATCACCAATAAGGGATCCTTCTTCATCACCGACACCCATGTGCGGCTGGTGCCGACCGCCGAGGAGGTCGCAGAAACCGCCTTGCTGAGCGCCGCGCATGTGCGCCGGTTCGGCCTGGTCCCGAAGATCGCGCTGGTGTCGCATTCGAACTTCGGCTCGGATGACGGGCCTTCCGCGCTCAAAATGCGGCAGGCGCTCGACATCATCCGCGCGGCGGACCCGGATCTGGAGGTCGATGGCGAGATGGAGGCGGACAGCGCGCTGTCGCAGCCGTTGCGCGATCTGGCTCTGCCGGGCTCGCGCCTCAAAGGCGAGGCCAATGTGCTCGTCATGCCCAGCCTGCCGGCCGCCAATATCGCCGCCTCCATGACGCGAATGATGGCCGACGCGCTGCCGGTCGGGCCGATCCTTCTCGGCGCGGCCAAGCCGATTCACATTCTGACGCCGTCGACCACCGCACGCGGCGTGGTCAACATGACCGCCGTGGCCGCAGCCGAGGCGCAATTCGCCCAGGCAAAGGCCTAATACCGTCGCCGGTTGGCGCACGGCATACGGTTTCCGATAGGACCTTCGCGTTCGGTGAACTCCTGTTCCCCGAACGCGCTCTTGTTGTTTTAACTTATCGCCTTCGAGCGAACCGGCATTCGCTTCACTCCAAAGGCTCTCGCGCATCTGAAAGCACCGATCCCCAAGACCGCTTCATGCGGGAGCGCGGACGGACGCTTTGGACCGGGACAAGCGAACGAAGGGCGGTCGCCGCGCGGCTTGGCCGGAACATGAAAAGGCCGCGCTCCAAGCGCGGCCTTTCCGTTTCAGGATTTCGTCAGATCAGTGCAGCGCCGAGGCGTGCATCTCCTTCGGCGCGACCGCCGCAGTGTCTGGCGTCGCGTCCTGCTCTTTGGTGAGCAATGGATATCCGGCCAGCTCCTTGAGCTGGCGCCAGTTGCGCCGCCGCTCCTCGACCAAACGCACCAGCGCCGGCGAGACGCTCAAGCGCGCAAGCCGTCCCGCGCGGATCGTCCAGACGAAGGGCGTGACGCCTTCTCTTTCCTCCGCAGGCAGATCGATAAAGGCGGCGACCGGAACGGCGGCTTCGACGTCATCCGACAAGGGACGTCCGAAGTGCCGCTTGAACCGCCCTTCGCGCAAAGCGAAATCCGCCGGCGTGAACGGAACCTCCATCTCATGGCGTTCTCCCTTGTCGTCGGTCCAGGAGAGAACACTGGTGTCCCAATCGCTCTCGACCCCGGGATTGCCAGTGAGCGACAAACGCGCGCTCAGCGTCTCGCCCGCTTCGGGATCGTGGGTGAACACGGGAGCCATGCGGCTCGACACGGCGAGACGGCCGTGCCGGTGCGAGAGATCGTCGCCGACGCCGTTCTCGCCCTGGCATGGCGTGTAAATGTCCAGCACCACCGGGCCGCCTTGATAGGCCAACGCCGTCAGGACATTGCGCAGAAAATGGCCGGGGATCGACGGACTGGTCTGCACCACCATCACTTTGGGATGCATCGCCGCGATCAGGCTCAGCTCCTTGCGATCATCCTGCTTGCCATCATGAGCGGCGCCAATGCGCGCGAGATCGGCGTCCTGCCCGAGATAGCTCGACGACGACGCCTGACCGCCAGTATTGGAATAGCCGCCGGTGTTGAGGATCACCACTTTGACCGGCGCCTTGGTGGTCAAAAGTTTCGACAGCGCGCCGAAGCCGATGTCGTAATTGGCGCCGTCGCCGCCCATCGAAAATATGGTCGGAATGCGCGCGCGTTCGGCCTCGGTGAAATTCTCCCAGTTCAGGGTTTTGAGCGCCCGTCCCTGCGTGTTTTCATCATAGGCGCCGGCAAGCTCCAGCTCCGCAACACGGCGCGCCTTCACCACTGTGACGATGTCGGCCGCCATGCCCTCGAAAAGACCCTTTGCAAGCGCGGGCGTGTCCTGAAACAGGCTGTTCACCCAGGGGTCGCGATAGGCATTGTACGGGAAGGTCGAGCAATAGACCGAGGAGCAGCCCGTGGCGTTGGCGACGGCGAGGCCGGACTGTCCGGCGCCGGTGGGGCCGCATTCGAGTTCGAACAGCCGCTTTTGAAGCGTTGTGAGCGTCGCCTCGATGCGGGCGCGCCGCGCCGAACCGCCATTGCCATCGGCAGGCAGAGTTTCGAGCAAAACTCCCAGTTTGTCGCTCAGCTCTTCGATCTCGGCGATTTCGGCGGTGGCGCTCTTGCGATGCAGCGCATGGGCGGCGGAGGCGATCTGCCGGATGGCCGTGACCTCGCCGCAGCCGCGACAGGCGCCATGGCCGCCCGATGTGGCGTAGTAATTGTCGCGGTCCAGCATCAGGCGCTTGGCGTTGCCGATGCTCTGATTTTCGCTGAAGCGCGCGGGCGTGTTGGCGGTGTCGGCGAGGAAGGCGAAGCGCGCGCGCAACGCCGCCAGCCCGGCCTCGTCCTGCTCCTGCGCGCGCAGCGCCTTGGCGCCGCAGACCGCCACGCATTCGAGACAGCCAGAACATTTGGCGGGGTCGACGCCGACCGAGAACAGGCCGCCCTCGCCCTTCGCCTTCTTTTCATATTGGTCGAAAAAGAAGCCGGTCTTCGCCACGGGGAAACTCGCCAGCTGTTTCGCCACACTCTGCAAGGCCCCCGACAGGGCGCCGTCATAGAGCGCCAGCATTTCACCCTGCTCGGCGAACAAGGCGTGCAGCGCAGCGCGCGGCGTTTCGGCGAGGCGGTCGCGGATGCGGCCCGCGGCGTCGACAAGCGCGTCCGCCAGCGCGCCTTTCGAAGCGAAGCCGGCGCGGCGCGCCGCCGTGAACAGGAGATCGTCGATCTCATGCACGGTGCAGGGCATGGCGGCGTCGGGGCACACAAGCGTGCACTCCAGACATCCCGTGCATTTGTCGGCCAGGAATTCCGGCGCCTCGCGGCGAAACAGGCCCTTGTCCTTGGCGGCGGCGGAGGCCGGAGGCATGAACAGGCCGGTTCCCGGCAGGATCGCGCTTTCGCCGATCCGCCCGTCGCGCATGGGTTTGGCGAAGATTTCGTTGAAATATTCGGCGCTGAACAAGCCGCTCGGCGAGGCGACCTTGGCCGCCGCGCCGCCCAATCTCTCGGAAAGGTCGGCATGGGGCGCGGCGGGCGTTCCGGCTTTATCCCCGAACTTCTGGTAAGGCACGGCGAAGCACGCCTCCAGCCCTTCCGAAATCACCGCCATATTGCCCGCGACGACAGCCTCGCCCTTGGAGCCGAATTTCTTGGCGATCTGCTTGCGGATGCGCTCCAGCACCGCGGAGGCGTCGGCGCCCGCCGCCATGCGCTCCATGCGGCCGCACAGCGCGCCAATGAAGGCGACGCCCATCATGCGCGTCGCCAGTTCTGGAGAGGGCGCATGACGCTTGGCCACCGCAAAGGCGTCAAGCACGAAGAAACGGATGTTTTTCGCCCGAATTTCAGCGCGCGCCGAAGCGGGAAGCGCGCGCCAGGCGTCTTCGGTCGAATGGTGCGATTGCAGGAAGAACGCGCCGCCCTCGCGCAGACCGCGCAGGGGATCGGCATGGGCGAACACCATGTGGTCAGGCGAGACCACGACCTCGACGTCCTCCAGTTCGGCGTTGGTGAGCTTCACCGGCTCGGGGCTGAGGGTGATGTAGAAATTGGTCGGCGCGCCACTCTTTTCCGAACCGTATTTCGGCGCCGATTTCGAATGCAGGTTCAGCGCGCCGGCGAGGATGTCGGTCGCCAGCTTTCCAGTGGCGATGGTTCCGTAGCCGCCGATGGAGTGGAATCGGATGCGCAGCGCTCCCTCGGGAAGCAGCTGCGGATTTTCGCCGGCTGGCAGGCCCATGCGCAGACTGTCGGGATAGGCGGCGCCAAGCTTCTGCTGCGCCGGCGAGGCGTCGTCGTCCATGAATTGCGAGCCGAGATAAACGAAATCGGAGGGCTCGGCGCGGTCCATATTGTCATAGGCGGCGACGAGATGGCGCGGCTGGAGGTCGTGGCCGCCAAGGCCGAAGATCGCAGTGGTCAGGCGCGGCTGCGCGGCGCGCGGCGCCTTGCACAGGGCCTGCATCACCCGGCTGGTGAGTTCGATGTTTTCGGAGCGCTCCAGAATGGTGGCGGCGCGCTTGCCCTTGAGCGCCTCCACAATTTCGGCCTCCGGGAACGGCTGCAACTGTTTGACCGCGAGCACGCCGACCTTGCGGCCCTGCTTGCGCAGATGCGCCGCGACGGCTTCGGCGTCCTCGGTCACCGAGCCCAGGCCAATCAGGACGGTCTCGGCGTCCTCGGCTTCAAAACCCATGACCGGGCGATAGACGCGTCCGGTCAAAGCGGCGTATTCGACAAAAGCTTCGTCGATGAAACGGGGAACGTCGGCGGCGAAATGGGCGCGATGGTCGGCGCAGCCGCTCTGGAAATCCGGCTGGTTTTGCACGCCGCCGGTCAGGCCGGGATTGTTGACGTCCACAAGGGCGGGAACGCGCTGGCGGGTGCCTTTCTCCCACGCGTTCAGCCAGAGCCGGCGGAAGGGCGCGGCAAGTTTCTGCGGCAATAGCCCGGCGAAATCGTCGAGCAGGACGCCGCCTGTGTCGGTTTCTATGGCGTCGGCCTTGGCGGCGAGCTGTTTCCGCGCGGCTTCGAGCTTGTCGGTGTCGAAGGCGCCGGCGTGGCGCTCGAACCATTGACCGATCTGCCAGACGCGGCCCTTGGCCCCGAACAGCATTTCCTGCGCGACGGTCGGCGCGGGAATGCGCGCGGCGGGATCGCCGATGAAGGTTCGCAAAAGCTCCGGTTCGGGCAGGAGCGCTTCGCTCATCATGTGCGAGGTGGCGAAACCATCCATGGCGTTGGCGACGGGAATCAGCGCATTCGCGGCGATCCTGTAGGATAGCGCGGCGAAATCGGCGGCTTCCTGCGGATTTGCGGCGAAGAGGATGGTGTAGCCGGCGAGCAGCAGCGCATAGACATCGTCATGTCCCGCCATGACGTTGAGCGAATGGCGCGACACCACGCGCGCAGCGACATGCAGCACGAAGCCGCCGACCTTTTTTCCCACAGTCACATAATGCGACTCCAGCGCATAGAGCACGCCCTGGCTTGACGAGGCGTTGGAGACATATTTGCCGCCGGTGAGCGCCGCGCCCATGGCGCCGCTCTGTGCGGAATGCTCGCCCTCCGGCTCATAGAAGAATGGATGCTGGCCCCAGACGTTGACGCCGCCATTGGCGCGGAAATTTTCGAAATTTTCCGCGATTTCAGTCGAGGGCGTGATGGGATAGCCGATCACGCCGCCGCAGACGTGGCTCATGACGTGAGCGACGGCGCCATTGCCGTTGATGACTGTGGGCAGGCCGGGAAAACGGGTCATGGAACGCATCCTCGTGTGGCGCGACGACGATGGGCAAAGTTTTACCTTTCACCGTCAACGCCTTACGCGCCGAGGATGCTTCAGTCGTCACTCAGTTCAGGAGCGCCGCAACCTTTGCGTCGCGGCTTGATGCTCAAACTAAAGGAGGAGCCCTTGTCGTCCAGCCGCATTTTTAAGCAGCAGAAAAACCGACCGGAAAATGCGCAACGGTCAGGCAAAACCTGCGGGGTTGGAGGCGAAAACCGAGCGGATTTACACCCAATAGCAGTTAATAATCAGAGAGATGGATTAAGTTCTCACCATATGGCCGCAATCAGGCTGCAGCTGCGAGCCCGCCGCCATTGCCGGCGCCCCAGTTCGCCGACTCCAATGGCGTGCTGACGCCCGAGGGCGTGAAGCGTCTGGTTACGTCTCGTCGAGAACCCACAACGCCTTGCATTTGCCGGTATAAAAGAAATGGCTGGGGCGGCAGGATTCGAACCTACGGATGGCGGAATCAAAATCCGCTGCCTTACCACTTGGCGACGCCCCAATGACCGTGGGGCAAAGCCCCGAGTCGCCGCGGACCATAATTGGCGTTGCGCTCGCCCGCAAGCGCGCCGCGCAACTTTTTGTTCTGATAATCAACACCAGAACAAGGCGGGGGGAGGCGCGCCTCCCCCAAGCCCCTCTCAGCGCTCGTAGATGATGCGCGCGCGCAGCGTGCCCTCGATGCCGCGGATGTCCTCCAGCACCTGCTCCGCCAGTTCCAGACCGCCGTCGGCCTCGATCACCACATAGCCGACGTCGCCGTCGGTCTGCAGGAATTCCGAGGCGATGTTCAGGCCGCGGCTGGAAAAAGCGTCGTTGAGCTTGCGCAGCACGCCCGGCACGTTGCGGTGGACATGCATGAAGCGCGTGCCGTTCGGACGCGGCGGCAGCTGCACCTGCGGGAAGTTCACCGCGCCCACGGTCGAGCCGATGTCGGAATAATCGACAAGCTTTCGGGCGACTTCCGCGCCGATCCGCTCCTGCGCCTCTTCGGTGGAGCCGCCGATATGCGGGGTGATGATGACGTTTTCCAGCCCCTGCAGCGGCGACACGAATTTCTCGCCATTGGCCGCGGGCTCCTTGGGGAACACGTCAACGGCCGCGCCGAGCAGATGGCCGCTCTTCAGCGCCTCCGCCAGCGCGTCGATATCGACGCAGGTGCCGCGCGCATTGTTGATGAAATAAGCGCCCTTCTTCATCTGCGCGAATTGCTCGGCGCCCATCATGTTCTTGGTCTGCGGCGTTTCCGGCACATGCAGGCTGACGACGTCGGACTGGGCCAGCAGCTCCTCAAGCGTGCTGGTCGGCTCGGTGTTGCCGTGGCGCAATCTGTCGGTGATGTCGAAGAAAATCACCCGCATGCCCATGGCCTCGGCCAGATAGGACAGCTGGCTGCCGATATTGCCGTAGCCGACGATGCCGAGCGTCTTGCCGCGCACCTCAAAAGAGTTGACGGCGCTCTTGTCCCAGCCGCCATTGTGGCAATCGTGCGAGCGCGACGGGATGCGGCGCAGCAGCATGGCGATTTCGCCGATGGTCAGTTCGGCGACAGACCGCGTGTTGGAAAACGGCGCGTTGAACACCGGAATGCCGCGCGCGGAAGCCGCGGGCAGCTTGACCTGATTGGTGCCGACGGAGAAGCAGCCGACGGCCATCAGACGGTCGGCGTCTTCAAAAACCTGCTCGGTGAGCTTGGTGCGCGAACGGATGCCGACGATATGCACGCCATGCAGCGCCTCGCGCAGCGCATCGCCGTCGAGCGCCTTGGTCAGGCGCGTCACATTGGTGTAGCCGGCGTTGTGGAACAAATCGACCGCGCTCTGGTGGATGCCTTCCAGCAGCAGCACCTTGATCTTGTCCTTGGACAGCGAAAGACGTGCGTTCACTTCATTCTCCTGATGCGTCAGCGCATGGTCCCGAAAAGTGGTCCCGGTTTTCGGACAAGATCATGCGCAAGACCCAGACACTGCGCCGCAAAAAGGAAAAGCGCGAAAGCGAGTGCTTCCGCGCGACGGGCCAAGCCGGTCTTTGGTTTGCGTCCTATCAGACTTTGGATTTAAGGGGAATGGGTTGTTTCGCGCCGGTTTCGTCGTGGATGGCGAAGCGGTAGCGCCCCTTGTCGTCGAAGTCGACCTTATAGGACAGCCGGTCGATGACGTGGTTGTCGCGGTCGAAGGCCAGCACTTTTGGATTGAGGCTGGGGATTTCCTCGGCGTCCACATAGATCGACGAGCAGATGATCAGCGCGTCGCCGGGCTGGCAGGTGCGCGCCGCCGCGCCGTTGAGGATGCAGCAGCGCGAGCCGCGCTCCCCCAGGATCACATAGGTCGAGATTCGCGCGCCGGAGTTCTTGTTCCAGATCTCGACGAACTCCAGCGGCAGAATCCCCGCCTCTTCGCAATGATCGGGGTCGAGGGTGATCGAGCCGTGATAGTCGATATTGGCGTCCGTCACGTGGATTCCGTGAAGTTTGGCGCCGACAACCTTGCGCATTGACTTGTCCTGAATGTCTGGAGGCCAGCCGCCCCCGAGCTTTGGACGCTCCAATAGCTTTTTTTCACGGGAATCGCCAGCCTCGCGATTCGGATCACGCCTTTGGCTTGAAGTCCAGCGCCACGCCATTGATGCAATAGCGCAGGTTGGTGGGCGGCGGGCCGTCCTCGAACACATGGCCGAGATGGCCGCCGCATGCGCTGCAATGGACCTCGGTGCGGATCATGCCCCAGGAGGCGTCGCGGCTGGTGTCGACCGCGCCCTCGATCGGGTCGAAAAAGCTCGGCCAACCCGTGCCGCTCTCGAATTTTTCCAGGGACCGGAACAGCGGCTGGCCGCAGCCGACGCAATGGAAGGTCCCGGCGCGCTCCTCATGGTTCAGCGCGCAGGAGCTCGGCCGTTCCGTGCCATGGCCGCGCAGCACGTCATATTGCTCGGGCGTGAGCATCGCCCGCCATTCGGCGTCGGTTCGGGTCACCCTGAAATCATCGGTCATACGCGGCCTCCTTACTGGGGATTAGATGGGTTTGGCTTGGCCGCCGCGCAAGCGACGTGTGACGGCCGCATCCCGCCATTGTGACGACACGCGCTCTGTTTTAAATTGCGCGCATCTTCATTCGGAGTGAGGGCCATGGCGACTTATGAGACTTCGGACGGGCGGCAGGTCACGCGCTGCAAGGAAGCCCAGGAAGAGCAGGAGGCGATCTACGAATATTTCGGCGACGTCGTGGTGAAGGGTTTTGTCCAGTCGATCGAGGAATCGGACGACGGCCAGAGCTGGAAGATCACGGTGGTTCCGCAAATGGCGGTGACCTGACGGCCGCCCCAGAACCGTCATGGCCGGGCTTGTCCCGGCCATCCACGCCGGCCCGCGAGAGACAATCCGCCAGGTCGTTGCGGGTTTTTTCCGAAAAGTGAAAACCGCGAAATCCGGCAAAATCGGCACTGCGTCAAAATTATGTTCACGTTTTGTTTTCACGTGAAACATCGCCCGAAATCGCGCGCCGCACAAGCCTCTGTTTTTAAGCAATATTCCCGCCCACCCCCCACAGGGCAAGCGCGGCCCCCATCCCATCCTCCAGGCCGCCGCCCACAACCCACAAGCTGCAGACACGAAAACGCGCGTGTTTTCGTCAAAAATCACGCTTTTTTTGCACAAACGCGACGATTCTGCGCGGTTTTGCGCAATTGGAATTCAACCAGAACGCGAAATTTCAGAAAAATCGGCTCTCGCCAGCCTTCAAGACAAGGCCAAAAAAATACCACCAAATCCAACTCCGGCGCTTCCAAAATTGGCGAATTCCAGACCTTGCTCGAATGCGCCTCACCGACGATGAGCCGGCGAAGCCATCGGGATTGATATGCCGCAAAGCGCATAAGCGCATTCTGGCATAATTTGCATCATGCAAGATATCGTCTCGATCCTGTCAGCTTTGGCCGAGCCCACCCGCCTCGCGGCGATCCGCCTCCTCTGGGATGGCGAAGAACATTGCGTCTGCGAACTCATGAAGAAGATCGACGCCAGCCAGTCGCGCATGTCGCGGCATATGGCGGCGCTTAAAGTCGCCGGACTGGTGATCGACCGGCGCGACGCCCAATGGGTGCGCTACCGGCGCCATCCGAAATTGGCGCCCGAAGTCGTCGCCATCGTCGATGCGATCATGGCGGCGACGCCGCAAGCCGAGGCGGATGCGGCATGAGCGCCAAAACTCCAAACTTATCCGCAAATTCGCAAGCCTTCATCTCTGTCGCCGCCACGCTCGCCGCGGTTGCGCTGTGGTTCGCCGTCTATTGGCGCCTGGAGGATTTCTCCGCGCGGGTCGTTGGCTGGCTGCCCGTTCAGCCGGATAGCAGGATGGCGGAGGCCGCGCGCTTCTTCGTCTACGACACGCCAAAAGTGCTGATGCTGCTGGCGCTGGTCGTGTTCGCAATGGGGATCGTGCGCAGCTTCTTCTCGCCCGAGCGCACCCGCGCCCTGCTCGCCGGCCGGCGCGAGGGCGTCGGCAATATTGCGGCGGCGACGCTCGGCGTGTTCACGCCCTTCTGCTCCTGCTCCGCCGTGCCGCTGTTTGTGGGCTTCGTGTCGGCCGGCGTGCCGCTCGGCGTGACCTTCTCCTTCCTCATCTCGGCGCCGATGGTGAACGAGGTCGCGCTCGGCCTGTTGTTCGCGCTGGTCGGTTGGAAAGTGGCGCTGGTTTATCTGGTGTTCGGCATGACCATCGCGATCGTCTGCGGCTGGGTCATTGGACGCCTCCACCTTGAGGGCTGGCTGGAGGAATGGGTCCGCAACGTGCGCGCGGGCGAAGCCGTCATCATGCCGGACCACTCGACCGTAGCTGACCGCATCGGGGCGGGTCTTGAGGCTGTGCGCGACATCGTCGGCAAAGTCTGGCTCTGGATCATCATAGGCATAGGCGTCGGCGCCGTCATCCACGGCTATGTGCCCACCGACCTGTTGGCTTCGATCATGGGCAGGGGCGCATGGTGGTCCGTGCCCGCCGTCGTGCTGCTCGGCGTTCCCATCTATTCCAACGCCGCCGGCATCATTCCAGTGGTCGAGGCGCTGCTGAGCAAGGGCGCGGCGCTCGGCACGACGCTCGCCTTCATGATGAGCGTCATCGCCTTGTCGCTTCCCGAAATGGTCATCCTGCGAAAAGTAATGACGGTGCGCCTCGTCGCGGTCTTCGCCGGCGTGGTCGCCGCGGGCATCTTGGCGGTCGGCTATCTGTTCAACGCGCTGTTCTCCTGAGAAAGGTCACCCGTCATGAAAAGCATCAAAGTTCTTGGCCCCGGCTGCAAACGCTGCGAGGCGACCGCCGACATGGTGCGCGCCGAGGCGCAAAAGCTCGGCGTCGCCATCGATCTCGAAAAAGTCACCGACTACGCCGCCATCGCCGGCTTCGGCATCGCCTCGACGCCGGGGATCGTGATCGACGGCAAGGTGGTCCATGCCGGCGGGCTGCCCAAGCCCGAAGACGTCGCCAAATGGCTGGCGGCCTGACGAGCTCGACCGCCTTGTGCCTCACCCTTATTTCCATTAATCTGGATATATGGATGAACTTGCCGCCCTGACCGCCCTCTCGGCCCTGTCGCAGGCCACGCGGCTGCAAACCTTCAAGCTGCTGGTCAAAAGCGAGCCCGAAGGCGTGCCCGCCGGGGAACTGGCGCGGCTGATCGGCGCGCCGCAGAACACGATGTCGGCGCATCTCTCGATCCTCGCCAATGCCGGCCTGGTCACCGGCGAGCGGCGCGGCCGTTCGATCCTCTATCGCGCCGACCTGCCCCGCCTGCGCGAACTCGTGCTGTTTCTGCTGAAGGATTGCTGCGGCGGCCGCGCCGACCTCTGTGCGCCGCTGATCGCGGACCTCTCTCCCTGTCGCCCGCCCTCGACCGCTGTGGAACAACGCGCATGAACCTGTTCGAACGCTATCTGACCCTCTGGGTCGCGCTCTGCATCGCCGTCGGCGTCGCGCTCGGCCACTTTTTCCCCGGCGTCTTCCACGTCATCGGCGCGGCCGAAATCGCCAAGGTCAATTTGCCGGTCGCCGCGCTGATCTGGCTGATGATCGTGCCCATGCTGGTGAAGATCGATTTTTCCGCACTGTCGCAGGTCACTGAGCATTGGCGCGGCATCGGCGTGACCCTGTTCGTCAACTGGGCGGTCAAACCCTTCTCGATGGCGCTGCTCGGCTGGCTGTTCATCGGCGGGCTGTTCAAGGCCTGGCTGCCCGCCGACCAGATCGAGTCCTATATCGCCGGCCTGATCCTGCTCGCCGCCGCCCCCTGCACGGCCATGGTGTTCGTCTGGAGCAATCTGTCCCAAGGCGAACCCCATTTCACCCTGAGCCAGGTCGCGCTCAACGATGTCGTCATGGTGGTCGCCTTCGCGCCCATCGTCGGCCTGCTGCTCGGCCTCTCCGCCATCACCGTTCCCTGGGCGACGCTGGTTCTCTCGGTCGCGCTCTATATCGTCGTCCCGGTCATCGCCGCGCAAATCCTGCGGCGCGCGACTCTGGCCTCCGGCGGCGAGGCGGCGCTGAAAACCCTGCTCGCCCGCGTGCAGCCGCTGTCGCTGATCGCGCTGCTGACCACGCTGGTGCTGCTGTTCGGCTTTCAGGGCGAACAGATCATCGCCCAGCCCGTCGTCATCCTGCTGCTCGCCGTCCCCATTCTGATCCAGGTCTATTTCAACGCCGGGCTCGCCTATCTGCTCAACCGCGCGGCCGGCGAGGCGCATTGCGTCGCCGCGCCCTCGGCCCTGATCGGCGCCAGCAATTTCTTCGAACTGGCGGTGGCCGCCGCCATCAGCCTGTTCGGCTTTTCCTCCGGCGCGGCGCTCGCCACCGTGGTCGGCGTGCTGATCGAGGTCCCGGTCATGCTGACCGTGGTCAGACTCGTCAACGCCACGCGCGGCTGGTACGAGGCCGGCGCCGCCGTCCGCCGCCGCACATTTTTGCCCGCGCAAGAGAGCCGTCATGCCAAGAGCCGACACGCCAAGAGCCGTCATGCCTGAGGTCACGCAGGTCGTCATCCATCACAACCCCGCCTGCGGCACGTCCCGCAACGTGCTCGCCATGATCGAGGCGGCGGGCTATCGGCCGACAGTGATCAACTATCTGAAAACCGGCTGGACCAGACCGCAATTGCTCGGCCTGTTCGCCAGCGCCGGCCTGACGGCGCGCGACGCCTTGCGGACAGCGAAATCCCCGGCGCAGGAGCTGGGACTGCTCGATCCCGCAGTGTCCGACGAGGCCCTGATCGACGCCATGGTCGCGCATCCCGTCCTGGTCAACCGCCCGATCGTCTGCACGGCCAGGGGCGTGCGCCTCTGCCGTCCGAGCGAATTGGTTCTGGACCTGCTCGACCGCCTGCCGCCGGGGCCGCTCGCCAAGGAGGACGGCCAATTGATCATCGACGCGGAGGGAAACCGCGTGAGCTGACGCGGGCGCCTCGCCCTCAACGTTAACCTTTAGTCTTTGCGCCGCATTCACTTTTGGACATTACCATAGCGTCACATCGGGCCGCGATGCAGCGGCCGCCCCAGCGCTTCATGTCAGAAGCCTTGCGTGTTGCGCCGCGTCTTGGGGCGCCCAAAGGTGTCCGGCGCATGAAGCAGATCTGGCGGAAGCTGACCCAACGTTTCCGGGGCGAGCGCCCCGCCGACCATGCCGCCGCCTTGGAGGCGCTGTTCGTCTCCAATATCGCCGGGATCGCGCAAGCCGATTTTCGCACGGGAAAATTCACGCGGGTCAATTCGCGCATGTGCAAAATGCTCGGGCGCAGCGAGGCGGAGCTTCTCACGCTCGGCCCGCACGATCTGCAGCATCCCGAGGACGCCAGCCGGACCATGCCGGAATTCATCCAGGCGATGATCGAGACCGGCCGCTGGGAGGGGGAAACGCGTCATCTGCTGCCCGACGGCCGCACGATGTGGGCGATGATCAGCGCCACCGTGACGGCCCGCGACAATAGCGGCGCGCCCCTGCGCAGCATCGGCATTGCGATCGACGTGACCGAGACGCGCCGCGCCGACGAGGAATTGCGCGCCTATGCGGAGGCGCTGCGGCTCGGCCAGATGGTGGGCCGGATCGGGACGGTGCGCCGCGACCTGGTCAAGGGCGTGATCTATGTCGAACCCGCCATGCGCGAAATCATGGGCCTGCCGGAGGGCGAGGGGCCGATTCCGACCTCGGTCTGGCTGGAGCGCGTCCTTCCCGAAGACCGGCGCCGGGTGATGGAGCTGATGCGCTGCGCCTATCGGGACAATGCGCCCGAGATCAGCCTGGATTACCGCACGCGCTGCCCGCGCACGGGCAAGCTGCGCTACATCGAGCTGCGCGCCCGCTATCAGTTCGGCCCCGAGGGCAAGGCCGTCGCCTCGACCGGCGTCGCCATCGACGTCACCGAGCGCAAGGAGGTCGAGCAGCGCCTGGCCCATGCCGCGCATCATGATTCCCTGACCAACCTGCCCAACCGCACCCTGTTCCGGCTGCGGCTCGACGAGGCGCTCGCCCGCGCCCGTCGCGGCATCAGCTTCGCCCTGCTGTGCCTCGACCTCGACCGCTTCAAGGAGGTCAACGACACGCTGGGCCATCCCGTCGGCGACCGGCTGCTGGTCGCCGCCGCCGCAAGGCTGAAAGCGGAATTGCGCGAGACCGACACGCTGGCGCGGCTCGGCGGCGACGAATTCGCCATCATCCAGTCCTTCCTGCTGCAGCCGCAGGAGGCCGCCGCGCTGGCGCGCCGCCTGATCGAAGCGCTGTCGCGGCCCTTCACCATCGACGGCCAGCATGTCGTGGTCGGCGTCAGCATCGGCATTGTGCTGGCGCCGCAGGACGGCGGCGAGAGCGAAGGTCTGCTCAGCGCCGCCGACATGGCGCTCTACCGCGCCAAATCGGACGGACGCGGCATCTGGCGCTATTTCGAGCCGGCGATGAACGAGCGCATGCAGGAGCGCCGCGAGCTGGAGCTCGACCTGCGCCAGGCGCTGCGCGACGACCAGCTCGAACTGTTCTACCAGCCGATCGTCGACCTGGCCTCGCGGCGGGTGAAAAGTTTCGAGGCGCTGCTCCGCTGGCGCCATCCCCAGCGCGGCCTGCTGGCGCCCGACCTGTTCATCCCGCTGGCGGAGGAGATCGGGCTGATCGCGCCGCTGGGCGACTGGGTGCTGCGCCAGGCCTGCGCCGATGCGGTGCGCTGGCCCGAAGACATTGGCGTCGCCGTCAATTTCTCACCCGTGCAGTTCCAGTCGCGCCCTTTGGTGAAACAGATCGCGGCGGCCCTGCGCGAATCCGGCCTGTCGCCCCGCCGCTTCGAGGTGGAGATCACCGAAAGCATCCTGATCAAGGACAAGGACGCGACCCTCGCCACGCTCGGCGCCCTGAAAACGCTGGGCGTGCGCATCGCCATGGACGATTTCGGCACCGGCTATTCCTCGCTGAGCTATCTGCAGACCTTCCCCTTCGACAAGGTGAAAATCGACCGCAGCTTCACCCGCGATCTCGACCGGTCGCGCAAGAGCAACGCCATTGTGAAGGCCGTGGTCAGCCTCTGCGACGCCCTGGACATGGTCGTACTGGCGGAGGGCGTGGAAACCGAGGCGCAATTGGAGGCGCTGCGGCGGGAGGGCTGTCGCCAGGCCCAGGGCTTTCTGTTCAGCCCCCCGGTTGCGGCCCACGAATTGCCGGGGCTGCTGCAGGAGCTGCGCGAGCGCCCGGCGCTGGCGATCGCGGCGGCTTAGAGCCCGTTCACCGAACGGGCTCTAGATTCTTGTTTCACCGCATTTTCTTCACGCGAACCGGCATCCACTTCGCTCGAAAATGCTCTAGATTTCGCTCACCCCGCCGCTTCGGCGCGCTCGCCCTCGACCGGGGTCATCACGCCATCGTCGCGCAAATCGAAATTCTTGCCGCGCCAGCGCAGGTGACCCGGCCAAAAACTCCCCCAGAACACGAGGAATCCCAAAAGATCGCGCAACGGCAGCAGCGCCTGCGGCTGGGCCTCGCCGGCGAATCGCGCGTCGACCGCGCCCTGCAACAGGCGCCGGCACAACAGGCCCGCAACCAGCAGCGCCGTGGAGACGGGCGCAAAGGGATGGCAGGCGAAGGCCAACAGGCCCCAGCCCACGGGATGGGTGACGAGCGTGCCGAAATAGCCGCCGGGATCGATCGAGCGTATGGTGCGCGCCCAGCGGATTTCCTGGCGCCACAGATCGGAGAAATGGCGCTCGCCATGGGCGTGGCGCACGACGAAATCCGCCACCGCCACTTTAAAACCGTGCTCGCGCACCAGCGCGCCGAGGACGAAATCGTCGGCGAGCTGGTCCTTCAGCGGCGCGAAGCCGCCGATCCCGTCCAAAACCTCGCGGCGCAAGGCGATGGTGGCGCCGATGCAGGGTTTCGCCATGTTCAGCGCCAGCCCGGTCGCGACATTGGGCAGGAAGGCGTAATCCACGCCCATGGCGCACAGCCGCGCCCACAATCCGGTCATGGCCACGCCGCGGTACAGGCAGGTGACGGCGCCGACGCCCTCCCCCTCCAGCGCCGCGGTCAGGCGATTGAGATAATCGGGGGCGACGATAATGTCGCTGTCGGCCAGCACCACGACCTCGCCGACGATTGCGCGGGACATGTTGATCAGACTGTCGACCTTGCCATTGCCGCCATGGCGGGCCGGATCGATCACCAGCTCCGCGGTGAGCCCGGCGGGCGCGCCCGCGATCTCGCCGGCGCGCACGGCCTCGACAATGCGGCGCGCCACCGCCGCCGCGGGATCGGCGGCGCTGTGAACCCCGAACACGATCCGCACGGGACCGGCATAATCCTGGCGGCAAAAGCTCAGCAGATGCTCGCGCAAGCCCGGCTCGGCCCCGTAAAGCGGCTTGAGCACGGTGACGCTCGGCGCGATTTTCGGCGCGGCGCCGCGATTTTCCCGCGGAAAAGCGCGCCGTACGGCGAAAACCGCCAGCAAGGTGTAGAGGCAGGACGCCAGCGCCAGCAGATAAAGCGCCAAGAGCGGCAGCGAGGCGTCGAAGCCTGCCTCCAGTCCGGTCAGCATGCCGTTTCCTTTCAAGGGACGCGCGTCACAGAAACCGCGCCCGCTTTTTGGGAGCCTGCCCTAACGCCCCAGCAGGCTGGCGACGCGTTGGCGCAGATCTTTCAGCGCCAGACCTTTTAACGCGCGGCGCCATTGGGTGAGCTCGGAGATCGAGCCATTGGCCAATATATCGGCAATGCGCCAACCGTGTGGCGTGGACTTCACCACATAATCGATCGGCATCGGCTCGCCCTTGAGCGGGATCATCCGCGTGCCGACCACCAGCGCGCCGTCGCGCGGCTCGACCTTGGCGTCGCGCTCAAATCCCTTGGACTCGACGAATTCGAGCCGTTGCGCATAAGTGGCGGCGACATAATCGCCAAAACTCTGCGTCCACGCCTCGCGCTCGGGCAGAGCGTCAAATCCCGGCCCATAGGCGAGCTTGGCCATGCCGTCGAGATCGAAGGCGGCGCCCAGCGCGGGACGCAGCGCGTCGAAACGCTGCTGCAGCGACATTTTCGTCGCGTGGCTCAGCACCTCGACCTGGCTGTCCTGCAAGGCCCGCACGACGGCAAGAGCCGCGTCCGCGTCGGACGACTCGGAAGCTTGGGCGGCTTGGGCTCGGGCGGCTTGGACTTGGGCGGCCAGCGACGGCAGTCCCGCGAGCAGGCCCAAAAAGATGCGGCGATCAAGCATGTCCGGCCTCCCCTTCGGGCCTCTTCGCGCGCAAAAAAGTGGCGAACAGGCTTTCGCCCTCCATGCGCCGCCACAGCGCCAGGCCGGGCGCGCCGCAGATCAGATCGGGAATGCGCTTGATCAGCGACAGCGCGATGGCGTTGGGCGAGCCGATGCCAAAGGCGGCGCACAAAGCAATAAAACCGCCCTCCTGCACGCCCCAGGCGCCGGGGATGAGGAAACCGGCCGCCTTCACCGCATGGCCGAGGCTTTCGATGGTGATGGCCGTGGCGAAGGAGCGGGGATCGCCCAGAAACTGAAGAGCGAAATGAATCTCCAGCGCGCCGACGAACCAGATCGCCATATGGATGGCGAGCGCCCGGGCGAGGCCGCCACGGTTGCGCAGGATGGCGTCGAGCCCCCTCCGCAGGGACGGCAGACCGGCGATGGACGGCCAGCCGGTCTGGCTCTCGATCTTTTCGGCGAGCCGGTCGATCCATCCCATCGACAGCAGCCGCGGCGCCAGCCAGAACCCGGCGACGGCGGGAACCATGATGAACGCGCCAATCGCGGCGGCCAGGGTCAGATCGGCCTCGGCGCCGGCGCGCAGCAGCAGGACGACGCCGATCACGGTGAACACGGCCTGAGTCGCCGTCTGCGCCAAGAGGTCGACGATCACGCTGGCCGCGGCCACGCCGCCGTCGACCCGGCGTTTTTTCAACAGCCGGGCGCCAAACACATCGCCGCCGACCGAGGCGACCGGCAGCAGATTGTTGATGGACTCGCGCACCCAGCGCAATTGGCAGAACACCCAGGGCGCGGGGCGCGCGTTGGGGATCATGAAGCGCCAGGCCAGGGCTGCGCCGAAGGTCTGGGCAAAACGAATCACGGCGATCAGAAGCGCTCCGATCAGGCCGATGCGCGCAAAAGCATGCGCCACGTCGCCCACGCCTTCATAGAAAGTGAGAGCGGCGAACAGGAGGAGGCCGAGAACAAGTCCCAGCGCTGCAGCTTTTTTCATCGTCCCGCCTTAGCGAAAAACGTTTACCAAGTCAGCCCGGAACGCCGCAGCGCCGAAAAAAAAGGCGCCGCGATGCAAATAAGTCGCACTACGATAGGTCATCGCAATGCCAGGCTGGGGCGTTACCGCCCCTTCTTCGGCGGGTTGGCGTTGGCGCGGGCAAAAGCCTCGGCAAAGGCGTTGCCCGCGGTCGAGCGCGGCTGCGGCGGCTGCCGGAACGGCTGCTTCTGTTGGGGACGACCGCCCTCCCCGCGCCCGGCGCGCGCATCGACGGCGTCGTCGAGACGCATGGTCAAGGCGATTCGCTTGCGCGGAACATCGACCTCCAAGACCTTCACCTTGACGACATCGCCGGGCTTGGCGGCCTCGCGCGGGTCCTTGATGAAGTTTTTCGACATGGCGGAAATATGCACCAGCCCGTCCTGATGCACGCCAATGTCGACAAAGGCGCCGAAGGCCGCGACATTGGTGACCACACCCTCAAGCACCATGCCGGGCTTCAGATCGGACAGGGTCTCGACCCCCTCCTGGAACGTCGCGGTTTTGAACTCGGGACGCGGATCGCGCCCGGGTTTTTCCAGCTCTTTTAAGACGTCGGTGACGGTCGGCAGACCGAACTGGTCGTCGGCAAAATCCTTCGGCTTCAGCCCGCGCAGGGTTTTCGAATCGCCGATGAGCACATGGATATCGGCCTTGGTCGCCGCCAAAATCTTGCGCACCAAAGGATAGGCTTCGGGATGCACGCCCGAGGCGTCGAGCGGATCGTCCCCGCCGCGAATCCGCAAGAAGCCCGCGCATTGCTCGAACGCCTTGGCGCCCAGACGCGGCACTTTTTTCAGCTCCGCCCGAGTCTTGAAGGCGCCATTGGCGTCGCGATGGGCGACAATATTGCCGGCGAGCGACTCACCCAGACCCGAAACCCGCGCCAACAAAGGCGCGGACGCCGTATTCAAATCGACGCCGACGCCGTTCACGCAGTCCTCCACGACGGCGTCGAGCGACCGCGACAGTTTGAACTCCGCGAGATCATGCTGGTACTGCCCGACGCCAATGCTTTTCGGATCGATCTTGACCAGTTCGGCGAGCGGGTCCTGCAAGCGCCGGGCGATGGAGACGGCGCCGCGCAGGGTGACGTCGAGCCCCGGCAATTCGCTCGCCGCATAAGCGGACGCCGAATAAACCGACGCCCCCGCCTCCGACACCACGATCTTGGTGATTTTCGCCGCCGGCAATTTGGCGACCAACTCGCCCGCCAGCTTGTCGGTCTCGCGCGACGCCGTGCCATTGCCGATGGCGATCAGCTCGACCTTGTGCTTCATGCACAGAGCGCCGAGCACGGCCAAAGCATCGTCCCAGCGCCGCTGCGGCTCATGCGGATAGATCACGCCGGTATCGACAACTTTTCCCGTGGCGTCGACCACCGCCACCTTGACGCCAGTGCGAAAACCCGGGTCCAAACCCATGGTGGCGCGCGGCCCCGCCGGCGCCGCCAACAGGAGGTCGCGCAAATTGCCGGCAAACACCTTTACGGCTTGATCCTCGGCGTTCTGCCAAAGCTTTGAGCGCAGATCGACCGACAGCGAAATCTTGAGCCGCGTGCGCCAGGCCCAGCGCACCGCATCCATCAGGAATTTGTCGGCGGGACGGCCGCGCTCGGCCACGCCAAAACTGGCGGCGATCGCCTGCTCATAAGCCTTTTCGCCATTGGCCTCCATCTCGGCGGCGCCTTCCGGCTCCAGCACCAGATCGAGAATCTCTTCCTTCTCGCCGCGAAACAAAGCGAGGATGCGATGCGACGGCAATTTCGAAAGCGGCTCGAAAAAGTCGAAATAATCCGAATATTTCGCCCCGTCCTGGGTTTTTCCGTCGCGCACTTTCGACACCAGCCGCCCGCGCGACCAGAACGCCTCGCGCAGCGCGCCCACCAGTTCGGCTTTTTCCGAAAATTTTTCCACCAGAATGGCGCGGGCGCCGTCCAGCGCCTCCTCAACCGTTTTGACGCCCTTGGCCTCATCGACAAATTTGGCCGCCTCAACGCGGGGATCGAGCGTGGGCGTCGTCAAAAGCCCCTCGGCGAGCGGCGCGAGCCCGGCCTCGCGGGCGATGGTCGCCTTGGTGCGGCGCTTAGGCTTATACGGCAGATAAATATCTTCGAGCTGCGCCTTGGTGTCCGCGCCCAAAACCTGTTTTTCCAGTTCGGGCGTCAGCTTGTCCTGGGAGCGAATCGACTCGAGCACCGCCTTGCGCCGGTCTTCGAGCTCGCGCAGGTAGCGCAGACGCTCCTCAAGGGTGCGCAATTGGGTGTCGTCGAGCGCGCCGGTCGCCTCCTTGCGGTAGCGGGCGATGAAGGGCACGGTCGAGCCGGCGTCGAGCAGGTCGACGGCTGCGGTCACCTGCCCTTCGGCGACCTGCAATTCCTGAGCGATTCGGCGATTGATGGCGTTCATGGGCGAGCTCTCGATCGTTGGTCCGGGCGGGGCGCGCTTGTACCCCTCGGGGCCCGCCGGGTCAAAGCCGGTGTTGTGGAAAAGCTTGGCTTGCGAATGGACGCGATTGACAAGCGTCAGGCGCTGACGGAACTTGCTGAAATGGCCCGCATGAAGAAACCCGAAGCCGACGTCGTCGGCAGCGATTCCGCCGCTTTGAGCGAGGCCGCCGAACAGGCGAGCGAATTCCTGAAGTCGCTGGCCAATCCCGTGCGGCTGCGCATCCTGTGTCTGCTCGCCGACGGCGAAGCCTCGGTGGGCGAGATCACGGAAAAGCTCGAGGCGCGGCAGAGCCTGGTGTCGCAGCATCTTGCGCTATTGCGCAAGGACGGCCTCGTGCGCCCGACGCGCGAGGGCCAGAGCATCCGCTACGCCCTGGCCGACGCCCGCGTCGAGCGGCTGATCGGCGTGCTCTACGAGACCTTCTGCCCCAGCGCGTAAGCGTCACGCGATGATATGGATGTCGGTCCCAACGAGCTTGGGCGCGCCCGCCAGCACGCCGACACGCATGACGCCGACCCCCGCCCCACCGCTGAGGTCGAAGTAGAGCCCGCCCGTTCCAGTTTCGTATTCAAGAAGCGCGCCGGGCGTCCAGATCGCGTGGTTGGCGGTCTGGACCAGATTGGGCGTAATGCCCGCAGTCAGTCCAAAGATCCCGGCGGCGGACACGTCGATATGGTCGGAGCCGGAGGTGAAATCGGTGATCGTGTCGCCGAGATCGATGAGCGAGGTGTAGACGAAAGCGTCCGCGCCGGCCCCGCCGGTCAGGACGTCGGCGCCGCCCAGGCCGGTGAGGATGTCATTTCCGCCCCCGCCGGAGAGAACGTTGACCCCGCTGTCGCCGGTCAGCCGATCCGCGCCGGCGCCGCCAAGCACGTTCTCGATATTGCGGATCGTGTCTTCGGCCGCGCCGCCGACCGACACGACGGCGTCCGCCCCCCCGTTCAGCGTCACGGCCACGGCGCCCGCTTTTTCGCTATAATCCGCCGTATCGGAGCCGGCGCCGCCGTCGAGGATGTCCTTTCCGGGGCCTCCGCGGAAAATATTGTCCTGGCTGTCGCCGGTCAGCGTGTCCGCGCCCGAGCCGCCAAGAATTCTCTCGATATTGACGATCCTGTCTTCCGTCGCGCCGCCGACCGTCACCGGCGCCGGGATCGCCCCGTTCAGCGTCACCGCCACCGGCGTCGACTTGTCGCGGTAATCCGCCCAGTCCGAGCCGGCGCCGCCATCCAGATAATCGGCGCCGCCTCCGCCCCTCAGAAGATCGGCGCCCGCGCCGCCGAGGAGCGTGTTCACCAGGGCGTCGCCGACCAGCGTATCGGCGCCGGCGCCGCCGATCAGGTTCTCGATGTTGCGGATCGTATCCTCCGCGACGCCGCCGACGGTCACGGTGGCGAGGGTCGCGCCATTCAGCGTCGCGGCCACGGCGGCGGTCTTGTCGCTGTAATCCGCAGTGTCCGAACCGGCGCCGCCGTCGAGGACATCCGCGCCGCCGCCGCCGCGGAACAGGTTGTTGGCCGCGTCCCCGGTCAGCGTGTCCGCGGCCGAACCGCCATAAACGGTCTCGATATTGACAATTGTGTCTTCCGGCACGCCATTGACCAGCACGCCGACGCGGGTCGCCCCGTTCAGCGCCACGGAGACCGCGGCGGTCTTGTCGCGGTAGTCGGCGGTGTCGGAGCCGGCGCCGCCGTCGAGCGCATCATTGCCGCCGCCGCCGCGGAACAGATTGTCGAGCGCGTCGCCGGTAAGGGCGTCGGCGCCCGCGCCGCCAAAAATGTTTTCAATATTGCGAAGGGTGTCCTCGGCGACGCCGCCGACGGTGACGACGACATTTCCTGACGCGACGGGCTGCCCCGCCGAGAGATAACCGATCAAGGTCACAGCCACCGAAGCCGACTTGTCGCGGTAATCCGCGGTGTCGGAGCCGGCGCCGCCGTCGAGCACGTCGACGCCGAGGCCGCCCCGCAAAATGTCGTCGCCAGCGCCGCCGGAAAGCGTATTGGCGAAGGCGTCGCCGGTGAGCGTGTCGGCGCCGGAGCCGCCGACGATGTTTTCAATGTTGAGAATCGAATCCTCGGCGACGCCGCCGACCGTCACGGTCGCGACCTGGGCGCCCTTGAGCGCGACGGCGACCGGCGCGGTCTTGTCGGAATAGACCGCCGTATCGACGCCGTCGCCGCCGTCGAGCACATCCTTGCCGTCCCCGCCGGTGAGCGTGTCATTGCCATCCCCGCCAAACAGCGTGTCGGCGCCGGCCTGCCCATTGAGCTTGTCGTCGCCGTCGTCGCCATAGAGCGTGTCGGCCCCGTCGCCGCCGGTAAGCGTGTCATTGCCGTCCCCGCCAAATAGCGTGTCGGCGCCAGCCTGCCCATTGAGCTTGTCGTCGCCGGTCCCGCCATAAACAGTGTCGTCTCCAGCGCCGGCATAAACCAGATTGCGCCCGCCGATCCAATCGTCAGGCGAGGCGACAGTGACGGCGTCGGCATAGATGATGTCGCCGAACGCTGAGCCATAGATGATGTCGTCGCCAAAGCGGCCGGAGCCGTTCGCGGTATAGAAATCGCCGACGATCGTCGGCGCGCCGGAGGCGCCTGCGAGATTGCGCATGTCAATGAGGTCGTTGCCGCCGCTGCACACGTCATTGGCGGTGAAGGCGTCGCCGACCAGTTGGAAGCCGGCGCCGGCCGACGTCAGGCTGGCGGCGCGGATCGTGTCGGCGCCGCACTGCTGGCCGGACACGACATTGCTGTCGCCGAAGATTTTGGTGAAGGTGGAGGAATTGACGCCATCACCGAGTGTGATCGTGTCGTCGCCATTCCATAGCGCATCGGCCAAATTCGCGTAATTCGTTTCATCATACGAAATCACGACATCCCCGGACCATTCCACACCCGGCGCCGTCAGTTTTTTCATATCAATATGAACGAGAAGATCCAGGTACAACTGAAGCGATCCCGGAAGAGTTACAGCAGATATTGCCAGGACGGCTATATAATAATTATAGCCGCTTACGGTTCGATCAAACAATGCAAATGGGCCATAATTATTATCCAGTATGTATAAAGACGGGTCGATATTTATGCTCGTCATGTCACTTGAAGTGACGGTCACGGTCGCCATGGTCAGAACTCCCCTGAGCCGCCCGCGAGCGTCCCAGGCGCGGTTCGTCGGGAACGCCGGGCTGATGGGGGATATTACCGGGAAATGTCTACATCACCTAACGTCAATGCTGCGCTGCAGCATTGCGTGCGCCTCATCACTCCGTCGCGCCCAAAACCTCAAAGGTCACGCGCCGGTTGCGGCGGCGATCCGAGCTGTTTTCGGCGGCGATCGGAGCGTGGTCGGCGCGCCCGACGCTCAGCAACCGCTTCGCATCGATCCCCTCCCCGACCAGCGCGCGCTTGACCGCATCGGCCCGCGCCCGGGACAGCGCCAGATTCTTCGGCGCGGGGCCATGGGCGTCGGTGTAGCCGACGATCCGCAGCCGCGCGTCGGTCTCCTTCAGCCGCGCCGCGATCTCGGCGATCTCACGATGCGCTTGCGCAGGGTCGGCAAAATGGTCGTCGTCGAGGAAAGCAATGGTCGTGCTCCGCGCCAGACGCGTCAGCAGCGCCGCCGGCCCCTCGGCCTCGGCGGCGCGTTCGGCCCGCCATTTTTCCACGGCCTCGAGGCGCCCGTCGAGCGCCGCAAGCCGCTCCTCAGCAAGCCGTAATTGCTCCGCCAGCGCCTTGGCGCGCGCCTCGGCCGCCGAAAACGCCTCGGCGTCCACAACCTTGGCGACATGGATTTCCCAGCGCCACGGCGCCGCCGGCAGGCTTTTCGCCAAAGCGTCGAGATCGGCGTCGGCGGGCGCGACCCCGTTCACCGAAGCGACATCGCCGTCCAGCGAAACGCTCAGCGGCCAGCCGGCAAGGCGCGGCTGCGCGGCCAGAGCGGCGGCGAGCATTTTTTGCGGGCGCGTCTCGGGCGCCCCGCCGCGCGGAAACAAGGCCAAAGCGCCCAAAACCAGCGCCGCGACCGCCGCCGCGGCGACAACAATCCGTTGGCGCGCCAAAGGCTTCGCCTCGGGCGTCCTCAGCCGCGCGGCGACGGCCGCGAGATCGCCATCAAGCGGCTTGTCCTTCTTCATCAAGGCTTTGAAGGCGACATCGAGACGCGCCCGATCCTGGGGAAGCGGCTCCCCCAAAAACTGCGCCGCCAGGATCAGATGCGCCGAGGCGCGCAACAACACCGGCCCGCCATGGAAATGCAGCACCCGCAAGTCGCCCTGCGGCCCCGCGGCGTCGCGCGAACAAAACTGTTTGATCGCCCCGATCAGAATGGTGGTCGGTTCGACCGACACCCCTTCGAGGCGCCAGGAGGCGATCACCCGAAAACTGCTGTCGAGCGCCAGAATGCGATTAAGCTTAGAGGGCGCGGGCGCCCGCGCCGCGCCTGGAAGCGCTCGCCTCTGCTCCGGCAGGACCGGCTGGTCCGGCTTGACCGGCTGGTCCAGCCTCTGGGCGTCGCTCGGGCCCGGCCCAGAGGCGCCCTCGCCTCGCGCAGGTTCGGTCGCCCGGCGTTCGGGTTCGTCCCCGCTCTGGTCTTGCGGCATTCCCTCTGAAGCAGCCATGGTCTCGCGATTCCCTTCGCGCCGACTTTATGCACGCGGATCAAGATCGGCTCAACAGGCTCGATAAGCCTTTCGCGAAATTGCACAACGACTTAGCAGCTCTGCGCGCCCGCGGAACCAACCCTGTGCGCCGCCGTTTCCTTGGCTGAGGGCCGCAAATGTTTCGCGGCCGTTTTCATGGAGGTTTGCGTGGACAATGAAATTCTCGAAGTCCTGAAGTCGCTTCACACCAGTGAGATCGACGCGCGCAATGGTTACGAGGAAGCGGTGGTCGACGCCGAAGGCAAGGGTTTGTCGCCGCTTTTCCTCGACATGATCGGCCTGCATGACCGAAACGCCAAGGAGCTCGGCGAGATCCTGACCCGCTTCGGGCTGGTCGCGAATGACGAAGGCTCGTTCATGAGCGTGGTCAACCGGGCGATCATGAACGTGCGCGCGCTGTTCGACGGACTCGGCGACAGCGTGTTGGGCGGCCTCATCGACGGCGAGCAGCGCAACCTCGCCAAATACGACGAGGCGCTGAAGGCGGTTTTGCCCGAGGAGACCGCCGAGCTGCTGAAGGCGCAACGCGACAAGATCGCCCAAAAAGTTCTGGTCATGCAGATGCAGAGGGCCGCGTGACCGTTTGAAACAGGCTCCGGCGGCGCGCCGGAGCCTAGAGCGGGATGTTTTTAGGACGGAACCGCCTGCGCCGGGCGATTTTGCCTCAGGGGAAGGAGAATGGCGCAGGCCGTGTCGGGGACACGGCCAAGCCGTTCGACGCACCCCTGAGGCAAAAGCGCCCGGCCCTCCGGGTTGA
>NZ_JAOQNX010000039.1 GCF_025961575.1 Rhodoblastus acidophilus | reverse complement strand
CGATTGTCAAACAGCAGGGCCAAAGAATTTAAGCCTCACACCCTAAGGTGTCAACCCGATCCTTCAGCGACACGTCATCCCCGGCGACCTAGCCGACCAAACCCACGAAGGTTCAGTTGAAGACGCGTCAGCGTCCGCCGCCAGTGACCGGCAGCGACGCCGTCGATGGCTGGCTTATAGGACCTCCCCGCTCGAACCGTCAAGCGCCTTTTTCAAAAAAGTTGCATTTTTCGCGCAAAGCGCATCGAAGCCATCCGGAAAACAGATGGTTGCGGCGGCTTCACGCCCCCTGCCCTTCGCTAGGCTGCGAGGACGTCCTTTCAATTTGGCTTTCTGCGCGCCGAAAGAGGGCCGCTCTTCAGAGCGGCCCAGTCGGGGAGGAGGATGTGGCGGTCCCGCCCCGGATGGGACGGGACATCGACGAAACCGCCGCCGTTGGCGATGGTTTCGTCGGGGATCGAAATCGGGGCGAGATCTCCTCTTGGCTGCAGCGGTCGGTCCCGTGGAATCGCCGATCAGGTTTCCCGCATTGCCCCAAGGGACCGGTCCTCTAGAACTTGAGGAAGCCGGGATTTCACCGATCCCCGCGCGAACAGGAAAACCGGGAGGACACGGTCCCACACGGCCAGACAGGCGCTCGGACGCCCATGCTGCGATGGCTTGGAGCCCTGCTGAATCGCATTGAAAGCAGGCCCACGGTCGCAGCGTTCGACGGTTGGACGATCGAGCGTCGTCTCGCCGCGCTCGTGCTCACCCTCGCCGTTCCCCTGAACATTCTGGTCGCCGTCGTCATCTGGCATGTGTCGTCGGCTCAGCAGGACGCCGCGCGCAACAGCCTGCAATATACCGCCCGCGCCGTCGCCCAGGGCGTGGACGCAGAATTGGACAAATACATGCGTCTCGCGGAGGCGCTGTCGCGGTCGCCGGCCCTGGTCGACGGCGATCTCGCGGCTTTTGAGGCGGAAGCGCGCGCGATTTTCGCCGAATCCAGCGACGCCTATGTCGTCGTCGGCGACCTCGACGGAAAGCTCCTGCTGAATCTGGCCGCGCCGCGCGGAGAGGCGCTGCCGCCGAGGACGCCGTCGGAACTCGCCGCGCAGCGGCTTGCCGCGGGCAAGCGGACGCCCGTGGTGTCGCCGCTGCGAAAAGGGCGGATCGCGAACGATTGGGTGTTCAGCGTCGAATTGCCCGTGGTCGCCGATGGGGAGGTCGTGCGCGCCCTGGGCGTGGTGGTCAAACCGCGGGGATTCGTTCGGCTGCTGAACGCCCAGTCCATGCCAGCGAACTGGTTTGCCGGCATTATCGACCAGGACGGCCGCTTCATCGCCCGAGTCCCCGGCAACGACCGCTATTTCGGCGGGCTGGCGTCCGACGGGTTCAGGGCGAGCCGCGGCAAGGAGGGCGCGTTCGAAATCCTGTCGCTGGAGCGCCAAGCCATCGTCCAGGCCAACGCGGTTTCAGGCTTGAGCGGCTGGACCGTCGGCATCGCCATCAGCACGGAAGAATTGCGCGCGACGGCCCTTGGCGCCATGGCCTGGGCGGTGGCGGCGGGCGCCCTGGTGTCGGCGCTGAGCATTATTCTCGCGGCGCTGATCGCCCGGCGGATCACCCAGCCCATCAAGACTCTGCACCTGGGCGCCCAGGCGCTGTTGCGCGGCGAAATGGTCGAAATCGATCCGAAATCGCCGGAGATCCGGGAAGTCTGGGACTCCTTGCGCCAGGTGGCGGCGGAGCGGCGGCTCGCCGAGGCCCAGCGGCGGGAGAGCGAGGCGCGCTCCCGGGAAGCCCTGCGGCGGATCAACGCCGAGCTCGAAACGCGCGTGCAGACCGAGGTGCAGGCGCGCGAACTGGCGCAGGCCAAACTGGCGCAATCCGAAAAGCTGGCGGCGCTCGGCCAGCTCGCCGGCGGCGTCGCGCATGATTTCAACAACATTCTGCAAACCATGGTGGCCGGCGCCGGCCAGGTGGCGCGGCGGTCGGACGATCCGGGGATCGCCAAAGTGGCGCGTCTGCTCACCGAGGCCGCCCACCGCGGCGAATCGATCACGCGCAGGCTGTTATCCTTCGCGCGCCAGGGCGAATTGCGTCCGGAGGCGGTCGATGTCGCGGCCACGCTCGCCGGCCTCTGCGAAATGCTGGCGGCGACCATTGGCCCGAATTACGCTCTGCGCCTGGACGTCGCGGACGATCTGCCCCGCGCGCTGGTCGACAAGGGCCAGCTCGAGGCGGCGCTGGTCAATCTCGTCATCAACGCGCGCGACGCGACGCCCGGCGGCGGGGCCATCGAAATCAGCGCCAAGCTCGACACTCCGCACGGCCGCCCTGGCGACGCCCCCTTCATCCGCTTCTCCGTCGCCGACACCGGGACGGGGATGGACGAAGCGACTGCGGCGCGGGCGCTGGAGCCGTTCTTCACCACCAAGGGGCCGGGGGCCGGCACGGGCCTGGGCCTGCCCATGGCGCGCAGTTTTGCCGAACAATCCGGCGGCGCTCTGGCGGTGGACAGCGCGCCCGGGCGCGGCACGATCGTCTCGCTTTGGATTCCGGTTGCGTCCGAAAGCGGCGGCGCGCGCGGCGCGAACCGGCGCCCTCCCCTGCCCGACGGCGCGGCGCGACCCACGATCCTGCTGGTCGATGACGAAGACGCGCTGCGTCACGTGCTGGCGGCCGAGCTCGCCGACCATGGTTTTCGGGTCGTCGAGGCGGCGAATGGCGCGGAAGCGCTCCAACGTCTTGGCGACGCTCTCCCGATCGACGTCCTGGTCACGGACCTGACTATGCCGGGAACGAACGGCGTCGAGCTGATCCAGGCCGCGCAAGCCGCCCGGCCGCGCCTGCCGGCGCTGCTGATCACCGGCAACGCCATCGAGGCCGCGACGGCATTCCTTGCGGAAGCTGATGGACAAAATGTGGGGCTGGTGCGCAAGCCCATCGACTCCGCCGGGCTTGCCGACAGGATCATGGCGGTGCTGGAAAAATCGCTCCCGTCTCCGCCCGCCTCTTGCGGGGGCGCAGCGGAAGCCGCGCCGCTTGGTTGACAACCGAATGCGCTCCATTGCTAATGCGGCGGTAAACACTTGGCGAGCACCAGGCTCAACTGCGGGCTGGCGATGAATATTGAGCAAAATGTTTTGTTGGAGCCAGAAGCGTCCGCCGACAGGCCTATCAGTGATGCGCAAGTGCAAACGCCCGCGCACACCGGCCTTCTCGCTCTGTGCGGCGTGGCCGCCTATTATCGCATCGCCGCCGACGCCAGCCATCTCGCCAAGGATCTTGCGATCGCGGCGCCGGAGGAGACGCCGAGCGATCTTGTGCGCGCCGCGGCGCGCATCGGTTTGAGGGCGCGCGTCATCGAAAATCCGACGCCAGCGCGGCTCGCCAGCGCCCCCGTCCCCGCCCTTTTGCGCCTCAGGACCGGCGGCTACGTTGTGTTCGGCGGCAAGACGCCGGACGGCTTGTGGCGCGTCGTCGATCCCGTCGGCCATGTCGCGCGCAATTTGACGATCGACGACCTGCTCGCCGAAATCGCGCCGCTGCTGATCCTGGTGGCGCGACGCCGGTTCGGCGGCGCCGGCATCGATCCGAAGACGTTCGGCTTCCACTGGTTCGCGCCTTCGCTATGGCGCTACCGCAAGCCGCTGATCCATGTGCTGATCGCCTCGTTTTTCGTCCAGCTGTTCGGGCTGGTGTCGCCGCTGTTCTTCCAGGTGGTGATCGACAAGGTGCTGACCCATCGCGGCTATTCCACCCTATTCGTGCTGGTCGGCGGCCTCGCCATCATCGGGCTGTTCGACGTCGCGCTGCAATATTTGCGCACCTATGCGCTGTCGCACACCACCAACCGCATCGACGTCGAACTGGGCCAGCGGCTGTTCCGCCATCTGGCGCGGCTGCCGGTCGGCTATTTCGAGACCCGGCCGACGGGGCAGACGGTGGCGCGCGTGCGCGAGCTTGAAACGATTCGCGCCTTTCTGACGGGACAGGGGCTGTTTTCCGCGCTCGACCTGCTGTTCACCTTCGTCTTCATCGCGGTCCTGTTCGCCTATTCCTGGAAGCTGACCCTGGTCGTGCTCGCGACCATTCCGCTCTATCTGGGCATTGCCGCGCTCGCGCGGCCGCTGCTGCGTGAAAAACTGAACGAGAAATTCAATCGCGGCGCCGAAAGCCAGCAGTTCCTGGTCGAATCCATCGTCGGCATGCAGACGCTCAAGGCCGCCGCGGTCGAGCCGGTTGTCGGCAAGCAATGGGAGGAAAGGCTCGCCGCCTATGTGCGCTCGGCTTTCGACACGACCATGCTGGGGGCGAAAGGCCAGAACGCCATCCAGTATGTCAACAAGCTCTCGACCGCCGCTCTGCTGCTGTTCGGGGCCAAGGCGGTGATCGACGGGGAATTGAGCGTCGGCGAACTCGTCGCCTTCAACATGATCGCCGGGCAAGTGGCGCAGCCGGTGCTGCGGCTGTCGCAATTGTGGCAGGATTTCCAGCAGGTGCAGGTGTCGGTCGAGCGGCTCGGCGACATTCTCAACCATCCGCCGGAGCCGACCCCGGCGACGCGGGCCTTGTTGCCGCCGCCGCGCGGAAAGATCGAGTTCCGGCACGTATCGTTCCGCTACCGGCCCGATGCGCCGCAAGTGCTCAAGCAGATTTCGCTGCGGGTCAATCCGGGCAAGGTGATCGGCATTGTCGGGCCGTCCGGCTCGGGGAAATCGACGCTGACCAAGCTGATCCAGCGATTCTACATTCCCGATGAAGGCCAGGTGCTGCTCGACGACATGGACCTCGCCCAGGTCGATCCGGCCTGGCTGCGCACCCATATCGGCGTGGTGCTCCAGGAAAACCTGCTGTTCAACCGCTCCATCCACGACAATATCGCGCTGGCCAATCCAGCCATGCCGCGCGCCCATGTGATGGCCATGGCGCGGCTCGCCGGCGCCGACGAATTCATCGGCAAGCTCCCTCAAGGCTATGACACGATGATCGAGGAGCGCGGCGCCAACCTGTCCGGCGGCCAGCGCCAGCGCATCGCCATCGCCCGGGCGCTGGCCACCAATCCGCCGATCCTGATCTTCGACGAAGCCACCTCCGCGCTGGATTACGAGAGCGAGCGCATCGTCCAGCAGAACATGCGCCAGATCGTGAAAAACCGCACCGTGTTCATCATCGCCCATCGCCTCGCCGCCGTGCGCGACTGCGACGTGATCATCGGCATGGTCGACGGGCGGCTGGTCGAGGCGGGCAGCCATGACGAGCTGCTCAAGACTCCGAACGGCCTCTATGCCCGGCTCTGGGCCATGCAGAACGAGCGGAGCGCGCCATGAACGCCGCCATGAACGCCGCCTTGGAAAAGCTGCGGGCCGCTGCGCCAAATCTTTTCGGCCGGGCGAAACGCTCCGATCGCGCGCCGCTCTCCGATCGGGAATTTCTGCCCGCCGATCTGGAAATCCTGGAATCCCCGCCCTCGCCGGTGCGCATGGCGCTGATCCTGATCATCGCGGCGCTGGTCCTGGTGGCGCTGGCCTGGAGCTGGTTCGGCCGGCTCGACATCATCGCCGTGGCCCAGGGCAAGATTCAGCCGGCGGGCCGCGTAAAGGTGATTCAGCCGCTGGAGCCAGGACGGGTCGTCGGCATTCGCGTCGAAAACGGCCGCCATGTGGTCGCCGGCGACGTGCTGGTGGAGTTCGACCCCGGCGAGGCGCGCGCCGAGGAAGCCGACGCGCGCGGCGCCTATGACGCCTACCGGGCGGAGGCGCTGCGCCGCCGCATTTCCGTGGAATCAGCGGAAAAGCGCGAATTCACGCCGGCGCCGGCGATCCCGTTCGACGCCGATTTGCCGCAACAAATTCGCGACCGCGAAACCCGGGTGCTCGCCAGCGACCTCCGCCAGTTGCAGGTCGCCGTTGAGGGATACAGCGCCCAGATTCGGCAAAAGGAGATCGAACGCGACCGCGCCGATGGCACGGTGGCGGCGCAAACCGAATTGATCGCGACCTTGCAGCAGCGCGTCGACATGCGCTCATCCCTGGTGAAGTCCGGGTCCGGCGCCAAGGCCAATCTGATCGACGCGCAGGAGAGCCTGGATTATCACAAGACCCAGCTCGCCATGCAGAAGGGCCAACGCGATTCCGCGGCCGCGGCCATCGCCGTCCTTCATCTCGACCGCGACAAGGCCGTCACCAGCTTCATCGCCGACAATGCGCAGAAAATGTCGGAGGCGCAGCGGCAGGCCGACGACTGGCGGGAGAAACTGGCGAAGGCGCGGCTGAAATCGCAGCGCATGACCCTGACCGCGCCGATCAACGGCATCGTCTATGGCCTGACCGTGAACACGATCGGCCAGGTGGTCGGCGGCGGCGACGAATTGATGCGCATCGTGCCCGAAGACGCCGCGCTCGAAATCGAATGCTACCTGCTCAACCGCGATGTCGGCTTCGTCAAGCCGGGCCAGAGCGCGGTGGTCAAGGTCGAGGCGTTCCCGTTCACACGATTCGGCACGCTGCCGGCGAAAGTGACCCATGTGTCCAGCGACGCCATTCCGGAGCCCGAGGCGCAGCAACGCGAGGGCGACGCGGCCCGGCTGAACAAGGAAAAGACCTTTGGCGGCGGGCAACGCACCCAGAATCTGGTGTTTCCGGCCACGCTCGCGCCGGGGCGCGCGGCGATGGATGTCGACGGCGTGTCCACGCCGCTGACCCCCGGCATGGCGGTGAGCGTCGAAATCGCCACGGGACGCCGGCGCATCCTGGAATATATCTTTTCGCCGCTGGTGGAGACGGCTTCGGAGGCGATGCGCGAGCGATAGGCGCGTCGCCCCTATTTAGAATAATTCAAAATCGCCGCATTTCGTTTCGGCGCCTGGACTCCCGCTGCTAGCTTTTCCGCATCAGGACAATGCTTTCGCGGATGAGACCATGGAGACCTTCGGCGGCGAGAAATCCCGGGCGCGCATCGCCTATGACTGGCGTGGCGGCCCGCTGGCGCGGATGATCCGGCAGCGCCTGCAGGCGGCGCGCCTGCGTCCCAGCCGGCAGCGCGTCAGCCTCGCCGGGCTGCTGTTCGTCGCCGGCGACCGCCATGTCACCGCGGAGCAGCTTTACCGCGAGGCGCAGGCGCTCGAAATGCCGCTGTCGCTCGCCACGGTCTACAACACATTGCGGCAGTTCGTCGCCGCCGGACTGATCCGGGAGATCGCGGTGTTCGGCTCCAAGGTCTGGTACGACACCAATGTCGGCTCCCACAGCCATTATTTCGATGAAAACCGGCAGCGGCTCTCCGACATTCCCGAGGATTTGACCAAGAATCTCAAGATCGCGCCGCCGCCCGGCTACCGCGTCGTCGGCGTCGACGTGATCGTTCGCCTCTGCGACGACGACGCCCTCCAATGAGCTTTCAACCCGACGAGGCCAATATGTGCGACATCGCCCGTGAACGACACAGAATCGACGCCCTGATCGCCGAGGCGATCACGCCATTTCGTTACCTGGACAGCGCCGGCGACGCGCTGCTGGTCGATCTCGCCTTCGCCGCGCTCAGCGCGCAGTTTTTGGACTTCGTGGCGCCGGCTGCGATCCGGGCGCGATGCGAAAGCACGATCGCGCGGCTGCGGCGGGCGCCCGAAGCGGAGCGGGCGTTTCTGTCCATGCCGGCGGAGTGATCTTGGGCCGCCAATTTGACGCTCACGCTCCGTTAAAGCGACGCTCAAGTAACCGTCAGGTGACATCCAAGTGACGTTCAAGTGACATGAGACATGTTGGAAGGAGTCTAAAACGTGTCGGATTGGTTGCGGCCAAGGTTGTGAAACGCCATTGATGGTTGAAACGTCGGCAGGGTGAGTCGCTTCGCGCCGTCCCTGTCGCGCCAGCGGAATTGCGCCATGAGTCCTTTGAACCCGTTTGCATCCGCCCTGCCCGGCCGGATCAGGCTCCGTCATCCCGCGCTGCGGAATCGCGACATCCATGCGCGGGTTCTGGACAGCTTGCGGGAATTTGCGGACATCGAAAGCAATCCGGCGGTCGGATCGATGCTGTTGCGCTTCGATCCGACGGACGCCGAGCTGGAGGCGCGCATCCGCGCCGAGGTCGCGGCCTTGCTGGGCCCCGCCGAAGCCTCGCCCGCCGAGCCCGGGTCCGAGACCGCCGCCACGGCGCCGCCCCCTGCCCCGCATGGGTCGCGGCGTCGCCGGCGCGCCAAATGGGAGCTGAACCGCGCCGCCAAGATCGGCGCGGTCGCCAGCATGGCTTTGTCGCTCGCCGCCTTGAAATCCAGCCGCAAGCTTCACGCGCAGGCGGGCGTTCTGTCCCTTGCGCTCACGCTGATCCATATCGTCGTCCACCGGCGGCACGTGCTGCGATAGGAGCCGCCATGACCTCCACCGCTTCCCCGCTGCTCGGTCTGGTCCGCCAGCTCAGCGTCGCCCACCACATTCCCGGCCGCATCCGGCTGAAAATGCGGGAAAACCTTCCCCATGAGCTGATCGCCGAGGCCAAAAAATTCGGTCAGGCGCTCGGGGGGGTCGAGGGCATACGATCCGTCGGCGTCAATCCCTTGGCCCGGTCCTGCACCATCGAATATGACGCCCGCGCGATCCCGCCTTCGGCCTGGAGCGGCTTTCTCTCGGGCGAGGCCACGCCCGAGAGCGAAATTCTGCGGCGCCGTCTGCTCGACGCCGCCCACGCCTGATTTGACTGAAAGGAGATCGTCATGCTGCCCGTTTTGACTTTTGTGGCCGGCATAGCGGCCGGCGCCCTCGGGGTGCGCATGCTGAAGACATCCAAGGCGCCCGCCAAGCTGACGGCGCTGGCGCACAAGGCGCGCAGCGGATTCGACAAAGCCGGCGAGGAGCTGCGCGACGTCACGGTGTCCGGCCTGAGCGCGGTCGAAAAATCTTCCGCCAGCTTGCGCGCCAAGCTGGGCGGACAGGCTGAGGCGGCGACCGACCAGCCGGACGCCGCGCCGGCCAAAGATGACCCCGCCGCGGCCCAGGAAGGCGCGAAACATGAAAAAGCTTAAGGTAAGAACGCCGCAACCGCTCGCGCCGGCGGAGCTCTCCAACAATTTCATCCGCGGTCTGGTCGCCACCGGCCTGCTGGCCGCGATCCAGAATCGCGCCGCCGGCGCGTCGCCCAACCGCAAGGTGGCGCAACTCGCGTTGCAGGGCGGCTTCGCTCTCGCCGCCGGCGTCGCCACCGCCGACAGCCTGCGCCGCCAGGATTACCTGAGCGCCGCGCTGGCGATCGCCGGAGGCGTCGCGGGCGTGATGGCGGTCGAAACCTTGCTCACCACAGAAACCCACGATGCGCCGAAGGAGGCCGAAATTGGCTAAGAAGAAGAAAAAGGGAAAAGGCCTGAAGCGCCGTCAACTGCAGCGCCTGCTGGCGGGTCAGGCCAATATGGCGCCGCCGGCCAACCAGGGCGTGTTCGCCAGCCTCAGCAACCTGCTGCCCAAGGGCCGCAACGAACAATTCCTGCTCGGCCTCGCGGTTGGCGGGATCGCGGCCTATGTCCTGTCCGACGAGCAGATCCGCGGCAAAATGTTCAAGAGCGCGATCCAGGCCTATTCCAGCGTGATGGGCGGTTTCGCCGAAATGAAGGAGCAGATGGCCGATCTGGCGGCGGAAGTCGAGGCGGAACAGAGCGCCGCGGCATGACGGCTCAGCCCTGGCTGCGCACGCTGAAAGTCGTTCACCGGCTGCCCGGGCGCGTGCGCCTGCGCTATCGCCGCAATCTCGACGCGCCCGACGCGGCCGCGCTCGAAGGCATGGCGCGGCTGATCGACGGCGTGACCTCGGCCAGGGTCAACGCCCGCGCGGCGTCGCTCACCATCGTCTTCGACACCCAGCGCACCTCCGTCATGACCATTGTCGGGGCTTTGGCCGAGATGCGCTGGGACGAGGTCAAAACAAAACCGCGCGACGACGATGGCGCCGGGGCTTTGGCCTCGTCGCTCGCCGTGCTGCTCGGCGCCAATGTTCTGCCCATGCCGGCGCGGCTTCCGGTCAGCCTCGCCGCGGCGCTGCCGATGCTGCGCGAGGGCGTGGCCGATTACCGCGAGAACGGCGTCACCAGCCATGTGCTGGAGGCGATGGCGGTGTCGATCTCGCTGGCGCGCTCCGATTTCCTCGCCGCCAACGCCACCACATTCATGCTGGCGCTCGGCGAATATCTGGAAGGCACGATCGCGCGGCGCTCCGACGATCTGCTCAAACATTTGTTGCGCCCGAGCAGCGACCTCATCTGGGTGTTGCGCGACGGCGAGGAGGTTCAAATTCCCACCGGCGAGGTCGCCGTGGGCGAGTCCGTCGTGGTCGGCGCCGGCGCGGTGATTCCCGTGGACGGCACGGTGATGTCCGGAGAGGGCGTCGTCAACGAAGCGGCGATGACCGGCGAAAGCGTCTCGGTGATCAAGACGCGCGGCGCAAAGGTCCTGTCCGGCACCAGCATGGAGGATGGCCGGCTCACCATTTACGCCGAACAGGTGGGACGTCATACCGCCGCCGCGCGCATCGCCGATTATGTCGAGCAATCGCTGACGGCGAAAAGCGAGGCCCAGCTCGACGCCGCGCGCCTTGCCGACCGGCTGGTGCCGACGGTTCTCAAACTCGCCGGCGTCTCCGCCGTGCTGACCGGCGACTGGCGCTCCGCCGCCTCGGTGCTTCAAGCCGACTATTCCTGCGCGCTAAAACTGGCGACGCCGGTAGCGTTCAAATCGGCCATGTACAATGCGGGACAGGCCGGAATTCTGGTCAAGGGCGCGACCGCGCTGGAGCGGCTGGCGCAGGCCGACACATTCATTTTCGACAAGACCGGCACGCTCACCACCGGCCATCTGGAGGTGACGGATTCCATCGCCTTCGACACCGCCTATAGCGCCGAAGACCTGATCTGCCTCGCCGCTTCGGTCGAGGAGCATTATTTTCATCCGCTGGCCATGGCGGTGGTCAATGCCGCGCAGGCGACCGACAAGAACCACCATTTCGACCACACCGAAGTCCAGTTCATCGTCGCGCATGGCGTGGCGAGCGAAGTCAACGGCCAGCGCGTGGTGGTGGGCTCCAGGCATTTCGTCGAGGACCATGAGGGCATCGACCTCTCGGCGCAGACCGAAGTGGTCGACCGCCTATATCGCGAAGGCAAGACGCTGCTGTTCATCGGTTTTGGCGGGCGCCTGCTCGGCATACTGGCGCTGAAGGATTCGTTACGCGCCACCGCCGCCGAGACGATCGCGCGCCTGCGGCGCGCGGGCGTCAAACGCATTCTGATGCTGAGCGGCGACCATCACGACCGCGCCGCGGAGCTCGCCGAAAAACTCGGGCTCGACGGCTATCACGCCGAACTCACGCCGGAGGACAAGGCCGGGATCGTCGCCGAGCTCAACGCCAAGGGGGCGAAGATCGCCTTCGTCGGCGACGGCATCAATGACGCGCCGGCGCTCGCCGGGGCGCATGTCGGCGTCGCCATGCAGAAAGGCGCAGATATCGCCCGGCTCACCGCAGATGTGGTGCTGCTGGAGGATTCGCTCGCCCGAATCGCCGACGCCCGCGCGCTCGCCAATGCGGCGATGGCGCGGATCGACACGAATTACAAGCTGACGGTCGGGCTCAACACCGCCATTTTGGGTTTCGCCGCCTTGGGCCTGCTGTCGCCGGTCGCGACCGCCGTGCTGCACAATGGCGCGACCATCGGCATTCTGCTCAACGCGTTCCGAGGCTCCGCGCCCAAGGCGGACAAGCGCCGCGCCTGATTCGAGATTTGCTCTACGCCTGCCGAGCGGGATAGCCCGCTTCGGTGACGGCTTGCGCCAGCGCTTGCGGATTGGCGACGGAGGGCGCGATCGTCACCCGCTTGGTCTCCAGCTCGACCTGCACCTGCGCCTCCGGCGCCTGCGCCTGAATCGCCTTGGTGACCCGCGCCGCGCATTTGCCGCAGCTCATGCCCTCGACATGGAGAATCGTTTCGCTCATTGCCCCTGCCTCCTCTGCCGTATCGCGCCGAAGTTTCCCGAAAGAACATTTGGAGAAACCACGTCAACTCCGGCCTGTGGATAAGTCTGATAACTCGGTTGCGCTGTAGTCCTGGCGTCATTTTCTAAGAACAAAACCGAACCGCTCACGTCAAGTTTAATCTTTTATTAACTAAACCTTCACCGCGCCGTCACGACGCGAAGCTCCTCAAGCGGAGCGCGTTGGCGAGCACGAAAAGGCTCGAACAGGCCATCGCCGCCGCGCCCAGCGCCGGATTGAGCAGCGTTCCGTTCCAAGGATAGAGCGCGCCCATCGCCACGGGAACCAGGACCACATTGTAGCCGAAGGCCCAAAACAGGTTTTGCTTGATATTGCGCAGCGTCGCACGCGACAGCGCCACAGCCTGCGCCGCCTTGACGGGATCGGCGCCCACCAAAACCACTTCGGCGCTGGCGCGCGCGATTTCCGAGCCCGTGCCCATGGCGAGGCCGACATCGGCCGCCGCCAGCGCCGGCGCGTCGTTCACGCCGTCGCCGGCGAAGGCGACGGGGCCGCGCAGGCTCAAGTTTTGCAAAATCTCGACCTTGCCCTCGGGTTTCAGGCCGGCAAAAACTTCGCTCACCCCAGCTTGCGCGGCAATGGCGTTCGCCGTGGCGGCGCGGTCGCCGGTGAGCATGGCGACATCGACGCCCAATTTCTTCAGCGTCGCCACCGCCTGCGCCGAGCTGGGGCGCAGCGGATCGGAAAAGGCGAAAACGGCGGTCGCGCGGCCGTCCACCGCGAGGAAGAAGCAGCTCGCCCCCTGCCCCGCCAAAACTTCGGCTTCGGCTTCGAGCGCGGGCGAATGCGCGGACAGCGCCGCCATGAACTCGCCGGAACCGACCGCGATTTTTTTGCCGCCGACAGTGGCGGCGACGCCCAGGCCTGGCTGGTAGGCGAAATTTTCGACGTCCGGCGTGGCGAGCCCCCGCGCATGGGCCGCCTCGACCAGCGCGCGGGCGAGCGGATGCTCGGAACGGGATTCGACCGCCGCCGCCAGCGCCAGAGCCTCATCATCGCTCAAATTCTCGGCGCGCAGGGCGGTGAGCTGCGGTTTTCCCTCGGTGAGCGTGCCGGTTTTGTCGAACGCCACGGTTTTGACGCCCGCCAGCGTCTGCAGCGCGTCGCCGCGGCGGAAGAGGATTCCCAGTTGCGCGCCGCGCCCGGTGCCGGTCATCAGCGCCGCCGGCGTGGCCAATCCCATGGCGCAGGGACAGGCGATGATCAGCACGCTCACGGCGTTGACCAGGGCGAGGGACAAGGCGGGTTCTGGTCCGAAAATCATCCAGAGCGCAAAGGTGAGGGCGGCGATTCCCAACACCGTGGGGACGAAAATGGCCGTGACCTTGTCGGCGAGCGCCTGGATCGGCAGTTTCGCGCCTTGGGCGCCCTCGACAAGCCGGATAATTCCGGCCAGCGCCGTGCCGGCGCCGACTTTTTCCGCCCGCATCAGCAGAAAACCGGCGGAATTGACCGCGCCGCCGATCAGGGGATCGCCCGGCTTTTTGGCGACCGGCAGGCTTTCGCCGGTCATGAGGGCTTCGTCGACGTGGCTCGCGCCTTCGACCACCACGCCGTCCACCGGGATCGGCTCGCCCGGCCTGATCTCGACGAGATCGCCGACGCGGACTTCTTCGACGGGCAAGTCGATGGCGCCGGTCTCGCGGCGGACGTGGGCGATTTTCGGCTGCAAGGCGCCGAGCGCCGCTATGGCCTGGGCGGCGCGGCCTTTGGCCCGCGCCTCCAGCCAGCGGCCCAGCAGGATGAAGGCGACGATGGCGGCCGCCGATTCGAAATAGGAGTGGCGCGCGCCCTCCGGCAGGATGTTTGGGGCGAAGGTGGCGAGCAGCGAATAGAGGTAGGCCGCGCCCGCCCCCAGCGCCACCAGCGCGTTCATGTCGGGGGCGCCGCGCCGGAGCGAGCCGAAACCCAGCTTGAAAAAGCGCCGGCCCGGACCCGCCAGCACGAAGGTGGTCAGGGCCGCCGCCAAAAACATCGGAGTTTGGTGGCCCAGGGTGGCGTGGGGGGCGCTGGCGAAGTCGTGGGACATGTGCGCGCCCATTTCGAGCGCGACCACCGGGACCGCGCCCGCCGCCGCGAGCCAAAAATCGCGCTTGAGGCGAGCCGCTTCCTTTTCGCGGGTTTCCAGCGGTTCCGCGTTTTCGACCGGGCTCGGCTCGTAATCCTCGGCGCGGATGGCGGCGGCCAGCGTGGCGTAATCGACCGCGCCCGCCAAAACCTCGACGGTGGCGCGGTTGTTGGCGAGATTGGCCGTGGCCGAGAGCACGCCGGGGACTTTTTTCAGCGCCTTTTCGACATGGGCGACACAGGCGCCGCAACTCATGCCGCCGACGCCGATCTCAAACGTCTGGCGGCGGGCAGGATAGCCTTCTTCTTCCACCCTTTGGGCGAGCGCCGCGAGGTTCGCTTCGGGGGCGAGGTCGAGTTCGGCGCGTTCGGTGGCGAGGTTGACGCGGGCGTCGCGCACGCCCGGCGCGGATTTGAGGGCCTTTTCGACATGGGCGACGCAGGCGCCGCAGGTCATGCCTTCGATTTCGAGTGTGGCGGTGTGCAGGGTCATGCCGCTGATATGGGGCGGCGGGTCGCCGCAATCCATTCCCGACAGCGCGCCTCCGGGTCTGGGTTCAGAGAAATGTCGGTGACAACAGCCGCACTGTCGGCGCCGGCCTTAAAGCTCTCCTGCGCGCGCTCGGGCGTCAGGCCGCCGATGGCGACCAGTGGCAGCGCGCCGATTTTTTGCCGCCAGAGCGCGATTTTGCCGAACCCTTGGGGCGCCCAGGGCATTTTTTTCAGGATGGTCGGGAAAATTGGGCCGAGCGCCACATAATCCGGCTCGGCGTCGAGCGCCTTTTGCAACTCGGCCTCGTCGTGGGTGGAGATTCCGAGTTTCAGGCCTCCCGCCTTGATCGCATTGAGGTCGGCGCTCAAAAGATCTTCTTGGCCGAGGTGAACAAAATCGCAGCCGAGGTCCAGCGCGAGGCGCCAATGGTCGTTGACGATCAGTTGCGCGCCATGGGTCTTGCAGAGATCGCGAGCTTCCGCGATCTGCTCGCGCAGGTCTTCGGCTTGCTTGACCCTGAGTTGCGCCAGTTTGACGCCGCAGGGGAGCAGGCGGCGCAGCCAACCGACGTGATCGACGATGAGATAAAATGGGTCGAGCTTCATGTGAAGGCGCGCCCCAGGACCGGGGTGGAGGGTTCGGCCATGTCGCGGGGCTCGATCGGCAGCGCTTTGTAGGCGGCGCGGCCGGCTTCGCAGGCGAGCGCAAAAGCGCGGGCCATGGCGGCGGGATCGCCGGCGCGGGCGATGGCCGTGTTGAGCAGAACCGCGTCATAGCCGAGTTCGAAGGCTTGCGCGGCCTGCGAGGGCGCGCCGAGTCCGGCGTCGATGACAAGGGGGATGTCGCGGAAGCGGGCGCGCAGGGCGCGCAGGCCGAAGATATTGTTGAGGCCGCGGCCCGAGCCGATCGGCGCGCCCCAGGGCATCAGCACGCGGCAGCCGGCGTCCACGAGGCGGTCGGCCAGGGTGACGTCCTCGGTCATGTAGGGAAAAACGTCAAAACCGTCGTCGCAAAGGATGCGCGCGGCTTCGACGAGGCCGAAGGGGTCTGGGGCCAAGAGGTCGTCGTCGCCGATCACCTCCAGCTTGATCCAGGTGGTGTTGAAAAGCTCGCGGGCCATGTGGGCGGTGGTGACCGCCTCCTTGACGCTGCGGCAACCGGCGGTGTTGGGCAGGACGCGCAGGCCGAGATCGCGGATCAGGCCCCAAAAACTTTCGCCGGCGCGGGAGCCCCCGGCCTCGCGGCGCAGCGAGACGGTGACGACCTCGGCTTTCGAGGTTTTCAATGCTTCGGCGAGGATGGCGGGCGACGGATATTGCGAGGTGCCGACCAGCAGGCGGGAGGTCAGCGTGACGCCGTAGAAGGTGAGCGGATCGGTCATGGGCGCGCGCAAATTCTGCAGGGTTGAAGCGATGTCCCGGCGTGGATGCCCGGGACAAGCCCGGGCATGACGGTGTTTGTCATGCGTGGCAATTCCTGCACGTCACCCTCCCTGTCTGGGGCTCAACACTTCCACGCGGTCCCCCTCATTCAACGCGCAGGCGTCCCGGTCTTTGGCGCGCACAAAAATTTCGTTGACCGCCGTGGCGACCAGGGCGGGTTCGTAGCCGAGTTCAGACAGCAGCGCGGCGAGCGTCGCCGCCTGCGCCTCATGCGCTTCGCCGTTGACCGCGATCTTCATCCATCACCTCCGGGAAATGGGCGCCGTCCAGAATGACGCCGGCCGCGCGGCTCGCCAAGGGCGGCGACAGCAAAAAGCCGTGCCGATACAGCCCGTTGAGGAACAGTTTTTTGCCCTCGCGGCGGATGCGCGGCAAATTGTCGGCAAAGCTCGGCCGCACGTCCGAGCCGGTCTCCAGAATTTCGGCCTGGGCGAAGGCCGGGTTCAGCGCAAAGGCGGAATTGACGAGTTCCACAAGACTTTCCGCCGTCACCCGGGCGCGCTCCTCGTTCTCGTACATGGTGGCGCCGACCATGATGGTTCCATCGGGGCGCGGCACGAGATAGACGGGATGGCGCGGATGCACCATGCGCACCGGCCGCGAGAGTGTGATATCCGGGGCGCGGACGATCATCATCTCGCCCTTGACGCCGCGCAGGCCGGAAAGGTCGGGCTTGGCGGCAAAACCGCGACAGTCGAGGGTCCAATCGGCCGTGTCCGCGAGGGTTTCGGCGTCCGCGCTATAGGTGATGGCGACATTGGGTTTCTGCGCCAGATGCTCGGCGAGTTTTTTGAGGGCTTCGCGGGGGGCGAGATGGGCCTCCTGCTCGAAATAGAGCGCGAGATCGAAATTTTCAGCGAGGTCGGGCTCGAGCGCCGCTATGGCGTCGCGGTCGAGCGTGACGAAATTTTTGGTGCGCCTGGAAAAATGCAGGAGGTCGGGACGATCGCGCTTCGGCGCCACGACAAGGCTGCCGCGCTTTTCCGCGACCGGGAAAGTCTCGGTCCAGAATTTTAGGGCTTCTTCGCCGAGCGTGGCGACGATCGGCTCGGTCGATTCGGCCTCGCACCAGGGCGCGATCATGCCGCCGGCATAATGCGAGCAGCCGCGTCCGGGGCCCTCGGCCTTTTCGACGATTTCGACGGCGAGGTCGCGGTTTTGGGCTTCCGCCTGTCGCAGGAGTTCGAAGGCTGCGGTCAATCCGGCGGCGCCGGCCCCGATGATTCTGATGCGCATCAAACCTCCCGCGACATGGGGCGCGGAAAGGCTCGGGTTTTCGAGTCGATCAGCGCCATTCCTCCGCCAGCATGACCTGGTTCAGGTGTGAGGGTCGCCGGGCGATTTTCGGAAATCTCGCCGGCCTCTCAGCCCCCTGCCGGGGCTCCCCTTGGCTTTGGCGATATGTGGACCCGGGGGCGCGCGGGGTCAAGCGGGCCTTACGGCAGAACGCAACCCCGTGTCGTGTGCAAGAGAGCCGAGATGCGCTATCATGGCGCGAGGTTGGTTTTCCTAGCGATTTCCCAACATAGGCATTGACCAAATGCATAGTTTTTCATTCGACTTCAACGCACAATTTTCAAGCGGACAGAATTTTGGAGTCATGACGGGAACGATCGCGTTCTCCTATGACCATTATGACTGGCCATTGTTCAGCGGGTTGGGCATTACCTCAGCTGAGGTTAAAATCGATTACGGAATAGAGAGCGTCACATTTTCCACTGAAGACGCGCTTATTTGGTCGTATCCCAATCAGCGTTATTCCAGAAACATCGACCTTTTCAAAGACGAGCATTCTGGCGGATCTTCTTTTTCTGTCTCACTCGAATTAGAAGACGGCTTTATCCAAGGCCACAACGATTACATTCCCGATCTACGCCTTTTGGCCTTAAACAGCAGCAACGGCGATGCGTTCTCCTTGATCGATTTCAAAGCCACATTCATTGGAGACGCGCCCTGTTTCTGCGCAGGAACGCTGATCGCCACTCCGGAAGGCCCGCGCGCTGTCGAGACCCTGCGCATCGCCGATCGCGTGCTCACCGCCAACGGCGGCGTCGAGACCCTGCGCTGGATCGGGCGGCGCGCCGTCGACACGCGCTTTGCCGATCCGCTGCGCGCCTGGCCGGTGCGCATCGCCGCCGGCGCGCTCGGCGACGCCCTGCCCACACAGGAGCTGCGGCTGTCGCCGGACCACGCGCTCTATCTCGACGGCGTGCTGGTCCAGGCGGGGGCGCTGGTCAATGGCCGCACCATCGTCCAGCAGCGGCCCGAAAGCGAAACTTTCACCTACTACCACCTCGAAATCGACTCGCATGCGCTGATCCTCGCCAATGGCGCGCCCGCCGAGACCTTTGTCGACACCGTCACCCGCATGGGCTTCGACAATTGGGCCGAACATGAAGCGCTCTATCCCAGCGGACGCAATGTCGCCGAACTGCCGTTTCCGCGCGCAAAATCGGCGCGGCAGGTTCCGCGCGCCTTGCGGCGCCGGCTCGACGCCCGGGCCGAGGCGCTGACGCCGCAGGCGGCCTGACCTATCGCGTCGTTTCTTTCCGCTCGTGGCGCCCAATTTGCTTTCTAGCACATGCGACAAACTTAGAGTCTTTCTAAGAGCGTCAGGCCGTGCTAGATCGTGACACGAATGAGGCGGAAATCATGGCGCAATCGACTTCAACCCTCGGCAAGCCGGCCCGGCCCACCTATGACTGGGTCAATGGCGCTCTGGCGCGGCTGGTTCGCGACAAACTGCGCGCCGTCGACTTGCGCCCGACGCGGCAAAGGGTGAGCATCGCCAGCCTGCTGTTTGTCGCCGGCGACCGCCATGTCACCGCCGAACAGGTGTTCGCCGAGGCGCAGGCGCTGAAAATGCCGCTGTCGCGGGCGACCGTCTACAACACGTTGCATCAGTTCGCCGACGCCGGCCTGGTGCGCGAGATCGCGCTCTACGGCTCAAAAGTCTGGTACGACACCAAGACCGGGTCGCATTGCCATTATTACGACGAAGACCGCTCCGTGCTGTTCGACATGGAGCAGGACGTCACCCACCAGTTGCAGCTGAAGGCGCCCAAGGGCAAGCGCATTGTCGGGGTCGACGTGATCGTGCGGGTCGCCGACGACAATTAGGCTCGCGGGCCGGGGAGAGGACCGAATCGCGCCCTGCCCGCTCGCACTCACCGCAAGAACGTCAAGCGCAATTCGTCCCCCTATGTGGTTTTCGCCTTGACGGCGTGGCTCTCGTCGCGGCCTGCCAGGCGCGCCGCCTGTTGCAAGGCATGGCGGAACTCGTCGCGCCTTTGATGGATCGAGGCGATGGCGTGGCCGGTCGCCACCCCTAGCCCGACCAGCGTCGCTTCCGACAATTGCAGGCTCGCTTCGATGGTTTCGGGCACGGCGTCGGTCACGCCCAGAGCGTAGAGCCGGCGCGCGTGATCCTCGTCGCGGGCGCGGGAGACGATCATCACATCGGGCCGCGCCGCGCGGATGCGCTCGACGATCAGGTCGATGGTCTTGCGGCCGTTGATGGTGAGGATCACGCCAGTCACCTGTTTCAGCCCGATGGCCTCGAGCACGCGCGGGTCCGAGGCGTCGCCGAAATGGACGAGATGGCCGTCGCCGCGGTCGCGCGCCACCCCATTGGCGTCATGGTCGATGGCGACGAAGCCGACCTCGTGCTGCCGCAGCAGCGAACACACCACTTTGCCGACACGGCCATGGCCGACGACAATGGCGTGCCGGTCTCCGGGCTGCGCGCGAAACGTGAGGTCCGGCTCGGCGGCGGCCGGGGCTGGCGGTTTGAGGCGCCGCGCCGCCAGCGACAGAATCGGCGTCAGCGCCATGGTCACGGCGGCCGCCGCCAGCGCGGCGCTGGCGACCGGCGGGGGCAGCAGTTTGAGCGACGACGCCATGCCGATGCTGACGAAGGCGAATTCGCCGCCGGGGCCGAGCAGCGCGCCGGTTTCGACCGAAATGCGCCAGTTCGCGCGGAAAAAATGCGCCAGAACGACGAAGATCGCGAGTTTCAGGACAATCAGGCCCGCGACGATTCCGATGAGCAGGCCGGGCTCGTGCAAAAATTCTCGAAAATCGATCTTCATGCCGACGGTGAAGAAGAACACGCCGAGCAACAGGCCCTTGAACGGGTCGATGGCCGCCTCGATCGCCTTGCCATAGGCGGTTTCCGCCAGCATCAGCGCGATGACGAAGGCGCCCAGCGCCATGGACAGGCCGGCCTCGTGGGCGAGCAGCCCGGAGCCGATGATGACGAACAAAGCGGCGGCGATGAACAGTTCCGTCGAGCCCGCCGTCGCCACCAGTTCGAACATCGGGCGCAACAGGAACCGGCCAAACAGGACAATCGCGCCAATGGCGACGCTCGCCTTGAGCAGCGCGACGCCAATGCTGACCAGAACGGACTCGCCAGCGCCATTGCCGAGGATCGACACCAGCACGATGATCGGCACGACGGCGAGGTCCTGGGCGAGCAGGACGGCGAAGCTCAGACGGCCGACGTTCGAGGTGAGACGCCCCTGCCCCGCCAGGATTTCCAGCACGATGGCGGTCGAGGACAGAGCAAGGCTGAGGCCGATGATGGTCGCGGGGCCCAGCTCCAGGCCGAGAGCGACGCCTATTCCGGTGAGCGCCGCGCCGGTGACGGCGACCTGCAACCCGCCGAGGCCGAACACCAGTTTTCGCATGGTGAACAGCCGCTTCACCGACAATTTCAGGCCGATCAGGAACAGCAGGAAGACGACGCCCAGCTCGCCTATGCCCGAAATGCTGTCCGGATTGACCACCGTCACCCAGTAGAGGAAGGGAAATTTTTCGATCTGCGAGCCGAACCCCAGCGGTCCCAGCACGGCGCCGGCGCCGAGATAGCTGAGGATCGGGCTGACGCCGAAACGGCGCAGCGCCGGAACAATGATCCCGGCGACGCCGAGCACCACCAGAATGTCGCTGAAGATCTCGATCGTATTCGACTCGCTCATGCCCGACCATAGCCGGAAAACCGCGCATTAACAGCGCTATTGTCCGGCGCCGCATGAGCTGCGCCCAGGCGATTCGCGCGCGTCGCAACATCAAACAAAAAACGCAACAGATATTTCTTGCCGTAATGTCTCGAAGGGAGGATATTGATGCGGCATATTGCCGCGCTCTCGCATCCGTGATGCGGGCTTGCAGATCATTCCGATCGCTCTGAACTGCAAATCGTCGGAAACGAATTCATCATGCGCAAGGTGGCTTTCAGTAAGCGCGCGAATTCGGATCCTCGATTCGGAGGAGCCGACGCCGTCATGCCGCACGATCCGTTCGCGGCGCAATTCGCACAGTCGGAAAAGCTGGCGGCGCTCGGCGAAATGGCCTGTGGTATCGCTCACGATATCAACAATATCCTTCAGGCGGTGATCATTGGCGCCGAAATCATCCGCCAGCGCCCGAACGACGCACAGCATGTCGAGAAAACGTCGAAACTCCTGTCGCTGGCGGCGACGCGCGGCGCCTCGATCGTCCGCCGCGTGCTCACGCTTGCGCGTCCATCGGAACGGTGTGCGCAAGCGGTCGACACATCCATTCTGTTGGCCGAGCTTTCCGATTTGCTGGTTCTGTCTCTCGGCGATGGCGTGAAGCTGAGGATGCATTTTGGCGCCGACTTGCCGCGCGTTTGTGTCGATCGCGCCGAATTCGAAACGGTGCTCATCAACCTCGCCATCAACGGCCGCGACGCGATGAACCAGGGTGGCGCGCTGACGGTCTCGGTCTATTCCCAGTCCGTGGACGACACGCAGGTCGGCCTGCCTCCGGGAGACTATCTCCGCGTGGATGTGGTCGATTCCGGTTCGGGCATGGACAAGGACACGCTCTCCCGCGCCATGGAGCCGTTCTTCTCCACCAAGCCGGCGGGAAAGGGGACCGGGCTCGGTCTCTCAATGGCGCGCGATTTCGCCGAACGTTTCGGCGGCGCGCTGAGGATTTCCAGCGCGCCGGGCTTTGGAACGTCGGTGACGCTCAGGCTGCCGACCGCCCCGTGCGCGTAAGCCGTCAGAACGCGTTTTTGCCCGTCAGCACCACCCAGGGCGTCTTCAACAGAATGCCGACGTCCAGCCAGAGCGACCAGTGCTCGATATAGTGCAGGTCATGGGCGACGCGCTGCTCGATCTTTTCGAACGTGTCGGTCTCGCCGCGCCAGCCGTTGACCTGCGCCCAGCCGGTGATGCCCGGCTTGACCCGGTGGCGGGCGAAATAATTGTCGACCACCTGCTCATAGGCGCGTCCGGCCGCCGCCCCCTTGAGGGCGTGGGGGCGCGGACCGACCAGCGACAGGTCGCCGCGCAGCACGTTGAACAATTGCGGCAATTCGTCCAGCGAGCTGCGGCGCAGGAAGGCGCCGAACGGGGTCACGCGCGGATCGCCCCGCGTCACCAGTTTCGCCGCGCCATAGTCGCACTGGTCGACATACATGGAGCGGAACTTGTAGACGCCGAATTCCTCGTTGTTGAAGCCGTAGCGCTTTTGCACGAACAGGATCGGTCCGCGCGAGGACAGGCGCACGCCCAGGGCGATCACAAGCAGCAACGGCGACAGGGCGACGATCAGGGCCGCGGCGACGCAGCGGTCGAAGATCGCCTTCAGCGCCACGTCCCAATCGTTCATCGGCTTGTCGAAGGCCGGCAGGAACGGCACGTCGCCGATGAAATTGTAAGCGCGGTCGCGCAGGCGCAGCTTGCCGCCGAGCGCGGAAATGCGCACGTCCACCGGCAGCGTCCAGAGTTTTTGCAGGATGTGGAGGATGCGATCCTCCGCCTTGAGCGGGAAGGCGACGATCAGCAGGTCGACCTTGTAGGCGCGGCAAAAGTCCTCGAGGTCGTCGAAGGTCCCGAGCAGGCGATAGCGCGTCATTTCCGGGGGCAACCGCGTGCGGTCGCGGTCGTCGAACACGCCGAGGATGTCGAGCGCGCCCTTGCCCGATCGTTCCAGGCGGCGGATGGTTTCGAGCGCCTGTTCGCCGCCGCCGACGATCACGGTGCGGCGGGCGAGCGCGCCTGTTTTCGTCCAGGCGCGGATCGCCAGCGACAGGCCGGCGCGCCCGACCAGGGCGGCCCCAAAGGCCCAGACGAACCAGTCCAGGCTCCATTGGCGCAAGAAGGCCATGTCCACGGCGCCGGCCTGCACGCAGGCCGCGTTCCAGATGGCGAGCGCCAGCGCAAGGGCGAAGGCGAGGTCGAGGCCCTGGCGCGGAAAGTCCGAGAGCGCCCGGATCGTGTAGGACCAGCGCGCCCGTAAGGCGACCAGCGCCACCGCCGCGGTCAGCGCGAGCCCCCAAGCCAACAGGGCCAGGTCCGGCTCGACGCCGTAGAGCGCGCCGAAATAGGTGAGGACGCCCGCCGCCAGTATGGCGCCGAGGTCGAAGAGGAAGGCCGCGCCGACGATCATCGGTTGCGAGATCGCGCCACGCGGTTTGGGCGCGGGATCGCATCTGCGGGTTTCGGCGGCGGCCAGCCCCACCACCAGGCGCAGGTCGGCGACATGGAATTCGGGACGGCGCGCCGTCTCACGCGCTTGATTCTGATCTCGCTTTGGACAGGTGGGTTGCGGCAAGCTCATGCGCGTTATCATCCGAAAGCTCGCCTCGCAACGGAGGCGGTGCTTGAAACTGCTCGGAATTTACGTAACAGAGGTAAAGAAAACCGCTCAGCTGACGGCGAGAATCACGTGATTGGCGTCGAATTGCGCCGCCGCCCGCCCGCCGGCCTCCAGCTGCAGCGCCTCGACATGTTCGCGCGCCGTGACCACAGTCAGGGTCTTGCCGCCGCCGATGTCGAGGTGGATTTCGCTGTTGCGCTCGGCGTCGATGCGCTCCTTCACCTCGCCGACAAAATGATTCCGTCCCTGCGCGCCTTCAGGCGCGCTCAACCGGATGAACGAGGATTTGACCAGGGCCAGGGCGCGCCGCCCCGGCGCGAGATGCAGATCGTCGGCGGATTCATTGGTGACGATGGCGTGAATGCGCTGGTCAAGCCCGAATTTCAGGGTCACCTCGACATCAACCGGCCAGCGCCGCACCGTCTCGACCTCGGACTGGAACACGTTGCGGGCCGAAATGCGCGCCCCCACCGTCCACAGCAGCGCCTCCTCCTGGCCTTCGAGCCCCTCTTCGGCGATAAGATTGGTGATGAACGACAGCTTCTCTTCCAGCTTGTGGAAGGTGGCGATCAGCCGCAGCCCTTCGGGCGTGACCTCGGCGCCGCCGCCGGAGCGGCCGCCCGGGCGCGTGCGGAACGCCGGCGTGGGGAGCAGATTGTTGACCGCATTGACCGAATCCCAGGCGGTCTTGTAGCTGAAGCCCGTGGCCTTGGCGGCCTTGGCGATGCTGCCGAACTCGGCGACCTTTTCAAGAAGCTTGATGCGGTCGCGGCCCACGAGAAACCGGCCGCCGCCATGCAGCGCCAGCAATGCGTCGATCTTGTTGTCCGTCATGCCGAAAAATCCAGCCTCGCCGCCGGCCAGCGTTACACGATTTCGGCGCGCGGCGGAAATTGTTCCGGGCCTTCGCCCAAACCCGATCGCTTCAGCTCCATTAGGGTCAACATTACTCGGCAACGTAAAGCTGTAAGAAACTTTTTTGGTAGCATTGTTGGCGCGACGGCGGCCCGGGCGGACCGCCGGGATATTGAGGGACAAGACAATGCGATTACTTAAATCCTTCCTCCGCGACGAAAGCGGCGCCACGGCGATCGAATATGGCCTGATTGCGGCCCTGATCTCGGTCGTGGCCATCGCCACCCTGACCACCACCGGCAGCCGGCTCAACGCGAAATTCACCAAGATTGCGAACGGCTTGAGCTGATCGCGCTGGACCGGTCGCGGGCCAGGACAGAACCGAATCGCGCCCGCTCCCCCGTCTCAAACCGTTAACGCGCCGCGCATGATTCGCTGCGGCGCTCCTTCAGGAGCCCGTTCGCCGAATGGGCTCTTTTTATTTGTTTCCAAAGCTATTTCGCCAAATCGCTCTCCGGCGCCCCTCTCGCCCGGCGCGCAACAGCTCCGACGCTCTCTTCCATGGATTCCGGGCGTGAGCGGACAATCGATCGATTTGTTTCCGTTACGTTAGTCGAGGCGCAACCTCTGGCGCATAGACCTCGCGGCCGACGGAACACACGCAACAAGTTGCAGGAGATCATGGGAATGCGGGGGCCACAACGATTGCGCCACAACGAGCGCGCCGCGTCAGCCGCCGAATATGCCCTGATCGTCTGCCTGCTCGCGGTGATCGCGCTGTCGATTCTCGCCCGCACGGGCGAACCGCCCCGCGCCGAACTCGGCGCCATCGCCGGACAGATCGACTGACCGGCGCCCGCTGCGCAGAGGGTCAGGGGCGCGCGCCCCCACAGGCGGGATAGAACAAGGTCTCCATCGCCGGAGCCCCGGCCGCCTTGCGCAACCGGACCAATCCGAAACCATCCTCGATGGTCGCCAGCAGCGCGTAATGGTCGAGCCGCGCAGTTTCCCGGACCGGTTGGCCGCAGGGCGTGGCGACGAGCGTGGCGATATGGTTGTCGGCCCCGGCGACGCGCCGGGCGATCTCCGAGGGCGGGTTGGGATAGATCGGACGCGCGCCCTCATCGAAGGTCACCACGAACACGGCGCGCGCGCTCCAGGCCTTTGACGCACGGATGCGCGCAAAGACGTCGCGGACCGTGGCGTCATAGTCCCGCGCCAGCTGGTCGCGGTCACCACACGTTCCCAGCCCGTGGCCGTCGTGGCACTGGTTGGGGACGATCAGGGCGAAATTGGGCGCATCCTGGTCGAGGTCCTGGGCGAAAGCGTCGAGCGGCTTCATCCGGGCGCGCGCCTCGGCGTTTTGGGCGAAGGGGGTAAAGAACGGAAAAGGATTGTGCTTTTGCGCATAGAGCGGTTCGGCGCGCGACGGCGCGGCCGCGACCATGGCGCCGGGCGCCGGAAGGCTTTCGGCATAGACAGCGTAGGTGAGCCCCGCGGCCGTCAATTGTTCGGCCAGACTGTCGCCGTCGATGCGATTGCAGGCCGCGCCGGGCGTCAGATCGGAGGCGAAGCAGCTTGGCCGGTCGTCGCGGATGCCGAATGTGTCGCCGCCGACCAAAGCGAGATAGTTGGGCAGGCTCGGATGGGCCACGCCGAAATATTGGGTGGCGAGACCGGCGCGCTCCGCCAGCTCGCGCAGGAACGGCGTGGGACCGTTGAGGACCGCATCGTCGAAGCCGCGATTTTCCAGAACGAGAACAAAGACGTGATCGAGCCGACGCGCCGTAGCCTCTACGGTCTGGGCCATCAGCAGGCCGAGCAGCGCGATGATGAGGCGAGCGCGCGCATTCCGTTTCAAGCGAAGTCTCCCGGTGATTCGCGCTCAGGATAAGCCGCAGCTTGATGCGGCGCCATGCCGGCTTGACCCCTTTTTCGAGCGTGAGCGGGGCGCGAAATTTTCCTGTTGACGCCGGCAAAAAAAGTGGCAGTATTCATTGTATTGCAGCCTCGATTGAAAGACGTGCGGAGCCGCTTCCAAGTCGAGGTCAACGCCCAGGGCTACGAACCCACGCGGCGAGCAATAAACAAATCGTTCCCCGCAGGCCTGGTTTCGAGACTTAAAACGCCGCGAATCCGCTTGCTGGTCGAGATTTCTGAGCCGGAACGCCCGAATGCGCGGTGTCCGGACTGTGAAAAACGGAACGCGAGCATGACTCCACCGCAGAGCCAATCGACCTCCGGCCCTTGATGGGGCGCGACATACGCCGTTTTCACGTATGTCGGGGATGTGCCGCTAAACCGAAGGGAGTAGCAGATCAGACAATCCACTTCTGCACATACGCGGTTTGATACCGCATGACCTTCTGATTTTTATCGGAAATCGCCAAAGCGCGATTACAGGCCCCGTTCCGCCCTCGGCGACGGGGCCATCTCTTTTTTGGGGACGTATCATCCCCTGTGGCGGCGGCGGAGAACTGGGCGGCGCTCAGCGCGGCCTGTGCCGTGAAATATTATTTTTGGGATCAGCCTATCTCTAGGCGTCTGTTTCCCGGCGAGGCGCGCGCAATACTTTATTTACCCCTCAGCAATCTCTCGGCGCCAGACGAATACGTCAGCGTCAGACGCCAAAGATCTGGTCGGCCCGCGCCTCGAAGGCGGTCGAGAACTTCCGGAACGCCGCGTCGAACATGCCGCCCATCAGCGTCGCCAGCATGCGGTTGCGGAATTCATAGGCGATGAAGAATTCCACGCGGCAGGCGCCATTCCCCGCATCGGCAAAAGTCCAGCGGTTCTCCAGATGGCTGAAGGGGCCGTCGACATAGGTGACCTCGATGCGATGCGCGGCGCGGTTCGCAACCACGCGACTCGTGAATTTTTCGCGCACCGCCTTGTAGCCGACCTCCATTTCCGAGACGAAAACCGTCGCGCCGTCGGAGCCGGGGAACCGCCGCTTGATCTTGATGCCGAGGCAGAGCGGGACGAATTGCGGATAGGATTCGACGTCGGAGACCAGATCGAACATCTGATCCGGCGTGTGTTTGACCACATGACTGGTGCGAAACGACGGCATGTCAGTCGGCCCCTCCCTGCCCGTTCTCTTGCCTCCGCTTGGCGCGCAGCCTGACAAAATCGTCGCCGGCGTGATGCGACGAGCGGGTCAAGGGCGAGGCCGAAACCAGGGAAAAGCCTTTTGTATAGGCGACGGTTTCATAGGCCTTGAACGCCTCGGGCGTGACGAACTCCTTGACCGGAAAGTGTTTTTTGGTCGGCTGCAAATATTGGCCGATGGTGAGGAAGTCGACCTCGGCCGAGCGCATGTCATCCATCAGCTGCAGCACTTCGTTGCGGGTCTCGCCCAGGCCGACCATGATCCCGGACTTGGTGAAAATCTCGGGGTCGAGTTCCTTGACCCGCTGCAGCAGCCGCAGCGAGTGGAAATAGCGCGCCCCAGGACGCACCGTGAGATAGTTGGAAGGCACCGTCTCGAGATTGTGGTTGAACACGTCGGGCTTGGCCGCGACCACCACCTCCAGCGCGCCGGGCTTGCGCAGGAAGTCGGGGGTCAGCACTTCAATCGTCGTTTTCGGGCTCAGCCGCCTGATGGCGGCGATGGTCGCGGCGAAATGCGCGGCGCCGCCGTCCGGCAGATCGTCGCGGTCGACCGAGGTCACCACCACATGCTGCAGGCCGAGCTTGGCGGTGGCTTCGCCAATGTGCTCGGGTTCGCCGGCGTCGAGCGCATGGGGCAGGCCCGTGGCGACATTGCAGAAGGCGCAGGCGCGCGTGCAAATCTCGCCCATGATCATGAAAGTGGCGTGCTTCTTGTCCCAGCACTCGCCCTGGTTCGGGCAATTCGCCTCTTCGCACACTGTGACGAGCTTGTTCGCCTTGACGATCGCTCTGGTTTCCGCCCAGCCGGGCGAGCCCGGCGCCTTGACGCGAATCCAGTCGGGCTTGCGCGCCACGGGCTGATCGGGCCGGTGCGCCTTTTCGGGATGGCGCGGACGGTCGCCGCTGTTGCGCGGGTCGGCGTTGAGCAGGTCGATCACGACGGGCATGGCGTTGTTCCGGTGCAAATCTTTTTTTTCATGCGCGGCGGCGCGGCGTCTGTCAATTGATCGGCGGCTGATCGAAGGAGACGCGGTCGAGTCCAGTCTCCAGCGCGATGCGCAATTCGGCCAGCGCTTCCTCGGCGGTCATCGGGGTTTCGTGAGCGTAAACCTGCGCCACCTGCATGGCGAGTTCGGCCAGCAGCCGCCCCCACATTTCCGGCTGCTCGAAGGCGCGCTGCATCGACAGCGTCAGGGCGCCGTTGCAGATGAACAGGCGCAGGATTTCGACCCCGCCGTGTTCCTCGACATCGGGGGGCGCGGACAGTTCGATTTTTTCCAGAGACATTGCTTTCCCTTTCGGCCGAGGACCGAAGGGCCACGGCGCCAAACTTTTTAGAGACCAAGGACTGATTTCAGCGCCGCCACGACGTCGCCGACCTGCGGCAAAGCCAGTTTCTCCAGATTGGCGGCATAGGGCGCCGGAACATCCTTGGCCGTGACCCGCAGCACCGGCGCGCGCAGCCGGTCGAAGGCGTCCTCCATCAGCCGCGCCGAAATCTCGGCGCCGACGCCGCCCTGCGGCCAGCCTTCCTCGACCACCACGCAGCGTCCAGTCCTCGCCACCGAAGCGATCACGCAGTCCATGTCAAGGGGCCGCAATGTGCGCAAGTCGATCACCTCGACATTGACGCCCTGCCCCGCCAAGAGTTCCGCCGCCCTCAAGGCCAGGGCGACGCCGCGCGAGAAGGAGACGACAGTGGCGTCGCTCCCGGGCCGCGCGATGGCGGCGACGCCGATCTCGACCAGCGCGTCCTCTTCGGCGGGCGCGTCGAAGGATTCGCCGTAGAGCTGTTCGTGTTCCAGGACAACCACCGGATTGGGGTCGCGGATCGCGGCCTTGAGCAAACCCTTGGCGTCCGCGGCGGTATAGGGCGCGACCACTTTCAGGCCGGGCACATGGGCGAACCAGGCGGAAAAATCCTGCGCATGCTGCGCGCCCGCCCGCGACCGCGCCCCATTGGGCCCACGAAACACGATCGGGCAGCTCAGCGCGCCGCCCGACATATACAGGGTCTTGGCCGCCGAATTGACGATATGGTCCAGCGCCTGCATGGCGAAATTGAAGGTCATGAACTCGATTACCGGCCGCAGGCCGGCGAAAGCCGCGCCCACGCCCAGCCCGGCGAAGGCGTGCTCGACAATGGGGGCGTCCACCACCCGCCGCGGGCCGAACTCCTGCAACAGGCCCTGGGTGACCTTGAACACGCCCTGATTCTGGCCGATGTCCTCGCCGAGCAGAAACACGCGGGAATCGCGGCGCATTTCCTCGGCCAGCGCCTGCCGCAGGGCCTCGCGCACCGTGATGCGGGTCGGCGCGGCCTCCGGCGCCGGTTTTGGTGTGGCGGCTGGTTTTGGCGGCGCCACAGGTTTTGGAGCGAGCGGCGTGGGCTCGGGCTCGGGCTCCGGTTCGGGCTCAGGCTCGCGTGCGAAAACCTCCGGCCCCGCCTGGATGGCGGCGATGGGCGCGTTGACCGCGACATTTTCCCCTTCGGGCGCGAGGATGCGCGCGAGCACGCCGGATTCCGCGGCTTCGACCTCGATCGTCGCCTTTTCCGTCTCGACTTCGGCCAAAATATCGCCGGCCTCGATGAACTCGCCCTCGCGCTTCAGCCAGCGGACGAGTTTTCCTTGTTTGATGTCGGGCGAGAGGGCGGGCATCAGCACATGGGTGGTCATGGCCGGTCTCTAGAGCAGAATGTCGGTCATGAGCTCGGATTCCTCCGGCTCGTCGCAACTCACCGCCTGGTCGGCGATTTCGGCGACCCGGGCGCGAATCTCCGCATCGACATGGCGCAGGTCCGCCTCGTCGGCGAGGCCCGCGCCCAGGATCGCCGCGCGCAGCCGCTCGACGGGATCGCGCTCGCCATGCGGGCGCCTCTGCTCGGCGGCGGCATGGCCGCGAAAGCGCTCGATGCGCATTTCCAGCAGCGTCGGGCCATTGCCGGCGCGCGCCCAGCCGAGCGCCCGCGCGGCGGCCTCGCGCACCGAGGTCAGGCACATGCCGTCGACCGCCTCGCCGGGAATGTTGAAGGCGGCGCCGCGCCGGGCGAGCGCCGGGCGCTCGTAATGCGGCAGGTTGTTCTCGATCACGAAGACGATGGGCAGGCTCCAGCGCTCGGCCATGACAAAACTCTCGGCGAGCTGGCCCTGGTCGGCGGCGCCGTCGCCGAGCAGAGCGACGCACACCTTGCCGTCGCCGCGATAGGCGTTGGCGAAGGCGAGGCCGGCTCCGATCGGCGCCTGCGCGCCAACAATCCCCTGCCCGCCAAAAAAATCGCGCTCCGGCGCATACATGTGCATCGAGCCGCCCTTGCCGCGCGAAACGCCGTAGCGGCGTCCGACCAGCTCGGCCATCACCGCGCGCGGGTCGGCGCCGCTGGCGAGCAGGTGGCCGTGCATGCGATAGGAGGCGATGAACTGGTCCCCGGGCCGCGCCGCCTGCCGCAGCCCGACGGCGACCGCCTCCTGGCCGACGCAGAGGTGGCAGAAGCCGCCGATCAGGCCCATGGCGAACATCTGGCCGGCCCGTTCCTCGAAACGGCGAATGAGCAGCATGGCGCGAAAGCTCGCCAGCAGATCGCCAGAGCCAAAATCCGCCAGCCTTTGCGTCGCCATTCTTCCTCCCGTCTCTTGAGCGGCGTCTGCCCGGACGATTCCATGAGAAAGCGTAGCAGAAGCGCAGGGAAATGCGAGTGGGGGCGGCGCGCGCGCCCAGCCGCTCAACGCCGCGTGGTCGAGCCGGTCGTTTCCGAACTGACGGAGGGCAGGAAGATCATCAGGTCGCTCTTGCCGACATGGTCGAGCAGCGTGCGCGCGCGTTCGTCGAGCAGGTCGCGGTCGATTTCCGGGCCGCGCAGCAGCGAGATGCGGTTGCGCCAATAATCCTCTTCCGCGCGCACCGCCTTCAGCTTGGCCTCGATCTCGGCCATTTCGCGACGGGTCGCCTGGTCGGCCTCGATGCCGCGCTGGCCGCGCGCGGCCTGCCAGACGAAATAGGACCCCACCACGCCGGAGAAGACGTAGAAGGCCAAGGGAATCAGAATGGCGGCGAGACGCGTGCGAACGACCATGGCGCATCTTCGCGCCTTTTGGTTAGGCGGCGGTTAACAGCCGATGAAGTCCCGCGGCGCCGAAGTTGAACCTCTTGGTCCAACCGGGGGCGACTGTCTCGTCGCGAGACATTTGTCCCCAACAATGTTCATCAATGGGACTCCGCCATGTCCAGATTGGGATTTTCCGTCGAAAAGAAGGCCCCGGCCCGGCCCGGCCGCGCTTCGGATGTCCGTGAGGTCATCTACCGGGACCAGAAGAGCGACCTGAGCTTCGTCGCGAGCATGTTCCTGCTCGGCCTGGCCCTGCTCGCCCTCGGCGCCTTTCACAATCAGGCGCACGCGCTGCTCGGTCCGATTTTCGGGTTCTGAAAATGCGAACGGCGCCCGAAGGCGCCGTTCCAATCTGCGTCAGGCCAGCGCCTTCAGCGCGCTGCGGCCGGCGTAAATCGCCTGCTTGCCCAGCTCCTCCTCGATGCGAATGAGCTGGTTGTATTTGGCCATGCGGTCTGAGCGGGCCAGCGACCCGGTCTTGATCTGCCCGCAATTGGTCGCCACCGCGAGATCGGCGATGGTGGAATCCTCGGTTTCGCCCGAGCGGTGCGACATCACGGCGGTGTAGCCGGCGCGATGCGCCATATCGACGGCGGCGAGCGTTTCGGTGAGCGAGCCGATCTGGTTGACCTTGATCAGGATCGAATTGGCCACGCCCTTCTTGATGCCCTCGCTGAGGATGCCGGTATTGGTGACGAAAATGTCGTCGCCGACGATCTGCACACGGCCGCCGATCAGGTCGGTGGTGATCTTCCAGCCTTCCCAATCCTGCTCGCCATTGCCGTCCTCGATGGTGACGATCGGATAGGCGTCGACGAGTTTCTTCAGATAGTCCGCCTGCTGCTGGATCGAGCGGACCACGCCCTCGCCTTCATAATGATAGGCGCCATCCTTGAAGAACTCGCTGGCGGCGGCGTCGAGGCCGAGCGCGATGTCCTGGCCGGGCTTGAAGCCGGCGGCTTCGATCGCCTTCACGACGAAATCCAGCGCGGCTTCGGCGGACGGCAGGTTGGGGGCGAAGCCGCCCTCGTCGCCGACATTGGTGTTGTGGCCGGCCTTCTTCAGCGAGGATTTCAGGGTGTGGAACACTTCCGCGCCCCAGCGCACCGCTTCCCGAATGGAATCGGCGCCGACCGGCATGATCATGAATTCCTGAAAATCGATGGGATTGTCGGCATGGGCGCCGCCGTTGATGATGTTCATCATCGGGGTCGGCAGCACGCGCGCCTGGGTCCCGCCGACATAGCGGTAAAGGGGAAGGCCGGCGGCGTCGGCGGCGGCCTTGGCGACCGCGAGCGAGACGCCCAGGATGGCGTTGGCGCCGAGACGGGCCTTGTTGGGCGTGCCGTCGAGTTCGATCATGGCGGTGTCGATGGCGACCTGGTCTTCGGCGTCGAGGCCCGAAATGGCGTCAAAAATTTCGCCATTGACCGATTCCACCGCCTTGAGCACGCCCTTGCCGAGGAAGCGAGCCTTGTCGCCGTCGCGCAGCTCAACCGCTTCGCGCGTGCCAGTCGAGGCGCCCGAGGGCACGGCGGCGCGGCCGAACGAACCGTCATCCAGGGTCACGTCGACTTCGACCGTAGGGTTTCCGCGCGAGTCCAAAATTTCGCGAGCGGTGATGTCGATGATCTCTGTCATATTGTTTCCCCTGGGCGTTGGCATTGCGCGCGTCATAGGCGAATTGCACGCAAGAAAAAAGAGGCGGAGCGCCGCAGTCGGCCAAAATCCTTGCGATACGGCGACGACCCGCCTAAATCCGGCGCCAAAGAGGTTTTTGTTCTATGGTCCACACACATGACGGCGCCGATCTGCTCGGCAAACAGGCCCAGGCGCCGAAAAGCCCCGAGGAGGCCGAACTCGACCGCGTGCCCAACCCGCACCCGGACGTCGTCTATCTCGCCCGCTTCGTCCAGCCGGAATTCACCTCGCTCTGCCCGGTGACGGGACAGCCGGATTTCGCCCATCTGGTGATCGACTATGCGCCGGACCAGTTTCTGGTCGAGTCGAAATCGCTCAAGTTTTATCTCGCCTCGTTCCGCAACCACGGCGCCTTTCACGAGGATTGCACCATCCGCATCGCCAAGGATTTGGTCGCGGCGCTGAACCCGCGCTGGCTGCGCATCGGCGGCTATTGGTATCCGCGCGGCGGCATGCCCATCGACGTGTTTTGGCAGACCGGCGAACCGCCGAAAGGCCTGTGGCTGCCGGACCAGGGGGTCCCGAGCTATCGCGGCCGGGGGTAAAGGGGACTGGATCGCATTGCGTGGGCGAGCGCGAAAGACTTGACGCATTCCTGCGCGCAATGCGTTCCTGTCCCGCCCCGGGGAGCCGCGCCATGTCGACAAGACGCATTTGCTTCGCTGCGGCGCTTTGGCTTTCCCTAGCGCCCGCGATGGCGGAAAGCCTGCGAAGCGCTTTCACGGACTTCGACACCGCCAAATGCCGGCGTGAAAAGGGCGACGCCCCCGAGGATTACGGGACCTGGACCTGCACCGGCTACGGACGCTTCAAGGTGATCCTGAGCGCCGGCGACCAGAAAATGTCGGTGGCTTTTTCCGACGGCGAGGCGGGCGAATGGCGTTCCTTCCCCGCCGCCAACACTGTTTATAAAGGCAAGGTCGAGTGGCGGCTCGAGGACGGCCGCCCCTTCGCGACCATTTTGCGCTGGAACGTCGCCGCCCAAGCCGACATCGACAAGGCGACGGGACCGTTCACGCCCTCCGGCCGGGTGCTGGTGGTGTCGCGCCGGCGGTCCAAGCTGCCTCATCGGCTATGTGGACGCGCGCGCCAATGCCAAGGCCATTGAACTGGCGCGCCAGATCGCCGACGAAAACGCCCGGACTTTTAGATGCGGCGTGGACAGGCCGGTGGTGCGCGGCGCGGTGACGCCGGGCCTCGCCTTGCCGGATTGACGCGCCGTTCGCCCCATTTCTGCGAAGCGAAGCCATCCAGCACCCTCGTGCGTCCCCACCGGCGCGGCCCGGAAAAATGGTGGTTCGCGTGGTATTTTTATGGTTCGTATCGCGCCGCGGCAGAGGGGTGTTTTTGCGAAATTGCCACCTGGGGTTGAGCGCGAACTGCGAAAAAGTGATCGAAATCGCGTGTTTTTCTGCATTTTTGTGAAAGAAACGCGCAAAAAACGTCGTGTTTCGCGATGACAACCTAGAAGTTGTGGCGCGGGCGGGATGGAAGGCGCGCCGTCACCACGCGAAATTTTTGTCCTAGGATCAATACCTTGCGCTAAAACGTTTCACATCGAACATATCGGGAACAAAAAATCGCCATTTGTCAACCCCGGCCGATTCGTTTTCACTTTTCACTGCCGCGCGTTTTTTGGCCCCGCCATTCCCCCGCGTCTTTCTGCGGGGGTTTTTTCCGCCCGCCGTTGCGCTAATTTGCGCGCTCCAATGGAGATGCGCATGACGGGTTTGAACGAGACATATCTGGTTTCCACGGATTGGCTGGCGCAGCATCTGGGCACGCCGGGCCTCGCCATCGTCGACGCCTCCTGGCATCTGCCGGCGACGGGGCGCAACGGCGCGGAAGAGTTTTTAGGCCAGCACATCCCCCACGCCGTGCATTTCGACATCGACGCCATCGCCGACAAGACCAGCGCCCTGCCGCACATGCTGCCCGACGCCATCGCCTTCTCCTCGGCCGTGCGCAAACTCGGCATCGGCGACGGCATGAAAATCGTCGTCTACGATTCCCTCGGCCTGTTTTCGGCGCCCCGCGTCTGGTGGACATTTCGAGTCTTCGGCGTGCGCGACGTCGTCGTCCTCGACGGCGGCCTGCCCAAATGGCTGGCGGAAAACCGTCCCGTGGAGGACGGGCCGGCCCAGCCGCAGCCGCGCCATTTCACCGCCCGAATCGACCATCGCCTGATCGCCTCGCTCAGCGACATGCGCGCCGCCTCGAAGGGGGGCGCGCAGATCGTCGACGCCCGCTCCGCCGCCCGGTTCCAGGGCGACGAGATCGAGCCGCGCCCCGGCCTGCGCTCCGGCCATATTCCCGGCGCCCGCAATCTCCCCTGGGGCGAGGTGGTCCAGGATGGACGGCTGCGCCCCCCCGCCGAGCTGGAGGCCGCCTTCGCCAAGGCGGGGATCGACACGGACAAGCCCGTGCTGACCACCTGCGGCTCCGGCGTCAGTGCCTCAATTTTGTCCTTTGCGCTCGCCAACGCCGGCCATGACATCGCGCCGGTCTATGACGGCTCCTGGTCGGAATGGGGACAGGCGTCCGACCGCCCGGTCGCAATCGGCCCCGCGTGACGCCAAATGGCGGGAAAGCGGCGGCGGCGCCGCCTTCCCGCGCAAGATGTGCGACCTTTCGCCATTTGCACAGGTTTTAGACAGTTTTGCTTATTCTCACGGCAATTTGCGAAAAAATCACTCCCTGGCGCGCTGGCAAGCAAAGCGTTGCGGTGCTATGACGCTCGGGTTCCGCGCGGGAGCTGAAAAAACCCGCGTTTGACAGGGAGAAGCCCCCGGGAATGAAAAAAGTCGAAGCGATCATCAAGCCTTTCAAGCTCGACGAGGTGAAAGAGGCGCTTCAGGAAGCCGGACTTCATGGCATTACGGTCACCGAGGCCAAGGGGTTTGGACGCCAGAAGGGTCATACGGAGCTGTATCGCGGCGCCGAATATGTCGTGGACTTCCTCCCAAAAGTGAAGATCGAACTGGTCCTGGCCGACGAAGCCGTCGAGCGCGCCGTCGAGGCGATCCGCAAGGCGGCGCAAACCGGCCGAATTGGCGACGGAAAAATCTTCATTTCCAACATCGAAGGCGCAATCCGCATCCGCACCGGCGAGACCGGCGTGGACGCCGTCTGATCCTTTTCCTCCCCAAAACGTCATCTTCTCAAGAGGCGCAATATGACGACTGCCAAGGACGTTCTGAAGAAAATCAAGGACGAAGACATCAAGTATGTCGATCTCCGCTTTACCGATCCGAAGGGCAAGTGGCAGCACGTCACCTTCGACATCGCGATGGTCGACGAGGAATTCTTCGCCGAAGGCCAGATGTTCGACGGCTCCTCGATCGCCGGCTGGAAGGCGATCAACGAATCCGACATGAAGCTGATGCCCGATCCGGCCACCGCCTTCGTCGACCCCTTCTTCTCCGCCTCGACCCTGTCGATCACCTGCGACGTGCTCGAGCCGATGACCGGCGAGCCCTACAACCGCGATCCGCGCGGCATCGCCAAGAAGGCGGAAGCCTATCTGAAGTCCTCGGGCATCGGCGACACCGCCTTCTTCGGCCCGGAAGCCGAATTCTTCGTCTTCGACGACGTCCGCTTCAAGGCCGACCCCTACAACACGGGCTTCGTCCTCGACCACACCGAACTGCCGTCGAACTCCGACACCCCCTATGAGGGCGGCAACCTCGGCCACCGCGTCCGCACCAAGGGCGGCTATTTCCCGGTTCCCCCGGTCGATTCCTGCCAGGACATGCGCGGCGAGATGCTGGCGGCCATGGCGGCGATGGGCTGCAAGGTCGAAAAGCACCACCACGAAGTGGCCTCCGCGCAGCATGAGCTGGGCCTGAAGTTCGGCACGCTGACCACGATGGCCGACCACATGCAGATCTACAAATACGCGATCCATCAGGTCGCGAACTCGTATGGCAAGACCGCCACCTTCATGCCGAAGCCGATCTACGGCGACAACGGCTCGGGCATGCACGTCCACCAGTCCATCTGGAAGAACGGCAAGCCGACCATGGCGGGCGACAAATACGCGGACCTCTCGCAGGAATGCTTGTACTATATCGGCGGCATCATCCGTCACGCCAAGGCGCTCAACGCCTTCACCAACCCGTCGACCAACTCCTACAAGCGTCTGGTCCCCGGCTTCGAAGCCCCGGTTCTGCTGGCCTATTCCGCCCGCAACCGTTCGGCCTCCTGCCGTATTCCGTGGACGAACAACCCGAAGGCCAAGCGCGTCGAGGTTCGCTTCCCCGATCCGACCGCCAATCCGTATCTGGCCTTCGCGGCCATGCTGATGGCCGGCCTCGACGGCATCGTGAACAAGATCGATCCGGGCGCCGCGATGGACAAGGACTTGTATGACCTGCCCCCGCGCGAACTGAAGAAGATCCCGACCGTGTGCGGCTCGCTGCGCCAGGCTCTGGAAAGCCTCGACAAGGACCGCGCCTTCCTCAAGGCGGGCGACGTGTTCAACGACGACTTTATCGACGCTTACATCGAGCTGAAGATGCAGGAAGTCTATCGCACCGACATGACCCCGCATCCGGTCGAATACGACATGTACTATTCCGTCTGATTTTTTCGGATCGACGCGAAGGAAGGGCGGCCGCGAGGCCGCCCTTTTTGTTTTGGGCGCGATTGACGGGCCGGAACAGATGTAGCTACAATTTGTTATGGTCATCACATGGGACGAACGGAAGCGTCTCGCCAACCTCGCCAAGCACGGGCTGGATTTCAGCGACCTGACGCCGGAATTTTTCCAAAGCTCCATCGTCTTTCCGGCGAAAGCGGGTCGACATCTCGCCATTGGGCGGATGGGCAACGTCTATTTCGCCGCTGTGGTGTTCGTCCCGCTGGGCTCCGAAGCGATTTCAGTCGTTTCCATGCGTCCGGCGAGCAAGAAGGAGCGTGATTATGCCCGCAAGAAAGCGTGAGTTCGAGCCGGGGCAAGGCTTTACCAGGGAAGACTGGGACGAGGTTTCGGAGAATCCGGAACTCTCCGAGGCCGAACTGGCGCAGGCGCGGCCTTTCAGCGAGGCCTTCCCCGCCCTGGCTGAGAGCATCAGGAAGACGCGGGGCAAGCAGAAGGCCCCGACGAAGGAATTGGTGAGCCTTCGCCTCGATCGCGCGACGCTCGCCGCCTTCCGCGCCACCGGCCCCGGTTGGCAGTCGCGGATTGACGCCGCTCTACGGGAGGCTATCGCCGACAAGACGCCGCGGGCGCCGGCGCAGAAACTGAAAGAGCAGACATGAAGCCTACTGCAAGGTCGCCTTCATCCCGCGCTCACAGCCTGTGCCGCTGCGCCGTTTCCTCGAGCAGCGCCGCGACATCGGCCTCCGCCGCCGCCAGCGCATCAGCCTCCTTGCACCTCAGCACCACCTGGTTGACGAACCGCCCATCCTGCAAGCGCGGGTAAGACCCGATCGACACGCTCGGATGTTTTTTCGCCAGCGCCGCCAAGCCCTCGCCATAGGCGCCCTCGGGCAGGCCATGAGCGTCGAGCGTCGCCGAAATCATCGGCGTCCCCCGCGAAATCTTGGGCGCGACGCCGTCGAGCATGGCCTGCATGATAAAGGGCACGCCGGCCATCACGATCACATTGCCGATCCAGAACCCGGGCGCGCGCGACACCGGATTGTCCACCAGCGCGGCGCCATGCGGAATGCGCGCCATGCGCCGGCGCGCCGCGTTCAAATCCTCCGGTTTGATACGCTCCAGCAGAAGCGCAATGGCGCGCGGGTCTTCGGAAATCTCGACCCCAAACGCCTTGGCGACGGCGTCGGCGGTGATGTCGTCATGGGTCGGCCCGATGCCGCCGGTCGTGAAAACATAGCTGTATTTCGCCCGCAAGGCGTTCACTGCGGCGACAATCTCCTCCTCGTCGTCGGCGACCACGCGGATTTCACGCAGGTCCACGCCGATCTGGGTGAGGAAATGGGCGATATAGCCGCTGTTGGTGTCTTTGGTGCGGCCAGACAAAATTTCATCGCCGATCACCAGCACGGCGGCGGTCACGGTCTCGCTCATGGCTCACTCTCGCTCATAAAACAGATAGGAGCGGCTGCGCGCGATGCGCCGGTAGCCTCTCGCGGACAGCAGGCCGCGCAGGTCGGCGTCCCATTTGCCCGGCGAAAACGCCAGGATCAGCGCGCGTGGCCACAAATCCTCGGATTCTTGGGTCAGGAACGGCTCCAGCGCCAAATCCTCGGCCCCCTCGATGTCGAGTTTCAGCAGGTCGATGGAGCCGAACCCCTCGTCGCGGGCGAGCGTCGCCAGCGATTTCACCGCCACTTTCGCCTGCCCGCCGCCGCCCTCGACATTGACCATGCGAATCGAGCTTTCCGAGAGGTCATAAGGGTTGAAGAACAAAACCGCTTCGCCCTCCGAATCGGCGGCGGCGCAATTGAGCGCCTTGACCGAGGGGGCGTCGTTCTGGCGGAGGTTGAACACCATGCGCTCATAAAGGGTCGGCTGCGGCTCGACGGCGAGAATCCGGGCGCCCGGCCCCGCCCGCAAGGCGACAAACAGGCTCGTCGCGCCGCAGCCCGCGCCGACGTCCAAAAACGTCATTTCGGAGCGAATCTGCGCGGCGACAAAAGCGCGCTCGTCGCGGTCAGCATATTGCGGCGTGAACAGCAGGCGTTTTTCGCAGGCGTCATTGAAGGGATAGAGACGCATGCGCGCGGCGATCGGCTCGACCGTCACGTCCACAGGCGCCGCGCGCAGCCGCCGCAAGCCGAAACCGCGCGCGATCAGGGCGCCGCGCTGCGCCAGCCAGTGGGTGCCGGCATTGCAGGTGTAGTCGAGCAGCCGCCGGGTCAATCCGCGCGGCCGATGCGCGCCAAAAGGCGAAAAATCGTTTTTCGACGCAGCAAACATGTTGTCTTTGTAGCAGCGGCCCCACAGACTTCCAAGCGCGCGCCCACGCGGTCGATGCGCGCAAAGACAGCGCGGCCTTGCGCGCTCCGGTAAAACGTCTAAATCTGGGAACTGAATAACCCCGTGCGGCCGAGCCGCTGGAAGAAGCCAAGATGAACTTTATCGAAGCCGACGCCGAACCGCGTCGCAAGAGCGGCCAAATTCGCCTGCACGGCCCCGAGGCGTTCGAGGGCATGCGCAAGGCGGGCCGGCTGGCCGCCGAAGCCCTCGATCTCATGGCCGAGGCCGCCCAACCCGGCGTCACCACCGCCGCGCTGGACAGGCTGGCGTTCGAATTCGGCATGGACAACGGCGCCTATTGCGCGCCGCTCGACTATCGCGGCTATCGCAAGGCGATCTGCACCTCAATCAACCATGTGGTCTGCCACGGCATTCCCGACGACAAGCCGATGCGCGAAGGCGACATCGTCAACATCGACGTCACCTATATTTTGGATGGCTGGCACGGCGATTCCAGCCGCATGTATTGCATCGGCGAGGTCCCGCGCCGCGCCCAGCGGCTGATCGAAGTCACCTATGAAGCGCTGATGCGCGGCATTGCGGTGGTCAAGCCCGGCGCGACCACGGGCGACATCGGCTTCGCCATTCAAACCTATGCGGAATCCGAGCGCTGTTCGATCGTCAAGGAATTCTGCGGCCACGGCCTGGGAAAACTGTTCCACGACGAGCCGAACATTCTGCATTACGGCCACAAGGGCCAGGGCGCAGTGCTGCGCGAAGGCATGTTCTTCACCATCGAGCCGATGATCAACCTGGGCAAGGCTCCCGTAAAGGTGCTGGGCGACGGCTGGACGGCCGTGACCCGCGACCGCTCGCTCTCCGCCCAGTTCGAGCACGCCATCGGGGTCACCGCCGACGGCTGCGAGATCTTCACCGCGTCGCCAAAAGGGCTGCATTGTCCCCCGTACACCGGGACGGCGGGATGAACGATGTTCCGGCGCCAGCGAACCTGAACGCCGGTCATCGCGAACGCCTGCGGGAGCGTTTCCTCCAGGGCGGCCCAGACGCCCTGCCCGACTACGAGCTTCTGGAACTCCTGCTGTTTCGCGCCATTCCGCGGCGCGACGTCAAGTCGATCGCCAAAATGCTGCTGCAGAAATTCGGCTCCTTCGCCGAAGTGATCGCCGCCGCCCCGGCCCGGCTCAAGGAAGTCGATTATGTCGGCGACACCGTGATCGCCGAGCTCAAAATCGTCGAGGCCGCGGCGCTGCGGCTGTCGCGCGAGAGCATGAAGAAAAAACTCACGCTCGGCTCCTTCGCCCAGGTCTTGGACTATTGCCGCTCGGCCATGGCCTATTTGGAAACCGAGGAATTTCGCGTGCTGTTCCTCGACAAGAAGAACGGCCTGCTCGCCGACGAAGTGCAGGGGCGCGGCACGGTGGACCACACCCCGGTCTATCCCCGCGAAATCGTGCGCCGGGCCCTGGAGCTGAACGCCAGCGCGGTGATTTTAGTGCACAATCACCCCTCCGGCGACCCTACGCCCTCGCAAGCCGACATCATGATGACCGAAACCATCGTCAGCGTGGCGAAGCCGCTAGGCGTGAACGTCCACGACCACCTGATCATCGGCCGCAACGGCCATGCGAGCTTTCGCGCGCTAAAACTCTTCTGAGGTTTGTTGATGAGCCGCCTGCAAATCGGCGAGGCCGAAATCAATTTTGCCCTTTCCGGCCCGGAGGACGCCCCAGTCCTGGTTCTCGCCCACCCGCTCGGCGCCGATCTGAGCGTCTGGAGCGAAGTCTCCGCCCGGCTCGCCGAAAGCTTCCAGATTCTGGCGTTCGACTGCCGAGGCCATGGCGGCAGTTTCAAGCCGGCCGGCCCCTACACGCTCGACGATCTCGGCGGCGATCTTTTGGCGCTGCTGGATTCGCTGGCGATCGCGCGCGCACACTTTTGCGGGCTGTCGATGGGCGGCCTGCTCGGCCAATGGTTTTTGACCCACGCGCCGCAACGGCTGGAGAAATTGGTCCTCGCCAATACGGCGGCGCACCTTCCGGACGCCGCGGCCTGGAACGGCCGCATCGCGGCGGTGGCGGAGGGCGGGGTCAAGGCGCTGCGGCCGGCGATCCTGCCGCGCTGGCTCAGCGAAGCTTTTCGCTCGGCGCATACCGAGGTCGCGGCAAAAATCTCGGATCTGCTCGACGCCTGCGACGCCGGCGGCTACGCCGGCTGCTGCGCGGCGCTGCGCGACGCGGATTTCCGCCAAACGCTCCCCACGGCCGCGAAAAAAGACATTCTGGTGATCGTTGGCGAAGCCGACGGCTCGACGCCGCCGCCGATGGGCGAGGAGCTGGCGTCGCTCGCCGGCGCGCAACTGGCGCGCCTGAAAGCGGCCCATCTCTCCTGCGTGGAAGACGCGGACGGCTTTGCCGCGCTGCTGAGAAACTTTCTCTAAGCCGCAGCCCTCCTTCTCCCCTTGCGGGAGAAGGTGGATCGGCGGCGATAGCCGCCGAGACGGATGAGGGGTTTTTAGCCTGCGACGGCGGGAAGAACCCCTCATCCGGCCCCTTCGGGCCCACCTTCTCCCGCAAGGCTACGGCATTCACGAAAGTGATTCCCTTTTTGTCAGAGACCTGATTCCCTGAGCTTGGCTTTCATTGATGGAGGCTGAGCA
>NZ_JAOQNX010000038.1 GCF_025961575.1 Rhodoblastus acidophilus | reverse complement strand
GGGATTCCTCCCTCGCAATCACGAAGAAAGAATCGCATTGTTCAAGCCAGTTGGGAATCCCCCATTGAATCTGAAGCCGCCGAACGCGCTCTAAGGGATCAGCACGGTCGCGCCGGTGGTGGCGCGACCCTCCAGGGCGCGGTGGACCTCCGCCGCTTCCGACAGCGGCCGCGCCGAATGGACCGGGATTTTGACGGCGCCGGAGGCCACCACCTCAAACAGCCGCGCCGCCATCTCGCGCATCCGCGTCTCCTCGGCGATGAAGGCGAACAGGGACGGGCGAGTCACAAACAGGGCCTTTGGCGAGAGCAGGCCGAGGTTGAACGGCGGCACCGGGCCGGAGGCATTGCCGAAACTCACAAAAGTTCCGAAGGGACGCAGGCAGTCGAGCGATCCCGGGAACGTGTCTTTGCCCACGCCGTCGTAAACCGCGTGGCACAGCGCGCCGCCGGTCATTTCCTTCACTCGCGCGGCAAAATCCTCGTGGCGGTAGAGGATGACGTCATCGGCGCCGGCTTCGCGGGCGAGCTTCGCCTTGTCCTCGCTCCCCACCGTGCCGATGACCCTGGCGCCCAAAGCTTTCGCCCATTGGCACAGGATCAGGCCGACGCCGCCCGCCGCCGCATGGACGAGAATCACATCGCCCTTTTGCACCTTGTAGGAGCGGAACAGCAGATATTCGGCGGTCAGCCCCTTGAGCATCATGGCGGCGGCGGTCTCATAGGAAACTTCCGCCGGCAGGGGCGCCAGGAATTTGGTTTCGATGTTGCGCGTCTGCGCATAGGCGCCGATCGTGCCGGCATAAGCGACGCGGTCGCCGATTCTAAAATTTTCGACGCCGGGGCCGACCGCGACGATCTCGCCGGCGCCTTCATTGCCCGGCGTGAACGGCGTCGGCGCGGGATAAAGGCCGGTCCGGAAATAGACGTCGATGAAATTCACGCCCACCGCATGCTGGCGCACCTGCGCTTCGCCGGGGCCCGGCGGCGGCAGCTCCACCTCTTCATAGCGCAGCACTTCGGGGCCACCGGTTTCGTGAATGCGGATCGCCTTGACCATGTGCATCTCCTTTTCGCGCGAATCTAGGCGCGGCGGCGCGCGCGGGCAATGCGGACCCGCTGCAAGCGACTGTTTGCGGCGGTTTTGGCGTGAGCGGGGCCTTGAGATCGGTTAGACTGACGCGGTCATTCAAGGACGGTCCATGCCTCGCGCCCTCTATCTCGCCGGTCCCGAAGTGTTTCTCCCCGACGCCATCGAGGTCGGCTTGCGCAAGAAAGCCCTGTGCGCGGAATTCGGCTTCATCGGGCTTTACCCGCTCGACAACGAGATTGTCGAAGGGGAAAACCGTGACGCGCGCATCTATGCCGCCAATCTCGCCTTGATCGAGCAGGCCGACGCCGCGATCTTCAACCTGTCGCCATTTCGCGGCATCGGCGCCGATGCGGGGACGGCCTTCGAGCTTGGCGTGTTTGTGGCGCAGGCAAAGCCGGTGTTCGCCTATAGCGGCGATCCCGTCGATTTTTGCGGCCGGGCCAGCGCGGCCTTTGGCGCGCATCACACGCCGGAAGGCGGGCTGTGCGACGCCCACGGCTTCGAGATCGAGAATTTCGGCAATGCCGACAATCTCATGCTCGATTGCGCGCTCAAGAGCCAAGGCCGATCCGTGCTGCGCGCGGAAACCAAACTGCCGCTCGGCGATCTCACCCTGTTCACCGCCTGCCTGCGCCAGGCCGTGATTCACTTCGGACTTTGATCATGCACACCCGCCCGCTCGGCCGCACCGGCCTCAACGTGTCGGAAATCTGCCTGGGCACGATGACCTATGGCCAGCAGACCGACCGCGCCGACGCCTTCGCCCAGATGGATTACGCCGTCGCCCATGGCGTCAATTTCTTCGATACAGCCGAATTGTATTCCATCCCGCCCCGCGCGGAGACGCATGGCGCGACAGAAACGATCATTGGCGAATGGTTGCGCGAAAGGGGCGCGCGGGAAAAAATCGTGCTCGCCAGCAAGATCGTCGGCCGCACCGCCATGCCCTGGTTTCGCGGCGGCGAAGAGGCCCGGCTTGACCGCAAGAACATTTTTTATGCCGTCGAGCGCTCGCTGAAGCGGTTGCAGACCGATTATATCGACCTCTATCAGCTGCACTGGCCCGACCGGCCCATGGTGCTGTTCGACGGGCTTTCCAACGCCTATGAGGATCGCGGCGGACCCGATGGCGTCAGCTTCGAGGAAACCGCCGGCGCCCTGCAGGACCTGGTCGACCAGGGAAAGATTCGCCATTTTGGCCTGTCCAACGAGACGCCCTGGGGGCTGTCGCAGTTCTTGCGCGTGGCGGCGCAGGGCGGCCCGCGTCCGGCGTCCATCCAGAACGCCTATCATCTGCTCAACCGCACCTTCGAAATCGGCCTCGCCGAATTCGCCTTCCGCGAACAGGTGGGGCTGCTGGCCTATTCGCCGCTCGCCCAGGGTTTTCTCACCGGCAAATATCTGCATGGCGCCCGGCCGCCGGGCGCGCGCAGCACCTTGTTCGATCGGGGCCAGCGCTACCAGAAACCGGGCGTGGACGCGGCCATCGAGGATTATCTGGCGCTGGCCAAGAGATTTGGGCTGCACCCCGTGCATCTGGCGATCGCCTTTGTGACCTCGCGGCCCTTCGTCACCGCCAACATTATCGGCGCGACCACGCTGGAGCAGCTAAAAATCATTCTCGATGCGCCGCACGCCCTGCCGCCGGAGATTTTGCGGGAGATCGACGCCATCCACCAATTGCGCGGCAATCCCTCGCCTTAAGGCTTGAGCGTTTCGATATAGGCGACGATATCGGCGATCTCCTGGCGCGTCAGGCTCATGTCCGGCATTTTCGGATGCGGATCGATGAGAAAGGTTTTCAGCTGCTCGCCGCTCTTGCGCTGCGCGATGTCGCAAAAGCTCGGGACGTCGGCGCTCGCCCGGGTCTGCTGCTCCGGCGAAATGACATGGCAGGTCGCGCACCAGCGCTTGGCGATCTTCTTGCCCTCGATCGGGTCGCTGGCGGCAAGAGCCGGGCTCACCGCGACAAGGGTCAAAAATACGGACATCATCGCGCGAGTCATGTTCGCCTCCTCGAATCGGCACAGACTTGAGCGGCGATCATAACGCAATTCTCGTCCCGCGCCCGCAAAAGGCGCGTCCGGCGGGCCTTGCGCAAAAACCCTCTGGACGCGGAGCCGCATTCGCGCTCCAAATGCTGCTGCTTCAGTTGGGAGGCGTTCATGAAGGAAGCCGAAGTTCTCGCCCGCGCCTTCGCGATGCCGTTGACGAACCCCGCCTATCCCATTGGCCCCTATCGGTTCTTCAACCGCGAATATCTCGTCATCACCTATCGCACCGATCTCGAAAAGCTGCGGGCGCTGGTGCCCGAGCCGCTGCTGGTCGAGGAGCCGCTGGTCAAATACGAGTTCATCCGCATGCCGGATTCCACCGGCTTCGGCGATTACACCGAGAGCGGGCAGGTGATCCCGGTCTCCTTCAACGGACGCAAGGGCAATTACACCCATTGCATGTTCCTCAACGACCATCCGCCGATCGCCGGCGGCCGCGAGCTTTGGGGCTTTCCGAAGAAACTGGCGGAGCCGAAACTGCACGCGCAGATCGACACGCTGATCGGCGAACTCTATTTCGGTCCGCTGCGCATCGCCGTGGGCACAATGGGCTACAAGCACAAACAGGCCGATCTCGCCGCCGTCAAAACCTCGCTGGAAGCGCCCAACTTCCTGCTCAAGATCATCCCGCATGTCGACGGAACGCCGCGCATCTGCGAGATCGTCGAATATTATCTGACCGATATCGAGCTGAAGGGCGCCTGGACCGGGCCGGGGCAATTGACTCTGATCTCCCACGCGCTGGCGCCGCTCGCGGAACTGCCGGTGCTGGAGGTGGTTTCCGCCACGCATATTCTCGCCGACCTCACGCTTGGGCTCGGCAAGGTCGTCCACGATTACCTCGGGGCTGCGAAATAGCGCCCCGCAGATGAAAAAACCGGCGCAAATCCCTGGGATCGCGCCGGTTTGTCGGATGTGGGGACTGGATCGCGTTGCGCGCAACGCGTTCCTGGCCCCGAAGCTTCAGTTAGAAGTGGTAGTTCACGCCGGCGCGCAGCACATTCAGGTTGAGACCGCCGTTGATGCTGGCGCGCGTGCCGCTGAAGTACGTGTTGTTGCCCATGGAGGCGAAGAGATATTCGCCCTTGAGCGAAAAGTGCGGCGTGATCGCGTATTCGACGCCGCCGCCCAGGGTCCAGCCATTGGCGATGCTGGACTGGTCGAGCCCCAGCACCGGGTTCGAATAGGGCGACGAGATCATGGCGCGGATGTCGGCGCCGGCGTAGCCGCCGGTGCCGTAGATGAGGGCGCGGTCGACAATGGCGTAGCCGACGCGGGCCCGGGCGGTGAAGAAATCGCGCGCGACGCCCGTCGAGGAGCCGCCCATGGGCGGCGTGGCGGAGTCGCCGACATGGCCAAAGGCGAAATCGGCCTCGGCGCCGACGACCAGTTTGCCCGACTGGTAATTGTAGCCGGCGGTGAAGCCGTAGAGGCCGCCAATCGGGCTCGTGCCGAAATATTGCTCGACGCCGTTGAAGCCGCCGAAACCGATCCCGGCGGTGCCGCCCGCATAAAAACCGGTCCAGCTGAAGGCGGGCGCGTAATCATAAGCCGCGGGCGCTTCCTTCCGGTAGGGCAAATCGGCGGCCTGAGCCATGGAGGCGTACGCCATCGCACCGGCGGCGGCGACCAAGACCTTTTTCATCACACTCACTCCATTTTCCAGCCGCGCGGCCGGGTTGGGGCGATTTAGCGCTGTAAAGGTTGTTGCGGTGTAAAAATAAATGGTGAACGGAGATTAGTGAGTGTGTTCGAGACAGAGTCAAAAATGTGTTTCTCAAATACAAGCGTATCGATTTGAGTTTTAGGAATTAATCATGGGACGATTTTGAGGCAATTTGTATTTATTCTGAGTATAGCTGCTGAAAAAGCTGGTTAATAGACTCTTTCCGGCGATGGAAATATGCACGCTGGCGCTGGCGCTGGCGCGTCGCTCGGGCTTTGGCGCGGCGCTTCGTCAGGTCCGGGTCAGCGCGTCAGTTCGCGCATGGCCGCTTCCAGGCCTTCCAGCGTCAGCGGGAACATGCGGTTTTCCATGATGCGCTGGACCATGCCGATCGACTGCGTATAGGGCCAATGGGTCTCGGGCGTGGGATTGAGCCAGACCGCCTGCGGCCAGCAGGCGAGCGCCCGCTCCAGCCAGACTTTTCCCGGCTCCTCGTTCATGTGCTCGACCGAGCCGCCCTCCATCACGATCTCATAGGGGCTCATCGCGGCGTCGCCGACGAAAATCAGCTTGTAATCGTGCGGAAAGGTATGGAGCAGGTCCCAGGTCGAGGTTTTTTCCGCGTGGCGGCGGGTGTTGCTCTTCCACACGCCCTCGTAGAGGCAATTGTGGAAATAAAAATGTTCGAGGTGCTTGAACTCGCAGCGGGCGGCGGCAAACAGCTGTTCGACCTGGGCGACGTGCCAGTCCATGGAGCCGCCAATGTCCAGGAGCAGCAGCACCTTGACGGCGTTGCGGCGCTCGGGGCGCAGGCGTAGATCCAGAAAACCTTGGCGGGCGGTGGCGGAAATGGTGCCGTCGAGGTCGAGTTCCTCAGCGGCGCCGGTGCGCGCCAGTTTGCGAAGACGGCGCAGGGCGAGCTTCATGTTGCGCGGACCCAGCTCCTCGTCGCCATCGAGGTCCCTAAAATCGCGCTTGTCCCACACTTTTACGGCGCGGAAATTGCGGTTGCCGTCCTGGCCGATACGAATGCCCTCGGGGTGATAGCCATAGGCGCCGAAGGGCGAGGTTCCCGCCGTGCCGATCCATTTGTTGCCGCCCTGGTGGCGGCCCTTTTGCTCCTCCAGGCGCTGCTTCAGCGTCTCCATGAGCTTGTCCCAGCCCAGCGCCTCGATCTGCTTCTTTTCCTCGTCGGTAAGATATTTTTCCGCGAGCTTTCGCAGCCAGTCCTCGGGAATGTTGGCTTTTTGGGAAATGTCTTCGCCGGGCTCGAGGCCCTTGAACACGGTCCCGAACACGCGGTCGAACTTGTCGAGATTGCGCTCGTCCTTCACCAGCGCGGCGCGGGCGAGATAATAAAAATCCTCGACCGACTTTTGCGCGAGGTCGCGCGCGAGCGCGTCGCAGAGGGTGAGATATTCCCGCAGCGACACCGGAACCTGCGCCTCGCGCAGCGCCGTGAAGAAGGAGATCAGCATGGCGCGATTATGCGCCGTAACAGCGCAAAACAAAACCGCCGGCGAAGGTCGCGGGCGGTCGCCGTCACAAACAAAAACCGCCGATGGAAAGCCATCGGCGGTCAGGAGCGGGGCGGTCAGGCGCGAGGCCCGACCGCGTGAGACAAATCTCAATACTTGGCGACGACGGCCTTCGGAGCTTCCGGGTTCCACAGCGGGATGATCGTGCGCAGAACGCCACGGGTTTCCTTCTGCGGCCAGCCGTAGCCCGGCACGGTGCCGGCGGTGTTGTCGTGGACGTACAGGTCGGTCGCGACGGTCGCCTGGGTGATCACCGGGCCGAAGTTGTAGCCGACCAAGCCGCCGAGCGCGAACTGCGAGCAGCCGGAGCAGGCGATCGGGGTGTTGATGCCGTAGTTCGGGTCATTGTACGTGCCGGTGTTGGCGACCGAACCGTAAGCGATGATGCCGACTTCCCACTTGCCGATGGTCTTGGTCAGACCGAGGTCATAGTTGAAGAAGGAGGCGTTGTGGGTCGGAACCGGCAGAACCGGCGCGCCGGCGTTGACCGAGCTGCTGTTGCCGACGAGGTTGTAGATCAAGTTGGCGGTCGCGTTCCAGCCATCGCCGTGCCAGGCCAGAGACAGCATCTGGTGGAAGGTGGTCTGGTTGAACGGGTTCGCAGCGAGCTTGTAGCCGCCGGAGAACAGGTCGGTGCCGGTGATGCCGATATAGGCGCCGGCGAGATAGGACACGGAGAAGCCGTTGCCGATGTTCCAGGCGATCTGACCCGCGACGAAGGGGTTGTACAGGCCGCGGATGGAGAAGCCGCCGAGGCCGCCGGTGGGCGAGTTGGCGGTGACTTCCGGCATGGCGCCGAGGAGCTGGATGCGGCCGCCCGCGATGGTCCAGGGGGTCGACCAGGCGACGATCGGCACGTTATAGTCGAAGCCGTTGCTGCCGGCCTTCACCGAACGCCAGGAGCCGACCGAAGCGATGTTGACGAAATAGACGCCTTCCGGCAGCGGCGAGGCGAGGTCGAGACCGGCGCGCTCGCCCGGAGGCGTGGTCGGGCCGGCGATGCTGGCGAGCGCGGCGCCCGAGAAGGTCATTGCGCCGAGCAGAGCTCCGGCGAATTTGGCGGTGAGTTTCATTTGAATACCCCTCCCGAGGGCTTCAGTGACGGATTTGAATTTCTTCACCCGGTCGCAGCGCGGGTTAGCCATGTGGCGCGACCGGGAGCTTCCGAGAGCCATACAATAATCTACCGCCCCTGCCCGAAGAAGACGGAACCACTCCAAACCAGGCGCAAACGGGGCAAAACATGCTATTCGGAGACCGCCCGTTGTAGAAATGTCACAGAAATTTCCGCCCCCCGCCGGGCTTTTGCCACTTTGTTCCGCCCCCCTCCTCCTTTGGGAGGAGAATTTTTAAGACTTTGCTTACGTTTAACCGTAGGCGAGGGGCCTCGGATTCGTCGCTTCCGGCGCTTGCCGTCCGCATGCTGCGGCGCCACAATCGCGGGGACGTCACCGCGGAACTCCCCATGCGCTTCACTGGATCGGACAGCTATATCGCCACCCGCGACCTCCAGGTCGCGGTCAACGCCGCGCTCGCGCTGGAGCGGCCGCTGTTGGTCAAGGGCGAGCCGGGCACGGGCAAGACGGTGCTGGCGGAGGAAGTCGCGGCGGCGCTGAAGGCGCCTCTCCTGACCTGGCACATCAAGTCGACCACCAAGGCGCAGCAGGGGCTTTACGAATATGACGCCGTGTCGCGCCTGCGCGACTCGCAACTGGGCGACCCCCGCGTCGCCGACATCGGCGCCTATATCAAGCGCGGCAAGCTCTGGGAGGCTTTTGACGCCGAGCAGCGGACCGTCCTGCTGATCGACGAGATCGACAAGGCCGATATCGAATTCCCCAACGATCTGCTGCTCGAACTCGACCGCATGGAGTTCCATGTCTACGAGACCGGCGCGACCGTGCGGGCGAAACAGCGGCCGCTGGTGATCATCACCTCGAACAATGAGAAGGAGCTTCCCGACGCTTTTCTGCGTCGCTGCTTCTTCCACTACATCAAATTTCCCGACCGCGAGACGATGGAGGCCATCGTCGCCGCGCATTTCCCGGATCTGAAGAAGGCTTTGGTGGAAGAAGCGCTGCGGCTGTTCTTCCAGATGCGCGAGGTTCCCGGGCTGAAGAAGAAGCCGTCGACCTCCGAACTGCTGGACTGGCTGAAGCTGCTGCTTTCCGAGGATATTTCGCCGGAGCAGCTGCGCGAATCCGACCAATCCAAGCTGATTCCGCCGCTGCACGGCGCGCTGCTCAAGAACGAGCAGGATGTGCATATGTTCGAGCGGCTGGCGTTTTTGCACCGGCGGGAGAAACGCTGAGCTTCGCCTCTCCCGCCTCTGCGGGGTTCAGACCACCGCCGCGTGCAAATCGTAAGCTTCGGCGCGCTCAATCTTCGCGGTGACGATATCGCCGACGCGCAAAGGCCGCCGCGACGACAAGAACACCTTTCCGTCGATTTCGGGCGCATCGGCCTTGGTGCGCCCCTCCCCGCCCCCGGCAAAAACCCGGTCCACAATCACCGGCAGGCGCTTTCCGACCTTGGCCAACTGCCGCCGCGCGGAAATCTTTTGCTGGCGCTCCATAAAGCGCTTCCAGCGCGCCTGCTTGACCTCCTCAGGAACGACGGGCAGTCCCAAATCATTGGCGGGGGCGCCGGCGACGGCCTCATATTTGAAGGCGCCGACGCGGTCGAGCCTGGCTTCGTCGAGCCAGTCGAGCAGCAGTTCGAAATCGGCGTCGGTCTCGCCGGGGAAGCCGACGATGAAGGTCGAGCGCAACGCAAGATCCGGGCAGACCTCCCGCCAGGCCTTGATGCGATCCAACGTCTTCTCGACATTGCCGGGCCGCTTCATCGCGCGCAACACATTGGGCGCGGCGTGCTGGAAGGGAATATCCAGATAAGGCAGCACCTTGCCCTCCGCCATGAGCGGAATCACCTCGTCCACATGGGGATAGGGATAGACATAGTGCAGCCGCGTCCAGGCCCCGAGATCGCCGAGTTCGCGGGCGAGATCGAAGAAGCGCGCGCGGACCTCCCGGTCATGAAACACGCTCGAGGCGTAGCGCAGATCCTGCCCGTAAGCGGAGGTGTCCTGCGAGACCACCAGCAGTTCCTTCACCCCGGCCTTCACCAGCTTTTCGGCTTCGCGCAACACTTCGGCGGCCGGGCGCGAAACCAGATCGCCGCGCAATTTCGGGATGATGCAGAAGGTGCAGGAGTTCGCGCAACCCTCGGAAATCTTGAGATATGCATAATGCCGCGGCGTCAGCTTGACCCCCTGCTCCGGCAGCAGATCGACGAAGGGATTCGCAACGGGCGGCGCGACCTTATGCACCGCCACCATGACGCTCTCATAATCCTGCGGACCCGTGATCGCGGAAATATTGGGATAGGCTTCGAGGATCGGGCCGGGATCGGCGCCCATGCAGCCGGTGACGATCACCTGGCCATTTTCCCGCAGGGCCTCGCCGATGGCGGCGAGCGATTCAGCCTTGGCGCTGTCGAGGAAGCCGCAGGTGTTGACGATCACGGCGTCGGCCCCGTGATGATTTCTAGAGATCGCATAGCCTTCGGCGCGCAGCCGCGTGAGGATGCGCTCGGAATCGACCAGGGCTTTCGGGCAGCCCAAGGAGACGAAGGAAATGCGCTTGGTTTCGGGTTCGGTCATGCCGGGGGTTTAGAGCATGCGCCGGAAAAGAGGAAACCGAAAACCGCGAAAAAAAGCGCATCCGGGTGTTCCCCAGGATGCGCGATGTGCGTTTCGCTGCCGCGCCGGATTCAACCGGCGCGACGCATTTCAGTGTGAAAAAGCTCAGTACTTGGCGACGACCGGGCCCAGGTCCGGAGCGCCGAACTTGTAGATCAGGCCGACGAGCACAGCGTTGGAGTCCTGGCGGATGCTGACGTTGTTGATGCTCTGACGGCCGAGATCGGTGTAGCGGTATTCGACGCGGCCGATCAGGTTGTTGGTGAAGGCGTAGTCGACGCCGCCGCCAACGGTGTAGCCGACGCGGCCCTGCGAGACGTTGTTGAAGGTGGTGTCGCCGAAAGCGACGCCGCCGGCGGCGAAGAGCAGCGCGCGGTCAGCGATCGCGTAGCCGACGCGGCCACGGATGTCGGCGAAGTAGGAGGAATCCGTGGTGAAGATCGGGTTGGCGTAGGTCTTCTTGGCGCCGAGCACGCCGCCGCCGTCGCCTTCGAGGCCGAGCACGAAGCGGTTCGGGAACTCATAGTTGTAGCCGACCAAGCCGCCGATCAGGCCGGCGCTCTGGTTGTTCGTGCCGAAGCCCGAAGCATTGGTCGACAGGAAGTCCGCGCCGCCTTCGATACCGACGTAGAAGCCGGTCCAGGAGAAGGCCGGAACCGGCGCAGCATAGACCGGAGCCGCCTTGCGCGACGGCAGGTCGGCGGCGAGGGCCGAGCCGGTCAGCGCCATCAGGGCGACGGTGGAAAGCAGAACATTACGCATAGATGCCTCTTTGTTTTGTTTTTGCGAAACGCGGCGGCAACATGTCCCCGGTTTCCCGTGGCCGCAACTGAAAAAGTTACGATTTTGGGTATTCGATGGGGGCTTGTGGCCGTTCGGCAACAAGTTCGGGCCTCGCCCGTGTTGAATGCGGCTGAATTGCGGCGACCGAAAGGCCAAGTTAGGCAATGCAGCCACAAGATTGTGGTCTCTACTTCATCTTGCTTGTGGATTCCACGCCGCGACGCGAATCCACTCCAGTTCGACGCTGCCACCTGTCCAGGAATAGAAACGAACCAGCGCCTGCATTCATTTCTGCGCAACGCAAGGTCACGCCTGTCGAGGCGCAGTTAATGGGGCAATGGTTACCCGAACCTTACCGGAACCCGAAGCAATTGACCGTTGTGGTTAAGCTTGTCTTACCTCAACGGGCGCGCTCACGCTTGTCCATCGCCCCGCCGCGCCGCGGCGAATCGCGCGATCAAAGCGCCGAGTTCGGGATCGGAAACGATGGTTCCCGCCTCTTCCGCCGGGAACCAGCGGGTTTCGCGCTGGTCCTTCTCCGGCCAGTCCGCGCGCTGGCGGGTGACCCGCAGCGGAAACACGTCGACCTCGCAAGGCCTCGATTCGCCGCGAGACATTTTTTTCACATAGGTGAACTGGCCGAAGGGGACCTCGTCGATGGCGCCGAGCAGGCCCGCCTCCTCCAAAGCCTCGATGGCGGCGGCGGTCGAAGCGCCGCGGCCCGCCATCAACCACCCCTTGGGGATGATCCAGCGCCGCGTCTCCCGCGACGACACCAGCATGACCTCCAGCCGCTCCGTCAACCGCCAGGGCAGCGCCGCCACCTGCCGGGCCGGCGCCCCATCCACGACCGCGCCGGACTTTTTCTTCGCCTTGTTTGGCTTGCCCGGCTTCGTGGTCGTCATCCGAACACCCCCGCGAGCCAATAGACGAGCGCCGCCGTCGTCCCTGCCGCTGGAAGGGTCAACACCCAGGCGACCACAATGTTCTGCGCCACGCTCCAGCGCACGGCGGAGGTGCGCCGCACCGCGCCGATGCCGACAATGGCGCCGGCGATCGTATGCGTGGTCGAGACGGGCACGCCGAGCGAAGTGGCGGTGAACAGGGTGAGCGCCGCGCCGGTTTCGGCGCAGAACCCGTGCACCGGGGTGATTCGGGTGATTTTCGACCCCATGGTGTGGACGATTCGCCAGCCGCCGAACAAAGTTCCGAGCGCCATGGCCGCCTGGCAGCACAGCACGACCCAGAACGGCACCGTGAAAGTGGGGCCGCTCATGCCATGGGCGAACAGCAGCACGGAAATGACGCCCATGGTTTTTTGCGCGTCATTGCCGCCATGGCCGAGCGAATTGAGCGAGGCCGAGACGAATTGCAGCCCGCGAAACGTCTTGTCGACGGCGAAAGGCGAGCGCCGCGCGCAAATCCAGGTCACCAGCAGCACCAGGAAGGCGGCGAGGAAGAAGCCGGTCATCGGCGAAATCACGATTGCCGCCACGGTCTTGCTCAAGCCCGCCCAGACGATGGAGTCCGTCCCCGCCTTGGCGACGCCGGCGCCGACCAGCCCGCCGATCAGCGCATGCGAGGACGAGGAGGGAATGCCGACGAGCCAGGTGACGATGTTCCAGATGATCGCGCCGGACAGAGCGGCGAAGATCAGGCGGTCATCGACAATATGCTGGTCGACGATGCCGCTGCCCACCGTGCTGGCGACATGCAGGCCGAAGAAGAAGAAGGCGATGAAATTGAAGAAGGCCGCCCAGGCCACCGCATATTGCGGCCGCAACACCCGCGTCGACACGATGGTGGAGATGGAATTGGCGGCGTCGTGCAGGCCGTTGAGGAAATCGAACAGCAGGGCGACGCCGATCAGCGCGATCAGGGCGAAAGAGACGCCTTCCATGGCGGGCTCACAAATGTTCGAGCAGAATGCCGCTCATCCGGTGCGCGACGGCCTCGAAACAATCGACGCATTTCTCGAGATGCGAGTAGATTTCCGAGCCGACGATATAATCCATGGCGCGGCCATCCTTGTTGGCCTGGTAAAGCACTTTGAGGCCGTTGAGATAAAGCAGGTCCGACTCCTCCTCGATCTTCACAATGCTTTCGGCGGCGGCGTTGATCCGCGCGGCATTGGCGTTCATCGAGCGCAGCAGCGGCAGGGTCTCGCGCACGATCTTGGCGGCGTCGACGATCAGGTCGCCGATCCGCACCATGTCGGGCGTAAAAGTTTTGACGTCGAACAGCGAAATCGCTTTGGTGGTCTGGCGCATCTGGTCGACGGCGTCGTCGAGATCGTTGATCAGGCCGTGAATGTCGCCGCGGTCGAACGGGGTGATGAAACTGCGCCGCAGCGCGAGCAGCACGTCGCGCGAGACGTCATCGGCGTCATGTTCAAATCGCGTCACCTGCTCGCACAAAGCGGGCACGCCATCTCCGCCGTCGAGCAGGCGGCGAAAACATTCGGCCGCCTCGACGCCGATTCGCGAATGGGCCTCGAACAGATCGAAGAATCGATCCTCCTTGGGCATCAGCGCCCTCATCCAGCCCAGCATGGCGTCCCCGCGCAAGTTAACGATTTACGACCGTTTTATGACAAACCCCTAGGCCGCCATGGCAAATTTGTAAACATCGCCCTCAATAAGCGCGGGCGATGATGATTTCTTCAAGCGCCGGCTTGCCCGTGAACACGCAGGGGCCGGAGGGCGCGCCCTGACCGACCGGAACATTGCGAAGCGTGAGTTTGAGCGCCTTGAGACGCGCCTCCACCGCCTCGAGTTCGGCGCCGGTCGGCCGCGCCCAGGGGGCGCGCACCCAACCCTTGAAGCCTGATTTCTCGTCATCTTCGCCGGCCGCGCCGAAAAAGGCGGCGATCTCGTCGAACGTTTTCAGGTCGGCGCGGATATTGCCCTCGAGCCGCGCCTTGGCCTCGGCGAACAGGTTTTGCTGGATTTCCGCCAGCAGGCCCGACGCCTCCGCCAGAAATTTTTCGCGCGCGAAACCTGTGGATATCACCTTGTCGCCGTCGCGCAGACGGTCGCGGCGAATCAGGGTGACATTGTCGCCGGCCATATCGCGCGGGCCGATTTCGAGCAGGATGGGCGCGCCGCGGCGCAGCCAGTCCCAACGCTTGTTCGCGGACCGGGTCGGTTTTTTGTCGAGATGCGCGCGCAGCGGCAGGCCAAACGCAGAAAGCTGGTCCAACTCGCCCTTCAGCTTTTCGCAATAGGCGAGCAGATCGGCGTCCTCGGGTTTTTCCCGCAACATCGGGACAATCACGATCTGCTTGGGCGCGATGCGCGGCGGCAGGCGCAGGCCGTCGTCATCGCCATGGGTCATGATGACGCCGCCGATCAGCCGCGTCGACACGCCCCAGGAGGTGGTGTGCGCAAATTCGAGTTCGCCGGTCGCGGACTGGAAGCGAATGTTCTGGGCTTTCGCAAAGTTCTGGCCGAGATAATGCGACGTGCCCGCCTGCAGCGCCTTGCCGTCCTGCATCATGGCTTCGATGGAATAGGTGGCGTCGGCGCCCGGGAACCGCTCGTTCTCCGGCTTTTCGCCGACCACCACCGGCATGGCCAAAATCTCTTCGGCCAGTTCGCGATAGATATCGAGCATTTTCAGCGTCTCTTCCATCGCGTCGTCGCGGCTGGCGTGGGCGGTATGGCCCTCCTGCCACAGGAATTCGGCGGTGCGCAGGAACAGGCGGGTGCGCATTTCCCAGCGCACGACATTGGCCCATTGGTTCACCAGCACCGGCAGGTCGCGATAGCTGGCGATCCAGCGCCGGAACGCGTCGCCGATAATCGTCTCGGAGGTCGGGCGCACCACCAGCGGCTCCTCCAGTTCGGAGGACGGATCGACCACCAGCTTGCCGTCGACCGCCTTCAGGCGATGATGGGTGACCACCGCCATTTCCTTGGCGAACCCTTCGACGTGGCTCGCCTCCTGGGCGATGAAGCTCATGGGGATGAACAGCGGAAAATAGCAATTCTCGTGGCCGGTGTCCTTGATGCGCTTGTCCAAAGCCTGCTGCACCAGCTCCCACACGCCCCACCCCCAGGGCTTGATGATCATGCAGCCGCGCACCGGCGAGGTCTCCGCGAGATCGGCCTGATCGACCACGGCCTGGTACCATTCGGGGAAATTGTCTTCGCGGGTGACGGAAAGGGCGCGTTTCATCGGCTCGACCATTTGTGGGATTGCAGCCCTAACTGGCCGAATTTTACGCGCAATGCAACGGCGGGGTGAGCCTAGCATTTGCACGCTTATGAAACCCGTACCCGCAACGCGGCACTGGCGTTCAAAAAGACAATTTTGTTTTATTTCTGGTATTTACCAATAGACCCAATTCCTCTCTCAAATTAAATTGATCACCCGCGGAACTTGAGGAACCATATTCGATGAAATATGATCGAAATAATTTTACGTCCTCAGGGGAATGATCAAGATGAATTTTCTACAGATCACGACCGCCTCTTTTGCTTTTGTTTTTTTCGCGAGCGAATCACAATGCGCAGAAGTTTTCAACGATTACATCGTGAAATCAGTAATGGATTCTTATAAAAACAACAGAGGCGGAGGCTACGACATAAACAGCGCATTTACGCACAACATCAAGTACAGCAATGATGGAATCATAAAGGCAACCAGACCAGCCTTGACGATGTGCGTTGCCGGCGTGACAGAAGTTATCGTGAACGCTATTAATATATATGCACAAACTCATCAGGACGAAACGGTTTACAAAAAAATTCCGCTCACAGCATGGACCAGAGGCAACGTTACCTCTCTCAGGGCAAACATATTTATGTTCGATGGAACGGGATCGCGAGGAACGGGGCATACACTTGCGAAATTTGGGTTAGGTGAAGAAAAACGCTTCCGAGATTTGGAACCGGGCGATTTCATAAACCTCAATCGCAAAAAATCTGGCCATGCCGTCGTTTTTCTCGGGTTTCTCAAACCTGACTTGACACGCAGCAAGGCGTTTTCCAGTGACGTAGTGGGCTTCCGCTATTTTTCCGCGCAAGGCAAGGGCAAGCCCGATGCTGGCTTCGCCTTCCGGAACGCTTTCTTCGGCGAATATTGCCCAGCGGACGCACCTAATAACTGCACCGATGAATTTTGCCCGGCAAGCAGGATCGTTCCTCATGACTGCGGCGTCATTCGTTCCGACAATCGCGCTCTCCTGAACGCGGGCCAAATGTGGGCCCCAAATCGCTGGACATACCTGGACGCCGTCGAACGTATCAAGTTGCAGACCCGCTCAATACTAGAGGATGAAAATCCAGAGGCGGAACGAGGAACAATTGACCTACTGCTCGACCAGCAGTTGAATAAGGAACTCAAGTGGACGGATGAACAGTCGCGAGCGTTCGATCCAACCGAAACAGATTGATCACGCGGATTTCATTCATGCGCTTCTTGCCTCATGTCGCAATGGTCGGTGCTTGCACATTACTTTTCGGCCATACCGCTTCATCCCAGGAACGGGCTGTCCGAGAGGAGACGAAATCTACGACCCGGATCGCATTGCTAATCGGTAACTCAGGCTACAGACAGGAAGTTCCGACGCAAGGCCTTAAGGCCTTTAAGAAACTGACAAATCCGTGCAACGATGTCACGAGGATCGCAGCAGTCCTCGAAAGCGCTAATTGGCAGCAATCTGAGATGATTCAAATATGTGACGCGACTCGCTCTCAATTGAGCGACGCGATCGCACAATTTAAGGACATTTATCTCTCAGATGATCACGCACTGGGATTCATATACTACGCAGGCCATGGCGTGCAGGTGCGGAATGAAACATATTTGTTCGGAGTGGATTCGTTCCTCGATCCGCAAAAAGCGGCCAGGGTGGCTACGGTCAACGCGGGAAGCAGCATCTTCCATGGTGGCGTGCGCTTGTTCTCGGACTTGATCTCGCAGGTTGGAGATGCCGGAGATGGAAGCATTTTTATTGTCGTCGACGCCTGCCGAGAGACTCCCGTAGATCAATTGGCCAAAGCCGACCCCAAGATAGCGGAGGCATATTTCAATGCGAGCCGCGCGTACCCCAGACCCGCCCTCGGCATTAAACTTCTCTATTCTACCGCCTACGGCGAATTAGCAAGTGACGGATTAAGCGGCGGCAGCCCGTTCGCGCTTGCGTTCGAGGAGCACCTCAAAGCGGAAGGACGCATCGATCCTCTCGTCGCTCGAGTCATCAGGTCGGTTAAGGAAAAAACAATCAACTCGAAAATTCAACAACTCCCCGACACGACCGGTTCACTGAATCCGCCGCCGCCGGAGGGATGCCTCACGAGTTGCGGGGAGACGAAATGATTCGGACATTCGTGCTCTTAGTCCTGCTGTTCGCTCTAGCGAACTCTGGTTCACACGCTCAATCGGATGACCGTTCCGGTGCCCGTGTGGTGATTGATACAAGCGCGAGCGCTCCCGGCGCGCCGACGCTCACGACCGACGTTTTCTGGTGTACAGGAGACGATCAGGCACAGAACCGAGCACAAACGGCGTCTGAACTAGCAGCCGCGTACGCGGTCCTGGCGAGAATCGGTCCTGCTGCCAAAATGTTGAAGAGCATTGTGATCCGCACAAGATCAATAGACAAGGAAAACATCGTCAGGAGGCTCGATGCACAGGCCCTACCACTGGCGAACACAAAAATTGTGTTGACTTACGATGCCAAAGATCCTCTATCGAAGATCTTCGTGGAAAGTGTGCATTCGCCTTGGCTGGCAGTGACGGCCGCTGTCACTATAAAACCGCATGAAGGCGAAGCCTTTACGCCAAATTATATTTCTGCTTTCGTCTGCACAGACATGGATACGTCGAGAATCGCTGGACGACTGTTTTTTCAAGTCGAAAAAAAGGAACAGATCGACGCGATCTCACGCGCAGGAGCGGACTTGCGCAAGGCGCTTCCAGGCTTGAATGTAGTATCGCAAGTCGAAGTCGTTGGCGACAAGGCTCCCAAGACGTCTGAACTCCGATACTTTTTTCAAGCAGACGAGAAACTTGCAATACGAGCCGCAGCTTCGATAACGGCATCCACGTCGGGAGACATTACCCCCAAGCTTGTGCCTGGCTACGGGGGTAAGGTGAGGCCAGGCACGTTGGAAGCCTGGATCAGCAATTAGGATCGGAGACTGAGGTTGTGCCTTGTCGCCGCACCAGATGGCTGACGCTTGCTTAACCCTCTCAGCGACGGCTCTTGCTCGCCGCCACCGGCTTGCAGAATCGCAACTCGCGGGCCTCGACGACGATGGCGCCGGGGCGCAGAGCCTCGGGCGGCATATTGCCCTTGGCGCCGCTCTCCTGACACCAGGCGAAGTGGATGCGTGTCGGCAGAGCGCAGTAGACGCAACGGGTAAGCGGCATCGTCAACTCCTTGAAGTCACGTTGAACGCGCCGGCCGGACTGCTGTTCCGCAGCCCGGTCAGACCAGCGGATGAGACACTTCTTCCAAGCACCAATCATGCCAGTGTTAGTGCTAACCTTTCCTTAATAGCGCGCGGGATATGCGCGAGGCTTTCGTCTTCTGCGCAAACGAGCTATGAGCTACGCGGATATGTCGCCGCCAACGGCGCACCATTGGAGCCCGAAATGCTCGCCGGACTGCTCGCTTTCGCTTTCGCCGCCGCCTTCACCGGCGCCGCCCTCTACATCGCTTTGGTGGAGCAGCCCGCGCGGCTGGCCCTGGACGATTCCTCCATGATCCGCGAGTGGGCGCCGAGCGACCGGCGCGGCTTCGCCCTGCTCGGCGGCCTCGCCCTCATCGGCGCGGTCGCGGCTTTGGCGGCGTTCGGCCAGGGCCAGGACATCCGCTGGCTGGTCGGGGCGCTGATCGCGGCGACGAGCTGGCCCTATTTCTATTTCATCGTCGTGCCGATCAACAATCGCCTGCTGGCGCAGGCCCAGCCGCAAGCGGACTCGCGCGAACTGGTGCGCGACTGGGGCTGGCTCGAATGGGGCCTGGTCGTGATCGGCCTCGCCGCGAGCGCCGTGTTCGGCTGGATCCTCGCCTGAGCCCGGCCCCGGTTTGACAGTTTTGGACGGCGGGAGTGAAATCCCGCCGTCTGCATTTGGAAATCGACCATGTTCGCAATGGTCCTGAAAAAAATCGGCGGACCGCTGCAGGCGGAGGAGCGCCCCGATCCCCTGCCCGGCCCCGGCCAGATTCGCGTGAAAATCGAGGCCTGCGGCGTCTGTCGCACCGACCTGCACGTCCATGACGGCGAACTGCCCGATCCGCATCTGCCGATCATCCCCGGCCATGAAATCGTCGGCCGCGTCGATCTTTTGGGCCCAGGCGTCACCGGCTTTTCGCTCGGCGAACGCGTCGGCGTCCCCTGGCTCGGCCATTCCTGCCAGACCTGCGGCCCGTGCCGATCCGGCCATGAAAACCTCTGCGACGCCCCCGAATTCACCGGCCACACACGCGACGGCGGCTACGCCACCCATTGCCTCGCCGACGCGCGCTTTTCCTTCCCGCTCGGCGAAAAGGGAGATTCGGCGGAACTGGCGCCGCTGCTCTGCGCCGGGCTGATCGGCTGGCGCGCCTTCAAGATCGCCTTGCGCAGCGCCGGGCGTGTGCAGAATTTGGGCCTCTATGGATTTGGCGCCGCCGCCCATATTCTGGCGCAAGCCGCAACGAAACAGGGCCATGCCGTCTTCGCCTTCACCAGGGACGGCGACGCGCGCGCCCAAGATTTTGCCAAAAGTTTAGGCGCCGTCTGGGCGGGCGGCGCGAGCGAAACGCCCCCGGAAAAACTCGACGCCGCCATTATTTTCGCGCCCGTCGGCGCGCTGGTCCCTCTGGCGCTCAAAGCGGTGCGAAAAGCCGGCGCGGTGGTCTGCGCCGGCATCCACATGAGCGACATTCCAAGCTTTCCCTACGCCCTGCTGTGGGAGGAGCGCCAGCTCGTCTCGGTGGCCAATCTCACCCGCCGCGACGGCGTCGAATTTTTACGACTCGCCCCCGAATTGGGCTTGCGGACGCAGATCACGCGTTACCCGCTGCGCGAGGCCAATCGGGCGCTCGCCGACCTTCGCGCCGGCGCCTTCGAAGGCGCCGCGGTGCTGATTCCATGAGGCGGATATGAAGGACATCGACCCCGACGATTTTCGCGTCAAGCCGGACCATGCCGTCGAGCTGAAGAAATGGCCGACGCGCGTCGACGATTTTTACGATTCGAAAGACGATTATCAGGCGCAGCTCGCCCGGCACATTTCCCGGATGAGCGACCAGCAGCAAAAGCTCTACGCCGACGACCGCCACGCCCTGCTCATCATCTTCCAGGCGATGGACGCCGCCGGCAAGGACGGGGTGATCCGGCACGTCATGTCGGGCGTCAACCCGCAAGGCTGCGAGGTCACCAGCTTCAAGCACCCGGGCGGCGCCGAACTCGAGCATGATTTCTTGTGGCGGGCCTATCGCGCCCTGCCGGAGCGCGGCCGCATCGGCATTTTCAACCGCTCGCATTACGAGGACGTGCTCATCGTCCGCGTGCATCCCGAACTGCTCGCCACCGAGGGGCGCGACCCCTCGCAAGCCGACGACGCCTTCTGGGAGGAGCGCTACCGCTCGATCCGCGGCTTCGAGCGGCATCTGGGCGCCAACAACATCCATGTGCTGAAGTTTTTCCTGCACCTGTCCAAGGAGGAGCAGCGCAAGCGCTTTCTCGCCCGCATCGACGAGCCGCAGAAAAACTGGAAATTCTCCCAGGCCGATCTGGTCGAGCGCGGTTTTTGGAGCGACTACCGCCGCGCCTACGAGCGCGCCTTGAGCGAAACCAGCACGAAAAGCGCCCCCTGGTTCGTCGTGCCCGCCGACGACAAGCCCAATGCGCGGCTGATCGTCTCGCAGATCATCCTCGACTCCATGGATAAACTGAAATTGTCCTGGCCGCAGGTGAGCGAGCAGCGCAAGGCCGAGCTGCAGAGGATTCGCGCGCAACTGCAATGATCGTCCGGCGCGCTTCGGAACCATAGGGCGCGCCGTCGCGTTGCGGCGCCGAGGCACAAACCTCGGGAGAGCATTCATGCGCGGAAAATCATCGATCAAAGTTTTGGCGTTCACGACAGCGCTCACCGCAGCCGGCGCGTTTGTCGCCAGCGAACCGGCCCTCGCCTTCCGGGGCGGCGGCGGATTCCACGGGGGCGGTTTCCACGGCGGCGGTTTCCACGGCGGCGGTTTCCACGGCGGCGGCTTCGGCGGCGGCGGGTTCCGGGGCGCGGCCTTCCAGGGCGGCGGCTTCCGAGGCGGCGGATGGGCGACGGGCGGCGGCTGGAACCGCGGAGGCTGGAACCGCGCCGGTTGGAATGGCGGCTGGCGCGGCGCGGGCTGGCGCGGCGGCCGTTGGGGCGGCGGCGGCTGGGGTTGGGGACCGGGCGTCGGCCTGGGCCTCGCCGGCCTGGGCATCGGACTTGGGGCCGCGGCGGCGGCTTCGGATTGGGGCTGGGGAGGCTACGGCTACGCCCCCGCCGCCTATGGCGGCTATTATGGCGGCGGCTGCACCTGCCCCGGCGGCTATTACAGCGGTTGGTGATCGGAAGGCGCCGCCGCCTCGCGCGGCGGCGCCAGAAGTGTTCAGCCGTTGAGCTTCCAGCTGTCGCCGGCCTTGCAGGCCGTGCCCTTGCCGACATTCGGGCGGCCGTTGACATAGATCGTGTGGGTGAGATCGCGACAATCGCCGTTGGCGGCGCCGGGCGCGACATAGCCATAGGCGCCGTTCTCGCCACGCCAGGTCTTGCGGTCGCCCGACGCGAGCGCGGCGATCTCCGCCTTGTTGGCGGCCGACCGGCTGGCGGCGTCGAGTTTTTGCCCGAGCGAGCCGTCGGCCAGGCCGACATAGGGCGGCGGCGCGGGCGGCGCCGCAGGCTGGGCGGCGGGCGCGGGGGCGGAAACGGCGGCGACCGCCGGCCCTTCGGACAAGCCCGAATTGCAAGCGGACAGCGAGACGAGAGCGATCAGCGCGAAACCCGCGCGCGCCAGGCGATGCACGATAAAACCTCCTAAGACCGAATGCGGCTTCGGCGCCGCAATATAGTCAGCGGCGCCGCAACGCGAAAGTTAAACTCTGCGGCAAGAGCGTTGAAAAATCCCTGATGTGGCGCCCGCGCCAGCCGGAGGCGTTCGCCCGTCACGCCGCCGCGGGCAAAAGCAGCACCGCGCGCAAGCCGCCAAGCGGCGAGTCCGTCAGCTCCAGCCGGCCGCCATAGGCCTCGGCCAGCTCTTTGACGATGGACAGGCCAAGACCCGAGCCGGGCTTGCTTTCATCGAGGCGGCGCCCCCGTCGCAAAGCCTCGGCGCGGCCTTCCGACGCAAGACCGGGCCCGTCGTCGTCGATGACGGCGCGCAGGAACAGCCGCTCCGCGCCGGCGTCCTCCGGCGGCTCGACCACCACCCGCACCTCGCGGCGCGCCCATTTGCAGCCGTTGTCGACGAGATTGCCGAGCATGTCGTCGAAATCCTGCTTCTCCCCGAGAAAACGCAGATCCTCCGGACACTCGACGCAAAGATCGATTCGCGCATAGATCTTGGCGAAGGCGCGCGCCATGGCCGCGAGCGCCGGCGCGGCCGACGTGGCGACGCCGATGGCGCCGGCGCGCGCCGCCGCCCGGGCGCGGTCGAGGTAGAAGCCGACCTGATGGCGCATCACCAGCGCCTGCTCGGCCACTTTCTCCGCCAGCGGCGACGATTCCGCCTCCGCCTCGTTGACGATCACCGACAGCGGGGTTTTCAGCGCATGGGCGAGATTGCCGACCTGGGTGCGGGCGCGCTCGACGATCTCGCGGTTGGTGGCGATCAGCAGGTTCAATTCCGCCGCGAGCGGCGCGATTTCGGTGGGGAATTCCCCGCTGATCCGGTCGGCCTGCCCGCGCCGCACCGCCATCACGTCGCCGCGCAGCGCCAGCAGCGGGCGCAGGCCGTAGCGCGCCTGCGCCGCCATGGCGGCGACCAGCAGCAAAGCGAGCGTGAAGAAGGTGACGCCCAGCGCCCAGTCGAATTGGCTGACCTGCCGCTCGATGCTCGCCGTGGTCGCGGCGACCTGGACGATGTAGCGCCCCTGGTCGCCGGCGTCGATCCGGCGCTCCAGCATGCGCAGCGGCTTGTTTTCCGGCCCGGCGATCTCGCCGCGCCGGCGCCCCGTCGAATCCGGCGCAACCGAATCCGGCAGAGGGGCGAGATAAGCGGCGAACAAAGAGCGCGAGGTGCGAATCTCCGGCGGCAGGCTTCCGATCTTGGTGATCTGCCAGTACCAGCCGGACAGAGCGAGCTGGAACTGCGGCGCGCCGAGCTGGCCGGGCTCGTTGTCCTCGCGCGGATTGACGAGGTCGGCGACCAGCGCGCTCAGATAGATGTTCAACTGCTCGTCCAGCGCGACCTGAGCGGTCTGCCGGTAGAGCGCGGTCAGCGCCAGGCCGGCGAGGGTGAGCACCACCACGCAGGCGAACACCGCCGACCAGAACAGCCGCGCGGCGATGGAGCGTGAGAAACCGGCGCGCAAACGCTCTCCTTCGTCAGTTTTTTCCGGCGTCGGGGCCGGCGGCGTTCATCACATAGCCGAGGCCGCGCACCGTATGCAGCACGTCGACCCCGAGCTTTTTGCGCAGCCGGCCGACGAACACTTCGATCGTGTTGGAGTCGCGATCAAAATCCTGATCGTAGAGATGCTCGACGATCTCGGTGCGCGACACGACCCGGCCGGTATGGTGCATCAGATAGGACAACAGCCGGAATTCGTGCGAGGTCAGCTTGATGGCCAGGCCGTCGACCAGCACGCGGCTGGCGCGGGTGTCGAGCCGCACCGGGCCGCAGACCAGCTCGTTGCTGGCGTGGCCGGCGGAGCGCCGCAACAGCGCCCGCAGCCGCGCCAAAAGCTCCTCCATATGGAACGGTTTTGGGACGTAATCGTCGGCGCCGGCATCAAAACCCTGGACCTTTTCCGTCCAGCCGTCGCGGGCGGTGAGGATCAGGACCGGCATGACGCGCCCGGCCCCGCGCCAGCGCGACAGCACGGAAATGCCGTCGAGCTTGGGCAGGCCGAGGTCGAGCACAATGGCGTCGTAAGGCTCGGTGTCGCCGAGAAAATGGCCTTCCTCGCCGTCGCGGGCGGAATCGACGGCATAGCCGGCGGCTTCGAGCGCGGCGACGATCTGCCGGTTGAGATCCTTGTCGTCTTCGATCACGAGCAGGCGCAAGACTGCGTCCCTTCAATGCGGTTTGGGCGCGCTGACTTCGTGGCCGGTCGATGCGTCGAGAAACACATGAACCACCCGTCCGTCAGGGCGCAGCAGGCTGATATCGTAGATGTCGAGGTCGGCCCAGCGGCACAGCTTGCCGCCGAGCGCCTGGGCGTCGGCGAGCACCGCCGCGCGCCGCATCATTTCGAAGGGCGGACGCAGATCGTACTGCGCCACTCGCGCGCGGGATTCCGCGGGGCTGAAACATTTGCGGGCCGGAGCGGGTCCGGGCGGCGGCGGCCCCGGAGGCTCCGGCGGCGGCGGACCGCCGGGTTCGAAGGACGCATCCGGAGGCGGCGGGCCGGCGGGCTGATGCGGCGGCGGCATGACATCGTCGCGGCCCATGGGGTCGTGCGGCCGCGGCCCGTCGAAGCGCGGCCCGTCGAAGCGCGGCCCGTCGAAGCGCGGCCCGCCGAAATGGACGCCGGGAAAGCCGCCGCCGCCGAAATGGGCCTGCGCGCAAGCGGGCCCGGCCGCCAGCGCAAGCAAGCCGCCGAGCAGAAATCCGCCAATCCCCGCCGTTTTTCCGCCCATGCCACACATTGGCCACGCGACTCTGAACGGCGCGTGAACCCTCCATTCTCGACAAGAGCCTATTTCCGACGCGCTTTCGCCGCAATGCTCGGGCTTGATCGCCGCCCCGACGACACGGAGCCGCCATGTTCCTCCGCGCCCATCCTCTCGCCTTCCGGACGCCGCTGCTGCTGGCGGGCGCCGTCGCGCTCGCCGCGCCACTGGTCTTTTTCTTCGCGCCGGCGCAAGCTCCGGAAACGACCGCCGCGACGGCGCCCCTGGCCTATGCCGAACCGGCCCATGGCGAAAGCGCAACGCGCTCCTACGCCTATTATCCCGAGCAACTCGCGGCGCTGTCGAGCCTGAACAGTTTCGCCCCGGCCGCCGATCCCGGACGGCCCGCCTCGGCGGCGCCGGCGCCGGGGCCGACGGCGGCGCCCCCCGCGCGTCCTCCGGTCCGTCCCGCCGAAACGCGCCGCGCCGAGCCGCGCGCGGTTGCGCGCCCGGCCCAGCCCGCCGCGCCCGCCGCCGAGCCTGCGCATAACGAGGACTGGAAAGTCTTCGGCCTCGCCGTCCCCCGGCCGAGCTGGCCGGACACAAAGGGCTTGCGCGAAAAGGCGGCCGGCTGGGGCGAGGCGGCGGCGAGCCTGCCGGACAAGGCCATGGCCGGCGTCTCCCGCCTGTGGCGCGGGCCCGACGCCGAACTCAAGACGCCTGCAAGCGCAAATCCCCCGGCGCGCACAAACTGAACCCACTCGCCGAAATCGCTCGACTTTTTCCAGAGGACGGCTATTTCGAAACGGGCAGTCGTTTTGGGAATCCGATTCATTGCGCGCGCTGATCATTGTCGTGTTTGCGGCCTTGGGACTGGGACTCGCCGCCACCGCCTACGCCCTGCGCGGCGAGCCGGGGTTCGACAGCGTGCGCCTCGGCCCCTGGACCACCTGGCCGCATCTCGGCGGCGCCGACATCGACCCCTACGAGCGCGCGGCGATCGCCTCCGAAGGCCTGGCGCCGATGGGCGTCAACGAAGGCCTGCTGTTCGTCGCCCGCGCCGACGACCAGGGCGCCCCGCTCGACTCGCGCTGCGCTTACCGGCTCGCCGGAACCGACCTGCCGGCGCGGGTGTGGACGCTCGCGGCCTACCGGATCGATGGACGGCCGCAGCCCAATGTCGCGGATCGCTATGGCCTGACCTCCGCCGGCCTGCTGCGGTCGAGCAGCGGCGATTTCGTCATCGAGGCGGCGCGCGAGGCGCGGCCGGGCAATTGGCTGCCGCTCGGCGACGACCCAAATTTCTTTCTGGCCCTGCGCCTCTACCAGGCGGGCGCCAGCACGCTGTCCAAGGCCTATGAGGGCCTCAGCCTGCCGACCATTTCCCGCGAGGCCTGCTCGTGAAGACGCGGGAGGAGCGCATCGATCGCCTGGTCGCGCTGGTCCCCTGGGGGTTCGGGCTGGTGTTCGGCGTGGTCGCCGTTCATCTGATCACCCTGCTGGCGACGCCGAGCCTCGCGCCCAATTCCGCCTATCGCCGCCTCGCCGAAAGCCTGCCGCTCGGCGAGGTCCGACTGCTGCCGCGCGCCACGCCGGACAATCCGGGGCCGCCGTTTTCCGATCCCTTCGCCTTCCTCGCCGCCTGCCGGTTCGATCTGAACGAAGGCCCGCTGCGCCTGCGCGCCCAGGCCGACGGCGATCATCCGCTGTCGGTGTCGGTGCGCCTCGACAATGGCGCGATCATCTATTCGGGGTCGGACGCGCAGACGCCGCACGGGCGCTTCAACATCCTGATCGTCACGCGGGCGCAGGCCGACGCCATCGACGAATCGCGCGAGGATCTCGACGAGGCGGCGCGGGCTTCGGCGGAAGCGGACGAATTGCGGCTGGTGGCGCCCTCGCCAAAGGGATTTGCGCTGTTCAGGCTGCTGGCCTTGCGCCAGGGCGAGGCGGAGGGGATTGGCGCGCAACGCGCCGGATTCGAATGCAAAGAGGAAAAGCCGCCCTCATGACGGCGCAACAGGCGAATTTGTGAAGTTTTCAAGCCCGCTTCTTGCGGCGCGTCCGTGAATTCGGGCTGTTCGGCTTGCCCCCGTTTTGAGGCTTGCCGCCGTTTTGAGGTTTGCCGCCATTCTCATCCCGGCAATAGCGCACGCCGAGAAAGAACAGGATTTCCGCGCCGGGGCCGGAGGCCGTTTCGGCCGGGGGCGGCGCGCGGCGGCGCCTCGCGCATCGAAAAGGGATAATCTGGCCCATCGCTGCTCCTCTGCTGATGCGGCGCGCGCCAGTCGTTGAATTCGCCCCGCTCATTGTTGGTATTGCAAATTCCGCGCCGTTTTCCGGCGCGCATCCATCGAAAACCGAAAGGGTTAACCCTTCGTTCCCGAATTGAGACACTTCTTCATTAAACAGGCTTATGGTTAATGTTGTGTCAATAAACGCAGCCTAGCATCGCCACGAATCCCGAATTTTGCGGATCGAGCCATGCCCCCCGCCGATATTTACGCGCGCTTGCGCGACCTCGCCGCCTCCGAACAAACCAAACCGGCCGAAATGCGCCCGGTGCTGCTGCGCGTCACCACGGACCTGTTCGTCCTGCATCCCAGCCACACCGCGCAGGAAATCCGGCTGTTCCAGGAAATGGCCGTCCGGCTGATCGACGACGCCGACGAGGCCACGCTCCGGATCGTGGCGCAAAAGCTGTCGCGCTGCCCCGACGCGCCGCCGGACGTGCTGCGCCGCATCCAGGCGCGCGGCGGGGCGCCCGCCCAGGAGGTGCTGACCAACAACCGCCAGATCCCCTGGACGGAATTGCGCCAGATCGCCGCTAGCGGCGCCTGCGACCAGGCCTGCGCGCTCGCCGCGCGCGCCGATCTCGACCGCGAGATCACCGCCCTCCTCGCCGGACGCCCCGAACGCGAAGTGGCGCGCGCGCTCGCCGCCAATGCGGCGGCGCCGCTCGCCATGGAGGACCTGCGTCTGCTGATTTCGCGAGGCCGCGAAGATCTCGACCTCGCCCGCGCCCTTTTGGCGCGCGGCGACCTGGGGGTGGATCACCTGCCGCTTTATTTGGCCGCCGACTCCGCCCAGCGCGAAAAACTGCTGCGCAGCGCCCGGCAGGCGGGCGTCGCGGCGGTCGGCCGCCCCGACGCGACGCCGGAGCTCGACACGGACTCCTGCGCGCGGCTGGAAGGCGCGGCCCTGCGCCAAAAACGCGGCGCCTTCGCGCTGCTGCTCTCGGAAATCATCGGCATCGACCCGCTCTGCGCCCGCCGCCTGGTCGAGGAGGAGAGCGGCGACGCCCTGACCATCGCCTTCATCGCCATGGGCCTGCCCCGCGAGATCGCGGCGCGCATTTTTCTCATCGCCTTCCCCAAAGTGGCGATGGAGAGCGCGGCGTTCGACCGCAACATGAAGCTGTTTGAAAGCCTGCCGCGCCGCGACGCCGCCCGCGTGATCGGCGCGATCTCGGGCGACGCCCGGCTGGCCGCCGGCGCGGCGCGCCAGCAGGGACGCCGCGCCGCGCCAGCCCCGCGCGCCACGCAGGCGGAGCCCGACACGTCGAAGGATTTGCGCGATTATCTCGCCGCGCGCGGCGCGACCAAAACGTGAGGGCGGCTTGCCGCCCATCCGCAGACATGAGGTGATCGGGCATGAGCGCTGAAGGTCAAAATGCGTCCGGCCTCGACGGCCTGACCCGCGCGGGAACCGAACTGGCCGCCAAGCTGGGCGTGCTGGCCCTGCTGCTGTATTGGACCTACGTCCTGATCAGCCCGTTCCTGACCATCGGAATCTGGAGCGTGATCCTGTGCGTGGCGCTCTATCCAGGCTACGAACGGATCGTGCGCGCGCTGGGCGGCCGGCGCAGGCTGGCGGCGGCGCTGCTGACGCTCCTGTGCCTGATCGTCATCATCGGCCCCGCCACATGGCTGGCGCTCGACCTGGTCGACAGCCTGCGCGCCCTCGCCTCCAGCTCCGACACCTGGACGGTCCCCTCGCCGTCGCCGCGGGTCAAGGAATGGCCGGTCGTCGGCGAACCGCTCTACCAGTTCTGGGACCTCGCCTCGACCAACCTGCGCGAGGCCTTCGCCAAGATCGCGCCGCAACTCAAGCCGGTCGGCTCGGTCCTGCTGGACATGGCCACCGGCGCCGGCGTCGGCATGCTCAAATTCTTCGCCGCCGTGATCGTCGCCGGCTTCCTGTTCGCGCCAGCCCCCGCCTTTGTCGCGGCGGCGGAGAAATTCACGCGCCGGCTCGCCGCGGATCGCGGCGAACGCCTGCTCGCCCTCGCCGCCTCGACGATTCGCACGGTGTCGCGCGGCGTCGTCGGCATAGCGGCGCTTCAGGCCCTGCTCGCCGGCGCCGGCTTTTCCATGGCCGGCTTCCCCGGCGCGAGCCTGCTCACCTCCGCCTGCCTCGTCCTGGCGATCGTGCAGATCGGACCGAGCGTCATCATCATTCCCTCGATCCTGTGGGCCTGGTCGGCCCTGGACACGAGCACGGCGCTGCTGTTCACGGCCTACATGGTCCCGGTCAATCTGATCGACAATGTGCTGCGGCCGCTGATCATGGCGCGCGGTCTCACCACGCCGATGCTGGTGATTCTGATCGGCGTGATCGGCGGCACGCTGTCGCACGGGATCACCGGCCTGTTCCTCGGCCCGATCGTGCTGGCGGTGATCTGGGAGTTGCTCGCCGCCTGGATCAGCAACATGGACGCCGCGGAGCCGGATCCGGACTCACGACAGAGTGATCGCGCCTGATCCCTCGCCTACAGTATCGTCGTCCGCATCCTTGTCGAGCGGAGTCGCGCCATGCTTGTCCGTAAATTCGCCTCTTTCGCCTTCGCCTTCGCCCTGGCGACGGCGGACATCGCTCCCGTCCTGGCCGCGCCGATTCTCGCGCAGCCCGTGACCGCGGCGCCGGAGTCCGACATCATCTTGGCGCGCGGCCGCGGCGGCGGCGGACGCGGTTTTGGCGGGTATCGCGGCGGCGGCTTCCATCGGGGCGGCGGCGGCATGCGCTATGCGGGCCGCGGCGCGGTGGTCCGCCGTGGAACGGTGGTCCGTGGCGGCGCCGTGGCTCGCCGTGGCGCGGTCGCCGGCCGCTATCGGGTCGGCGGCCGTTATTACGGCGGCGTCTGGTACGGGACGGGCCGGCGCTGGTATGGCGGGCGGTGGTGGCCCTATGGCGTCGGCGCCTGCTGGCGGGCGACGCCGATCGGCTTCGTCTGGATCTGCGGGTAAAGCCTCACGCGAGATCCAAGAAATGCCGGCCCTGCCGGTCCTCGATCTCGACGATCCACAGGTCCGAATCGAATTTCTGTTCGCGCGTCAGCCGCGCCTCGGCGTCGGCGGGGTCGATCCAGTCCTCGCGGTGCATCCGGGCGAACAGGCGGTCCCCCTGCTCCACCTCGCTCTGCGGCGCGGGACCGAAAAGCGCGCATAATCCGTCGAGCCGGTCGATCTTGACGAAAATCGCGCCCGCCGCCTCGGCGCCGCGCCGGCGCAAATAGGCCGCCGCGCCCTCGACGGCGCAGCGGCGCAAATAGGCCGAAACCCAGATGTCGGAACGAAGCCGCACTATTCCGGCTGGCCCGCCTGCAAGGCGAGGAAGCGCCGCAGCTTGGGCGTCAGTTCGCCGGTGACCGGCAGGCCATTGTCGCGCTGGAATTTTTCCACGGCCTTGCGGGTGGCGTCGTCGAACTTGCCGCTCGCCGGAACATGGGCGCCGAGCTTGTTCAACGCCTTCTGCGCCGAGGTCACGGCTTTGGCGGGAACCGGCGCCGCCGACTTGTCCATCAGCGCGCCGATCGCGTCGGACTTGCCGCCAGCCTTGACCTCGGACTTGGCCGCAGCTTTGGCGGACGGAGCGGGCGCGGCCTGAACGGTTTTGGCGGGCGTGGGCTTAGCGGCGGGAAGCGGCGCCGCCAGGACCGGCGCCGGCTTGGCGGCGGGGAGCGGCGCCGCCATCACGGGCGCCGGCTTGGCCGGCTTCACCGCAGCGGGCTTCTGCAGCGGCGCCGGAGCGGGAGCGGAAAGCACCTCGTCGAGGGCGGACGGCGCGGGCTTGGCTTCGGCGCGCACGACCGGCGCGGGCGCCGGGGCCGGTTCGGCCTTGGGCGGTTCGATGCGCAGCACCGAGCCCATCAGCGGGGCGGGATGGCGCCCGTGCTGGAGGAACATGGCGTTGACCCCGATCGCCGCCAACAGGCCGACGAAGGCGATGCCGCCGAACAGCGGCGTGCGCCAGGTCCACAGCCGGCTCAGCCAGTTCGGCGCGCCCGCCTTTTTCGCGCGCGATGTCTTGGAGGCGCGCGCCGGCTTGGCGGGAGCGGGTTCGGAAGCGACGAAATCGAAGTCGGAGGCTGCGGCGATCTCACGCAATTTTCTTCACCTGATGATGGGAATGAAGCGAACGGGTTTTTTGTGCGCCCTCGGGGCGCGAGACGGTTTCGATGCGCGCCGACAGCGCGTCGGCGCGCTGGGCCTCGCGGCAATCGAACGGCAGGCGCACGGTGACGCTCGCGCCTTCGTTGGGCGCGCTGGCGAAGCTGATGGCGCCGCCATGCAGCGCCACGAGCCCGCGCACAATGGACAGGCCAAGCCCCGCGCCCTCATAGGGCCGGTCATAGGTGGCGCGCGCCTGATAGAAGGGATCGCCGAGCCGCTGCAATTCGGCCGGCGTGACGCCGATGCCATTGTCGGCGACATTGATGACGACGCTCTCCCCCTCGCGACGCGAGGAGACGGTGACGCGCCCGCCCTCGGGCGTGAATTTCACCGCGTTTGACAAAAGGTTCAGCAGGATCTGCTTGCAGGCGCGCTTGTCCGCGACGATCTCGCCGGTTCGCGGCGCGCAGGCCGCCAGCAGCTCGATGCGCTTTTCCTGCGCCTTCAGCTTGACCAAATCGCAGGAGAAATCGATCAGCGCGGCGAGGTCGAAATGTTCGGGCTCGATGGCGAACACCCCCGACTCGATCTTGGACATGTCGAGGATGGTGTTGACCACGCTGAGCAGATGCTGGCCGGAGGCGTTGATGATCCGCGCATATTCGCGCTGCTGCTCCGGGTCCCGCGGCGACAGGTCGACATTGGCCAGCATTTCGGAAAAGCCGATGATGGCGTTGAGCGGCGTGCGCAATTCGTGGCTGACATTGGCGAGCAGCCGCTGGCGCCAGTCCGCGGCCTCCGCGGCGGCGCGCGTTCCGACGCGCGCAGGGCCGCCCGTTGCGGGGGGATGGCGATGGTCGCTCATGGGTGGCGCCTCGAAACCGGCATGGATCGCTCTGATGTCAAACGCGGATTTGGATCCTCGTCCCGCCAATCTGCGCCCTGGCTCTAAGGGAACTCTAAACGCGCGCACGAAGCGGCGGCGCTCCCGCGGCCCATTCTCCCATCATGGTTAACCAAGTGTTGCGGCCAGATGGTGAATCCCGGGTGAAAGGCGCAACGGCAATTTGAGCAAAAGCTTTGAATTCATATCGAGGTATCGGCGCTAGACTGGCGTCATCCTGAAGTTCGGGCGCTTCGTCCGGGGAGAGCGAAATGTCGTTCCTGTTGCGCTGCCTGTTCTGGCTCGGTCTGGTGGTCAGCCAGATTTCCGATCGCGAAGGCGTCAGCCTGGCGAGCCTGACCCAGCCGGCGCGGGACAGCCTCGCCGCCGGAGCCGAACAGGCGAAGGACCGCGCGTTCGCCTCCTGCCGCGACAATACCGAGGCCTGCCTGGCGCTCGCGGCGAAGGCCAGCAGTTTGATGACCCCGGCGCGCGCCGTCGAAGAACCGGCGGACACCTTGCGCGGCGGCGACCGCGCGCCGGCCTGGCGCGCGCCCCGCGCCAAGAAGGACGGCGCGTAAAACAACGAGACGGCGCAAAAAAAATGGAGCGCAGCGCGCTCCATTTTGACGTCAGGCTTTCAGTCCGAAATTCAGACCGAATGACTTGGACCGAATTACTTGGACCGCATTACTTGGAGCGGACGCGGCGGCGCTGCTGTCCCAGGCCCATCTGCTTGGCGAGATGCGAACGCGCCTTGGCGTAGTTGGGCGCCACCATGGGGTAATCCGCGCCGAGGCCCCACTTCTCGCGATAGTCTTCCGGCGACATATTGTACTGCGTGCGCAGATGGCGCTTCAACGACTTGAACTGCTTACCGTCTTCGAGGCAGATGATGTAGTCGTTGGTGATCGACTTCTTCACGGGAACGGCGGGCTTGGGCGCCTCGGTAATGACGGGCGCCGCGCCGCTGGTGACGCGCAAAAGGGCGGAATGAACATCGTTGATCAATGACGGCAGATCGGATGCGGGAACGGAATTATTGCTGACATAGGCGGAAACGATGTCCGCCGCCAGTTCGATATAATTGTTCGAGGGTGCGTCGCTCATTGGTCGTAAACTTTCCTTGCGATGGACCGAGAGTTCTCTCGAGAAGACCGCCCAGCACGGGGCCATGGCGACGCCCGAGGCCGCCAATACGATTCGATCTTGCTGCGAATATCGTCCAACTTCTTCTAGATAGAGCAAGCAAAGGGTAGGCGCAATATCTCTCTTTCGGTCATTCGGGAATTTATTTCGGTTGTTGTTTGTGCGGCGCGGAAGACCAAGAGAATTCCAGCCTGGTTCGCAAATAAACCACAGGAATGATGAGGCCTACGCCGGGAAGGTTTCCCGATCTTCTGTCCTGTCAAGCCCTGGGCGCGCGGCTATTGCGTGCGAATGACCTGAGCCGAAATATTCGCCGGCCGAGTTGTGCCGTCACGGCGCGCGCCTTTTGGCGAATCAGCCGAATCGCGACATTGTCGCGGCCATTTCTTCAACGCTGTCGAGAACCGAAACAATGCCGTCCTTTGCCGAAAGCCGGAACATCGCGCCGCCCCGCGTGGAAACACGTCCTGCTGCAACGGAATTTCACGGGAAGACGCTCACCGACGACTACGCCTGGTTGCGTGCGACGAATTGGCGCGAGTCGCTCCAGGACCCCGACGTGCTGCCCAAGGACATCCGCGCTGTGCTCGAGGCGGAGAACGCCTATGCGGAGGCCGTGCTGAAGCCCCTGGCGCCGCTCGCCGAAACGCTGGAGGAGGAGCTCGCCGGACGCATCGACGAGACCGATTCGGACCCGCCCGCCCGCGACGGCGACTGGTTCTACTACAATCGTTTTCGCGAAGACGGCCAACATCCTCTGGTCTGCCGCAAGGGCAAGGAGGAAATCCTCCTCCTCGACGGCGATCTCCAGGCCGAGGGCCTGGATTATTTCAGCCTGGGCGCAACCGCGCATTCACCCGACCATCGCTTCCTCGCCTGGAGCCGCGACGAGCGCGGTTCGGAACTGCACAAGATTTCCTGGCGCGACCTCGCCACCGGCGCGGATGGCGCGGACGTCGTTGAAAACACCGACGGAACATTGGTCTGGGCCTGCGATTCGCAAACCTTCCTCTACACCCGCCTCGACGACGATTTTCGCACCAGCGCGATCTGCCTGCACCGGATCGGCGACGACCCCGCCAACGACCGAACCCTGTTCGAGGAAAGCGACCCGGCGCTGTTCGTTCACCTGCGCGGCGCGCGTTCGCGCCGGCATGCGATCGTCAACCTCAGCGACCACGATTGCTCCGAGAGCTGGCTGATCGACCTGCAAAACCCCGAAGCGCCGCCGAAACAGGTCCTGCCCCGCCGTCCGGGTCTCGTCTATGACGTGGAGCCGAACCTGACCCGGCTCTACATGCGCACCAACGCCGACGGCGCCTTCGACTTCAAAATCCTGAGCATCGGCCTCGACGAACTCGACAGCGGCAACTGGCGTGAAGAGGTCCCCCATCGTCCCGGAAAAGTGATTTTCAACGCCACCGTCTTCGCCGACCATCTGGCCTGGCTGGAGCGCGAGGCCTGCCGCCCCCGGCTGATGGCCAAGCCGGAGGGCGGCGCGGCCTTCGCGGTCGAATTCGACGCCCCCGTGTTCCATCTGCGGCTCGAAGGCAATTTCGATTTCTTCGAGCCGATCGTGCGGATCACCTTTTCGACCCCGATCGATCCCGACGAAATTTTCGATATCGACCTGCGCGACCGCGAACGCAAACTGGTCAAAAAAATGCGCATTCCGAGCGGCCACGATCCCTCGCGCTATGAAACACGGCTCGACTGGGCGACCGCGCCGGACGGCGAAAAAATTCCGCTGGCCCTGGTCTGGCGCAAGGATCGTCCGCAAAAACCCGGACCTGTGCTGCTCTACGGCTATGGCGCCTATGGCGTGGCCCTGCCGGACCGCTTCGACGAAAACATTTTCAGCCTGATCGATCGCGGTTTCATCCACGCCACCGCCCATGTGCGCGGCGGCGGCGAGTTGGGCGACCGCTGGAAACAGGCGGGCAAGCTGAAGGACAAGCCCAACACCTTTTCGGACTATCTCGCCTGCGCCCGCCATCTTTGCGCGCTCGGCCTGACCGCGCCGGGTAAAATCGTCGCCGAGGGCGGCTCGGCGGGCGGCATGCTGATGGGAGCGGTCGCCAATCTCGCCCCCGAGCTTTTCGCCGGCATACTGGCGGAAGTGCCGTTCGTCGACGTGCTCAACACGATCTGCGACGACACCCTGCCGCTCACCCCGGTCGAGTGGCAGGAATGGGGTGATCCTCTGCGCGACCCCGCGATTTTCGACCTGATCCGCGCCTATTCGCCCTATGACAATGTGCGCGCCCAGGCCTATCCGCCGATGCTGATCGAGGCCGGGCTCACCGACCCCAGGGTCACCTATTGGGAGCCCGCCAAATGGGCGCAAAAGCTGCGGGCGACCATGACGGGCGGCGGCCCGATCCTTTTGAAGACCAACATGGACGCAGGCCATGGCGGCGCGTCCGGCCGCTTCGACGAACTCGAGGACATCGCCTGGCGCTACGCCTTCGCCCTAGAGGCGGTCAAATGACCGCCTTGACCGCCGCCTGTTTTAAACACGGCACAACAAATTGCCCTCATCCTGAGGAAGCCGCCATAGGGCGTCTATAACGCCCTATGGCGGCTGTCTCGAAGGACGAGGGCGGCGCCGCATAACGCCTCGCGCGACGGGACCGCTCAGGCCTTCGCCTCTTCCTCGCCCTCGATGAACCGCTTGAGCTCATCGATGCTGGCGAAGCGATAGACGCCATGCTGCGTCTCGGCTTCGATCGAGCCGTCCGCGAACATGGTGTAATGCGCGCCATGGGCCTCGTAATTGCCGATGACCTCCGGCTTGGGCTCCGGCTCCGGCGCCGGCTCGGGCGCTGGCGGTTTGGGCGCTTCTTCTTCCGCGCTCAACCCGAATTCCCGCCGGATCACCTGCTGCACCTCGCGCGCCGGCGAGGCCTCCGGCTCGTCCTGGCGCGTCTCCTCTTGCTTGCCGGGGCGGTTCGCCGTCTCGGCCTCCGCGCTGATCGCCTTGTCGAGCCAATCCTCGTCCTCCGCCTTGGCGGCGGGCTTTTCGGCATTGGGCTTGAGCATCCAGGAGAAGGGGGAAGACGCCAAAGACTTTGGCGGCTCCGGGCGCGGCGCGAGCGGCGGCGGAAAGGACGGACGCCGCAGCATGTCCGCCGGGCTCGGCGGGGCGGGCTCGGGCTCCGCGATCTTGGCCGGCGCCGGTTCCGGCTCGCTGGGCAAGGGCGCGGCGACGGGCGCGGCGGCCGGCGGCTCGAAGGGCGACAGCGGCGGCAAAGGTTTGGCGGCCACGGGCGGCTCGGCGGCGACGAGGCCGTTGCGGGCCTTGGCGAGCAGCAGGGCGGCCTTCGACGCGTCGGCGGAAATCTTTTGCAGCTCGCGCAAGATAAAGCCCAGCGCGGCGAGCGTCAGGCCGATGCCGAGCAGCAACGTCCCCGAGATCATCAGGGGCGGCCCGCGATCGACATTTACGTAAACATAGCCGTTGACGGCGACGACGATCCCTGCGACGGCCAGAACGAGCCCCAGGGCGACCAACGTGCGTTCCACTTTCACCGGCGCGACGCCTCTCTTGACAACTCAAACACCACGTATTGAGCACAAAGCCGCAAATTTGTTAAGCTCGGCGCGCGATCAGGCCGCTTCTTTCGGCGCCCTCATTCTTGCCTCAATCGCGCCCGCTCCCTACCTTGAGACGTCCGCTTTCTCGTTAAGGAGCAATACATGTCCTTTGTGCTCGATCCCCTTCCCTACGCCTACGACGCCCTGGCGCCGTACATGTCCGCGGAAACGCTGGAATTTCACCACGACAAGCACCATGCGGCCTATGTCACCAACGCCAACAACCTCATCAAGGGCACGGAGTGGGAAGGCAAGTCCATCGAGGAGGTGATCAAGGGATCGCACGGCAAGAGCGCGCCGGTGTTCAACAATGTCGCGCAAATCTACAACCACGCCGAATTCTGGAAATATTTGAAGCCGGCCGGCGGCGGCAAGGTCCCGGGCAAGGTGGAAAAGGCCCTGGTGGAAGCGTTCGGCTCGGTCGAGAAGGCGCTCGACGATCTCGCGCAGGCCGGCGTGACGCAGTTCGGCTCGGGCTGGGCGTGGCTTGAGGTCAAGGACGGCAAGGTCGCGGTGTCAAAGACCCCGAATGCGGAAAACCCGCTGATTCACGGCGCGACGCCGATTCTCACCGTCGATGTCTGGGAACACGCCTATTACATCGACTACCGCAACCGGCGCCCCGACTTCATCAAGACCGTGCTCGGCAATCTGGTGAACTGGGACTATGTCGAAGCCCAGTACGAAAAAGCCGTGGGCTGAGTTTTTGAAAAAACGGGCCGCCTCGGAAAGGCGGCCCCAAATTTTTGACCTGACTTAAATCTTGGCCGAAGCCTGCGGGCGCCCCGTCGCGGCGGCGACCGGCGGCTCGTTGACCGCGGGATCGGCGCTGCGCGCCTTGAACGCCGCGGCCTGTTTCTTCGCCGCGGCCAATTCGGAGGCCGACAGCCGCCCCCCGACCTCGTCGCGCTTTTTCGCCGCGTCGGCGTCGCCCTGATTCGCGGCGGCCGCGAACCAGACATAGGACAGCGTCATGTTCTGGGTCAGCCCCATGCCCCGCGCGTAGAGAATGGCGAGATTGAACTGGCTGTCGCGGACCCCATATTCGGCGGCGCGACGGAACCATTGCGCGGCTCCGGCATAGTCGGGCTTGCCGTCGACGCCCTCAGCCTGGATCACCGCGAGATTGTGCATGGCGCGCACATGGCCCTGGGTGGCGGCCTTCTCGTAATAGTCGCGCGCCTTCGCCGCATCGCGGGTGACGCCCAATCCCTTTTCATAGATCACGCCCAGCCGATATTCGGCCTGGGCCTGGCCCTGCGCGGCGGCTTTTTCGAACCATTGCAGCGCGGCGGCGGGATCGCGGTCGACGCCCCGGCCATCGGCGTAGCGGGCGCCGAGGTCGAATTGCGCGGCGGCGTCGCCCTTGTCCGCCTGCTCCTGCAGGCTGGCGGCCTGCGCGCCGGCCTGGATCGCCGCCATATTGGACGTGCGCGGCCCGATGGAGCCGACCGCGAGCGGATCGGGCAGGCTGGTGCGGGCGCCCGGCGCCTTGGCGGGGGCCAGCGGCGAGAAGGTCGGGGGCGACGCGGGGGCGGACGCGTCGGGCGCCGGCGCGGCGGCCGGGGCGGCAGGCGCAGCCGGAGCGGCCACAGACGACGGAGCGGGAGCCGAAGACGCGGCCGGCGAGGCCGGCGCCACGTCGACCGCCACGGGCGCGACCGGCGCCAGCACGTCGGCGGGCGCCAGGGCGATGCGGTAGAGTTGGACCGCGCCGAGCGCGAGGACGGAGGCGCCGGCGGCCAGCAGCATGCCCCGGCGCGCCCCGGCGCGCTTCTCGCCGGACAGGAGCGGACGCGCGATTTTTTCCTTGGCGCGTTCGGCGGCGGCGCCGACGCCGCGCGGACCGCGCTGCGCCTGGGCCTCGGCCTGCGCCTGGGCGTCGGCGGCGGCGCGGGCGGCAAGCGCGCGGCGCGCCACCTCGATATAATTGGCGGCGCCTTTCGCGCCGGACGACAGCGCGTCCTCGTCGTCGCGCGAGGGTTTCAGGCTCAGCGCGTCGGCCGCGGCGCGGCCCGCCGCGGCGGGCCGTCCGGCGCCGGGCTCGACCAGCAGGGAATCGGGATCGTCGAAGTCATAGGCGGCGGCGCGCGGCGACGGAGCGGCGGCGCGCGCCGCCTGGTCGGCGTCCCCCCGCGCGGCCGGAACCGCCGCGCGCGTCTCCTGAACGTCCTCCTCCAGCATGGCCAGCCGGTCGACGACTTTTTCCAGGGTCTCGTGCACCGCCGACAGCGTCTGCTGGGCGCGCCGGTCGGAATGTTCGTGCTTTTCGCGCAGGTCGGCGATCTCCCGCGCGGCCTGCTCGCTGAGCCCTTCGGCGGTCGGCAGATGGGCCAGCGCCTCGCGCAGGGTTTCGCGCGCCACGTCGCGGGCGATCTCGCGGTCGCTCTGGCGCCCCTCCTCCAACCGCGCCGCCAGATCGGCGAGCGCCTGCTGCAATTGCATGGCGCCATGGGCGGCGCCGCGCTCGAGGCGTTCGGTGACCTCCGCCATCTGGCGCTCCAGCGCCTCGACGGCGCGCGCGTCCGCCTGCGGCGCCATGGCGTTTTCCAGGCGGTCGGCGAGCGCGCGCAGCAGCGGCTCCAGGCCGGGCTGCCCCTGCGGGGCGCTCGAAGCGCCGTCGATGCGTTCGGCGAGCGCCTGATGCATGAAATCCAGCCGGCGCGAAATCTCGTCGAAGCGCCGCTCCTCGCCCGGATGCGGGTCCTGGCGCAGGTCGGCGGCGCGGTCGATGCGCACGGCGAGATCGTCGAGGCGCGAGCCGATCTCGCGCCAATTGGCCTCGTTGCGCGCCAGCCCGTTTTCCTGGGCGTTGCGGACCTCGTTCGACTGGCGCGACAAGGCCTCGAGGCGATCGGTGAGGCTCGCGACCTGCCGCTCCATGCGCTCCAGCGGCTCCATCCGCTCGAGCGCCGCGGCGATGCTGACGCGCAGCGCGTCCGACTGGTCGCAGGCGTTGAGGAATTCGCTGCGCTCGGCGCCATTCCGGCGCAACTCCTCGATCTTTTCCTCGAGCTGGGCGATCTGCCGGCCGACGCCGTCCAGATTGGCCGAGGCGCCGATCTCGGCGACCGCGCGCCGCATGTCGGCGGCCAGCGTCTCGATGGGCGCGAGCACGGCGTCGCGCAGACCCTCGTCGCGCGATCGCTCGAGCCGGGCGCCGAGCTCGCGCACGGCGAGATCAAGCGCGGCGATCTGGCTGCGCGGCGCGACATCGGTTAGCGCACGACTCATCGCGGCGACTTGCTGGCCCAGAGATTCGATTTCTGCGGCGCTGGCGCCGGCGGGGGCGCGCTCGATGAAGGCGCGGGTCGATTCGACGCGCCCGCTCAGGTCGCGCACCGCCTCCTCGAGCCCGACCACCGCGTCGCGCGGCGCGACCTCGCCCAGTCCATTGGCGATTTCGGCCAGCCGCCGGTGCAGCGCGTCGAAATCCGGCGCGGCGTCGAGATGGCGCTCGCTGGCGGTCGCCATGATCTCGCGGGCGGTGTCGACGCGCGCGCCGAGATCGCGCACCGCCTCTTCCAGGCCGGCGACGGCGCCGCGCGGGGCGACGTCGCTCAACCCCCGGCTGATTTCCGCGAGCTGACGGCTGAGATCCTCCGGATCGGGACCGCCGCGGCTCTGTGCGACCCGCTCGACAGTGGAGCGGGTGGTCTCGACGCGATTCGCCAGTTCGCGCATGGCGCTTTCCAGCGAGGCGACGGCGCCGCGCGGGGCGAGATCGCCCAGCGAACGGCTCAGGCCCGACAATTCGCCGCGCAATCCCGCGACATCCTTGAGCGCGCTCGGCGCGGCGGCGACGCTCGCCAGCGCCTCGACCTTCACCGAGAGCTCGCGGAGCGCCTTTTCGACTTGAGGCGAAACCTGGTCGCGCGCGCCGGCCTTGAGCGTCGCAAATTCGCCGCGCATGTCCTCGATGCGCTTGGACAAGGCCTCGATGCCGCTTTGCAGCCGGTCGATGCGGCGATCCTCCTGCGGCGCGGCGCTGGCCTGGACGATGCGCTCGAGCTTTTGCGCGAGAACGTCGAAGCGTTCGTCGAACACAGGGGCGGGCGCGCTGGCCTTTTCGGGCGCGGGCTGCGGGCGCGGAGCGCGGGGCGCGGCGTCGAGCGCGCGCTGGTGCGCCGAAATCTCGGCGATCGCCTGCTCCATGTCGGGCCGCCGGCTGTTGGCGCGCGCAGCCTCCGTGCGAACGGGCGTGGGCCGGTCGAGACGCGCCAGCAGCGCGTCGAACCTTTTTTCGAGCCGGGCGAAATGCTCGTCGCGCTCGGGGGCGGGGGCGGTTTCGGCGCGTTCGACGCGGGACAGGAGATTGGACAATTTACGATCCAGTTTGCGCAGGGTTTCGTCGTCGCGCGGCTCAGGCTCGCGGCGCGCCAGTTCCTCGATGCGGGTTTCGAGTCGGCCGAGGGCGCCGCGCAGCGGCTCGACATCCGGCTTCCTGCGGAGATGCGTCTCCAGCTCGGCCAGGCGGTTGTCGACCTGCGTCAGCATTTCGACGCGCTCGCTCTCGGCGCTGTCGATGCGCTCGGCGACCTGCGCGAAGGCGCGGGCGGCGCGGGCTTCGGCGCGCTCGGTGCGGCTCTCGAAGGCGGCGACGGCCTTGTCCAGCAGCGCCTCGGCGTCGATGGCCTCGCGGACGGCGCCGCGGGTTTTTGCGCGCGCCCGGCGCTTGCGCGGTTCGGGCTCGGCAAGCGAATCACGCCAATCGTCGGACGCGCGCCGACGCGGCTCCGCGCGCTCCTCAGGCTGGTCTTCGCGCGACTGCGGTTCGGCGCGCTCCGGCGCGCGCCAGATGTCGCGGCTTTCGGGGTCGCGCGTTTCGGTTTCGCGGCTTTCGGGGTCGCGGCTCTCGCGGCCTTGGCTTTTCCCGCGCGCGCCTGACTCGGCTTCCCGGCTCAGACGCGCGAGCTGCGCCGCCACCGCCTCCAGCCGCTCGTCGGCGTCGAAATCCTGACCGTCCGCTCCGGTCTCGGCGGCGCGCTCCGCAATGGCGCGATTCATCCATTGGCCCAGCGAGAGCCCGTCCCTGCGGGCCGCCTCCTTCGCCGCCTCGCGGGCGTCGAAATCGACGCCCTTTATGCTCCAGGGTACCGCTCTGCTCATCGCCCAAAACTCTGGTTTTCCGGACAGAATCCGGCGCGCCGCCTGAGACTCGCGCCGGCTTCGCGGTTTCCCCAGCGGCGCCAATCGACGAACCTACAGCGCAACTTTCTCTGTTTAGGGTAAACAAGCGGTTAACCCAGGATTTCCGGGCTCCTTGCGAAAATGCTTACCAAAGGGGATTGCAACCGCTATTAACCTGCGGTACAACCTTGACGTGTAGCGCGTACCGATTCGATAACCACGAGGATCACGTCCATGAACGCAAGCGCCCTGCTCCACAGCTCCGCCTTCGAGGCGGACGCTAACAGTCCGGAAATGCTCACGATTGGAGAAGTGTCTCGCCTGTACGGCGTCACGCTTCGCGCCCTGCGCTTCTATGAACAGCGCGGCCTGCTGAAGCCGATCCGCCGCGGCGGCGCGCGCTTCTACGACGGCGCCCAAAAAGTGCGTCTTCAGATGATTCTGAAGGGCAAGCATCTCGGCTTCACCCTCACCGAGATCGCCGACCTGCTCGAAGCCGAACAGGAACGCGGACCCAAGGCCGGCGATTTCGCGCTGGATGAGAAAATGGTCCTGTCGCAACTGCGCCATCTCGAAGAGCGCCGCGCGGATCTCGACCAGGCCATCGCGGAACTGCGGGCCGTCCACCAGAAACTGGTGACCAACGCCGCCTGAAGGGCAACTGGAATGCAAACATAATGCGCCCGCTCGAGGCATGCCTCCAGCGGGCTTTTTCTTGTCCGCTCCATCGGGTGAAGTGATAGACTGCCGCATCTCGAAAGGGGATGCGATGGGACGACGTCTGACCGTCTATTTCTCGCTGCTGTCGCCCTGGGCCTATATCGGCCATTCCGAACTGCTGCGGCTCGCGGCCAAACACGCGCTCGCTCTGGATTTTCGTCCAGTGGCTCTCATGGAGCTGTTTCCGGAGACCGGCGGCCTGCCCCTGCCCAAGCGCCATCCGTTCCGCCAGGCCTATCGCATGGTCGAGCTGCAACGCTGGCGTGACAAGCGCGGCCTGAATTTTCACCTGCGGCCGCGTTTCTGGCCGTTCGATCCCACGCGCGCCGACCACGTGATCTGCGCCATGGCGCAAGAGGTCGACCCCAGCGCCTTCATCGCCCGCGCCTTCGCCGCGATCTTCGAGCAGAACCGCAACATGGCCGACGACAAGGAAATCACGGCCGCGCTGCGCGAAAGCGGCGACGATCCCGCCTGGGTTTTGCGCGCCGGAACGCCGGAAGCCGCGGCGCTCTATGCCGCAAATTTTTCAAGCGCGCAGGCGGCCGGCGTATTCGGCTCGCCGAGCTATCTGCTCGACGGCGAGATTTTCTGGGGACAGGACCGTCTCGACCTGCTCGACGACGCCCTCGCCAGCGGCCGCGCGCCGTTCACCGTCCCGGCGTGAAGTTCAAGCCGCCCTTCTATTTCACCGGCAGCACCCGTCCCTCCTGCACCGTGCCCCAGACGGCGATGTCCTTGATCCCCGACGCATCGACCGTCAGCGGATTGTCGCCGAGGATGGTGAGATTGGCGCGTTTGCCCGTAACGATGCTGCCGATTTCGTTTTCCAGGCGCAAGGAATGGGCGGCGTCGAGCGTAACCCCCTTCAGCGCGCCCAGCCGGCTGACGCGCTGCTCCGGCGCGGCGACGCGTCCCGACGCGGTTGTGCGGTTGACCGCGCAATGCATCAGGAACAGCGGCTGCCCCGGCGCCATCGGCATGTCGGAATGGAGCGAGAAGGACACGCCGGCGCGCTCCACGTCGCCGAGGCGCACCATGGCGTCGGCGCGTTCGCGCCCCAGACC
>NZ_JAOQNX010000037.1 GCF_025961575.1 Rhodoblastus acidophilus | reverse complement strand
GCAACTCGTTACGACAAGCGAGCCGACAACTTTCTCGCAGGCGTCAAGCTCGCTGCGTTTCGCATATGGTGCCGGTTTAATGAGTCGATGACCTAAAGGGCGGCGCGGGCGCCAATGCGCTGGCTATGGCCGGCGTGATCGCGACTGGAGTTCTCGCAGGCGCCGTTGCGCTTCCGACAGCTAGAGCAACCGCGTCCGATTCCGTCGAGATCAGCGCTTTGTCGGTCGCCGACATCGCCGCCGCAATGGGTTCGCTGGAGCCGGGCGTCGCCGCGGCTCTCGCCAGCCAGGCCCGGGACTGCAAGACGCCGATGGCGGTTCTTACCCTCGTACGGGCGCCGGACGCGCCGGTTGGACCGATCAGAATTCGCGCGGGCGCATATCTCTCGCCTCCGTTCCAGGTTGGCGCGACCCCGATCCGCGTCGCCGTGCCTTTTCCGGCGGCCTATTCGGCCGGGACAGGCCAGTTCGGCGTCGAGGGGCCCCATAATGGTTTGAATGCGTCGCTTAGCCCCACCTGGTTCTCCAGCGGAACGGGAGGCGCCGCCGTCATCAACGTGTGGTGGCGCACCGACCAGCCATGCGGCCGGTGACCGGAGGGTTTTAGGGAAAGACGGTGGGGCGATGTTTGATTTTCTCCAGCGTAATCAAACTGCTGCGTTGATCGTTGGCATGACCGCGGCCTCGCTGCTGACGGCATTGATCTTCGCGGGCGTCGCCGGCGGCGCCGGCGCGCTTTCGCAACTCTTTACATGGGCCAATATGCCCAAGCTGCTGACAGCCCTGGCGATCATCGTCGCCGGCGCGCTCACGAGCTTTCTCGCCATGCGCCTTGCGCTCGTCTATGCGAATGTCAACGCGACAGCGGAAGGGCCGGCGGTGGCGACGCATCAACTACGGTTGTTGCGTATCGTCGCGACGCCCGCGATCGTGGAGCAGGGCCGCACCGCGCAGCAGGCTCTCGACGAACTCGACGCCATGATCGGGCTCAACAGCGTCAAGGCCGAGGTCAACACGCTGATCGCTCGTCTGCAGCTTGAGCAGAAGCGTCGAGCCGAAGGCAAGAAAGTCACCGGCCTGAGCCAGCACATGGTGTTCCAGGGACCGCCGGGCGTCGGCAAGACCGTGGTGGCCCACGCGCTCGGAGACATCTACCGCGGCCTGGGCGTCCTCAAGCGCGGACATCTGATCGTCGCCGAGACCAAGGATCTCATTAAGGGCTATATCGGCCAGACCGCAGGAAATGTCGACAAGATCTGCGAATCCGCGCTGGACGGAATCCTCTTTATCGACGAGGCTTACGGTTTGGTCGCCGAGAACAACACGGCCAGTTTCGGCATGGATGCGATCAACACGCTTCTCACCTTCATGGAGAACTATCGCGACCGCGTGATCGTCATCGTGGCCGGCTATTCGCAACCGATGCAGAAATTCCTCGACGCCAACCCTGGCCTACGGGGACGATTCGCAAAGACGATAGAATTTCCGGATTATGCGCCGGATGAACTGGCGCAGATCATGATCGCCATGGTCAAGGCGCAGGACTTCGTTCCGCCCGAAAATTACGAGGAGAAGTTCAACGCCTGGGTTTCGGCGGCGCGCGGCCGGATCGGCTGGGCCAACGCGCGATCGGTGCGACAATTGGTGGAGAAGATGCGCGAGGCGCAGGCGGTGCGGCTGTCGCGCGATCCGGAGTCGAGCAGCACCAGTCAGCTGACGCTGGCTGACCTCGACAGCGCCATAGCTGCGTATTAGGCGCGACGCCATGACCGCTCGAGCGCGCTTCGCCCATTTCCTTCTCTGGCACGGAGACACGGCCTATCGCCGCATCTGGTTCGTCGCTCCGCAGATGCTGGCCCTCGCCGGTCTCGCGTGGCTGTTCACTCGGCAGGTGGAGCCGGGGGCGCCAGGCTGGGGCGCGCCGCCGCCGGGCTGGAGCGGCGGGCCAACGACGCCGCGTCAGCCGAAACCGGCTGAGCAATCGCCCGCCGCGATCGGCGTGGCCGAAGCCCTGCGCAATCGCGCCTTGAACGATCCCGCCGCGCTGAGGGAGTTGACCGCGCGCGCCGACGCTGGCGACGCCAACATGCAGTTCATGCTGGCCACGATCTACGATGGGGACATGAAACTCGGCAAGCCGCAAGACTGGGACGCTAGCAAGGCCGCGCGCTACTATCGCCTGTCGGGCGAGCAGGGCATGGTCTACGGCCAGGCCAATTACGGGCTGTATCTCGTCTATGGCAAGTTCGGCCTGGCGCGTGATCTCCAAGCCGGATTCGCATGGCTCTCCAAGGCCGCGGACGCCGGACTGGCTTTCGCGCAGCGTCACGTGGGCATTGCCTACCGGAACGGGGTCGGCGTGGGCGTCGACGGCGTCAAGGCGCTCGAATATTTTCGCAAGGCGGCCGACCAGGGCGATCTCTATTCAAAGGTCGAACTGGCGGACGCCTACTGGCATGGCAGGCCCCCCTACGCGCAGAACCGCGCCGAAGCGGTGAAGATCTATCGTGAGGCCGCGAATGACCCCAGTTATGCCAGCGCGGCCCGGATGGTCGGCTGGGCCTACATGAATGGCGACGGCGTTTCCCAGGACAAGACTGTGGCGTTGAAATGGTTCCGCGATGCGGCGGATCGCGGCGACGCGAATGCGAAGTCGATGATCGGGGACGCCTATTGGAATGGATGGCCGCCTTATCCGCGCGATCATGCCGAAGCCGCCAAATGGTATCGCGGCGCCGCGGCGGACCCGGATCAGGCCGGAGCCGCGCGCATGCTGGGCATGGCGCTGCGAGACGGTGATGGCGTCCTGGCCGATCCGGCCGAGGCGGCCATCTGGATGCGGCGCGCGGCGGAAAAGAACGACGCACATGCGCAGGCCGAACTTGGAATCGGTCATTTCTTCGGAAAGGGAGCTTACCGCCAAGATTATCGGGAAGCCTTCAAGTGGCTGCAAAAGGCCGCGGCCGCAAACAATGAATCGGTGGCGCAACGGCTGCTTGGCGTCTGCTATATGCAAGGCTACGGGACGCCTCCGGACCCGCGGCAGGGCGTCTTCTGGCTACAGCGTGCTTCTGCGAACGGTGATCGCGAGGCAGCGAAACTCCTCCGGCAATTCCGATGAAAGGCGCGTCCTGCCCTGCTTCTAGTCCGAATTCCTGAAATCTTGCAACGTCCGCCATCGAAGCTGGATGTGACGTTGGCTTCCGCCTGTCAGGCGTCTCCTTTGGGCTGATCTGAAACGAGGGCAGGCGTTTTCCGCAATGTCGCTTTCGAGCCGGACTCTGCCGATCAAGCGGTCTCGATCTCACTCGTCGCCAAATCCACATTTGGTGTCGCAAGCCGCAGCCGTTAGGGAAAAGAGAAGGCCACGTTAGAGCGTCGCGCCAACATGACTTCAAATTTTCGATTGAAAGCCTCGACAGCCGCGCGATCCGTAATCAAAAGCAAGTCATTGTCTTGCTTCGTCAATCCGGTAAACGATTCGTTGGCTGAACCTGTGCGCAAATTTGAATTGTCGATCGCATAAGACTTCATGTGCATCAGCCCCTCGGCCTCTGCTTTTACTTTGATCTGGACGGTTGGCGCGTGCGAAAGCTGCACCAACGGCTGATCGTCGTTCAGTTTGAGCTACGGGAGTTCTCTTAGGTCCAGATAAATCCGAAATTTTGCTCCGCGCGACGCTGCAAATTTAAGCGAGTCAATAACCTCGTATTTCGACAAGGCTCATTTCCGGCGCACTGTAAAAAGCAACGCTCGCGGCCCTTTGTCGCGCATTCGCAGGAGCGCTAATCGGAAAAATTGGAATCATCGACAAAAAGCCAATTAGTTTGCTCATAGCTCGTGAGCCTCCTGGATTCGGGTTAGCGAGATTTTCCGATCGCTGCAAGGCCGCTCCAGCATGAGCCGGCAATCCCGCGCCTCTCAATCCTTCATGGCAAGCCCTGCGGGACGGGCTCTCGCGCCTACATCGCCGAAGCCCCAAAGGGTCTTCGCCCTGCGGGTGACGATCGGCTCCATCGCCTGCGGCGCCGGAGCCCCCAAGGGCCTCTTGCGCACCCTCCGGCGCGGACGCGCGCCATTTCACGACACAGCGCGCCTACCGGAGAGCGGTGGGAAGGAAGCAGAATCACCTCTACCGCTATCGCCGTCGATCGCAGCAAGGGTGCGTCGCCCGCTCCCGCGCGTATCCGCGCGCCCTTGCCCCGCCGCCGCCTCGCGGTCGAGCCGTCGTCATTCCGAGAAGAGCAACCGGATAGAGGGCTTTGTTCCCAATTCAGGAGCAGGAAATGACGCACGCCCGAACCGAAATCGAGGAATTACGCGCCGGGGTAAGTTGCGCGACCGTTCTCGAAAGAGCCTCGCCGGCCTGGCGCCTTGACCGCGCCGAAAGTTCTCGAAATTGCCTGAAGTATCGACGCGGCGCCGGTGAGATCGTCATTGTCAATCACAACGGCGCGGGTTGGTGGGATCCAACGAGCGACGCGAAGGGCGACGTATTCAATCTCGTCCAGCATTTGGAGCCTCGGCTCAATTTCGGGGACGTGCGCAAAGCGCTGCGGCCTCTCGCCGGCATCCCGCCCGCCTTCACGCAAGACGTGCGGACAACCGCCAGCTGTGCGGTGCCATTGTCGGTGGCTGTTCGGTGGGCGCAACGGCCCCGCTTGCGCAGGCATTCGCATGCCTGGCTTTATCTTTCGAACCGAGGGTTGCCGGAAGCCGTGCTTGTCGCCGCCGCCGGTTGCGATGTCATCCGCGACGGCCCATATGGCTCGGCATGGTTTGCTCATCGCACTGCGAACGTCGTCACCCACGTCGATGTCAGGGGGCCAGCATACAAAGGCTCGTTGACCGGCGGCGCCAAGTCGCTGTTCTGGTTTCCGAGCGACACCGCGCTTCGGAACCGTTTCGTGCTGGCGGAGGCTGCGATCGACGCGCTGAGCTGCGCCGCCCTTGAGAATATGCGTGAGGACACGGCTTACGCCGCGACGGGCGGAGGCATGGGACCGGGCACGATCGCCGCCATCAGAGATCACTTGTTTTCGATCGCCGGCAGGCCCGGCGCTCATTTCGAAAGCGCGACCGACGCAAACCCTGCCGGCGATCGTTATGCCAACCGCCATGAACAATTCGCTCAGGAGGCCGGCATTCCCTTCATTCGGCGCCGACCGCCGCAGGGCCAGGATTGGAACGACGTCCTCAAAGCCCGAATATTGCGCCGTGACACATGACCAATGCGCGGCGCCGCTGCGCATCCGAGTATATTCACACCCAAACAGGCGAGCCCGACGATGACAAGCCGCACTTTGACGGCCGTAAATCCATGATGGCCCAAGAACAGGGCGCGCGGCCTCACCATTGGCAACACGAACCTGACGCGTTGCGGATGCTCAGCGATCGCCAGAACTGTCGCTGAAATTGAAAGGAAGATCCGGAGGAAAGGCGAAAATTCGCCGACGCGCGGCGTCGCCGCAAGGGTCAGGCCATGCGCTGACGCGCCCTTGCCCCGTCCGCTGCGGTCGGCGGCTCAGGAAATATCTGGAAGAGATGAAAGGAATTCCTGAGATGATGAACATCGAGGCCAACACCGACGGCAAGCGCGTTTCGCCAGCCCAGGTTCGCAGCGGAAAGATTGAAGATCCAGGATTCGGCTGGTCGCGCGCCGTTTTTGACGGCAACAATCATGGCCGTGAAGCGTGGCGTCAGCCGCCCCACGCAGAAGATGAAGAACTTCTCTTTCACGAGCCCGGTCGCATTCTCCCCTCGGTTCACGAGGGCGCCGGTGGAACCGACTGCCGCAGCCACAGCTTCAAGATCATCAAGCCGCGCTTCGCCAATTATGTGTTGATCGTCCAGCATGGCGGCGGGATTGAGCGCGTGGACCTCGGCTATTCCCGCCGGACGGTCAACGCATTCGCGCAAATGGATTCCGACACGCGCTTCCGCCTGATGTGGTCGATTCTGGATGTTCACACGAACGCCAAACGGGAGGCGGCCGAAGCGACCGCCAAGACCTTTCGTGAAGCCTTTGTTCAGGGCCGCTTGAAAAAGCGCCATCTGCCCGCGCGCGGAACGACCAGGGTTTGGATCGAACCCGACCGAGCCGGGATCGGCTGAGCCGGACGCCGGGCCGAGACGCAGAACACCCCCATCACCTGATCCTTTCCGCGCGCTCCGGAGCCTCGCTGGCGCGCGCCATCTGCCCAATTCCAGGAAGGAAGACGTCATGAACTCGTGTTGGACCATCACCGATGACGGTGCGTTCATCTGCGGAGATCTCGATAGCCGCGTGACCGCCTACAGCTACCCGACCAGCCCGAATGCGGAAAAGGCCAAGCGCCTCGCGCGCCATGGCATTCCAGCCGTCATGCGTTTCGTGGTGCGTGTCGTCACGGCGGCGGCATCACGACGCGTCAGCTCCGAATGCGAGGCGGAATACGACGCTCGCAACTGGCGCAAAATCAACGCGGAACGGGAGGAATAGGCAGGTTTGAACGGCGACAAGCGTCAAGGAGGTCAAAATGTCTCTTGGACACTATGCGGTTCAAATCTGTGACCTGAATGGACGCCCAGTGCGCGCGTTCAACCTTCCCATCGTGCCCGACATGGTCAGTTCACATCAGCGCTGGATTCCGGGCGCCGACATTCCGCCTGAGCTGATCGATGATCGCCACGTCGACGTCATTTGGTACGGCCTGAACGAGGGCTGATGGCCGCGCGACGAACATGGGCTTGCGCTTGAGGCGTCCGACGAGCTGACGAACTAGGACGGTGAAGGTCTGGCGAACCTTCGCCTGATCACCGCGGCGCCGAAAATGCTGGAAGCCGTGCGGACTGTCGCGCACACGCTCGGTCGATCCGGAGTTTTAGTCGGCTGCATGGACGCCATTTCCGCGATCTGCGCCGCCCTGGCCGATTTCAGTTGAGGACCTCCCGTCAGTCGATGCCCAACACGCTTTCGCGGTTGGAGAGACAGGAAAGACGGCAAAAAGAGAAAAGAAGAATCCCGCTACCGCATCGCCGTCGCGCGCCGCAAGGGTCAAGCCCGGCGCTTCGCGCCCTTGCGGCGTTCTCCGGGACGCGAAGCGCAAGGGGCTGTTTTCGGACCAGAATATGGAAAGGACAGCCGATGAAAAAGTTCAACAGAGCCAGCGCGCGCCGCGACCATTGCGAAGAACTCACCCAAACCATCATCGCCAAGCTCGAAGCCGGGGTTCTACCGTGGCGTAAGCCGTGGGACGCGGCCAAATGCGCGTCGGCAAGCAACCCGATGAACCCGACCACGGGACGCTTCTATCGCGGCATCAATGCCCTGGCGCTGGCGATGTCGCCGCACACGTTCGCCTCGGGCGATCCGCGCTGGTGCAGCTACAAGCAGGCCGACCAACGTGGCTGGCAGGTGCGAAAGGGCGAGAAGGGGACCATCGTCTTCTTTTACAAGAAGCTGAACATCAAGGACGAGAACGAGGAAGACCGCGCGATCCCGTTGCTGCGCGCCTATACCGTGTTCCACGCCTCGCAGATCGACGGCATTCCCGAATTCGTCGCCCCGGAAGCGACCAAGCCCGTCATCGAGCGCATCGCCGACGTCGATTTGATTCTGAGGGCCAGCGGCGTGCGCATCGAGATCGGCGGCAACCGCGCCTTCTACCGACAGGCGACCGACCATATTCAGATGCCGCCGGAACAGGCGTTCGAAGACATGCCGGCCTGGGCGGCGACCGTGATCCATGAATTGGCCCACGCATCCGGCGCCAAGCACCGGCTCGACCGCGACCTCACTGGCCGGTTCGGCAGCACGGCATACTCGCGCGAGGAATTGCGAGCCGAACTGGCGAGCCTGTTCGTCGGCAACGCCCTGGATCTTCCCTGCGACGTGCCCAATCACGCCAGCTACATCGAGTCCTGGGTCAAAGTGCTGAAGGACGACAAGCGCGAGATTTTCCGCGCGGCAGCCGACGCCAATCGCATCGCTGAATGGATCCTGTCGCACCATCCTGAGCACGCCGCCAGCGACGACGATCACGACGCGACCGACGAAGCCCAGCCGTCGAACGCCTCCGCCGAGGCCCTGGCCGCCTGAGCGCGGCCCTCAAGCTCACCTCTCCCATTTGGTAGATCGCGACGACGTCTGACGGCGCCGCGCGATCGCGCGCATCCGAAAGGCCTCGGACCGATGAAAAAATCCATTGATCAAATGACCTTGCCGCTGTTCGACACCACCGCTTTGAGCACGGGCGCGTTCGGGCTCTATTCCGGCCTGTCTCTCGGCGAACCCGCCGAAGACGACGAGCCCGAAGCCGAAGACCAGGGCTCCGTCGCGAAGCCGGTTGCGACTCCCGCGCGAAACTTCCGGCTCCGGGGATCGCGGCCTCTCGCCTCCGACTGGAAATCCCGCGCCGCCGACAATCTCGCCGCCATCCGCCTGATGCAGCAGATCGAGGGTGAGGCGCGCAATGCGACGCCGGAGGAACAGAGCCGGTTGGCGCGATTCATCTCATTCGGCGCAGGCGATCTCGCCAACAATCTGTTCCGCCGCGCCGCCGACGAGGCTCTGCCGAAAGGCTGGGAAACGCTCGGCCAGGAGCTCGAACAGCTGGTCTCGCCGACCGAACTGGCGAGCCTCGCGCGCGTCACCCAATACGCGCATTTCACGCCGGAATTCATCATCCGCGCCATGTGGAAGGCGCTGCGCCGTATAGGATTCTCCGAAGGCCGCGTGCTGGAGCCCGGTTGCGGCTCCGGACTGTTTTTCTCGATGCTGCCGGATGCGCTCGCCGACAAGACCACCCTGACCGGCGTCGAACTCGATCCGGTCACGGCGAAAATCACCAAACTCCTCTTTCCGAACGCCCAAATTCGCAACGAGGATTTCACCAAGGCGCGCCTGCCCGACAACTACGACCTGGTCATCGGCAATCCGCCGTTCAGCACCCGCACCGTGCGGGGAAGCGACCCCGTCGGCGCGCTCAATCTGTCGCTGCACGACTATTTCATCGCGCGCTCGATCGAACGCCTGCGCCCGGGCGGAATCGCCGCTTTCGTCACGAGCCGCTGGACCATGGACAAGACCGACGCGACAGCCCGCACGTTCATCGCCTCCATGGCCGACCTGCTCTGCGCCGTTCGCTTGCCGGAAGGCGCCATGCGCGCCGGCGCCGGGACCGACGTCGTGGTCGACGTGCTGATCTTCCAGAAACGCGACCAGGACCAAGCTCCCAAAGCGGCGAACTGGATCGAACTCGACGCGATCCTGCCGGCCGAGGATGGCGAGGACGAACTGCGCATCAACCAATATTTCGTGGCGCATCCCGCCATGACGCTCGGCGCGCACGCCCGCACCACCAGCGCCTATGGCCCGACCTACACTTGCCTTCCGACCCACGCCAACGAACCGGCGCTGTTCCGCCGCCTGATCGAGGCGCTCTATTCCGTCCCGCCCGCGATCTACGCGCCCCGGCCGCAGCTTCCCAAGGAACTGAACGACCTGCTCGACCTCGACGGCGAAACGATCGACGTCGGCACCGCCGCCGAAGGCGCCACGATCAAGGAGGGCAGCTATCTCGTCGTCAAGAACAGCCTGGCGCAGATCATCAACGGCAGGCCGGTCCCGGTCGCGGTCCGCCAGGGCAAGGGCACAGAAGGCATTCCCGCCAAACACGCCCGCATCATTCGCGGCTTGATCCAGGTCCGTGACGCCGTTCGCGAGGTTTTGCGCGCGCAGGCCGCCGATCAGCCGTGGGGCGTCGCCCAGGTGCGGCTGCGCTCGGCCTACGCCCATTTCAAGCGCGACTTCGGCCCGATCAACCTCACCACCATTTCCGAAACCACCACTGCCGACGGCGACATCCGCGAAACCGTGCGCCGGCCCAATCTCCAGCCCTTCCTCGACGATCCCGACGTCTGGCTGGTCGCCTCGATCGAGGACTATGACGTGGAAAGCGGCCACGCCAGCCAGGGCCCGATCTTCAGCCAGCGCGTGCTGCATCCGCCGACCACGCCGGAGATCACCAGCGCGGCTGACGCGCTCGCGGTCGTGCTGCACGAGACCGGCACGGTCGACGTCGACCGGATCGCGGAACTTTTGGGCGTCACCCGCGAGGCGGTCATCGCCGACCTCGGCGACCGGATTTTTCTCGACCCAATCGCGCATGGAACAAATGTAGAACTCTGGCACACCGCCGACGCCTATCTCTCTGGCGACATCCGCAAACGCCTCGCCGCGGCTACCGAAGCCGCAATGTCCAACCCCCGCTTCCAGCGCAATGTGGACGCGTTGAAGGAGGCCCTGCCGGAAGACCTGAAACCCTCCGAGATCACCGCCCGCCTCGGCGCACCGTGGATTCCGGCCGAGGTCATCGCCAAATTCTGCGAAGAGATCATGGGCGTGAAGACGCTGATCTATCACACCGTCGAAATCGCCTGCTGGACCGTGACCGCCAGCGCCTTCCAGCAAAACCCGGCTTCGACTTCGGACTGGGGCACGCTGCGCCGCCACGCCGGCGAGCTCATGATCGACGCGCTCAATTCGCGCATCCCGCAGATTTACGACGAATACCAGGAAGACGGCGTCACCAAGCGCGTGCTCAACGCGCCCGACACAGAAGCGGCCAAGGACAAGCTGGCCAAGATCAAGCAGGCGTTCGAGAACTGGATCTGGACCGACGCGGAGCGCGCCGAAACCCTGGCGAAGCTCTACAACGAGCGCTTCAACAATCTCGTGCCGCGCTGCTTCGACGGATCGCATCTGACGATCCCCGGCGCCTCCAGCGTGATCAAGTTCTATTCCCACCAGAAGCGCGCGATCTGGCGCATTCTGGCCGCCGGCTCGACCTATGTCGCCCACGCCGTCGGCGCCGGCAAAACGTTTACGCTCGCGGCGGCCGTGATGGAGCAGAAGCGGCTGGCTCTGATCACCAAGCCGATGATGACCGTGCCCGGCCATTGCCTGGCCCAGGCCGCGCGCGAGTTCCTGCAGCTCTATCCGACCGCCCGCATCCTGGTCGCGGATGAGACCAATTTCGCCAAGGACAAGCGCCAGCGCTTCCTCGCCCGCGCCGCGACGGCCAATTGGGACTGCATCATCATCACCCATTCGGCCTTCAAGTTCATCGCCACCCCCGCGAAATTCGAGGAGGGCCTGATCGCCGACCAGCTCGCCTCTTACGCCGAGCTGATGAGCCGCATCGACAAGGAGGACCGCGTCTCGATCAAGCGCCTGGAGCGCATGAAGGAGGGCATCGAGGCCAAGCTTGAGGCCCTGCAGAGCCGCAAGGACGACATGCTGACCATCGCCGAGATCGGCGTCGACCAGATCATCGTCGACGAGATGCAGGAGTTCCGGAAATTGTCCTTCACCACCAACCAGAGCACGCTGAAGGGCGTCGATCCCGACGGCTCGCAGCGCGCCTGGGACCTCTATGTGAAAACCCGCTTCCTGGCGCTGAACCGCCGCACCGAACGCGCGCTGATCGCCGCGTCGGGCACGCCGATCACCAACACGCTCGGCGAAATGTACACGATCCAGCGGTTCTTCCAGCCGGACATGCTGGAGGAGCGCGGCATTCAGGAGTTCGACGCCTGGGCGGCCTCGTTCGGCGAGACGACGACCGACCTCGAATTGCAGCCCTGGGGCATCTACAAGCCCGTGACCCGGTTCGCGCAATTCGTCAACGTGCCCGAACTGATCTCGATGTTCCGGGATTTCGCCGACGTCGTGCTCAAATCCGACCTTCGCGAGAACCTGAAGCTGCCGAGGATCGCCTCCGGACAGCGCCAGATCATCACCGCGCCGGCGACGCCCGCCTTCAAAGCTTACCAGAAGGTGCTCGCGCAGCGGATCAAGGCGATCGAGAACCGCCAGGGACGCCCGAAGAAGGGCGACGACATCCTGCTGTCGGTCATCACCGACGGCCGCCACGCCGCGATCGACCTGCGCTTCACCTACCCCGATCACGCCAACGAGCCCGAAAGCAAGCTCAACGCGCTGATCGACAAGGTCTTCCAAATCTGGCGCGACACCTCGGACCGACGCTATCGCCGCCCGGACGGAACAACCGACCCAACCCCCGGCGCCACCCAGATGATCTTTTCCGACCTGGGCACGCCGTCCGTCGCCGAGTCGCGCGGATTCTCCGCCTATCTGTGGATCAGGGAGACCCTGATCGCGCGCGGCGTCCCGGCGTCCGAAATCGCCTTCATGCAGGATTTTAAGCGTTCCGCGGCCAAGCAGCGCCTGTTCAACGACATGAACGGCGGCAAGAAGCGCATTCTGATCGGCTCGTCCGAAACCATGGGCACTGGCGTCAACGCGCAAAAACGCCTCGTCGCGCTCCACCATCTCGACGTGCCCTGGCTGCCTTCCCAGGTCGAGCAGCGCGAGGGCCGCATCGAGCGCCAGGGCAATCAGAACGAGGAAATCGAGCTCTACGCCTATGCGACCAAGGGCAGCGTCGACGCGACCGGCTGGCAGACGCTCGAACGCAAGGCCCGGTTCATCGAAATGGCCATGTCCGGCGACCGTTCGATCCGCCGGATCGAGGATGTTGGCGCCCAGGCCAACCAGTTCGGCCTCGCCAAGGCGATTGCGTCCGGCGACGAGCGCCTGATGCGCAAGGCCGGCGTCGAGGCGGAGATCGCCCGCCTCGAGCGCCTGCGCGACAATCATTTTGACGAGCAGATCATGCTGCGCGGCAAGATCGAGCGGATGCGCAACAACGCGGAACGCGCGCGCCTGCGCATCACCCAGATCGAGGCCGACATCGCTAAGCGCCGCTCTACGCGCGGCGACGCCTTTGCGATGACCATCGACGAAAGGTCGTTCACGGACCGCAAGGAGGCGGGATCGTTGCTGTTGAAGCATGTGGTCAAGAACCGCGCCGCGACCAAGAGCTTCAGTCCGCACCGGATCGGCGCCATCGGCGGTTTCGACCTGCGCTTCATCAAGAGCATGTTCGGCTATCCCGCCCTGGTGATGGCGCGCACCGGATCGAACGAGACGATCGAGACGGACGGCGACCTGACGCCGCTGGGCCTGATCTCTCGCATCGAGCATGTGCTCTCGCGGTTCGAGGCCGATTTGCGGGACGAGAACGCCACCATCGCCCAGGCCGAGACGTGGCTTCCGTCGCTGGCGGCGCGCCTCGGCGCACGTTTCCAGTTCAACGACGAACTGGCCGAAAAGCGGGCCGAACTCGCCGAGATCAACGCCTCGCTCGCGACGACGAAGAGCGAAGCGGACTACAACGAGCCGATCGCCGCAGCCGCTTGATGCGCTGACGAGCTGTCGCGCCGGGTCTTTCAGCCGGCGCCCTCCCCTCCCCCAAAATTTGAAAGGGCATGACGATGCGCTTCCGCCGCTGGCCCCACCCGACTCCTTTCGAAGACACGACCCGGAAACGCGCGGCCTTCGCGCGCAAGCAACGGCTTGAACGCGAATCCTTGCCGCTGTTCGCAAGCGCAATCGCGGAAAACCAGCACAGCGTCGACGAAGAAATGGCGCGCCGGGCCGTGAGTTGGGTCCGAATCCAACAATCAAGCCGAAATCGGCGCGCGGCCGACTGGCGGCGGTTTCGCGCGCGACTGTTTGCTTTCCCCGATGCGCTGCGGCGCCAAATCCGCGAGACATGGCGGCGCTGCCCCTACCCGCCAGACCCCTACAGCTTCGGGGATTTCCTGCGCCAGATCCAGATCGGTAAACTCGATCCCTTCCGGCCGCCCTGGACGTTCCATGCCTCCATCCGGGCGCGGACGACGCCCAATCCGACGACGTTCGCGGAGGCCTTCAAGCAGATCGGCAAGCCCCCGCCCTCTCCTGGCGCCCCGAAGCCCGCTGCGATTTACTGCGGCAATCTCGGCTCCGGGATTCTGTTCCTGCGGGCGACTCCGCTGCAAGTCGCTGCAGCCGCGCCCGATGATTGCGGCGAATTCATCGATCTCGAAATCACCGGCGCCTGTTCAGACGACGAGCTTGCTCTGATTGAGCGCCTCGCTCAGGCCGCTTGTTCGCGCCCCCTCGTCGCGCGTCGGCGCGGCGCCGAAGTCGGCTTTGCGTCGAAAAAGCAGAAGGCGGCGTAGGGCATAAAAATGAATGAGAAATCCAGCGCGGGCGACGCGCCCGCCGCAAAGGGTGGGTTCGGACGGCCGCTTGCGCTGGACCGTCCGAATCCCGGCGCAAGCGCCGCCTTTGCCCCGGTCGCGCCTCCGCGCTCGCGCGCTGTTGTTTCGGAAGAAGAAGACCGAAGCGCGAGCCATAGGAGCGAGGCATGGAACTCAGGATCGTCAATCCGAAAACCCTGGAATTCAAGGACAACAAGGATCCCCGCGAAATCGCCGCCGCGAAGGCGTCCGACGCCGGCCTGAAAGCCAACGTCAAGGCGATCGGCTTCATTCAGCCGCCACTGTTTGCCCAAGAGGATGATGGATCGCTGACGATCATCGCCGGCCGCCGCCGTTTGCGCGCCGCGATCGCCAACAAGGTGAAGGAACTGGCGATCCTGGTCAAACCTGCTGATCCGCTCGACAACATGCGCGCCGTCGCAGAAAACGCCGTCAGGGAGCCGATGTCGCCCGTCGATTTGTGGCGATCGTTCGAGTCCCTCGCCTCCGAAAATTGGACCGAAGAAGCCATCGCCGCCGCCTTCGCGACCACGGTGCGCCAGGTGAAGAAACTCCGACTGCTCGGCAAGGTGTTGCCTGAGATTCTGGAGCGGATCGGTCAGGGCGACATGCCCCAGGAGCATTATCTCCGCGCCATCGCCTCGGCGCCGATCGCTGAACAGGCCGAGGCCTGGGAGGCGCACAAGCCGAAGAAGAAAGACGGTGTGTCGTGGCACGCCATCGCCAACGCCCTGTCCCGCCGACAGATGTTCGCGCGCGACGCCAGCTTCGGCGAAACCGAACAGCAAGCCTTCGGCATCACCTGGATTGAAGATCTGTTCGCCCCGGCCAACGAAGATTCCCGCTTTACGACCGACGCCGCCGCCTTTCTCGCCGCGCAGCGCGCGTGGCTGGAAAGCAATTTGCCCGAGAACGGCGCGATCATCGAAATGGATCAGTGGGGCAACGCGCAACTTCCCAAGGGCGCCGAACGCATCTGGTCCACGCCGACGCCGGATGATCGCATCGGCCATTACATCGACCCGCGCTCAGGCGCCATCAAGACCGTCGCCTACCGTATCGCGAAGCGCGCCGCCGCCGCGAAAGGCATGGTCGAGGACGGCGGCGAGGGCGGCGAGCCGACGCAGCCGAAAACGCGCCCGGACATCACCGGCAAAGGCATGGAGATGATCGGCGAGATGCGGACCGAAGCACTGCACGGCGCGCTGTCACGGCCGGACATTGCCGACGAGACCCTGATCGCCTTGCTCATCCTGGCGCTCGCCGCCGACAACGTGACGGTTCGCACCGGTGACACGATGCCGATGCGCAGTCTGGTTGCGAAGATGATCGAGGGCGGCAAGATTTCGGCCGACGCCGCCCTTATCCGCGCGACCGCCATCAAGGCGCTCAAGGCGACGCTGAGCTGCCAGCTCAAATACAACGGGAGCGGTCTGGCGGCGCGCATCGCCGGCGACGCGATCGGGGCCGACGCCGAACTGCCGACCATGGCGACGGAAGAGTTCCTGCCGTCGCTGTCACGCGCCGCGCTCGAACGTCTGGGCTCGGGCATGGGCGTGTTGCCGCGCGGCAAGGTCAAGGACACCCGCGCCGCTGTCATCGAGCAGGCGCGTGAAACCCGGGTCGTCCTTCCGGAAGCCCACTTCGCGCTCAGCGACGAGGAAGCGGCCAAGTTCGCCCGCGGCTACTACCAATACGCCGAAGGCGAAGAGGATGCCGACGACGAAGCGTCGGAAACGAACGCGTTGGATGATCTTGATGGCGGCGTCGACCTCGGCGATGCGCCCAGTCCCGATGATCAGGCCGAGCAACCCCACGCCGCCGCCGCTTGAAATCGTGATCAAACCGGTGTGGCGCGCCGCCGCCGCCACGCCGACCAATCCGACAAACCGTCCAAACTTTGCGCCGCCGCACAAGCTGGTCTCGTCGCGCGCGAACCGCTGGAGAAAACCATGTCGCATATCGCTTTCGCTGATCGCGCCGGCGTCATCGGATTTGGCCTCCGATGCCCCACGGGCGCCTTGTCTATCGCCAAATATTCCAATCTCGAACTGCTCAAGTCGGCCGTCGCTGCAGTCGCCCGACTGGCGCACGACAATGAAACCCTCCTCGTTCCCGGGCTTCCCGAGGCTTCGAACAGCGACCACGCCATCAGGGCGCTGGTCAAGTTCGGCGAGACTGTCCGCTCTCGTTTGCAGGCGGTCTCGACGTGAACGCCGATGCGATCCAGCGGCGCCGCGCCGCCCGGAAATTGGCGGCCGACCAGCTCGCGACCGATCTCATCATTGATTGCGAACGCGCCGCCTCCCGCCGCGACAGCAGAAACACGAATCCTGAGCGATGGAACGGAACGGATTGGCGGCGATACCTCCACGCCGCCTTCCATTCTCCCGTCATCCTGAAGCTTTCGGCGCTCTATGCGTCGATAGGCGAGATCGAAACCGCGCGCGTTCACGGCTGATCCCGAAGCGGCGGAGCCATGAACAATCCGGCGCCCGCGGTGGCCGGCGCCATTGCGCGCAAGACCGTGAAGAGGAGACCCACCGCCATGACTGACGACGAGACCCAACGCACCGTTCGCGTGCGCGAACTGAACGACGCCTTTCGACAGGCGCCTCAGTCGAGAGGAAAACTGTGTCTTACGCGCAGCATCGCGAGCCTACCCTTGAACGCTCAGCTTGCAATCATCCGGCGCGTTATGACATTCGATGCGTTCACGACGGACAACGATCCGTACGAAGAGCACAACTTCGGCGCGTTCGAATTTTCCGACCAGAAGATGTTCTGGAAAATCGACTATTACGACCGCGCCTGCGAGTTCGGTTCCGAAAATCCCGCCGACCCGGCTCAGACGACGCGCGTCCTGACGATCATGCTCGCCAGCGAATACTAGCGGCAGCGCCGCGATTCCGAACACACGCGCGTTTCGCGAAACCTCACTCCTTTCCTTACGGAGGCGCGCATGCCAGCGCAGCAAACACCCTTTGCCTACGAAGGCCAGCGCCTCTCCGAGTCGAAGCTCCGGGAGGCCGCCCGCTTGTCCTGCGCAGCTCGAAGACGAGGCGGAGTCTTGAGCGCTGGGTCGTGCGACGAACTCTGGCGTAGGCGATGGAAAGGCTGCCACTTCTCTGTTTGAGAGTTTCGCAGGATTGACTCCGCTTCAAGTAGGCGGCGGTTAGCAGGGCGAAGCCACCGCCATTGCCGGCTGTGAAACCCCTGCAGGGCGCGGTTCAGCTTCACAGAACTGGAGCGTCGATTTCCTCCGAGGTTCAATTGTCAGAGCGGGTTCTTTGGCCACGGTATTGGTGATCCTGTCCGAAAAACGCCAATTGCAGCCAACCGCCAGAGCGACCAGAGAGCCGATGCGGCAGTCACGACGGCGTGTTGGTGATTTCGTTGCGTACTTGGCGCGCGCTTCCCTCATCTTGATGAGTCCGGAAGATGACAGGAACTGGGTTTCCTGGTCCCGGGCGACCTTTGAGGTTCGGCTCTATCATCCGTCTTCTTGCCCCGCTTGTGGCGAGCATGGCGGTATTCGTGCGACGTGACGCTCGACTGGGCCGATGTCAGGCGAAGCGGTGAGCGAAAGCCTTTGCGCCGCGATCAATGCCATTGGGTCGATCCAGCCGTCTTGGCGCCAGCTCATGGACCATCAACCCTCTGTCAATGCAGTCCCCTCGGTTTAGGTGACGCCTAGGCCGGCCAGCCAGCGCGTCAACCGTGGCTCGCAACGATTGTCCCCTTCGCTCTGGGAGCGAATTCCTCGCGAAACAAAATCGCCGCGATCTCACGATCCTCCGCAAGCGTCGGCCCGCTCAAGCGCGCGGCGCTCAGCGATTATCCCCTTCGCTCTGACGTGCGAATTCCTCGCGGAGCAAAATCGCTGACGCCGCGATGCACGCTTGGCGGGTTCTGCGCCGGCTCTGGGCCGGCCTCGTTCGGCGTCACCGAGGGGAACGCGTTGACAAAGGGTCAACGGCCCCCGGCGCCAAGAAGGATCGAGCAAATGGCTAACACTCGCAAGGCTCCCGCCCAGTCCGCCGAACATGCCAAACAGCCCAAGGCCGCCATCACTTTCGAACGGGCCAAGCTGTTGTGCCCCGACCAGGGCAAAGCCGAGCGCATCGCCGAAAACTTCGGCCTCATCTGCCCGGACTACGAAAACATCCGGGACCAGCACTCCCTCGCCCTTCTGAAAATGAAGGACGGCTTCGAGGCAGCCCTCAACGAAAAGGCCACCGCCCTGCACTTTCAGCGCATCGTCGGTTCTCTGGTCTCTTCGGCGGTCGGCGCGGGCTCGTTCTACTCGGACAAGGTCTCCGACGCCCGGGCGCTCGCGACCCGCACGCCCGAAGGTGGCGAGGACACCGACGCGCCGGTCGGGTTTGAAAGCAAGGCGCGCCGCGCGGCGGAATTCGCCGCCGACATGGGCCTCCAGGCCTTCGCTCTGCTGGCCGCCGCCCACGGCGCGGTTGATGCCTACAAGGACATCACTGGCGAAGAGTGGCGGGCCTACCGTGCTCCGGCCGAGGGCCAGCCGCTTGAACAGCGCGCCCTCAAGAGCCAGCTCGACGTCCTCTGATCGAGGACAAGCGGGAGCCCTCCGGGGCTCCCGCACCCCTGCGCTCTCAAGTGGCCAGGCCTCAGCGTTGGTCGCCGGACATTTTTCTCGATCGGCGCTTTTCGCTCGTGCTCAGCGCAAAAGTGGAATGGCCGATAGGCGAACGGCGCGAAAGGGTGCAATAGCGAGCGTCTGCGCTCCCGCCGTAACTGGCGGTGACCGCCGATGACGCCTCAGCCAGCTTCGCCTTGGCTAAATTTCTGCAAAGTTCAAGGTTTTTGGCAGAGTCCGGCTCAATCCGGCCCTTCACGGCGTCGCCCGGGAACAGCCGTTTCGATCCAAAGCTGCCAATCCAACCGAATTGGCGACAGGTTCTTGTTTGCCGAATTGCCGACGATCAGCGGGCCACCCATGCCTACGCGAAATTTTAAGCCAACTGCAAGTCTCTCATTTTAGTGTGGCGATGACCCTAGGGGACGCTTGATGGCCAAGGTACTGATCCGTGACGCCGCGAATGCCCGGCGCGATGAGGTTTCCTTCACTTTCGACTGGAGCGAAAGCCGGATTGTTCTGGCTTCGACGCTGATCGAGGAGCGGGTGCGCGCTGAGGCGGACAAGATCGCCTGCGGTGCCGCGCCAAGCCGGCTTTATGCCGAGTTGCGCGACGGGCTCGACACATTGGTCGACGAGATCGCCGCCCGCGCCGTAAAGGCCTTTGCGCGCGGCGCGTTTTTCCTGATCGTCAACGACCGCCAAGTCACGGACCCGCAGGAACGCATCGATCTCTCCACGACCACCGAAGTGGTTTTCCTAAAACTCGTACCGCTGCGCGGCGGTTGAGGAGCAGCTTGATGTTGCAGGGGAATTGCGCGCCGCCGGATGATTTGGATGCGCGCTTGCGCGAACTTGAACATGCCGTCGAGTCGCGCCAGGGCTTGGGCGTACTGCATCAATGGAGCAGCGAAGATCGCGGCCGGTTGCTGCTGGCCATGGTCGATACGGATTTCCCGGCGCGGACTCGGTTGAACCCGTCCGACATCGCCATGGCGTTGCACACCATTGTCTGGGCGTTCGCGAGTTTGCCGATCCGCCCGGATATTGTCGTCGCCATGGTTCGCAAGATCGAGCGCGATGCAAGCGTCGCCGGCTTTTCCGCCTTGAGCTGCTTCCCGCTCGCCGACTATCTCGAACGCGGCGGCGCGGCAGGACTCACGCTCGGCAGCGCTGAACGCGCCGATCTGAAGCGCCTCGCCGAAACGCTGGAAGAGCATGTCCACGAATGCCGGCGCAGTTATGAAAGGCAGGCGCTGCGGGCTCTGGCGACGCTCAACCTCTGGGCCGGTCGCCTCGTCGATCCCAACGAGGCCATCGTCAAGCGGCTGGAAGCCACGCCCTCGCCCAATCGTTTCCGTCCGCTTCCGCCGCATTTCGACTTCTGGAGCCGTTTCTTCCTCGCGGTCTCGCGCGAGGCCGAAACGCTCGCCAAGGAACTGAAGGGCAAGAGCCTGCCCGTTTGGACCCGCGACGCAGCGAAATTCGCCGAACGCTTTCCGCCGGACGGGCTGACGTTGCGTGCGTTCGGCTTCTGGACGCAAGTCGGTCCCCGCTGGCGCGACTGCAGCCAATTCGCGCCGCTGCGCAAGCCGAGCCGCGCCGCGGACTTTGCCGAATTTCGTGGCCTGCGCGCCATAGATGAAAAGGCTTTTGTGGCCTTGCGCGACGAACTGGAAGCGCTTGCCGCTCATCAATGGAACCAGCCATGGATTCCCGCCGCCGAGCGTCTGGCGCCGGAGCGCGAACCCCGGGACCTCGCCTTCCTCGCCACGCTCGCCGCAGCGCCGGACGCGGCCAGACCTAGCAAGGACTGGCTCAGGCAGTTGCGCGTGGCCGCAGAGGCGATTGGCTTCGATGAAGCCCGGCGCCGGGTCGCCTCCTGGCTGGATATCTTTCACCGACCCGGCGCGACGGCAGACAGGCTGGCGGATCTCGCCTTCTGTCACCGTTTCGCTCTGGAGGCGCACGCCTATGAACTGGCCTTTCCCGATTGGAAAAATTGCGACGACACGGCGCTCGCGCCTCTGGCGCGCTGGGTCGCTGTCGTTTGTCTCGGCGCGTCCGACGGACGGGTCTGGTCCTTTGCCGCCTTTCTCGAATGGGACTGCGCGCGACGTGACGCGCCGGCCCCGGAGATTTGCCATCCCGAGGGACGAAGCCCTTACGGAACTATCATCAACCCGGATTGCTGCCATTTGACGCTGGAAAACGATCTGCTGCTTCGCGGCGCCATCTGGGCGCTGGCGGAATGGCCGGCGCCCGACACGGTGGATCGACTCGAACGCATCGCAGGCGTGGCCGCGACCATTGCGGCGCGCTCGCGCATCGGCGCCAATGCCGCGATCAACGCGCTCGCCGCCCACGGCTCCATTGAGGCTTTGCAGGCTCTGACGCGATTGCGGCGCGCCATCGTGGACAAAAATTTAGCCAATGCCGTGGCCAAGGCGCTCGAAAAGGCGGCCGCCAGACAGGGCGTCGCCGCCGCCGATCTCGAAGAGCTGGGAGCGCCGACTTATGATTTCGCATGATGAAATCTTCGAGGGCGGGGGCGCGGAAGTTCGATGCTGAAAAGATTGTTCGGTGGCGAGCCGAAACCGGCTCCATCACTTGTCGAGGCTTGGAAAGGCGCGGCATCCGAGCGTCGGGGCCACGAATTCCTGATGCCGCTTTCGCCGGAACAGCGCGCCGATCTTCTGATCGCCCTGGCGACCGAAGCGCAGTTCAGGATCGGCCTCGAACCGGGCGACATGGATGGCCTCGCGTTCACGTCGTTTCTGCGTTTCGACCTGCGGCTGCGATCCGACCTGATCGCGATCGTTGTTCGCGTGATCCTGGAAAACGACAGACATTCTGGCTACACGCACATGCTCAGCCATGACTTCGCCAATATCCTCAACCGGGGGGCGCAAGCCGGAGGCGTGCTGACGCGATCCGACCGCATCCTGCTGGTAAAGCTGGCGGATCGGCTGGAGAAAAATCCGCACCGAAGCCTGCGCGAAAGCGAGCGCGAGACGCGCGAGACCATCGCGACGCTCAACCGCCTCGCCCAGCGAACGCCTGATGCGCTGAGCGCCATAAGCGAGCGACTCGACGCCGAACCCTCCTGCAACCGCCTGCGCCCGCCGCCGCCTTTCTTCGACTTTTGGTGCGATTTCTTCGTCGCCGTCTCGCGCGAAGCCGATATGCTGGCCAAGGAGCTCAAGGCCAAGAACCTGCCCGACTGGACGAGATCCGAAGCAAAATTCGCCGAACGCTTTCCTGAAGACGGTCTGGTTCCCCGCGAATTCGCCATCTGGCGCCGGTCGGAACTCGGCTTGCCCGCGAGCTGGGACCGCACCGATTTCAAGCCGCTGCGCAATGCAGGCCGCAGGACCGGCTTTGCCGAATATCGGGGCATTCGCAGCCTGGGTCGCGAAGCTTTCGACGCATTGAGCGCCGAAGTCGCGACTCTTGCCGATCACGACTGGAGCCGGAACTGGATTCCCGCGGCCGATCTGCTGGCGGCGGACCGAAAAGCTGACGATCTGGCTTTTGTCGCCGTTCTCGCGGAAACGCCGGATACGCCGACGCCGGGCAAGGCTTGGCTGAAACGGCTGCGCGCCGCCGCCGATGCCATTGGCGTCGAGGAAGCGCGCCGCCGCGTCGCCGCATGGTTGGAGGTGTTCCATCGTCCCGGCGCGCTGGCCGACAGGATCGAGGACCTCAACTTCTGCCACGCCTATGGCTTGATGGCGGCGACGTTCGAGTTGAATTTCCCGGCTTGGCGCAGCCTCGACGCCGAGGCTTTGGCGCGTCTTGCGCGCTGGGTTGCGCTGGTCTGCCTTGCCTATCCCGATGGCCATCGCTGGTCGCTTCACGCTTTTGTCCAATGGGAGCGCGACCGGCGCGCTCCCGACGCGCCAAAAATCATCTATCCCGACGATCGCGGCCAAAGCTATTTTGGCTGGGGGATCGCAACCAATGTTTACCGCCTGACGCTAGAAAATGAATTGCTGCTGCGCGGCGCGATCTGGGCGCTGGCGGAAGGACCCGGTCCTGACACGGTGGAAATATTGGAACGCACGGCCACGGTCGCCATCGACAGGGTCTTGCGCGCGCGTGCGGCCGCCAATGCGGCGCTCAACGCGCTCGCCGCCGAGGATTCGCCTGCGGCGCTGGAGGCGCTGACCCGCCTGCGCCGCGCGATCAAGGACAAGGCCATCGCCAATATGGTGGCGAAACTTCTCGCCAAGGCGGCCGCGAAACAGGGCATCGCCGCCGCCGACCTCGAAGAGCTTGGAGCGCCGTCCTATGGCTTCCATTGAATTCTCCAGGGTTCTTCCCAGCGCCGCGTCGGATTCGGCCAGTCTGCGGATGTGGTTCCTGGCGCAACTCGCGCCCGAGGCGGCCAACGACGACCGTCGCGCCGATGTGCTGCTGGCGCTGGACGCCGACAAGCACGCGCAGGTGCGATTGCGACCCGAAACCGGCGTGCTCGACGGCTTGATTTTCGTCGCCATGCAGCACGGTCTGCCGATACGCGCCGACCTTGTCGGCGCCATGGCCCGAATGCTCCTCACCAGTTTCGCAACTTGCGGCCATGCGCGCGTGGCGCCCTTCGCGGTCTATCTCGCGGAGGCCGAGCGGGATGGAATCCGCTTTACTGACGACGACAAGGCAGCTTTCGCCGCGTTGTGGGCGCATTGCGCAAAGGCGCCCATCAAGGGGGCGACCCAAGAGCGTGAGGCGAAAGCCCTTCAGGACCAATTGCGCCGCTTCGCCGGCATCGAAATCGATCCGCTGGACGCGGTGAAAAAGCGTGCGATCGCGCGGCCCTCGCCCTGTCGTTTCCGGCCGCCGCCGCCCGATTTCGACTTCTGGTGCGCGTTCTTTCAAAAGGTCGCCGCGCAGGCCGAGGCCCTGATCGCGGAACTGACACAAGCCGATATGCCAGTCTGGACGAAGGACCGTGAAGCCTTTTCGCTTCGGTTTCCCGAAGATGGCGTCTTGCCGCGCACTTTCGGGTTCTGGACCCACAAGGATCTGGACAGGCCCTTCGACTACCGCAATTTCGGCGGCTTGCATCCACCCAAGACCGGCCCGTTTGCCAAACAGGCGCCGTTCCGTGCGCCGCGCACCCTTTCACGCGAAGACTTCGACGCCCTGTGCGCGCGGTTCGCGCCGCTGGCCGAACATGAATGGGATCAGGATTTCATTCCCGGCGCCGAACATATTCTCGCGTCGGGAAAGCCCGAAGACTGGGCGCTGCTGGCGGTCCTCGCGGAGACGCCCGACGCCGCCGCGCCGACGGCAGGGTGGAAAAAGCGATTGAACGTCGCGATCAAGCCCATCGGCGCCGAGGAAGCCCGGCGGCGCTGCCTGTCCTGGCTTTCGCTCTACCACACGCCCGGAGGTTCTGAGGACGCGCTAAGGGAATTGTTCTTCCTGCACAGCTACCAACTCGAAGCCGCGACCTTTGCGATGCAATTCCCGCACTGGCCTTCCTTGCCCCCAGCGCAGGTCGATGGTCTCGCGGAATGGGTTGCGCTGGTGACGCTCGGCTTCAGCGTGTCGGAAACGTCCCTGAGTTTCTTCCTGGTGCATGCTTTCGGCTGGGACGCGCCAAGGGCTTCCTATGACGACGACCCACCCTATCGCCACTCCTGGGATTGCCATTTGGCGACCGTTGCCAACCAGAGGCTGCTCAAGGGCGCGATCTGGCTCGTCGCGGACAATCCGCCTCCCGATGCTGCGGAGATCTTCGAGCGAGTGGCGCGCGCCGCCATGCCCGTCCGGCTCCCCTCGCGCGCCGTGGCCAATGCCGCGATCAAGGGCATGGCTCTCGTCGGCTCTCAGCAAGCCATGGAAACGCTCGGGCGCCTGAAGCGCGATTTCGACGACAACGGCATCAGCAATGCCGTGGACCGCGCCATGGTGACCATCGCCAAGGCGCGCGGCGTCGCGGCGGCGGATATCGAGGAAATCAGCGTGCCCGCCTATGATTTCACTTGATCCTCCTCCTCGCGTCGCGAAATTTCCACTCGGCGACTGGACGGCGCTGATCGCCCTTTCGCCGCTGGGCCATACCAGCGTCAGCTATCTCGACCCCGGCGGCAAGGCGTTCAAGCGCCTGCCCGCATCCGAACCTTTCGCGCGCGAAGACGTGGATGCGCTCAAGGCCCGACGCGCCGACATCGATGCGGCGCTGGCCGAGGCGCGAAAAAGGCTGGAGCTGACCTGGCGCACGGGCCGCGACTGGCGGTTCGGCGACTGGCGCGCGCGCTACCCCGATCATCCCCTGATCGCCACGTTGGCCGCGCGCCTGCTGTGGCGCTTCGAACCCCGGAATCGCGCGCCTTTCGTCGCCTTCGGGACCGCGTCGGACCTGCACGGCCCCGATGGCGAAACCCATGCGGCGCCGGAAGGAGATTGCCGCGTCAAACTCTGGCATCCCCTGATGGAGACGCCGGAAACAAATGCGCGCTGGCGCGCAGCCTTGACGGCGGGCGGTCTGCGCCAGCCGATCCGCCAATTGTGGCGTCCGGTCTATCGGCTCACCGAGGCGGAGTTGGCGACCGCGACCTACAGCAACCGTTTCGCGGGCCTGATCCTCAACCAGCCGGTTTTCGTGCGCATCCTGCGCAACCGGGGCTGGGCGCTGCATTCACGGATGCTCAATTGCGTCCCGAAAAAATTCCATCCCGCGCGGCTCGACCTGCCGGGCTTCGGGCTGGTGGCGGAATTCTGGGGACGCGGCTGCGGCGCCGTGCAGGAGAACCACGGCGGCTATGCCGCGCCCAATTTTGCCAATTTCGCCACGTCGCAAATCCGATTCTACCGCGCCGCCGAGATCAACGGCGCCGACGCGCGCCCCGTGGCGTTGGAAAATGTTCCGGCTCTGGCTTTCGCCGAGGTGCTGTTCGACATCGATACGGTCACCGGCGCCAGCGTCCTCGGTCTAGATCCGCAATGGGCCGATCCCGGCGCCGAGGCGGAGCCGCCGCCGCCGGAATTCGACCGGGGCGCGCTGGGCATCGACGACAATCTCTCGCTGCAGGCGTTTGGCGAGAGCGCGATCCTGCGCGCGGAAATGCTGGAATGGCTGGTTCCCAAACTGGCGATCGCCGGGCGCTGCCGCATGGAGCATAACCACCTGATCGTGAGCGGCGAATGGCACAGCTACGCCATCCATTGCGGCAATGCCGCCGTGCGCATCGTCGGCAAGAACCAGCATGTCTGCATCGTGCGCGGGGAGGGCGGCGGCGATCTCGGCGGCGTGCCCTTGCCCTTCGCGGGCGACGACGTGCTTTCGCTCATTCTGTCCAAGGCGCAATTGCTCTGCGACGAGACCAAAATCAAGGACCGCGTAATCCTCAATCAGATCGCGCTCTGACCCCGCCCTGACAGCGAACGTCCGCGTGGAGTCCCAAAACTTCCATTAGTTCCACTTCGCCTTTCCGCCCGCGTCGTCAATTTGCAGCGGCCTCGGGAATGTCCGGAATCCGCCGGAAAGGGCCGTCGCATTTCGTCCCATCTATCGTGCCAGCCACTCCCTCAATTTTGTCCAGCGCCTGATTGTTCGCACGTTCCGGATGGCGATGGCCAAGGCCCGCTTCTGCCCGACGATCACGACCAGCCGCTTCCCGCGGGTGACCGCCGTGTAGACGAGGTTGCGCGCCAGCATGGTGTAGTGCTGGGTCGCCAGTGTCACGACAACGGCGGGATATTCTGACCCTTGCGACTTGTGAATGGTGGTGGCGTATGCGGGCACGAGAGCGTCCAGCTCGCCGAACGAGTAGGTCACCTCACGTCCGTCGAAGCTGACAACCAGGGCCCCTTCCTCCCGATCAATGCGGACGACGCGCCCAAGGTCACCGTTGAAAACCTCGCGGTCGTAGTCGTTGTCGGTCTGCATAATCTTGTCGCCGGGCGCAAACACCGATCCAAACCGCTCGATCTTGTCGACCGGATTGGGGTTCAGCGCCTTCTGCAGGTCGGCGTTGAGCGCCCGCGCGCCCAGCGCACCCCGCTGCATTGGGCACAGCACCTGCACGTCGCCGACCGCGTCCATGCCGAACCGGCGCGGGATGCGATCGCGCACGATCTCCAAGACCTTGGCGGCCCCTTCCTCTGGAGAACCCGCCTCGACAAAGAAGAAATCGGCGTCTTCGCCGCGCCGCGGCCATTCCGGCATTTTCCCCTCATTGATTCGGTGCGCGCCGACGACAATCCGGCTTTCCGCCGCCTGCCGAAACACTTCGGTCAGGCGGGCGACGGGAAGCGCGCCGGATTCGATGATGTCGGCGAGAACCCGCCCGGGACCGACGGAGGGAAGCTGGTCGACGTCGCCCACCAGAATCAGGCCCGAGCTGACGGGCAAAGCCTTGAGCAACGAAAACATGAGGGAGGCGTCGATCATGCTGGCCTCGTCGACCACCAACAGGTCGCAGTCGAGCGGATTTTCGGCGCCGCGCTTGAAGCCGCCTTCCTTCGGGTCGGTCTCGAGCAGCCGATGGATGGTCTTCGCCTCCATTCCGGTCTGCTCGGTCATGCGCTTGGCGGCGCGGCCCGTCGGCGCCGCGAGCAGGATTTTCGTGCTTTTGGCCGTCAGGATTCTCAGGATGGCGTCGAGCAGGGTGGTCTTGCCGACGCCAGGGCCTCCGGTCACGACCAAAACCTTCGATCTCAACGCCATGGCGACGGCTTCGCGCTGAGACGCCGCCAGCGTCTTCCCCGTCTTTCTCTCGACCCAAGCGACGGCGACAGGGGCGTCGATCTCCGGCCACGGCGTCTTGCCGTCGCACAGGAAGAGGAGCCGGTCAGCGGCGCCCTTTTCGGCGATATGCAGGCCACGCAGGAAAATACACTCTGTTCCCTCGATGGCGTCGGCGACGACTTCGCCCGCCAGCAGTTCCTCGGCCAGCGCGGTCTCGATCGGGCCAGCGGGGACATCGAGCAGGTCGCTCGCCGACCGGATCAGTTCGGCCCTCGGCAATCCGCAGTGACCGTCGTCGGTTGCTTCCTGCAAGGCGAAGGAGACGCCCGCGCGCAGCCGCTGCGGGGATTCCTTGGTCAGCCCGAGCCTCATGGCGATGGCGTCGGCGGTGCGGAAGCCGATGCCCCGGATGTCGCGCGCCAGACGGTACGGGTTCTCCGTCATCACCTGGATGGCGTCATGACCATAGGTTTTGAAGATCCGCACCGCGCGCGAGGTGCCCACGCCATTGGCGTGCAGGAACACCATGATGTCGCGCACGGCCTTCTGCTCGGCCCAGCCGGCGGCGATCCGCGTCGCGCGCATCTCGCCAATGCCTGACACCTCTCTGAGCTTCGCCGGCTCCGCCTCGATGATCTCGAAAGTCGCCGCCCCGAAAGCCGCGACGATGCGCTGCGCGAGCTTGGGGCCAATGCCGCGCACCATGCCGGAGCCGAGGTATTTCTCAATCCCCTCGGCGGTCGTCGGCGGCGTGGTCTTGAGGAAATCGGCCTTGAACTGAAGCCCATGCGTCCGGTCGGTGAACCAGACGCCGACGGCGTGGATGAACTCGCCGGCGGAAATCGACGCCGCATGGCCGACCACGGGAACCAGGTCACGGTGGCCTCGCGCTTTCACCTTCAGGACGGCGAAGCCGTTGTCCTCGTTGTGGAAGGTGACCCGTTCGACCGAACCGACCAGCGTTTCCTTATGCGGCGTTTCCAGCGCGTTGGCCAAGCCTTCGAACCTCTCGTACACCGTGGCGCTGCATCGCGCGACAGGGCCGCCGAAGTCTAACGCCATACTCGTCGTTCGGGGAGCGTAAGGCTCTTGCAATCGCTTGGTTGGCGGCTCCGCCTGGCGGAGCGGCGCATCCTGTTGCGCTCTTTGATGCGCGAGTTCGCGCGAAGCCCGAGAAAATCGAAATCACCCGACGATCCTGGAGATCGGCGGTGATGACGAAATTGTCAGGATTGATAGAAAGACTCTGGCGCGGGTCTGCGTCCAGGGGAGAGGGCGCGCCACTCTAATCGGCTGGCCAGGATGATGGCTCGGTTGCGATTGCTGTCGCGAACAGGCTGTTCATAATCGCGTGAACGACAGCGCGCTAATCTGTTCTCAGAGGCACACTTGCATCAACGCCGAGGAACTCCCAAACGGAGATCCCCAGGCGCGCCGCCATTTCTTCGCACATCAGCAATGGGGGGCCGGCCTCCAGCCGTCTGATGAGATAGAACTGCAATAGGCTTATGCCTAGAAACTTGGCCTTGTCGGCGTCGGTTGCGCCGATAGTCGCCGTCATTTCCCCAATCACCAACGCCATGTGTTTCAGCGCATGATCCGTCGCAATCAGGCGACCACGCACCTCGTCATCGCCGCAAAGCGTGCATAGCGGGATCTGAAGCCGGATCGACATCTCGAAAAGGCGATCAAGCTTTGGATTGGCCGAACAGCTTCGCAGCATCCGAAACGCAGCGCCCGAGATTCCAAGCGTTTTCGCGTATTCTGGTTTTTTCAGGCCGCTTTTCTTTTGTAACGTAGCCAGAGTCTGCGCCAATCCGACCAGAATGGGCCGATCTCGGCGGATTTCTGGGGGGAACCGGAGGCGTGTGTATGGTCGTTTTTCTCTCGCGGAAGTTGTGTCCGGCTGTTTCTCGCGTTTCTTCATATTTTTCAGCCATTTTTGTAGGCTAAAAAATTCTAAGCATGAATCACCCGTTTCTCAAAGCCGCCATAATTTCATATTGCTAACGAAATTTACGTTTGACGTCGTCGTCGGACCAGCGCCGTCGAAATCACGTGCTGAGGCCACTTCCAGAGAATTCCTCGCCAAACACAATGTAATGGCCAGGAAAATGGCTGAATCTAGCCTTTTCGCCCCACCCAAATGCGCTTTTAAGCAGCCGATGCTTCCTGGATCGCGATCCACCGACCTGACGCCCATGCCCGATCACGAGCGATGAGGCACACCTTGACGCCGGCTTCGCTTGATCCGCAGGCTTGGGTTTGAAGTCACCTCATAAAATCAGCAGGATAGCAAACGTCCATCAGCGCCCTTAACGCTCGCCTATTTGCTCAGGCGAAACAATTTGATTTTGCTAACGACTTTATCAATATTGCCGGATGAACCCCGACTCCCCGACGAGTCGGCGGTCGCGGCCGAGCTCAGTGTTTTCGGGCGGTCGTTCTCTGAGTCCTGGTTCATCGACGCCCAGGCTCGGATTTCTGGTGCCACGCGTCTTGCTATCTGGGCCGATTTCGGACCCGCCTATTGGAGAAAACAGCATTAGAAAAACGTAAAGCCCGCCGGGGGCGGGCCTCACAAACTAGCTAGATAGAGTCGGTGCGGGGAAAGCCCCTTCAAGGTTCGCCAAAACCTTGAAACCGGGAAAGCGACAACAACTTTATTTTCCCCGAATCGGACTCTGAAGTCAAGCAGGAAGCACATTTCTGCTAACGGCTTTTCTTTGCCCGTTGAGGCTCTGACGCCCCTGGCATGACCCACATCATTGGAGAGGTTCATGCACGCTGTGTTCACGGCGCCTATTCGGCTGCGCTCATTGATTATATCCATTTGCCCGAGCGCCGACCGATGATCGGCCTTGCCCCCCTCGCAATCATCGCAGCAACCAAATCCCTGATCGCCCTGGAAAGCTTCGCAAAAGATATATGGACGGAGTGGGCTGACGGAGCTCTGTCCGATAACCAAGCCGAAGCTCTCGCCGCAGCCGTTGAACGGCGGAAGAAGGAGGTTCGCGGCGTTGCTCCCGTCACCGTCGCGCCAACGATTACTGCCGCCACCAAGACCCGGAGCTTGCCGAGCCACTTTCCGCCGAAGCACAAGCGGCCGTTGTCGCCCGACCGACGTGCATCACTCGAACGCCGTCGGCTGCTCGCCACGTCCGGCCCGATGCCCCCTGCCCTGGCCTGCCGTTTCACAACCGGCGAGCTTGCCGCATTGCGGATCGTTGCGGACGCCGTGCGCGACCGAGGCGACTGCCGATTATATATCGCGGAGATCGCAGCCCGCGCTGGGATCGGCGAAACCACTACGCGCAACGCGCTCCGTCTCGCCGTGCGCGAGGGCCTTATCACGATCGAGGTGCGCCGGCGCGACAAGCGCCCAAATCTCTCCAATGTCGTCCGGATTATTTCGCGAGAATGGAAAATCTGGATTAAGCGCGGACAGCGCGCTTTTTGTCTTTCTCGAGGATCTCATCCGCCCGAAGGTGGAGGGTTCAAAAAGGCAAAGCCCACGGATAAAGCTTCTTGCAGAAGCACTTGTGGAGATCGCGAGATAGGCGATTGTCGTTCGCGCACCCCACAGATAATGCGGCTCCGACGACATAGCCTCAAGGACGCGGCGGCTCCGGCGCCAGGTTGACGCTTCCGACGTCCCTAACCCGCGAGCATCCGCCGTGACCGAAAGAATGGAGCGGCGCTGCGCCGCCCTTTGGCTTGCCGGCATGAGAATTTGCAAGATTGTGTCCAGCGCCCTACCCGCTCATGTGCGGATAGGAATATTTCGCATGAACGTAGTCGGGCTATAGGAGACAACAAAGCCTTCCGGGTGGGAATATCGAGCCACTGGAAGCTAGGATATGAGATTGTCACGGCGAACTGTGCGCTCGTGCGCACCAAACTGAGATTGAAGACGGTGCCTGCTCGCGGCCGCCGGAATAATGGCGCGAATGCGACGAACTTTCCCGGCGGAGTGTTGATTGCGGGACGAACCGACGGCGGCGCGTGCGCAAGCACGTCGAAAGTCTCAAGAGATCGAAGCGCGCCCAAAAATGTCATGCACCTGAACGAAGCGTGATGCCAAGCTCGCGGCGTGTGCAGCTAAGACTGGGCCAGAGCAAGTACTACCGGCAGAGCCCTGCAAGCTTTCCACCGCGGGGCCGATGCCTTCCGATCAAGTCTCGTCTGGCAGTGGGATATCCCACCCAGGATAGAGTTGACCTTCATCCAGGCGGAATAACCTCCGGTCGAAGGCAACGGAACTTCGTAGTCAAGGCCAGCAGCTCAACGAAACCGACGGCTTCGATCCAGACGAGCGGGCGCGGAAATGGGGCAATGCATGATTGCCCTCAAAGCGGTCTCGCTCCCATGCGCTGGGAGTCCGTGTGCCTCGTAAGTGGCGCACCTGTTCTGGGCGCAGCATTGATGACAGCGTTGAGTTGTCAGCGTACAACTCTCGTTGACGGCGGGTGCGCCTGGATGCTGCGATTTACTGATTGTCGTGATCTGGCTAGAGAGCGCATGTAGCCGATTCGCGCATAAAGTTGTCAGCGTACAACTGAGAGCCCGCGAGGCCGTCGCCTTCGGCCAAACGGTTGTTGGGGGCGGGGATTACGGAAAGCTCGTTGGTCCTGCCCGCGTCGGCCTCCTGCCCAAGGCCGACGCGGCCAAGGTGGCGAAAACGGAGGCGAGATGCAGTGGCCCCGCGTCCGGTGCGTTCAATCGCCACCAGATCTAGGCGCTTCGTCTTGCAAGCTGTTGACTGGCGCTTTGCCGCGATTCAGGCCGTCTTCGGCATGTGCCTCGGACGACTGGCGCGGTATGCAGGACGACGTGGCGCAGCCATTCCTATCCAGTATTGGCGGACATCGTTTTCAAGCGCAGGCGAGGCCGAACATCTGCTTCAAATTCCACGCCATGGTCACAAGGCTCCATTCGCCTCTCGCCTTTTTTAGACCACGCAGCGAAAATTGCCGGAACCCGAGTACCGATTTGATAACGCCGAACACTGGTTCCGGCGTTTGTTTGCGCAGGGCGTAAAGCTTCTTGCCCTCGGGCGTCTGCAAGTGATGCGCCACGGTCTCGACGGGCGTCGGGTTTTCCGGCGCGGGGGGCGCGGCCTCGAAACGCTCATCGAACTGCGAAAGGTACGGCTGGCGGCCCATGGCGATCAGCGGGTCGATCCCCGCCTCCGCACAAGCCTCGACATTCGCCGCGCTATAGCCCGTGTCCGCCAGCAGCGTCTCGGGTTCTCCCAACTTCTTCGGCAACGGGCACGATCTTGCCGAGCTTGGGCTCAAGCTGCTGCTTGTCGTTCGGGGCCTGAACCACATCGGCCGCGACGACCAGAAGGCTTCCCGCGGCGACTGCGGCCTGCGCGTTGTCGCACTGGTCGAAGCCGCTACCGGCGGCGGAATGATGCGCGACTCTTCGTCGTTGAGATTGATGTGGTCTTCCGGTTTCGGTCCCTCGGCAGGAGCCTTTGGACGCTTGCCGCCGGGCTTCTTGCCCGTGTCCGCCGCCTTGGCTTTGCGCGCCCACAGTTTCGCCGCGTGCTTCTCCCGCACGTAACGCTCCCGCGCGCGCCTCAATTTTCGCCCGCGCTTCGGCCAGCTTGCGCATGCGCTCTTTGCGCGCGCCAGTTCGTCGGGTATCGACATGCCATCGGGAATGTCCGCCGCATCGGCCGCCACGGCTTTCGCCATCAGATCGGCGACCTCCGCCTGCAACTGCGCCTCGATCTTGCCGGCAAGGGAACCGCCAGCGTGCCGTGTTCTTGGCTTTGCTTTTTTGTTGGCGCGCTATTCCTATGCGACTGCGGTGCTTGTAGCCAGCGCGAGGGCGTTGCCGCAATCGCGCGAAACCAAAGTGACGCTTCATTCGGCTGCAGAGTGGGTTGGGGCAAATAATTGGCTGCTGTCGGAGCATCGCAACCAGCACGGCCATGAACGCCCCGGAGCCCGTTTGCCACAGCCGGCATGATCAGTCTCGATGCAATTGCGTTTGCGCCGGCCGCTGGCGCCGCCTCGTTTCGCCTCCCGCAACAGGCGGGAGGGCGAACGGGGTCTGGGCGCTGGTGGGAGGTCTGGCAAAAAGCGCTTCGACGCGGCGCGTGAACACGCCGCGCGCGCGATTTGAAGGCTCGCAGCGGCGCTGGGAGCGCGCGGGACAGCTGAAGGTAGCGCGAGAAGCACCTCCAATACCAATAAGGAGGAGACGAATCGACAGTAGGAGCCACGCCTTGGCTGCCGGTGCGGACGCTTCGGTGATGGACACGCCCGATGGCGTCCTGCGTCACACTCACAAGATACAGTTCGCCAGTCTGTCGGATGGCGCGCGTCACTAACAGACGACGGCGACGCATTTGCCAACGCTGTTCTCTGCGTGAGTCGCCTCCGCCGGACGCCGCACCCTCGCTATTCGCTGCCTCATGCGCTGCGGCGAAGGACATTGCCGGCCGCACAGGATCAGTTTTGGGGGCAATTTTCGGTTGCCTGAGGCCCCAATGCAGTTTCGTCGTACGGATACGCCAGGGCGCGGAGTGCAGCAAAAGGATCCGAAATCGGGATTAAGACGCAGGCTCTGAGCGTTCTCAGTCGGTCACACGGCAACGAATTGCACGCTAAATTCGCGATAAGCGCGCCCGTTAACTTCCCGTTAACTCAATAATCCTTGCAGCTTCGAGAGAATCGGGCATTACTGATCATCAGCGCATTTTCGGGGCGCATGCTCAAAATTCCGCAGATGCAGAGATAAGAAGGTCGATGTCAGTCAAATCCCTTGACGGTAGTGTGCGGGATCTCCGTTCACTGATCAATGCCGACGCGGCAGAGCTTTCTACGCGGCTGCGGGCGCAGCAGCTTCGTGACTTCCCGCCAATGGCCGAGAAAACAATCCGCCGCTTCTCGTCAGCAGAGACCGCGCGTTTCATCGGCATCGCGGAGGGCTATCTTCGGCAGCTTGTTTCTGAAGGGAAGGGCCCTCCAGCCCCAACGAGTGGCCGCCGTAGCTATTCAATTGATGACATTGATGGCCTGAGAAGCGAGCTCGATGGCGCCGGCAAGGGTGCACGCCGCTACATTCCGCATCGGCGTGAAGGCGAAGCCCTTCAGATCATCTCCGTGATGAACTTCAAAGGAGGTAGCGGCAAGACGACCACTGCGGCGCACCTCGCTCAATACCTTGCGTTCCGAGGCTACCGCGTTCTTGCAATTGATCTTGATCCGCAGGCGAGTCTCTCAACTCTCTTTGGGCATCAACCCGAACTCGATGTTGGTGAAAACGAAACGATCTACGGCGCAATCCGCTACGATGACGCCCGGAGAGATATGCGCGAAATCGTGCGCGCCACATATATGCCCAACTTGCACATTGTCCCGGGTCAGCTCGAACTCATGGAGTTTGAGCACGAGACGCCGAAGGCGCTGATGGCGCGCGAGAACGACGATTCTATGTTTTTTGCAAGGATCGGCGAAGCTTTGGCTCAGGTCAGCGACGCTTACGACGTCGTTGTGATCGACTGTCCGCCTCAACTGGGCTTTCTTACGCTTTCCGCACTTTGCGCGGCGACGGCGGTTCTCATAACCGTCCATCCTCAGATGCTCGACGTCATGTCGATGTCTCAGTTCCTCAACATGACCGGAAGCTTGCTTGATGTGGTAGCGCGCGCAGGCGGCGCAACGCAATACGATTGGATGCGCTACCTCGTCACGCGATACGAACCTAGTGACGGTCCGCAGACGACAATGGTTGGTCTAATGCGTTCGATCTTCGGGTCGCGCGTATTGACTCATCCGATGGTGAAAAGCACGGCTATCGCTGACGCCGGACTTACGAAGCAGACACTTTATGAGGTTGAACGACAGCAGTTCACGCGCGGCACCTATGATCGAGCTATCGAAGCGCTCGACTTGGTGAACGGCGAGATCGAAGGCTTGATCAAACAAGTCTGGGCCAGGAGCTAAGGATGGCGCGTAAAATCAATTTCGATCCTCCTGCGGCCGAGACTGTGACGCCTACGGCAGAGATTAATGAAGCACCGCCGCAACGCGCGCGCCCGCTTCTTGCGCTTGAGCGATCTGTCAAACCATCTGGTGCGCTTGGTGCGATATCGCAGTCGCTGGGCGGCATCTCGGAAAAGGTGAAACGCGCGGAGGAGATCGAGCAGAAGCTCATTGAAGGGCAGGTGATCGTTGAACTTGATCCAGCGATCATCGACAATTCTTTCGTCGCAGATCGCATGGAATCATCGGAAGAGCAAAGTGCGGCCTTCCGCGACCTAATTCGCCAGCATGGCCAGAATGTTCCTATCCTCGTACGGCCCAAGCCCGGCGCGACAGAGCGTTACGAAGTCGCATTTGGTCACCGTCGCCTGAGAGCGGCGCGCGAACTTGGAATTAAAGTGAGAGCCGTCGTTCGGGTCCTCACGGATGAGCAACTGGTTATTGCGCAAGGTCAGGAAAACAGTGGCCGAACTGATCTCACTTTTATCGAACGTGCGCGTTTTGCCGCCCGACTAGAAGAACGGAAATTTTCACGCGAAATCATCATGGCGTCGCTCAATGTCGACAAAGCCGCCCTTTCGCGCCTTATCTCGATCGCAACCCGAGTGCCGGGAACAGTAATTGACGGTGTGGGGCCAGCCCCAGCCTTCGGTCGCGTGCGGTGGCAGGAATTATGCGACCTTCTCGAACAGGAAAACAATCGCGCGCGTGCGATTGAAATGGTCAAAGCACCCGAATTTCTGGTCTTGGATACGGATAAGCGCTTTGAGACACTTGCCGCTGGCCTGCGTCAGAAGTCATCGCGCAGTCGTGCCGAAACGTGGTCGGCGAAAGACGGGACGCACGCTGCCAAGATCGCGCGGACAGGGAAGAAGCTCACCTTGGTGTTTGACGATCGAGTCGCGCCGAAGTTCGGTGACTTCGTCAAAGACAGGCTGGAGATGCTCTACGAGGAATTTAAATCCGGCAATCTGCCGGAGTGAACACCGTTTGCCTGGTCGGAATGAGCCGGCCAGACCAAACCGCAACTAAGTCGGAGAACCACAGGCAAAAGAAAAAGGCCCCCGTCACGTCGCCGTTCCGGAAGCCCCTTCTTTATGTTGGCGCTTAAAGAATCCCACTTCCGCGAATCAGTGTCAAGAGTTTTGGCGTCATTTCGGCGAGCGGATTTTCTTTGCCCGAACAAGGCAAAGACATGGAACCACATCAATCAACGACGCCTTTTGGGCGGCGGTCGCTGACGCTTGCCCATGTGGCAAGCCAGGCGGCGGCAAAAGCGCGTCCGCCTGAAAAATTCGCGCACAAATGGAATGTCTTCCGCGCGATTTGCGCGGCGCGCGCGCCTCTCGGCGTGTCCGAACGCGCGCTGGCGGTGCTTGACGCGCTGCTGACGTTTCATCCCGAAACCATCCTCGCCGGTGAAGACCTGGTGGTCTTTCCCTCAAACCGGCAACTCAGCCTGCGCGCCCACGGCATGGCGCCGGCGACGCTCAGGCGCCATCTCGCCGTCCTAGTCGACGCCGGCTTGATCGTGCGGCGCGACAGCCCCAACGGCAAACGCTACGCCCGCAAGGACGGGGCAGGGGATGTCGAAATCGCCTTTGGCTTCGATCTCGCTCCGCTGGTGGCGCGCGCTGACGAATTCGAGGCGCTCGCAGAAGCCGTGCGCGCCGAAGAGCGGTCGCTCAAACGCGTGCGCGAACGCATCACCATCTGTCGACGCGACATCGCCAAGATGATCGTAACCGGCATCGAGGAGGGCGTTCCGACCCGCATCGCGGGGCAGGGCCCTGCGGATTGGATGACGATCCATGAGATGTTTCGCGCCATTGTAGGCCGGATTCCGCGCACGGCGACGAGAGCCGAACTGGAGCCTGTCGCCGATGAGCTGGCACTCCTGTCCTCCGAAGTGCTCAATCTGTTGGAAACTCACGTAAATTCGCAAAATATAAGCGCCAATGAGTCTCAAACTGAGCGTCACATACATAATTCAAAACCAAACCCTCCAATTGATCTTGAACCTTGCCTACGAGAAGGCAGGGCCGTCGATATTGGTTCAATCGACCAAGATGGGCGCGCTCCACAAAGGTCTCAAGACGACGAGGAGGCGAATGCGGCAAAGATTGCGCCGACAATGAAAACCTATCCGCTCGGGATGGTGCTCGAGGCGTGCCCGGATATCGCCGATTACGCCAAGGATCGGATAGGCTCCTGGCGCGATCTGATCGCCACTGCGGGTCTGGCGCGCGCCGCCCTTGGCATATCGGCGGACGCCTGGCGCGAGGCGCAGGAGACCATGGGGACCGCCGACGCCGCGGTGATGATTGCCGCAATCCTGCAAAAAGGCGAGGCCATTGGCAGCCCGGGCGGTTATCTCCGCGCGCTTTCGGCGAAAGCCCGGGCCAAAGAATTTTCCATTGGCCCGGTGCTGATGGCGCTGTTGCGCGGCAAATTGCCGAAAGTGGGCCGCACCCGCGATGCGGCGGGCTAAGATGTTTCGCTATCGGAGCCATTCCCGATGCGCCAGGCAGAGCCCATCTTACCATTGTCTTACCGAGGAGACGAACACATGTCCGCGGGCGAGCGTTTGACAACCGTGGTATCCGTCGGCGCCAGACTGGTGGTCGAAGAAGTCCCGGACGGTGTTTTGCTTCGTCGCGCGCCGCTGTTCGAAACCACGCAAGTGTCGGACGTGTTCGCGATGCTCAAAACCGACGGAAAGCGCCGGTCGGTCGAGGACATGGACGCCGCCGTTCTCGATGAAGCGCGGAGGCGGCATGCTGGCGATTGACACCAATGTCATCGTTCGGCTGCTCACCAATGACGACCCGGATCAGGCCGCCAAAGCCATCCGAGGGCGGATCCTTAGGTCCTTCGACGCCACCGTCGTCTCGGCGAAATCAAATGCTCCGATTTCCGCCGGCCTCGCCTTTGCGGTTTTCGTGGAACCACTTCGCGTCCCATGTTATTACAAACGTAGATACAAACTTGCTTTCGGGAGGACACAATGGTCGCATTGAAGCTGCGTTTGATCGGCAACTCCACCGGCGTGACGATCCCGAAGGAAGCTTTGGCGCAGTTCAATCTCAAAGAGGGCGACACGCTTTATCTCACCCCTGCGCCGGGCGGCATGCGGCTGACCCCGTACGATCCCGACTTTGAGGATCAGATGGAAGCGGCCAAAGCGATCATGAAGAAGCGGCGCAACGCCCTGCGCGAACTGGCGAAATAAGTGGCCGACGAGCCAAGATGGGTCGCGGCCTCGGTGGCGCTCGCGATTCATGACGCGCAAATCGCCGAGCATGGCGGCGGCGTCGGGTTGCGGGAAGAAGGTTTGCTGGAGTCGGCCCTTGCCCGACCTAAAAACGTGTTCGCTTATGGGACTGCGAGCCTTGCGCAACTTGCCGCGACCTACGCCTACGGAATTTGCAAGAACCATCCGTTCACCGACGGCAACAAAAGGACGTCGCTGGTCGTCGCCGAACTTTTTCTGAACCTGAATGGCCAAGGGCTGGAGGCCACCGACGTCGAATGCGTCATCGTTTGGCAGAAATTGGCGGCTGGCGAGATGGATGAACAGAGTCTGACGCTATGGTTCGATCAACACATGGCGCCTGTTTGAGAATTCCGGTCTTTCGCGAAACGGGCGGCAGGTCTTCGGCGGGAGCGGCCGTCTTCAGCCGCGAAGTTGTCGGGCGCGAGTTTCAACAGTTTGGCGCGGTCTGCCGCAATCGTGTTGACACGCGTCTGAAGCCTCACACCAACAGTCGCGCCGCTGCGCCGAGCCGCGCTTCCGCGTCGTTGTAATAGCGCGCCGCCTGCTGCACCGAGCGATGCTGCGACTGCCGCATGGCTTCGGGCAGGGGGACGCCGCGCCGCGCGGCTTCGGTCAGAAACCCGGACCGCAACCCGTGGGCGCTAAAAGCGTAAGGATCGAGCCCGGCCTGAAGGCAGCGCCGCTTGACGATGAGATTGACCGCCTGCGGCGTGAGCGCTTTGTCCTCCAGGTTGCCCCAGCGGTCGATGGCGCGAAACACCGCGCCTTTCTCAATCCCGGCCTTTGCGATCCAGGCGTCGAGCGCCTCGACCGGCGGCCCGATCAGCAGCACGCGCGTCTCCTCGTCGGCTGATCCGGTCTTGGTGCGGCCGAGTGTGATCGACAGGCAGGGCAGGGTTCCCGCCCCGGGATTTTGAGGATCGCGAGGCACAGGCGCTTCGCGCGTGATCTGCTCGAGACGCAGGCGGGCGATTTCGCTGCGACGACGCCCCCCTGAGGCGAAGGCCCCCAAAAGTAAGGCTTTGTCACGAAAATCCACCAGCCGATTCCAGTCGCAAACAGCCAGCAATTGCTCCAGCACGTCGCGGGTCACCGCTTTTTGGCTTTTTCGCCCCCGCGGCCGCGCCGAGGCGCGCACGGCGAGGCGCAGCGCGGCGCGCAACGTCGGCGCGGCGAAAGGGCCGTCGAGCCCGCGCCAACGGTGCAACGTGCCCCAATGGGCGAACCGGCGTTTCACGGTCGCCGGCGCGTGCGGCCCGAAGCTGCGCAAATGGCCATTTCCGCGCAACGCGTCCTCGACTTCGGCAGGCATGCCGTGCGCCGCGTCGGCCTCGCGCTTCTCCGGGTCCCATAGATGATGGGCGACAAATTTCAGCGCCAGCGCTTCCGGGGCCGGCCAGGGCAGGGGATTTCCTGTCGCCGCCAGCGACCAAGCTTCGAGATAGGCCAGATCGGACGCCAAAGCCCGCAAGCTGTTGTCGCCGATCCCCTCATTGGCGAGATGTTTGAGCGTGGCGACGTCGTCGTCGGTCAAAGTGGCGGCGAGCGCGTCGCGGCGGTCCATCGGCAGGATCGCCGCCAAGGCGTCGAGGGCGAGGGCGCGCGCAGTTTCGGCCACGTAGGCGTCGTCGGTCATGGCTTTGGCAAAGGCTCGGTTTCGGAGTCGACGTTTTCGCTCGCGGGTTCAGGTCCGAAGCGGATCAGACGCGCGACCGGCGCGCCGTTGCGGGCGATCAGAACCTCCTCGCCGGCCTCGACGCGGGCGAGGAGCGCGTCCCACTGATCCATAACCTCATCAACGGTGAGAAGCATGGTCATGAGGGATCACGCCTGATCGCAGCGGCTGGACGCCGGGTGGCGCAGGATGTCGGTCTGACCAAAATCCAGGCCCTTGAACAGCAGGGGGGCCTTGGCGACGGCGGCCACGGCATAGGCGAAACAATCGCCCATATTGAGCCCGGCGGGATGGCGGCCGCGACCGAAGCGCTCATAGGCCGCTTCGGCGGCCGAGAAATGTTTGGCGTCGAAGGGCAGCGCCGTGACATTGGGCGTCGCCGCAAGTTGAGCCACGATCGCGCCGGCGTTGGAAAACCCTTTGGCGGCGAGAACGATGCGGGTTTCAAACAGCGTCGGCCAGCCGATCAGCAGCGCATTTTCGCGCAGGACGGTCTTGAAACTCTCCGCCTCGGGCTCGGCCAAGGCGATCGCGACAATGGCGGAGGTGTCGAGCGCGATCATTTCGGCAGGCCGTCGGCGTCATAAAGATCGTCATGCGCGGAGGTGGCGTTCGCGGCGACGTTCTGGCGTCCGGCGGCGGCGAGGTCCCAGACGGCGTCGATCGGAGCGGCGTTTTTGGCGGCGTTGAGCTCGGCGTCGTAATGCTGCAGGGCGCGCTCGACCAGCTTGTTCATCGGCAAGCCGGTGCGCCGGGCCAGGTCTTGCGCCAATCGCCTGGCTTTGGCGCTGCGGATGGAGAGTTGCGGTTCGGCCATCGGGACATCTTTGAAGCTTTAGATCGGCGCCAGGATAACGCTTTTGGCTCCGAGATGGCAACAATAAGCCGTAGGCTGGCTCACTATCGATAAGCTATCCTTATCGATAGTGTTGACGCCTCCCGACAAGACGCCGCTATGACAGAAGTAAAAGCCATGATAGCTTCGGTTAAGAAGATCGCAGCCAAGGATCGCAGGCGTTTGCCGTTCATGGAAAACATCGCAAAAATGCTCGATTGGGGCCACATCGCCGGTCCGGTTGTCGGTTTTGGTTGCCGATTTCAATTTGAAGCGCTTAGCCAAAAATCCGGGGTGGATTTTTAGCTACGGATTTCAAGAGCGATCGGACAACATGATGAAATCGCGAGTAATTCACTCCAGATCGCCGGAGCTTCCGGAAAAGTTGCCATGAACGATGATCGCCTCGCCTGGCCGGCCGCTCGATGCCCTCGTTGAGCGTCAATTTTCTCGATTCCCTGCCGTGGCGGGCGCTCGCGGGGCCGCTGGCGCGCGCCGAAGACGCGCTCGCCCGGCTCGACGAGCGGCTGCGCGCCAGCCCGATCCGCCATGGCTGGATCGAACGCGCGCATTTCGCCGACGCCTGCGCCTCGCTCTGGATCGAGGGCGAACTCGCCCATCTCGAAGACCTCGTGCTCCACGACGCCCATATGGACGCCCGCGCGCCCACCCCGGAATTGCTCCGCGCCGCGCGGGTGCTGGCGGCGCGCCGGCAGATCGTCGCCGCCGCGCCAGACTGGGCGCTGTCGCTGGCCGGCCTCGCTACTTTGCGCGGCGGCGGGTATTTGCCGGAAGGGGAGGGCAGGGCCGAGGCGCCCGGCGTGCGTGAAGACGAGGAAGGGGAGGTGGCCTTTGCCGACGCCGACGATCCGGCGGACGATGATCCGCTCGCCGCCGAACTCGCGGCCCTCGACGCCGCGCTGGCGCGGACAAACCTCGCGCTCGAACGCAAGCCCGCCGTCGCGCGCGAGGACCGCGATCCGCTTGTCTACGATCTCGACTGGGACGAGGACGAGCGGCTCGACCAATGGCGCGACGGCGTCGCCGCGACCGCCGATCTGCCGCCGGTGCTCGCGGCGGCGATCGCCGCGGTCCTTTGGGACGACCTCGAGCCGCTGCAACATGTGGATTGGCTCGGCCGCCTGCTCGCCGCCGCGCTGTTGCGCCAGCGCGGCAAGACCGCGAGCCATCTGACGTGCGTGAACTGCGGCGCGCGGGCGGCGGGCCGCCTCCGGCGCAAGCAGGGCGAGCCCGAAGCCAAAGTTCTGTTCTGGCTCGCGGCGATCCAGGCCGCCGCCGAACAGGGCCTGAAGGATCATGACCGCTGGCTGCTGGCGCGCGCCTCGCGCGAGGGACGCTTGAAGGGCCGGCGGGGCACGTCGCGTCTGCCGCAAGCGCTCGACCTCGCCCTGGAGAAGCCGATCGTCACCCCCGAATTGCTGGCCAAGGCGCTGAACGTTTCCGCGCGCGCCGGGCAAGACCTCATCGCCGGGCTTGGATTGCGCGAACTGACCGGCCGCAGGCGGTATCGGGCGTGGGGGATCTTGTAAGCGCGCCGCCATCCTCATGACGACGAGCCACACGCCTTGAACGCCGAAGAAGTTAGGCCACGGTCAAGCTGCGACAGGCGGCCATCGGCTCATTCCGGCCCTTCCGGGCAGCGCCCGCGACGGTCTCCAGTCGGACCTCAAGCCGTCGATCGGTAGGCTCGCTGCGCGCCCCGAGATAAAAGGCCTCGTGCGCTTCCCGCAAAAACAATTTGATTGGGCGCTCCACGACTTGCCCAGGCAACGTATAAATGTGAGCGTGCGCCAAATTTCGAAAGGCCATATTCCATGCTGAAACGCGTACGCTGTTTCATTGCATTCGTTGCCTTCTTTACGGTCGCAAGCAATGCCGCCGCTTCGACCTGCGCGCCTTTCGACGTCCGAAGCGCACCGGTCATAGTCTCCGGAAATGTGATCGACATCCGAACGGGAGCAAGCGGCGGGACGAACGCCGGCGCAAGCTCGCTCTTTTACGCAGGCGGAATTAAGCAGCTGGCCGCGAACATCGCGACGATCGATGTCACGCAGATCTACAAGGGCGTCGTGCCGTCCAAAATCGAAGTCACGTCCGCAATGCCAAACGGCGTCAACCTTGGCGCGTTCTATCGCCCGGGCCCGATCATGCTCGCTCTGTGGCGAAGCGAAAGCGGCGCCTTGGTTTCCAACATCTGCGGCGCCATCGCCCTCAAACTCGGCGATGTCGAAAAGACCCCAATCATCGAGCCGGAGTTTTTCTCTGACGTAAAACAGAATGAAACCGGAAATCAGGCGGTTTCGCCAGCCGCCGCAATGTTGCGGTACGTGAATGAGGCATTGAAGCGTCCCCTTGCAGCCCTGAAGGTCAATCCTGGCGATATCGACGCAGCGAAGGAGGCCTCACGGCTTCTCCGGCTCATCAATGATGGTGAAAGAGACGAGGCGCTTTGGCGCAATGTTGCCGACGCTGGTCACAAAGCCGAAGCAATAGCCGAGCTTGGCCGGACGCTTGCAAATGAGCAGAAATTCTCCGAGGCGGTTTCAGTCCTTGAGGACGCGGCGCAACGAGGTGTCGACACAAGTGCTGTGCTCTCGCAGGCCAAACTGAACGCCGGATTGAAGTCTGATCTCGCCAGCCTCGAAATGAAAGACCTGACGACCAACAGGCTCGACATTTCGGGCGCCGACCTCAGGGAACGCAACCTGTCAGGACTGAAGGCCAACGAGCTTGCCGCTCATGGAGCGAATCTGACGAACGCTGACATGAGTGGCGTGGCAATGACCGTCGCCCAGTTGACCCAGGCTGTTCTCGACGGCGCAAACCTTGATCGGGCGCGAATTCACCAGGTTGACCTGAGCGGTGCGCGCCTGCGCAGGGCTTCTCTGAAGAGCGCCGATTTCGCCATCGTCGCTGCGACTGACGCCGACTTCCGTGAGATTGCAGCGGAAGGGCTTCGTGCTGGTGGCATCCGCATGGCGGGCGCAAAATTCGATGGCGCTCACCTCGCTGGCGCGAATTTCGACTACGCCCGCGGCGCCGGCAGCTTCATCAACGCTGATCTAACCGGTGCGACCTTCAGGCGGGCAAAACTTGGCGGCGTCAATTTCGATGGCGCAAAGTTTGACAAAGTTGATTTCAGTGACGCCATCTATGACTGCGAAACGCGCTTTCCATCTGGCTTTTCGCCGGAGGCCCATCCAGAAATGACCCGTTGGGTCGGTCCCTGCAAATGGGAAAAGCAAGATCGGTCGGGACCGGTCGATCATGTCATCTTGAAGGGATGCGGCGATGAATGCCACGCATGGCTGATCGCCGACCCACGCCGTTTTGTTCTCGTCTCCACCCGCGAAGCGAAGATTTTCTACGCCGCCGCCTTCAGTCACGACAAGAATTGCCCTTGGCTGCGGTCGGACCTTTTTACGCAAGTGATACAAAACGGAAGCGTAGGTTTCGACTTCGATTATGTGGACCGATTAAAGCAAGCGGGGTTTTGTCCGCATATTCGACCCGAAAGCTCACCCGACGAAACGGCTCCACTGTTTTCGCCAACCGTGAATATGGATGTTTGGAAGGGCGACGTCCTTCGTTCGATATTGATGAGCAGGGCTGAGTTTCAAAGCAAGGCAGCGCCGGCGATCGGGCGGATCTCGCCGGCGGATCGACGCGCGCAAATTCTCAACCTTTACCTGTCGTTTAACGCCGTCGATTTCGTCGACTTGCTGGCGGACGAATTCGTCGCAGTCTTGGAGTCGGACTCACAAAGCCAGATCGACGTCGAGCACATTGCCTTTAGCTGCCCGTTGCCGAAGAGCGCTGTCTGATCAACTCCCTTCGGGAGCGACGCGCCAGATGATTGCGGCGATTTCGCCGTGGATGGAGGTGACGATG